>JBBRLX010000023.1:0-67320 GCA_038231135.1 Candidatus Eiseniibacteriota bacterium | reverse complement strand
GACGCAATACGAGTGCATCGACGGGTAGGCCTGCGGCAGGTAGAGCTTGCGCGCATCGAACTCGGCGACGTGTGCAAGCACGACGGCCGACGCATCCTGCTCGCGAAGGTCGACGACGGGCAGATTCCGGGACAGCACTTCGTCGGTGAGATGGGTCAGCGCAAATCGAGTCATGGGGTCGCTCACTGGATCGAATGAGCGGGGGCTCTGACTCAATTGTAGCGTGAGCGAATTGGGCGCTCGGGCAGCCCGCCACGACGCATGACGCAACATGCCGCGACATTGTTCTCATCGCAGGTGGATCGAGCTCAATCACGCTCATCCTGCGCGCGTCGGTACGCTCCTGACCAAGGGATCGAGAGGCGGCGGTTGCCCCACCTCACTGGCTCGTCAAGTTAATTCGTGCGTATGGACCGGGCACACTGGTAACCGTCGAACAGGTATCGTCGCAATTGAAGAAGGCTCGCCTGCGATGCCATGGGACAGGCCGCCTACTTCCCCGCCGTCCCCGCCGCCGAACGCGACTCGCGCACCTTCAGCATCGCCGCCGGCAACCGCATGCGGATCCAATGCGCAGTGCCGTCGGGGGCGGCCTCCGCCTCCATGCGGCCGCCCTGGAGCTCGACGATGCGCCGCGCGATCATGATCTCGTCGTGATCCTCGACGCGCAGCGGGATCGCCTCCGCGGCCGGCGCGGTGAGCGGCACCAGTGACAGCGTGAGCGTCCACTGCTCGTCGTCGCGCCCGGATGAGAACTTGAGCCGGCGGGGTTCGCCGTCGCCCACGGCGCCGAGGATGAGGCTGTAGAGCAGCTGCCGCATCAACACAGGATCGGCTTCCACCACCGGCAGCTCGTCGTTCGTCACCGACGAGCCCGAGCCCGCGAGGACGCCCGACAGTTCCTGCGCGACCTCGGCAACCAGCGCATCGAGCGCCACCGCCTCGTGGGCGCCGGGATCACCCAGCGTGCGGGCGGCGTCGAGGTTCTGGCGCAGCGTTGCCGCCATGCGCAGACCGATCTCGATGATCCGGTTCGCGCAGCGCTCGACCTCGGCCGGGTTCGAATCCTTGAGCAGCTCGGCGAACGACGTGATGCTGGCGAGCGGCTGCACGAGATCGTGGGACATCGTGCGCGCGAACTTCTCGAGCTCCTGGTTCGAACGCGCCAGCGCCGACAGCGTGATGCCGAGCTGGTGGTGCGTGACCTTGCGGTCGGTGACATCGCGCGTGAACGCGCTCAGCCCCTCCTCCGTCGGCACGATACGCGTCTCGAGCCACACTCCGGTGCCGGGGACCCGCACTTCGATCCGCGTCGGACGGCGCTCGGTCATGGCGCGGCGCAACTCGTTCTTGAACGGCATCGCCGCCCCCCCGGGCAGCGTTTCGAGCACGTTCCGGCCCAGCAGGTCGGTGGGTGGTGTCCGCGCCATGTCGGCGGCGGCGCGGTTCAGGTACAGCACCCGCCAGCTCCGGTCGACCACGGTGAAGCCTTCGGAGATCGAATCGAGGATGCGAAGTATGCGTTCACGCGCGGACCGCAGCGACGACGTCGCCCAGCATGCGACGAACCCGACGACCAGGTAGCTGACGAGATCGAGCACCTCGGCGGTATGGGGCTGCAGCAGCGAGGGACGCGGCGCGACGAACAGCGCCTCCGCCAGCACGCCGCCGATGATGATGGCGGCGAGGCCCGGTCCGAGTCCGCACCACCGCGCGGCGATGATCGCCGCGAGCAGGAACAGTGTGTAGGGCGACGCCGAGGACAGCGCGGGGGCCAGGTACGACAGCCCGGCCGCGAGCCCCACCACGCCGAATGCCGCCACATACAGCACTAACTCGTGGAGTGGCGGTCTGCGCGTCATGTGGCCTCGGGGAAGTGGCATGGCCGCGAACCGGCCGGAACGGACAGCATGCCACAAATCCGGGCCCCGCTGGAGAATCGCGGGCGGATCAGTGATCCGTCGATGCTTCCAGTCCCGCGACGGACGCGGAAGCCGCCGGTGCCTGACCCGGAATGGGCTGTGCCCGCACCACGAACCGGTTGGGCGCCGGCCCAAGCACGTGGAACGGATAGCAGGTCACGAGCGTGAGCGCCGGGCTGCGGGTCGGATCGAGCACGTCCACGCGTCCGGGCGCCACGATCTCCGTGCCCGTCACCCGGTAGCGATGGAGTCCGTCCGGGGCCAGGAAGCGGATCTCGTCGCCGGGTCGGATGTGCTCGAGCCCGCGAAAGTAGGTGTCCCGGTGTCCGACGAGCCCCACATTGCCCGGCTCGCCCGGCAGCGCGGTGCCAGCCACGTGCCCCACGGCATGGCCGAGCGTGCGCTCGTCGGTGCCCTCCGCGACGATCACCGACAGCTTCGCTGAGGGAATTTCGAGCCGCCCGAGCAGGCCGGTGCGTTGGGCCTCGAGCCGGCGGGCATACGCCGCGTCGCTGGTGATGGCACCGGAGCGGGACCACCCATCCACCGTGCCCGCGGCGTCGCGCTGAAACTCCCGGGCCGCGATCGTGAGCACCACCCAGGATCCGATCAGGGCGGTGCCCGCGATGTACATGGCGAACTCGATCCGGGAACGCGTGAGTTTCGAGATCATCGACAACCTCTAAGAGGGGTCAGCGACCGGCAGCGGCACGCGGCGGGCGCCGACGTCCCAGCCGGCCGCCCACCGCGATCCCTGCCGCCATCCTGCGTCAGATCGAGAATCGGCGCACGATCCGCTGGCCGAACGCCGCGGCGAACACACCGAGTCCGAGCACCAGCAGCCAGATTCGGCTGCTCGCCGTGCGCGGCAACTCGCGATTGGCGGGCGTGGGGGTCGCGTCGCGATCCTCGCTGATCGAGGCGTTCGAGTTGCCCGCCGCCGTGCCTGATTCGAGCGTGTTCGTCGGGGCCGCGCTATTCGACATGTTGTCCGTCGTAGCCGCCGGCGTGTTGTCGGCGATCGGCGTGTTCACGTCCGCAGACGTCGCGACGTCGCTGTCCCGACGGTTCTGCAGCGCCGACAACTGCTGGTCGAGGCGCGTCCACTCGGCCGAGCCGGCCGCCAGCGCCGAGATCCGTCCGGCGTGGTGCATGCCGTTGTCCATCAGGTGGAATTCCACCTTCACGCGCGCGCCGTCGCTGAGCCGGAGCGGCATCACCGTGCGGGAGTCGATCTCGAACTCCATGTGCTCGCCGCGCGCGGTGTTCAGCGTCACGGAGTGCTCGGACGATTCGCTGACTTCTCCGAGGATCACCGGTGTGACGTTCGCCGGGCTCGCGTCCGAGGGGCTGACCTGGTTCATCACCGGGTCCGTGGCCATCGGATCGTTCGCCGCTCCCGCGACATGGGAACCCATCATCATGACGGCCGCCAACGCGATCATGCCTGTCACGTGCATCTTCATGGGACTGCTCCTTGCTGCCAGGAGCCCGCTCCACCAGGAGAGGACACAGGCTGCGGTTGGGGGTTGCTTCGCGCTCGCGCGCCAGTCGAACGACTGCCGAACACTCCTTGAGCAATGGCGATGCCACGGGGACCACCGCAATTCATCGGTGGCAGCACGCGAGTTACGCTGTTCGCAACGGCTTGATGACCGTGACGGATGGACCGAACGGCTGAATCCGGTGGTAAGAGGTACAAACCACCGGGTCGCTCCCGCGGGGCCGCCTTGGAGCCAAGGAACTGGGCCAGGTGGGAGTCGAACCCACACGTCCTTGCGGACACGACGTTTTAAGCGTCGAGCGTCTGCCGGTTTCGCCACTGGCCCACAACGAACGCGCCCGGGCTCTCGGAGAAGAACCCGGGCGCGTGACCGGCGACCGCCGCCGGACTAGTGCCCGTGCGCTCCCAACCCTTCTAACACGTCGGTGACCTTCACGACGGGGTAGCGGGTCACGAAGCCCTGCACGGCCCAGCCGAACAGTCCGAGGAACCCCAGCGTGACGCCGATCTCGGGGAGCCCCACCCAGCGCGCCTCGGGGTGCAACGATGGCATGACCAGGATGTGACGTTCCATCCACATGCCGGCCAGGATGATGATCGAGAACACCGCGAGCCAGAACGGGTTCTTCTTGGTGTAGATGTTCATGAGCCCGAGGAACGGGATCAGGAACACGAACCCGAACACCGCGAACGCGAGCGGCCGCCACGGTTCTTCGAAGCGCAGGAACACCCACCAGGTCTCGTCCGGCAGGTTCGCGTACCAGATCACGAGGTACTGGGACCAGAACAGGTACACCCAGAAGATGCTGAAGCCGAACGCGATCTTGCCCAGGTCCCAGAAGTGCTCCGGGGTGATGTACTCGTCGAGCTTGTAGTTCGCGCGCAGCCGCGTCGCCAGGAACGCCGTCATCGCGATGCCGGTGAGGAACGCGCCCATGAAGAACCACCAGCCGAAGATCTGGCTCACCCAGTCCGGGGTGAGCGACATGATCCAGTCCCAGCCCATGAACGTGAACACCACGGCGAAGCACACCACCACCTGTGGCGCGCGCATGGCGAGGCGGTCCCGCGACCACTTCGCCTCCGCCTCGTCCCCGCGCCAGTTGGCGGAGCGTTTCTCGTAGTCGGCCCGCAGCTCCGGCGCCACGAAGTTCTTGAGGTGATACAGGTCGGGGCGCAGCGACGTGCTCACCAGGTCACGGCACAGCCACAGCAGCAGGCCGAGGCCGCCGAGTGTGCGGATGTAGAGGAACGGCACGTTCAGGTACGGCGTCTGGCGCGGCAGCACGTGCTGGGTCCACGGCAGGTACGTCCAGATCCCGGCCACCAGCATCACGACGACGGTGGCGTAGCCATAGGGCAGATACGCCGACAGCGACTCGGCGATGCGCATCACCGGGCCGCCCCAGCGACCGTTCGACAGCCGGATCGCGGACGCGAGCACGAGCGCCCCGTGCGAGATCCCGAGCCAGTACAGCATGTTGATCGCGTACGAGCCCCACGCCCGCCTGGGCTCGTGCAACATCAGGTACGCGAACGTCAGCACACCGATCGCCATGAGAACGATCCACAGCATGCGACGCTGCGGGTTCGGCTTGACCGGCAGCCGTGACGCGATGTCGCGCAGCACGGCCTCGTGGTGAACGGCGACGCCGGCTTCACTCATTTGGGGTTCTTCCTCTGCATGTCGCGGATGTAGTGGATCAGGTCGTACGCCTCCTCCGCCGTCACCTGGGCGCCGTAGCTCGGCATGACCGCGCCCCCGAAGCGGATGTAGCGGTAGATGTAGCCGTCGGTGCGCGCCCGGGTCGTAGGCATCATCATGTTCGCCGGGGGGATCATGAACTTCTTCGACAGCCACACCGGGCCCTGGCCGTCGAGGTTCGCGCCGTGGCACGGCATGCAGGTCTTGCCGTACTTGATGTGTCCGCGCTCGATCGACTCGGGCGTCGGCGGCGTCGGCACCGTGAACGCGGCTTCGAACTTCGCCTGATCGCGCACCACGTCGCGGCCCCCGACGGGGACGCTCGAGGAGTCCGGCGCCCGGTAGAAGCCGCGCTGCGGCAGCAGCGCGATGCTGCGGCGCATGTCGCGCTGCTGGGGGTAGACGACGTGCGTCGCCGCCTTGAACGCGCCCTGGCAGCCGGTCTTGGGGCTCGTGGGCCCGAACATCGTCAGGATCGACAGTCCGATCACGCCCAGCGTCCCTTTAACCATGGGTCTTCACCTCTTCGGCGCCGTGGCCGCGCATGAGCTGCTCGACCTTGCGCGCCTCGTCGCCCTCGCACGGCACCCAGATGCCGATGCGGTCCTCGGTGAAACGCGGATCGTACGGCGCGCTCGACCGCACCTGCGGCAGCCGGCCGAGTGCCAGCATGCCGACCAGGTTCGACAGCCCGGCGAGCAGGATCATCGACTCGTAGCCGATCACCACGAACGGCGGCAGCGAGATCAGTTCCTTGCCCCCCACCACCAGCGGATATGACAGGCTCGCATAGATGCACAGCGTGAAACCGCCGGTGATGCCGAGCAGGCCGCCGGCGAACGTCACCCATCGAACCAGTGACGACTTCTGCTCGAGCGCCCGCTCGATGTCGTGATACGGCACCGGCGAGAACACCGACAGCCCGGCATGCCCCAGCCCGCGCAGCGCGCGCACCGTGTCGGTGGCGTCGTCCACGTAGTAGTAGACGCCCATCACGCCCCGGTACTTCACGGCGGGGCCGGCAAGCAGCTTGTCGACGAGCGGTCCGATCATGCGTGCTTCCTCCGGAACGGCGGCGGCAGCGTCTCCTTGAGCTCCGCGATCGAGAACGCCGGCAGCAGCCGCACGAAGATCAGGAAGAACATGAAGAACCACGCGAACGAACCGGCCAGGATCGCCCCCTCCGTCCACGACATGCGGTAGTTCACGTCCCAGGTGCTGGGATCGAACGGATGCGCGAGCGAGGTGACGATGATCACGAACCGCTCGAAGTACATGCCGACGTTGACGAACAGGCACAGCACGAACAGGTACGGCATGTTCCGCCGCATCGGCTTGAACCACAGCGTCAGCGGCAGGATCACGTTGCACGTGAACATGATCCAGAACGCCCAGGCGAAGTGGCCGGTGGCGCGCCACCAGAACATGTCACGCTCGAACTTGCTCGGCCCGTACCACGCCGAGAAGAACTCGGACAGGTAGGAGTAGGCCACGATCGTCGACGTCAGCAGCACCAGCTTCGACAGTTTCTCGATGTGGTCGATCGTGACGATGTGCTCGAGCTTGAACGCCTTGCGGATCGGGATCAGCAGGTTGATCACCATCGCGACGCCCGAGAAGATCGCGCCGGCGACGAAGTACGGGGCGAAGATCGTGCTGTGCCAGCCCGGCACCTGCGCCATCGCGAAGTCCCACGACACCACCGAGTGCACCGACAGCACGAGCGGCGTCGCGATCGCCGCGAAGTACAGGTAGGCGCCGTAGAAGTGCTTCCACTGGTTGTTCGAGCCGGTCCAGCCCGCCGCGAACACCGTGTATACCAGCTTGAGCCAGCGGTTCTGCGTGCGATCGCGGGCCGCGGCGGCGTCGGGGATGATGCCGACGAGGAAGAAGATGCTCGACACCGTGAGGTAGGTGGTGACCGCGAACACGTCCCATTCCAGCGGCGAGCGGAAGTTCGGCCACAACTGGCGCTGGGTGGGGAACGGGAACAGCCAGTAGGCGAACCACGGGCGGCCGAGATGCAGCAGCGGGAACAGCCCGGCCGTGAGCACGCCGAACACCGTCATCGCCTCGGCGACCCGGTACACGGCGCGGCGGAAGTGCGAGCGGAACAGGAACAGGATCGCGGACACCAGCGTGCCGCAGTGCGCGATGCCGACCCAGAACACGAAGTTCGCGACGTACGACGCCCACATCACCGGCCGGGTGTGGCCGGCCACGCCGATGCCGTTGATGATCTGGTTCCGCTCCGCGATCACGCCGGTGCCGAGGATCAGCAGGTCGATGATGAAGATCGTCCACCACACGCGCCCCGGTGCGCCGATCAGCCGCAGCACGTCGTCGTTGATCGACTTCTGCGTCATCTCGACGGGCGCCGACAGGACGGCCGCGGGTGACAATTTCCTGGCGTCGTTCGAGCTCACGGAATCGGGCCTCAGGTGGTCGCGGTGTCGCGCTGGATCTTCTTGAGATACGTCACGCCGGGCTTGGTATTGAGCTCGTTCAGCACCCAGTACCGGCGCTCGCCGTGCGACAGCTTCGCCACGCGGCTCTGCGGGTCCAGCAGATCGCCGAACACGATCGCCTCGGTCGGGCACGACTGGGCGCACGCGGTCGTGAACTCGCCGTCGCGCAGCTCGCGATTCTCGTCCTTCGCGTTGCCCTTGCCCTCGAGGATGCGCTGGATGCACATCGTGCACTTCTCCATCACGCCCTTCGACCGCACCGTCACGTCCGGGTTGAGCTGCCAGTTGAGCGGCTCGGCGAACGCGAACGTCGGCTTGTCCGGCGCCGAGTAGTCGAAGAAGTTGAACGCGCGGACCTTGTACGGGCAGTTGTTCGAGCAGTAGCGCGTGCCCACGCAGCGGTTGTAGACCTGGGCGTTGAGCCCCTCGGGATTGTGGTAGGTCGCATACACCGGGCACACGATCTCGCACGGCGCGTCGCTGCAGTGCTGGCACATCATCGGCACGAACCGCACGTCGTTCCTGCCGCCGCCGACCTGCTCGTCGTAGCGCTCGATCCGGATCCAGGCCATTTCGCGGCCGCGCTTCATGTGCTCGGGACCGATGATCGGAATGTTGTTCTCGGCGTAGCACGCGGCAACGCACGCCGTGCAGCCGGTGCACGAGTTGAGGTCGACCGCCATCGCCCAGCGATGCGTCGCGTGCTTGTAGCTACCGACGTCGACGGGCTCGCGGCGCGGACTCCGCACCACCAGCTCGGGCTCGGCAGCGCTCACCGAGTGCGCCGGGATCTTCTCCCCCGGCGGATGGACGCGCGGCTCGGTGTGGAGCCCGGGCCGCGACTGCATCGGGCTCAGCATCTGGCTCAGCGCACCCACGGCCGCGGCCGTGTCGCCGCCCGCTGCCGCCACACCCGCGGTCCCGCCGCCGCCGGCCGCCGCGGCCCGCGCGCCGCCGAGCAGCGCGCTCACCGGGATGACCTGGCCGATCTCGCGATCGTGCTGGGTCCGCTGGTGCTGGGTCTGGACGAGCTCGACCGCGGCGGCCGACTTCGACACCTTCGCCTTCGCGCCGAGGTACGCGACCGAACCCGACGCCGCGTCCTGCACCGGCGTCAGCAGCCGGAACGCGTTCACGCCGCGATCCTTCGCGTAGCGGCCGTACGACGTGTGGCCCTGGCCCAGCGGAATCGCGACGGCGTCCTTGCGGATCCCGGCCCACACGAACGCCGGCACGACCACGCTGCCGGATTCGGTCTCGACCTGGATCGCGTCGCCGTGGGCGACTCCCAGTCGTTTCGCCGTGTCCGGGTGGAGCTCGGCCCACGAACCCCAGACCGCCTTCGTCGTGGGATCGGGCAGCTCCTGCAGCCAGCCCTTGTTCGCGCCGCGGCCGTCATAGAGCAGTGAGGACGGATAGACGATCAGCGCCAGATCCCCGGCGCCGCGCAGCTCGGGAGCGGCGAACGCCGGCATCGCGCCCCAGCCCGGCGTGGAACCCGTGGGCTCGCCCCACGCCCCACCGGTCTTCGTCATGCGGTCCCAGAACGCGTCGAACTCCTCGCCCGCGCCGAACCGGCCGCTCAGCGACCGCCATTCGCCGGTCAGATACTCGTGCCAGCTCGCGGGGAACGTGCCGAAGCCCGCGCCGTGCGCGAGCGCGATCAGCGTGTCGCCCGGCGTGCGCGCGTCGAACGTCGGCACCGGCTTCATCGTCGGCTGGAGCATCGAATGGACGCCGTGCTGGGTCTCGGCATCGCCCTGCATCTCGAGCGGATGCAGGCTCGGCAGGATCAGGTCGCAGCGCTCGCTGGTCTCGTCCAGCATCGACGACAGCGAGATCTTGAACGGCACCTTGTCAATCGCCGCGGCGATGCCGGACCACGCCGGGGCCGCGTACACCGGGTTCGCGTTGTAGACCACGAGCGCGCCCACGCTGCCGTCCGACATGCGGCCCGCGAGCTGCTGCAGCTCGGACAGCGGCGCCACCGCGTCGAAGTTCCACGTGCGGTCGAAGCGCACCGTCTCGCCGACGTTGCCGGCCACGTGGTTCAGCAGGTTCACCGCGGCGACCATCGCCACCGCCAGCTCGCTCTGCGACGCGACTCCGCCGGCCACCGCCAGCGAGGGCCGGGCCTTTGCAAACATCACCGCCAGCCGCCGGATCACCGCGGCCGGAACGTCGGTCTGCTGCTCGACGGCCTCGGGGCTCCAGTCCTTGACGGCGTCCGCGACGCCGGCGTGGTTGCCGGTGACACCCAGGCCCTGGGCGACGATCTCGTGCACCATGCCGAGCGCGACCGCCATCTCGCCGCCGGGGCGCACGGCGACCCACTCGTCGGCGTTGGCGCCGGTGTTCGACAGTCGCGGCTCGACCGAGACGAAGAACGCCTCGGGACGGGCGCGCATCGCGCTGAACCCGCGCGCGAACCCGGTCGGATTGATCCACGTCTCGAGGAAGTCGGCGCCGAACGAAATCACGCCGTTCGCGCGCGCGAAGTCGAAGTCCGGCACCGCGTCCACGCCGAACGTGCGCTTGTTCGCCTCGCGCAGCGCGTGGTAGGTGATCGGCTCGTACACCAGGTGCGTGCCGCCCGCCGCGGCCGCCCACGTATCCGCCAGGCGCTGGAACGAACCCGTCACGTTGTCCGTCACGAGCGCGATCGACTTGCCGGCGGCGCGCGCGCCGGCCAGCTTCGCAGCCGCGGTCTTGAGCGCCTCGTCCCACGTCACCGCCTGCCACGCGGAGCCGTTCTTCATCATCGGCGTGCGCAGGCGATCGGGGTTGTAGAGCCCCTGGAGCCCCGCGTGGCCGCGCGCGCACACCCCGCCGCGGTTCACCGGATGCGCGGGGTTGCCTTCGATCTTGATCGCGCGGCCCTCGCGGGTCTTGACGAGGATGCCGCAGCCCGCGGAGCACTCGCGGCAGGTGCTCGCGTACCAGTAGGCGACACCCGGCAGGATGTCCTCGGGCGGCACCAGGTAGGGAATCAGCTTCTCCGCCGGCTGGGAGCAGCCAGCGACGCCGACCGCGCCCAGGCCGACGAGCTTGAGGAAGTCTCTGCGATTGAACACCACGGAGTCGGACATCGCGTTTCCTAGTGGTGGCAGGCCAGACAGTCCATCGTGGCCGGGTGCTTCGGGTTGTCGAGATTTTCGCGGTGGCACTTGAGGCACCAGCCCATCTTGAGCGACGAGTACTGGTACACGACGTCCATCTCCTGGACTGGCCCGTGGCAGGTCTGGCAGGCGATGTCGGCCTTCACGTGGCGCTTGTGATTGAACTTCACGTGATCCGGCAGCCGGTGGACCTCGACCCACGGCGGACTCTGGCCGCTGTCGTAGTACTTCGTCAGCTTCTGGATCTCGGGCCGGTCGGTGGCCGCCACGCGATGGCACCCCATGCAGGTGTAGGGCGTCGGAATGTTCGCGACCGTGGACTTCTCGGCCGAGTAGTGGCAGTAGAGACAGTTCATCTGCAGCTTGCCCGCGTGCAGCTTGTGGCTGAAGTGGATCGGTTGTTCCGGACCCTGCTTCAAACCGAGCGATACCGAGAACGACTGCGTGAAGGCAGCCGTGCCCAGTGCAAGTGTGCTGACGATGAGAACTGGAACGAGGTATCGTTTCATAAGTTCGGGCCGGGGCGGAAACTAAGGCGCACGTTCCAATCCTGTCAACCCGTTTGTGAAAATCGGCACAAACTTATCCGATCTCGCGAGCGCTCATGGCGCTAGCCCGTCCGGGCAGACGCGGCGTGCAGCGGTAGTTCAGCGGCCGGCGCGCGATCCCGATCGGACGACTTTGATCGATTGCCCCTGCCGTACCGTGGCGTCCAGGTCGAGGTTGTTGAGCACCGTTTCCTGCTGGGGCGTGATCGCGATGGGGCCGAGCCGCGCCAGCACCTCCTGAAACGTGCCGGATTGCGGAGCGCCGACCACGACCACGCGGTCGGGAGCCGGGTTGCGGCGTGACGCCTCGCTCAGGGAGCGGAACGACCGGGCACTGGCGAGGATCGCGGCCTCGTAGGAGTCGCCGGCCGCGGCGCTCTGCCCGAGGACCTGGAACGTCTCATTCGCCGAGCGCTGGATGAACACGGCGATCAGCGAGCCCGGGGTGCCGTCCTGGTTCTGCGTGGCGAGCCGTCCCGTCCACGCCGCGAACCCACCGATCGTTTCGGAAGCGCCACGCGCGTCGGTGATCTTGCCGCCCGACACCAGTTGCTGCACGTACGCCGCCGGCGACACGCCCCCGGTGTTCACGATGGTGAGCTGCATCATGCCGTGCTGCTGGGGCTCGGCCGCGACCACGGCGGATTTCTGGTTCTGCGTCTGCCAGCCGGCCGGCATCGCCAGCTCGAACCCGAGCGTTGGATGGTAGAAGTGACCGTTCTCGAAGTAGCCGCCCCGCGGGTCCGTGCCGAAGACGATGTTGTTCACGTGCGACAGGTAGTTGCCCGGACGGATGGCGAGGTTCGTCTTGCCCTGCGTGGCCGCGGCCGACAGCGCGGTGGTCCGAGCCTGCCGGTCGCCCGGGTCCGGGTGCGTCGAGAGGAACGTCGGCAGCTGCTGGCCGCCGGCCACGTCGCTCACCCGCGCCAGCATCTGGTAGGTGAGCGGCATCTGGCGCGAGTCCCAGCCGGCCTTGGTCGAATACTCCACACCCAGCTCGTCCGCCTGCGTCTCGTCCGCGCGGCTGTACTTGAGGAACATCAGGCTCAGCCCCTGCTGCGCGAGCGCACCGTAGCGCTGGAACGTCGGCGACAGCGCCGACGCGAGCCCCAGGCCGAGTCCCGCGAGCTGCTGCTGGGTCACCTGCTGCGCCGAATGCCGTGCCGTGACGTGGCCGATCTCGTGACCCATCACCCCCGCGAGCTGCGCCTCGGAATTCAAGTGCGCGAGGATGCCGCGCGTGATGTAGATGTACCCGCCGGGCAGCGCGAACGCGTTCACCGTGGGGTCGTCGACCACGGTGAAATGCCACGTCAGGCCGGGCTCGTGCGATACCTTCGCGAGCGCCTGGCCGACGCTGTCGACATAGGCAGCGAGCCGCGGGTCGTCGTACGCCCCATATTCGGCGATCACCGCAGTGTTGCCTTCCGCGCCCATCGACAGCTCCTGCTGCGGGCTGACGAGCGAGAACTGGCGCTTGCCGGACACCGGATTCGTGGCGCAGCCCGGGAGCGCCATGAACACCAGCGCTCCGGCGAACGACATTGCGAGACCCAGGACGAGCGGGGTACGGAGGGGTCGGTACACGTCATGCCTCCCTGTCAGTAACGGTCGACCGTGGGGTCGACCTCGGTGGACCAGGCGTCGATGCCGCCTTCGAGGTTCCGGAGCCTGTGGAACCCGGCCGCGCGCAGGATGTCGAGCGCCGTCCGGCTCCGCACTCCCTGATGGCAAACCAGCACGATGTCGCGCTCGCGATCCACGTCCGCGAGCCCGTCCGGCAGCGTGGCGAGCGGCACCAGCCGCGAGCCCTCGATGCGGGCAATCTCCCATTCATGCGGCTCCCGCACGTCGACGAGCAGCGGCTGCTCGCCTGCCGCGCGGGCCGCGGCCAGCCCGCGCGCCGTGACCGCGTCCGCAGCGCTCCCGTCCGTGGCGCCGTCCGCACCCACGCCACAGAACTGCTCGTAGTCGATCAACTCGTGGAGGGTCGGCGAGTCGCCGCACAACGGGCAGGCGGGGTCGCGCCGCAGCTTGAGTTCGCGGAACCGCATGCCGAGCGCGTCGAACACCAAGAGCCTCCCGATCAGCGATTCCCCGACGCCGAGCACGAGCTTGATCGCCTCGATGCCCTGGATCACTCCGATCACGCCCGGCAGTACTCCGAGCACTCCGCCCTCCGCACACGACGGCACGAGCCCCGGCGGCGGAGGATCCGGGTACAGGCAGCGGTAGCACGGCCCGTGCCCGGAATGGAACACGCTCGCCTGGCCTTCGAATCGATAGATGCTGCCGTATACATTCGGCTTGCCGAGCAGCACACAGGCGTCGTTCACCAGGTAGCGGGTGGCAAAATTGTCCGTCCCGTCGGCAATAATGTCGTAGGCGCCGAGGATGTCGAGCGCGTTGTCGCGCGTGAGCCGGACGCCGTGCGTCTCGACCTGGACCAGGGGATTGAGATCAGCGAGCCGCCGGCGCGCCGCCTCGAGCTTGGGGCCGCCCACGTCGGCGGTGCCGTACAGGATCTGGCGCTGCAGGTTGCTCGCGTCCACGACGTCGAAGTCGACGAGCCCGATGCGGCCGATGCCGGCGGCGGCCAGATACAGCGCGAGCGGCGAGCCCAGGCCGCCCGCGCCCACGATCAGCACGCTCGCGGCCTTGAGCCGGCGCTGGCCGTCGAGGCCAATTTCGGGCAGCAGCAGGTGACGCCCGTAGCGGCGCAGCTCGGCGGGCGTGAGCGCGGGCAGCCGCACAGATGACGTCATCTCGGGAATCCGGACACAAACGGGGCTGACACGGGCTTTCCTCACGTCTTTGGCGCGGGCGCCCAAATGCCGCATGCTCCGGTCGCACGCGCCGCGGCGGTGCGGCAGCGCCGGCGGGCCTGGGCTCGCGAGCGATGCCGCCTGACGGTAAATCCCCTCCCTGAGGACACCTGAACGCATGATCCTAGCCGGTGACATCGGCGGCACCAAGGCGGAGCTCGGCTGGTTCGACCGTGACCTGGGCCCGCGCGCGCCGCGCCGGGACTCGCGGCTCGCGACCCGCGGTCACGCCACGTTCGACGCCCTGCTCGCCGAGTTCATGGCGCAGCAGCCGGGGCGGCCGGAGCGCGCCGTGTTCGGCATCGCGGGCCCGGTGCGCGACAACCGCTGTGAGGCGACGAACCTGCCGTGGAGGATCGACGGCGACGCGCTCGGCGCCCGGCTCGGCGTCCAGTGCACGCTGCTCAACGATCTCGCCACCACCGCGATGGGGTTGCCGCAACTCGGACCCGACGACCTGATGGTGGTGCACGCGGGTGTGCCCGGCGACGGGCCGCGCGCGCTGATCGCGGCCGGCACCGGACTGGGCGAGGCGATCGTCGCCCCGCACGCCCCGGGGTGGCTGCCGATTCCCACCGAGGGCGGCCACACCGACTTCGGCCCGCGCAACGCGCTCGAGGACGAGCTGCTGCAGTGGCTGCGCGCCCGCTACGGGCGGGTGAGCTACGAGCGCATCCTGTCGGGCCCCGGCATCGCCGACCTCTACCGATTTCTGACCGACACGCGCCGCGGCGCCGAGCCGCCGGCGGTCGCGCGGCGGTTCGCGACGACCGACGATCCGGCGGCGGTCGTCACCGAAACGGCGCTCGACGGCAGTTGCGAGCGTTCGGGGCTCGCGATCGGGATGTTCATCGACGTGTACGGCGCCGAAGCCGGCAACCTGGCGCTCAAGTCGCTCGCGCTCGGCGGCGTGTACCTGGGTGGCGGCATCGCGCCCCGGCTCGGCAACCTGCTCCTCGACGGCCGGTTCATGCGCGCGTTCCGCGACAAGGGACGGCTGTCGCCGGTGCTCGAGCCGCTGCCGGTGTCGGTGATCCTCGATCCGCGCACCGCGCTGTGGGGGGCCGCATCCTACGCGTTGACGCATCCATGAATCCGCCTGGTGTCGGCGCCGCCGCCGCGCCCGCATTCGTCGCACGCTGGCGCTTCACGCCGCCGACCTTCGTTCAGGAGACGCCATGACGACCGTTGCATCCGCCATCGACCCGACACTCGAGCAGCGCGCGGTGAACACCATCCGCTTCCTCGCCGTGGATGCGGTCGAACAGGCGAAATCGGGCCACCCCGGCATGCCGATGGGCATGGCCGACGTGGCGTATCTGCTGTGGACCCGCTACCTCCGGTATCAGCCGCAGGATCCGGCGTGGTTCGGCCGCGACCGGTTCGTGCTGTCTGCCGGGCACGGATCGATGCTGCTGTACGCGATGCTGCATCTCGCCGGCTACGACCTGCCGCTGGCCGAGCTCGAGCGGTTCCGCCAGCTCGGCAGCCGCACGCCCGGGCATCCCGAGGCGGGGCACACCGTGGGCGTCGAGACCACGACGGGCCCGCTGGGCCAGGGGATCGGCAACGCGGTCGGCATGGCGGTTGCGGGCCGCATGCTGTCGGCGCGGATCGCGACGCCGGGGTTCGATCCCGCGGACTACCGGGTGTTCGGCATCTGCGGCGACGGCGATCTCATGGAGGGTGTGGCCTCGGAGGCGGCGTCGCTCGCGGGCCACTGGCGGCTCGGCAACCTCAAGTTCGTCTACGACAGCAATCACATCTCGATCGAAGGCGACACCCAGCTCGCGTTCACCGAGGACGTCGGCCGGCGGTTCGAGGCCTATGGCTGGCACGTCGAGCACGCGGATGCCCAGAACCGGCCCGACCTCGTGCGCGCGCTCGATGCCGCCGTCGCCGAGACCGCCCGCCCGAGCCTCGTGATCGCGCGCAGCACGATCGGCTACGGCGCCCCCCACAAGGCCGGCACCGCGGCCGCGCACGGCGAACCGCTCGGACCCGAGGAGACCGCGGGCGCCAAGCGCGCGCTGGGCTGGCCCGAGACGCCGAAGTTCCTCGTGCCCGACGACGTGCGCGCGCTGTTCGCCGATCGCGCCGCGGCACTGCGGCCCAAGTACGAGGCGTGGCAGGGCGCGCTGCGCGAGCTGCGCCGCACGGACCCGGAGCGGGCGCAGCAGTTCGACGCGCTGGTGGAACGGCGCGTGCCGGCGGACACGTTCGAGCGGCTGGTCGCGGGCGCGCCGCGCGACGCGGCGGCCACGCGCGCGCACGGCAACGCGGTGCTGCAGCAGGCCGCGGCGCTGGTCCCGGCGCTCGTCGGCGGCAGCGCGGACCTCGAGCCGTCGACGAAGACGTTCATCAAGGGCTCGCCCGCGATCGAGGCGGGCGCGTTCGCGGGCCGCAATTTCCACTTCGGCGTGCGCGAGCACGCCATGGCCGCGATCGTGAACGGCATGTCGTTCACCGGCTTCATTCCCTACGCCGCGTCGTTCCTGATCTTCACGGACTACTGCCGGCCGGCGATCCGGCTGTCGGCGCTGATGCGCCGCCAGGTGGTGTGGGTGTTCACGCACGACAGCGTGTTCCTCGGCGAGGACGGCCCCACCCACGAGCCGATCGAGCAGCTCGCGACGCTGCGCGCGATCCCGAACCTGCTGGTGATCCGGCCGGCGGACGGCGTCGAGACGGCGGCGGCCTGGGGCCTGGCGCTCGAGCGCCGCGACGGCCCGACGCTGATCGCGCTGTCGCGGCAGACGCTGCCCGTGATCGTGCGGCGCGACGGCTTCGACGTGGCGGAGCTGCGCCGCGGCGGCTATGTGGTGCGCGAGGCCGCGGGCGCCGCGGTCACGCTGATCGCCACCGGCTCCGAACTGGGGCTCGCCGTCGACGCCGCGGCGCGCCTCGAGCAGGCGGGACACCACGTGCGGGTCGTGAGCATGCCGGCGCCGCAGTTGTTCAGCGCCCAGGACGCGGCGTGGCGCGACCGCGTGCTGCCGCCCGGCATTCGCCGCGTGTCGATCGAGGCCGGCTCGACCGTGGGCTGGGACCGCATCGTCGGCGTCGGCGGGCTCACGATCGGCATCGACCGGTTCGGCGAATCCGCGCCGCTCGTCGCGGTGCAGGAGTTCTTCGGGTTCACGCCGGACGCGATCGCCACCCGCGTGCTGCAGTGGCTGGACAATGTCGGCCCGGGCGGGGAGTCGACCGGGCCACCGCTCCGCTGACGGGGCGAGCCGGTCCCACGGGCCGGGTCGGCTACTTCCTGACCTCGCACAGCACCGATTGCATGTCGTTGAACACCACGCGCCGCGGCTTCTCCAGGCTCGGGGGCAGCGTGAACTCCGTGACGCGACCCCGGGCCCACTGCCGCACCCACGCGAACTTGTCGTGGGCGAAATCCACCCGCAGCACGACCGGCATGCGGAATGACTCCGGCACGTCGTTCTGCTCGATGCGGCCCGTCACCTGCCACTGGCCCCCGGGCGCCGGCTGGATCTTGTACGAGAACCGGTAGACCGGGATGCGCGTGCCCATCACCCACTGGTCGAAGAACCACGACAGGTCCTGGCCGGCGTGCGCCTCGGCCACGTCGCGGAAGTCGGCCGTGGTCGCCTTGCGGTTGCGGTAGCGCTCGTAGAAGTCGCGCATCAGCCCGCGGAACCGGTCCTCCTTCATGGTGTCGAGGTCGAGCAGCATGGTGCGCAGCATGTGCAGCACCCACGCGCCCTTCTCGTAGATGATCAGGTCGTAGTCGCCGGGCGTGACGCTGGTGCTGGTGCGGTAGCCGAGCCAGATCGGCCCGGCCTGCTTGCCGCCACCGAGCACGTAGCGGCGATTGTCGACGATGTTCTCGCGCATGCGGTCCAGCGCCGCGAGGTACGACTGGTTCGACCGCAGCGCCACCTGCAGGTACCACAGTGCCGAGAACTCGGCGAACGCCTCGCTCAGCCATTGATCGTGGTAGTTCGCGAAATCGAGGCTCACCCCCCACCACTGGTGGGCGACCTCGTGCGCGCGGTGCAGCTCGCGACGGTTGTCGGCGGTCTTCTGGTCCGGGTCCGGGTCGACGCCCACGAGCACCAGGTTCGGGAACGACACGCCGAACGTGGACGGATTGCGCGCGGCGGCGAGCGCGTCGAACGGGGCGGGACCGAACGCCTCCTGCATGAACCTCACCATGCCGGCGATCTCGGCCGCGAAGTCCTGCTCGTCGCGCTCGACCATCACGCGCACCGGCGGCACCCCGGGCGGCGCGGAGCTCGCCTCCTTGAAGTAGCCGACCGTGAAGCCGAAGTGCCGCGATGCCTGGTCGAGCACGTAGGTGGAGGTCGTCACCAGGCCGCGCGCCTCGCGGCTCACCCGGCGGCCGGAGCTCGCGAACTGCGCGTCGGCCGGCACGTGGTACGTCGCGGTGAACGTCGCGCTCTGATACGGATCCTGGAACGGGTACCACGCCCGCTGGCTCGGCGACAGCACCAGGTCGTCCGTCCGCACCAGCAGCCGGTCGCTGTGATACTTCACGCGCAGCGTGCCCCGCTCGCCGGGTGCGAGCGGCGGGTCGCAGCGCACCCACAGCAGCGGCGAATCGTCGAACTTGACGAACGATACGCTGCGCCCGCCGCCCTGCCACGCGACCGAGTCCACGTCGGCCTGGTCGTCGAGCGACAGCCACACCCAGCGCTGCGGCGTCACCGCCTCGATGTCGAGCGCCGCGCGGGCCGCGAGCCGCATCGCGGTCGAGATGTCGAGATCGAGGTCGTAGTGCCGCACCAGGACTCCCGGCCGGGAGTCGCTGGAATCGCGCGGCTCGAACTGCATCACCGACGCCCCGGAGTCGGCGGGTGCTATGCCCGGCCGCACCTGGCTCAGCACCTCGGGCTGGTAGCGGTCGTACAGTCCGGCGCGGGAATCGTCGCGCCGCCGCCACAGCTGCACGGACTCCACCGCCGTCGGGTCGATCTCGAACCCGAGCGCCGGTCCCTCGACGGGATCGAGCTGTGCGTAGAACAGGCCGGTGTCCTGCTCCTGCAGCATCGCCTCGGCGATCTCGGGCCGCACCCAGTGCAGCTTGCGGCGGCGGTCGCTCAGGTAGTGCATCGCCTGGTTTGCCGCGTGCCGCGACTTGTCGCGCACCGGCCCCGACGCGAACACCAGCGACCGCTGCAACTCCGCGAGCGTCGAATCCGAGAACACCAGCACCGCGCTCTCGATCGCGCGGGTCACGACGGGCGCGCCGAAGTAGCGCTCGAGCTGGGCGCGCTCGACGGTGTCGGGCGGAGCGTAGGTGAACGTTCCCGCGCCTACGTATACCGCGGCGCGGGTCCGGCCATGGACCTTCCGGCACCACGCCAGGGTTCCCGGGCCGAGCGTCAACGTGCCCACGTCGCGGCGCAGCACCAGCCGATCGACGTGCGCGACATGACTGGAATCGGGGGCCAGGCTTGTGAATTCATCGTGAAACGTTTCATATTCGTGGCGCGCGGGCTGCGTGCCGGTGGTCGCGGCGAATGCCGGCAGACCCCCGAGGCACAGACCCACCCCGACCCGCAACGCCAGCGTTGCGAGCACGGCAGGCGCGGTCCGCACGTGTCCGGCTCCGGAGTTCACGCTTCAACCTTAGACCCCGCTCCCGCGGCGCGCCACTGGCATCCATGGGGCGGAAGGGGCATCTTCGGGGTCCCTCTACGAGTCACGAAACCACCTTCATGGCGGAGCGCCGGCAGCCGTTGCGGTCGTCCGCGGGAAAGGCGATGCGCCGATGGCCAGTCGCGCCGATCAGATCCGATTGCTGGGGCAGAGTGTGTGGCTCGACTTCATCCGCCGCGGGGTGCTCGAGTCCGGTGAATTCGACCGGCTGGTGCGGGAGCAGGGCGTGGTCGGCGTGACTTCGAATCCCACGATCTTCCAGCAGGCGATCGCCAACAGCACCGACTACGACGCGCCGATCGAGCGCGGCATCGCGAAGGGGCTGGCGTCGGTGGCGCTGTTCGACACGATCGCGGTCGAGGACATCCAGATGGCGTGTGACCGGCTCCGGCGCGTGTTCGACGACACCGGCGGACTCGACGGCCGCGTGAGCATCGAGGTGAGCCCGGCGCTGGCGAACGACACCGACGGCTCGATCGAGGAGGGCCGCAAGCTGCACCGCGCGGTCGACCGCCCGAACGTGATGGTGAAGGTGCCCGCGACCGCGGCCGGACTGCCCGCGATCTCGGCGCTCACCGCGGACGGCATCTGCGTGAACGTGACGCTGATCTTCTCGCTCGACCGCTACCAGCAGGTGATCGACGCGTTCCTCGCCGGGCTCGAGCAGCGTGCGGCGCGCAACCAGCCGGTCGATTCGATCGTGTCGGTGGCGTCGTTCTTCGTGTCGCGCGTCGACAACAAGATCGACGCGGCGATCGATGCCGCGGTGAAGCCGCTGGCGGCCGGTGATCCGCGGCGGGTGGAACTCGAGTCGTACCGCGGCAAGGCGGCGATCGCCAATGCGCGGCTCGCGTACGAACGGTTCGAGAACGTATTCCGCGGCGCGCGGTTCGCGGCGCTCGCGGCCCGCGGCGCTCGCGTGCAGCGCCCGCTGTGGGCGTCGACGAGCACCAAGAATCCGGCGTATCCCGACACCATGTACGTCGACGAGCTGATCGGGCCCGACACGGTGAACACCATGCCGCCGCAGACGCTCACGGCGTTCAACGATCACGGCACGGTGGCCGTGACGGTGCGCAACGACGTCGCCGGGGCCCACGCGCTGTTCCAGCGCCTGCCCGCGCTCGGCATCCCGATCGACGCGAAGATCGCGGAGCTCGAAGCCGAGGGTGTCGCGTCGTTTCTCAAGTCCTACGAAGGCCTGATCGCGTCGCTCGAAGCCAAGCACCGCACCCTCGCGAACCGGAGCTGACCGCCCATGACCTCATCGCCATCGTTGCCCGCCGGGTTCGCGCTCGGAGACGCCGAAGAACGGTGCTCGCGCGGCTCCGCCAGCTCGAAGCCTCGAAATTCGCCGAACGCCTGGCGGCGTGCGACGACACGCTAGCCGGGCGACTACTTCGCGGTGCTCGCCTACCTGCATCGCACGCCGGAGCGGCACGAGCGGCTGCAGCGCGTGCGCAACGCCGCGCGCAATGCCGCGCGGGTGGCGACGACGCTCGGCTACGGCCCGCGATTCCTGCATTCGACGGGGCAGCTGCACAAGGGCGGCCCGGCGACCGGCATCTTCCTGCAGTTCACGGCCGATGAACCGCCCGATGTGGCGATTCCCGGCCAGCCGTTCACGTTCGGCCGGCTGATCCGCGCCCAGGCCGAGGGCGACTACGAAGTCCTCGAGCGCCGCGGCCGCCGCGTCGTGCACGTCCATCTGGGATCGAATGTGGCAGCGGTGCCCGACCGGATCGTCGCGGCCATCGGCACCGTGTGGGTGTGACGCGGCCCGGCCGGCCGCGCCGGCAGGTCTAGCGGTCGCCGCGGAACCAGTTCCCGGCCTGGGCCAGGTCCACATTGCCGCCCGACAGGATCACGCCCACGCGCAGGCCCGTCGCCGGGACGCGGCCCGACTGGAGCGCCGCGAGCGCGAGCACGCCCGTCGGCTCGGTGACCAGCTTCATGTGCTCCCACGTGAACCGCATCGCCTCGATCAGCGCTGTGTCGGGCACGGTCGTCATGTCCGAGACGTAGCGCCGGATCAGCTCGAACGTGAGCGGCGACAGCGACGGAGTGCGGGCGCCGTCGGCGATCGTATCGGGCGGACCCTCGAGCGCTTCCAGCCGGCCGCTGCGGAACGAGCGGTTGCCGTCGTCGCCGGCCTCGGGCTCGACGCCGATCACCTTGCAGTCGGGCGCCAGGTGACGCGCGGCGAGCGACGAACCCGACAGCAGGCCGCCCCCGCCGACCGGCACCAGCAGCAGATCGAGCGGCCCCGCGTCCTCGATCAGCTCGGCGGCGGCGGTGCCCGCGCCCGCGACGATCTCGGGATGATCGAACGGCGGCACCGGCGTGAGGCCGCGCTCCCGGGCGAGCCGGTCCGCCATCGCCTCGCGATCCTCGCCCGCGAGATCGTGGTGCACGATCGTGGCACCGTAGCCGCGGGTCGCCGCCAGCTTGGCCGCGGGCGCCGTGCTCGGCATCACGATCGTGGCCGGGATGCCCAGCAGTTTCGCCACCAGCGCCACCGCCTGCGCGTGATTGCCGGACGACCACGCGATGACGCCGTGGGACCGGGCGCCGGCGTCGAGCTGCGAAATCGTGTTGTACGCGCCGCGGAACTTGAATGCGCCCATGCGCTGCAGGTTCTCGCACTTGAGAACGACGCGCGCGCCGGTCAGCGCGTCGAGCGTCGACGACGTCGCGACCGGGGTGTGATGCGCGACACCGTGCAGCCGCCCGCGTGCGGCGAGCAGCCGTGCGACCATCGCGCCGTGCGAGACGTCCGCGGTCATCCGCCCGCGCCGCCCCCGAACTCGAGTCCCGGCGACGTCTGGCGGCGCGCATCGAGCGCGTGGTCGATCTGCTCGGGCGTCAGCGACGTCATCTCCCGCGCCAGTTCGCGCACCGTGCGGCGTTCCTTGAACGCGCGCTTCGCGATCTCGGCGGCCTTGTCGTAGCCGATCAGCGGATTGAGCGCGGTCGCCATGCTGGGCGAGATCTCGATGTAGCCGAGACAGGTCTCGACGTTCGCGACCGTGCCGGCGAGCGCCTTGTCGGCGAACACCCGGCTCACGTTCGCGAGCAGCTGAATGCTCTCGAGCAGGTTCTTCGCCATCATCGGCAGCATCGTGTTGAGATCGAGCTGTCCCCACTGCGCGCCCATGGTGATCGCGAGATGATTGCCCGTCACCTGCGCGCCCACCATGATCACCGCCTCGCAGATCACCGGGTTCACCTTGCCCGGCATGATGCTCGAGCCCGGCTGGATCGCCGGCAGCGTGATCTCGCCGAGGCCGCAGCGCGGACCGCTGTTCATCAGCCGGATGTCGTTCGCGATCTTGATCAGGCTGGCCGCGGTGCTGCTGAGCGCAGCGGACGCCCACGCCGCGCCGTCCTGCGCGCCCTGCGCCTCGAAGTGGTTGTCGGCCTCGAGGAACGGCAGGCCGGTCTCGCGCGCCAGCTCCGCCGCGACGCGCTCGCCGAATTCGGGATGGGTGTTGAGTCCGGTGCCGACCGCGGTGCCCCCGATCGCCAGCTCGCACAGCTCGGGCATCACCGCGCGCAACCGGTCGATGCAGTGCTCGACCTGCGACGCATAGCCCGAGAACTCCTGGCCGAGCCGGATCGGCGTCGCGTCCATCAGGTGCGTGCGTCCGGTCTTGAGCACGTCGTCGAACTCGGCCGCCTTGTCCGCGAGCACCTGCCGCAGGTGCTCGAGCGCCGGGATCAGCGCCCCCTCGATCTCGATGGCGGCCGACACGTGCAGCACGGTCGGAATCACGTCGTTGCTGCTCTGGCCCAGGTTCACATGGTCGTTCGGATGAATGCGCAATCCGGATTGCGCCGCGGCCCGGTGGGCGATCACCTCGTTCGCATTCATGTTGGTACTGGTGCCGCTGCCGGTCTGGTACACGTCGATCGGAAATTCGGCGTCCCAGCGGCCCGCGGCCACCTCGGCGGCCGCGGCCTCGATCGCGGCGGCGACCGGCGCCTCCAGCAGTCCGAGCGCCGCGTTCACGCGCGCCGCCACCTGCTTGACGAGTCCGATCGCGTGCACGAATCGCGGAGGCATCGGCCGGCCGGAGATCGGGAAGTTGTCGACCGCGCGCTGCGTCTGTGCCCCGTACAGGGCGTCCGCCGGAACCTGCATGTCACCGAGACTGTCCTTCTCGACGCGGAACTGCGTCATGTCCGCTCCTGTCGTTGGCCGGACGCCGCAGGCGTGCCCGGCGGATCGAAACTCTCGAATCCGCACAGCTCCACCCGGTGTCCGTCGGGATCGCTGAAGTAGATCGAATCGGCCTTCCAGAACTCGAACGTGACCGGCCCTTCCACCTCGACGCCCAGCGCCTCGAGACGCACCTTTTCGGCCGGGATCGCCGAGCGCGCCACGCCGATCGCGAAGTGCGCGGGACCGCCGCAATGCGTAGCGCCGAACGACAGCGGCCGGCTGGTGAGCCCGAGGCGCGGCAGCGTGCCCGGCGGGCCGGACCACAGCCAGCCCCAGGTCGGCGAGTCCTCGACCTCGCGCGTGAGGCCGACCACGTCGGTGTAGAACGCGGTCGACTTCGCGACGTCGGCGACGCGGAGGATCAACTCCGACAGGCCGTGGCGCCGCGACGGCACCAACGGCGGTTCCAGGGCGGCGGGCGCCGTCTCCTCAATGATCTCGACACGGTCCACGATACCGATCGCGGGGTCGAGCGAATGGTGCACGGAACAGTACTTCCCGGCGCTGAGCCGGATGGCGTCGGCGATCGCGGACTCGCTCAACTCGTGGCCGCGGAACCGGTGCACCAGCTCGATGTGTATGTAGCGCTTCGGATGCTCGAGCGCGCGGTCGCCGGTGACCGCGATGTCGTAGCCGGTCACCTGCTGGCGCTTCTTGCGCAGCAGGCTGATCACGTCCATGCCCTCGCACGTCGCGAGCGCGATCAGCAGCAGCTCGATCGGGCTCGGCGCGATCATGCCCGGCCCGCTGTCGACGGTGGTGGTGCGGCCCGAGCCGGCGGTGACGTCGAACCGCAGCGCGTTGCCGGCCACGGAAACCAGATGCAGCAGTGCGGTGTTGGCCATGGGCTCCGAATCTCCACGAATCGAGGATGGGACCCCGAAGCTTAGGCGGAAGGCGCGGCACCGACAACTGCCGCGGAATCCGGCGGGGGTCGGAAGCTCAGCATGGCGAAACGGCCGGAGCGTCTGTTAGCGTGCGATCGTGCCCGCGATCTCGGTGCTGCTGCCCGTCCGCAATGCGCTGCCCTGGCTGCACCGCTCGCTCGCCAGCCTGTGGCGCCAGACGTTTCGCGACTTCGAGGTGATCGCGGTCGACGACGGCTCGACCGACGGCTCGGGTGCCTGGCTCGACGCGGCCGCCGCCGCCGAGCCGCGACTGCGGGCCCTGCACACGGGTCCCCTGGGGTTGCCGGCCGCGCTGAACCTCGCCCTGCGCGAGGCGCGCGCCCCGGTGATTGCGCGCATGGACGCCGACGACCTGATCGCCCGCACCCGGTTCGCGATCCAGCACGCCCACCTCGTGGCGCATCGCGACGTGGCGGTGGTGGGCAGCCGGGTGCGGTTGTTCCCGCATGCGGCCGTGGGCCAGGGCATGGCGCGGTGGGTGACGTGGCACAACGCGCTGCTCACCCACGAGCACATGGCGCGCGAACTGCTCATCGACAGCCCGCTCGTGCACGGGACCGCGATGCTCCGCCGCGACTGGCTCGAGCGCGTCGGCGGCTGGACGTCTCAGGCCTGGCCCGAGGATCTCGATCTGTGGATCCGCATGATCGACTCGGGCGCCCGGCTCGCGAAGCGCCCCGAGACGCTGTACGCCTGGCGCCAGCACGCGCGGAGCGCCACGCGCATGGATCCACGCTACCGGCTCGAATCGTTCCAGGAGCTCAAGCTCGACACCCTGGCGCGCCGGTTCGGCGACGCGCCGCCGACCGTGCTGGGAGTCGGCGCGAGCCTGGGGCGCTGGCACGACCTGCTGCGCCGGCGCTGGCCGGATGCGCGCCGTGTCGAGGTCCGGTCCCCGTCCGCGAGTGTCCTCGCGGCGCTGTCCCCGCCCATCCTGCTGGTACTCGTCGCTTATCAAAGGCGTGACGTGTGGAGAACCGCGATGCTCGAACGTGGATTGGTAGAGCAAAACGACTTCACATTCATTGCATGATACCAATGAATGCGATATAAACGCGCTCCCCGGTTCTTTGGAACCATGAGTGCAGGACGCGATCCCCTCGGAACGCGTCAATACCGAGGAGGAATGGAAATGGCAAAGGGCACGCGTCAGCGCAAGAGTTATTCGCCGCAACTGCGCCAGCAGATTCTCGACACTGCGTCGCGCGACGGCCTCACCGCGCTCGACGTGAAGAAGAAGTTCGGCGTCACGCCGGTGACGTACTATTCGTGGCGCAAGAAGACCGGCGTGTCGGCGCGCCGCGGCCGTCCGGCTGGCTCGGGTGGCAATCTATCCGCCAAGGGCGATCTGCCGTCGCAGGTTCGCTCGGAGGTCCGCTCGAAGATCCAGCAGATCCTGCCGGAGATCGTCCGCACCGAAGTGGGCAGCTACATGGATTCGCTGTTCGGCTCCCGGCGAGGTCGCCCCAAGGCCTGAGCTCCGCGGTTCGAGAGACCCCTCGCATGCGTCTGATTCATCATTGAACGAACCCGCGGAGCGAATGCAGATCGCCCGCGGGTTCGTGCATGTTCCCCCGCACGGTGTCGGAGGCCGCCATGACGCTCATTCGCAATCTGATTCGGATCATTCTGGTGCTCGTCGTGATCGTGGTCGCGTTGGTCACGTATCTCTACACGATGGGCCATCGCAAGGCCGACACCTCGGTGAACCGGCCGGTGCCGGCGATCGCGGCGCAAACCGACCTGCCGTCGATCGAGCGCGGCGCCCACCTCGCCGGCATCTCGTGCGTCGCGTGTCACAGTCCCAACGAGGACCTGCCGCTGTCCGCCCGCGACACGGCGTTCTTCGACGCCCCGCCGTTCGGCACGCTGCAGCCGGCGAACCTCACGCCCGGCGGCAGGCTGCGCGACTACTCGGACGGCCAGCTCGCGCGCGCGATTCGCGAAGGCATCGACCTGCACGGCCGGCCGCTGTTGCTGATGCCGTCGCAGGCGTTCCACGGCATGTCCGACGCCGATCTCGCGTGCCTGATCGGCTACCTGCGCTCCCAGCCCGCGGTCACCCGCGAGACCCGGCCGCGCCGGATCGGCCTGGTGCTCGCGGCGCTGATCGCCACGGGCAGGTTTCCCACCAGCGTCCAGCCCGCGATCACGGCACCGGTCGCGCAGGTGCCGGTCGGCGCCACCGCCGACTATGGCCATTACCTGTCGGCGCTCTACGGCTGCCGGGAATGCCACGGCCGGGATCTGCACGGCTTGCACCCCACGCAGAACGGCCCGCCCGCGGGGCCCGACCTGGTGATGGTCGCGCACCAGCATCCGTACGACGCGTTCGAACGCGCCGTGCGCCACGGCGTGAGCACGAAGGACGCGCACGCGCTCAAGGCCGAGATGCCGTGGGCGATCTTCGCGCGCATGGACGACGTCGAGGTGCAGGCGATCTACGCCTACCTCAGCACGCTGTAGCCGGCGGCAGCCGGCGGGCCGCGGCGGAGTCCACGAGCCACGTGCGCCCGCGCAGCAGCGCCGCGGGACACGCGGCGACCGGCGTGGCGGGATCGAGGGCCGCGGCGAGCGCCGCGGCCTTGTCGTCGCCGGTGACGAGCACGATCGCGGCGCGCGCTTCCGCGAGCGCGCGCCGCGCGAGCGTGAGCCGGCGCGGCGGCGGCTTGGGGCTGTCCGTCACGGCCACGCAGCGCAGCACACCTTCGAGCAGCGCCTCGTGACCCGGGAACAGCGACGCCGTGTGCCCGTCGGGTCCCATGCCCATCACCAGCAGATCGAGCGGCATGACGAGTTCCGATTCGTAGCGCCGCGCCGCGGCATCGAGGTCGGGATCCTCTCCCGTCATCCGGCGCACTCTGCCGGCGTCGATGCCGAGCGGATCGAGCAGCAGCATCCGCACCAGGCGATAGTTGCTGTCGGGATCGTCGGGAGGTACGGCGCGCTCGTCGGCAAACAGAACGATGGTCTGTTGCCACGGCACGCGGTCGCGCCACGCGTCGGACGCCAGCAGCCGGTAGAGCCTCTCGGGAGTGCCGCCGCCCGACAGCGCCAGGCGGAACGTGCCGCGCTCGGCGACGGCCAGGTGGGCCGCCGCGGCCACATGGCGGGCCGCGGCCTCGGCGAGCGCCGCCATGTCCGCGAACCGTTCGACGGTTACAGGTCGCTCCACGCGCGCCCGTCGCGCTGCAGCAGTTCGCGCGCGGCCTCGGGGCCCAGGCTGCCCGGAAGATAGCTCGGGAAGTCGGCGGGCGGCTGCTTCGCGAAGTACTCGAGCACCGGGTCGATCCAGGCCCACGAGGTCTCCACCGCGTCGCAGCGCGAGAACAGCGTGGC
Source organism: Candidatus Eiseniibacteriota bacterium (assembly GCA_038231135.1). Classification (GTDB taxonomy): domain Bacteria; phylum Eisenbacteria; class RBG-16-71-46; order RBG-16-71-46; family RBG-16-71-46; genus JANLWX01. The sequence goes on along the minus strand of JBBRLX010000023.1, from coordinate 39,108 downwards.
ATCGCCGCGCATGGCATCGAGCAGCAGGCGCTGGTACGCCTCGGGCGGCTCCCCGCCGAACGCCTCGAGGTATTTCATATCCATGTTCACGGCCCCGACCGCGAGATCGTAGCCCGGGATCTTGGACGCGAAGCTGAGGCTGATGCCCTCGTCGGGCTGGATGCGCAGCCGCAGCACGTTCGGCTCGAGGTGCTCGCACACGTTCTCGCGGCCGAACAGGATCAGCGGCACGCGCTGCATGTGCAGCGCCACCTCGGTGACGCGGTGCCCCAGCCGCTTGCCGGCGCGCAGGTAGAACGGCACGCCCTGCCAGCGCCAGTTGTCGACGAATACCCGCAGCGCGGCGTAGGTCGGCGTCACAGAGTCCTTCGCGACCCCGGCCTCGGCGCGATAGCCCTCGTACTGGCCGAGCACGACGTTGCGCGGCACCGTGACGTCCCACATGGTGCGCAGCGCATCCAGCACCTTGAGCTTCTCGCCGCGGATGTCGTCGGCGCCGCCCGTCGTGGGCGGCTCCATCGCGACCAGCGACAGCACCTCGAGCAGGTGGTTCTGCACGATGTCGCGCAGCACGCCGGTCTCCTCGTAGAATTTCCCGCGCGTGCCGACCCCGACCGACTCGAGCGCCGAGATCTCGACGTAGTCGATGTACTTCCGGTTCCACAGCGGCTCGAACATGCTGTTCGCGAACCGGAATACCAGGATGTTCTGGACCGTCTCCTTGCCCAGGTAGTGATCGATGCGATAGGTCTGCGCTTCGTCGAGCACGCTGGCCGTGAGGTTGTTGAGCGCGCGCGCCGACGCGAGGTCGTGGCCGAATGGCTTCTCGATCACGACGCGTGTCCACGGTCCCTGGCCAGACTTGGAGATCAGTCCGGCGGCGTCCAGTTGCTCGAGGATCGTGCCGAACTCGGTGTCGGGCGTCGCGAGGTAGAACAGGCGGTTGCCTTCGAGGCCGCGCTCGCGGTCGAGTCGCTCGAGTTCCTGACGCAGCCGGCCGTAGGTCGCGGGGTCCTCGAAGCTGCCGGCCACCCAGTCGAGCATGGCGCCGAATGTCGCCCATTCCGCCGGGTCGAACGGCACGCCATCGGAAAATTCGCGCGCGGCAGTGCCCATCTCCGTGCGGAACTGGTCGGCGGTCCAGCCGCGGCGGCCGACGCCGATCACGGCGAAGTGCCCGCCCACCACGCCGGTGGCCGCGAGCCGGAACAGCGCCGGCACCAGCTTGCGCTTCGTGAGGTCGCCACTGGCGCCGAAGATCACCATCGCGCACGGTGGCGGGGTGCGCGCCGCCTGCGGGGCGGAGATGGAGGTGGCGGGAACGATCTGCGTGGTCACCGACCGCCCCCGGTCAGCGCGCCTTCACGGCATGGCCGCCGAACTGATTCCGCAGCGCCGCGATGACGCGGTCGCGGAACGAATCCTGCTGCCGCGACCGGAACCGCTCGAACAGGGACAGCGCAAGCACCGGCGCGGGCACGCCGTGCTCGATCGCCTCCTGCACCGTCCAGCGGCCCTCGCCCGAATCCTCGACGTAACCGCGGATCTTCTCCAGCTTGGGATCGTCCGCGAGCGCGCGCCCCGCCAGCTCGAGCAGCCACGAGCGCACCACGCTGCCGTGGTTCCACAGGTCGGCGAGGCCGGCGAGGTCGTAGTCGAATTCGCTCGCCTGCAGCAGCTCGAAGCCCTCGCCGTAGGCCTGCATCATCCCGTACTCGATGCCGTTGTGGACCATCTTCGAGAAGTGCCCCGCGCCCACCGGACCCACGTGCCGCCACGCACCGGGCGGCGCCAGCGCGTCGAGCGCCGGCTTCAGCTGGGCGATCGATTCGGGCGCACCGCCGATCATGATGCAGTAGCCGAGTTCGAGCCCCCAGATGCCGCCCGACGTGCCGGCGTCGCAGAACCGCAGGCCCTTGTCCGCGAGCTGCGCGCCGCGGCGCTTGGAGTCGCGCCAGTTCGAATTGCCGCCATCGACCAGCAGGTCGCCGGGCTGCATCAGCGGCATCACGTGCGCGATCAGGTCGTCGACCGGCGGGCCGGCCGGGATCATCGCCCACAGCGTGCGCGGCGGCGTGAGCGCCGCCATCAGCTCCTCCACCGACGCCGCGGTGTGGATGCCCTGCTGCTCCGTTTCCGCGAGCGTCGCGGCACTGCGATCGCTGCCGAGCACCTCGTGCCCGGCGCGTGTCATGCGCAGCGACATGTTCAATCCCATGCGTCCGAGGCCGACCATGCCGAGCTTCATCGTGAGTCCTGTCGAAAAGGTGACAATCGCGACGCACCCGTGAATCCGGCAAGAATTTAGGTGATCCCTCCGGAAACGCCAACGAGGCGCGCCGGCCGCGCCGGGTCGCCGATCCGCGGCAGCATCCACGCCACCACGACTCCCAGTCCGAGCAGGCTCGTGAGCGCCACCAAAGCGGTGTGGAGCCCGACCCGGTCGGCGAGCACCCCGGTCAGGCTCACCAGCATGGCGCCCACGCCCCACGCGGCGCCCATCAGCAGGCTCGAGATCGTCGAGGCGTGCCGCGGCGACAGCTCCTGCCCCATCACCACGTTCACCGGCAGCGCCGCCTGCGCGGTGAAGCTGCCAAGGAACAGGCACGGCAGCCCGATCCCGATCGGCAGGACCAGGAACGCCACGTAGAGCGGCAGCGAGCCCGCGTACGATGCCAGCACGACGGCCCGGCCGCCCCAGCGTCCGGACATCATGCCACCCGCGAAGCCGCCCACCGCACCGCACACGAGATACACCGTCAGGATCGCTCCGGCGCTCGCGACCGAGATGCCCTGCTGATGCAGCAGGACGGCGAGGAACGTCATGAATCCGAGGCTGACCGCGGACCGGAACACCACCGCGAAATACAGCAGGGTGAGCGACCGGGCGTGCGGCCGCAGCTCCCGGAACGCGGGCCGGGTGCGCGCGTCATGGGTGACCGGCGGTACGCGGCGGAACCACGCGATCAGCAGCGCCGCCACGATCACGCCGGGAATCGCGGCGATCCACGTGCGCGTCAGCCCGAACATCGCCACGGTGCCGACCGCGAACAGCGGGCCGAGCGAGTAGCCGAGCGTGCCGCCGGACACGAAGAACGACATCGCCACGGCGCGGCGCTCGCCGAGTCCGCCGGCGAGCATCGCCGCCTGCGGATGGAACGATGCGGCCCCCAGCCCGCCCACCATCAGCAACGCCACCAGCGCGCCGTACGAGGGCGCGGCGCCGGCGGCGCTCATGAACACCGCCGTGCACAGCGGGCCGAACGCCACGAACCACGGGCGGCGCAGGCGGTCCGCAAACCATCCGAACACCGGCTGGGTCAGCGAGGACGACAGCGACGCCAGCGCGACGAGACCGCCGACCTGCGTGAGGCTCAGGTGCAGCCGTGGGATCAGCAGCGGCAGCAGCGGCGAGATGAAGCTGGCATAGGCGTCGATCGAGAAATGCGCGATCGACAGCAGCTTGAGCCGGGGCGTGAGGAACGGACGCATCGAGCCCCGAAAACTAGCACAGCATCGGTCCGGCGCCCGGTAGCTACCCGCCGCGTCGGGAACGCCGCCGCCGCGACATGCGCGGCCATGCGGAAGGCGATGCGGCTACGACGCGGGCGGGGTGCGGACCTGCGTCAGGCAGCGCGGCGGGGGCGGAATCCCAGGGTCAGGATATGATCCTCGACCTTGCGGGCTTCCTGGCGGGCCTTCTCCATCAACTCTTCGAGGCCCTCGAAGCGCTCCTCGTTCGACAGCCGCTCGATCTGCTCGAACACGCCGGAGCAGCCCACCGCGCCGATCGTCCCGGCCATGCCCTTCAGGCCGTGCGCCTCGTGCTCGAGCGTCTGCGACGAGCGGTTGAGGATCGCGATGTCCATGCGATCGAGCCGCGCTTTGAGGTCGCCGATGAACGTGGTGATCAGCGCCTCGCGCAGCGCGGGAATACCCATGCTGGCGTCGTCCAGCCGCTTCATGTCGAGGATCGACGGGTCGCTGGTGAACCCGGTGCTGGCACCACGGTCGGGGGCCTTTTCGAGGAAGAAGCCGTCGCTTTCGACGGGTTCCTGGTCGGTATCGTCTGCGTGTTCCTGTTCGTCTGCCTGTTCGTGTTCGTCCACCCTCAACGACGTCGGAGGCGCCGCGGCGCCGGGGATGTCGTCGGAGTCGGACTCGAAGTCGATCTCGTCGCCGAGACCCGTGGGATCGTCGTGGCGGCGACGCTCGACCTTCGCCGCAGCCTCGGGCGGGACCAGCGACAGCCGCGGCGGAGTTCTCGGGTGATTGGGCACCGCGAATTCGTCCTCGTTCGCGAGCGTGAGCGGCGTGTCGTCGGCTTCGCTGCTCGTCACCGCCGGCGCCAGCGTCGGCACCACGCGGAGTCCGGTGGGCGCGGGCACATGGCTGGGCGCGGGCGGCGGCATGATGATCGCCCCCAGCCCGGCCTGGATGTCGGACCGCGACTCGGTGGCGTCGTCGCGCTCGATCGGGGCCGTGGACCCGCCCACGAGCGGCCCCGGCTCCGCCTGCGACTGGTTGCGCATCTTGCCGGTCCAGCGCTCGACGCGGGCACACAACTCGCCCAGGTCGACCGGCTTCGTCAGGTAGTCGTCCATGCCCGCGGCGAGACAGCGCTCGCGGTCGCCGGGCATCATCTTGCCGGTGACGGCGATGATCGGCGTGTGGCGGCCGCTCTGCTGCTCGCGCGCGCGAATCGACTGTGCCACGCGGTAACCGTCCATGTCGGGCAGCGCCACGTCGAGCAGGATGACGTCGGGCGGCGAGTGATCGAACATCTCGAGCGCCTTACCCGCGGTGCCCGCGCGCTCCGGCGTGTAGCCGTGGCGGCGCAGCGTCCAGTCCGAGACGAGCTGGTTCACCGGATCGTCGTCCACGCACAGGATGCGCACGCGCGTGCGGCGCGACTCGGCGATCGAATGGCGGGTGACGAGCGGCGTTGTGTCGACCGCCGGATGGCCCTGCTGCACCACCTCGGTCAGCGCGTCGTACAGCTCCGACCACTGGATCGGCTTGATCAGGTAGGCCGAGAATCCCAGGTTGCGCACCCGCGCCGCGTCGCCGCGGCGCCCCACGCTGGTGAGCAGCACCATGCGCGTCGACTGGTATTCCGTCATCGAGCGGATGCGGCCGCCGACCTGTTCGCCATTCACGCCCGGCAGCTCCATGTCGATGATCGCGACCTTGTAGGGATCGTTCTCGTCGAGCGCGCGCTTCAGCCGGTCGAACGCCTCTTCGCTGTTGCCCGCCTCGTCGGCGCGGCTGCCCCAGGCGGCGAGCATCTCGACCAGCGAGTTGCGCACCGCGCGCGAGTTGTCGACGACCAGCACGCGCAGGCCGCGCAGCCGCACGGTCGGCGCCTCGGAGGTCGCCGTGACCTCGGGCTGCTTCATGATCTTCATGCTGAACCACGGCGTGGTGCCCGAGGCGTCGTTCTCCATGCCCACGGTGCCGCGCATGCGGGTGACGAGCTGGCGGGCGACCGCGAGCCCCAGGCCATCGGCGCCGAACCGGCGCGCGATCGCGGCATCGGACTTCACGAACGCCTGGAACAGGTTGAGCATGTGCTCTTCCGACGCGCCGACCCCGGAGCCGATCACGCGGAACCGGAGCTGAACGCTCTCCTCGCCCTCGTCCACGCGCTCCACGACAAGCTTCACCTCGCCACCGTCGGTGCACCGCATCGCACTGCCGAGCACGTTGAGGATGATCTGGCGCAGCCGTCCCGCGTCGCCGAACAGCCGCGACGGCACCTCGTGGTGCACCTGGCAGATGAGCGTCAGGCCCTTCTCGCGGGCCAGCGGGCCCACGACGGCCTGCACTTCGTTGATCGTGACGCGCAAGTCGAAGTCGACCGACTCCATCTCGAGCTTGCCGGTTTCGAGCCGCGAGAAATCGAGCGAGTTGTTGATGAGCGCGAGCAGCGCGTGCGCCGAATGCCGCACGATCTCGACCCAGCTGCGCTGCTGGGCGTCGAGTGCGGTGTCGAGCAGCAGGTGCGCCATGCCGATCACGCCGTTCATCGGAGTGCGGATCTCGTGGCTCAGCGTGGAGATGAACTCGCTCCACTCGGCGCCGCGCGCCTGCGACGTCTCGAGCAGCTTCTCGAGCGACGCCACGCGCTGTAGCAGCTCCGCCACATGCTGGCTGCCCTCGTCATCACCGGTGACGACGCTCTGCGCCTCCGCTACCGCGCCCGTCGCATCGTGCAGCCGCGTGACCTCGGCTTCGATGGCCGCGAGCTGGGTGAGCGCCGTCTCGAGCTCGCCCTGCACGCGCTGCAGTTCGCCGTTGCCGGTCGACGTGCGCTCGCGCATGCGCACGATCTCGGCGCGCGTCGCGATCAGCTCGTCGTGCAGGCTCTCCGCCTCGGGGACCTGGGTCTGAAGCTGCTGCTCGAGTTCATCGCTGTGCTTCGCGAGCGCCACCGTCTCGGTTCGCGTCTCGGTCAGCTCGTCTTCCAGCGCCTTCACGCGGTCTTCGAGCTCCCGGTTACGGCCCTGCAGCTTGTCGTGGTTCGTCGTGTCCTTGGACGCGCCCTTCAGCGCCGCGAGCTGCGTGGTCAGCGTGTCGACGCGCTTGTTGAGCTCGGCGACCCGCGCCGTGGCCGCGGCTTCGTTCTTGAGGCTGGTCTCGGTGCGCAGTTCGGCCGCGGTGCGCGCCTTGACCGCCGAGTCGCGGGCCCGCACGGCTTCCGCACGCGACTTGCCCTCCTGGATACGCGCCTTCTCGGCCTGATCGAGCAGGTCGCGCGCGTCGGCGCGTGCACGATCGGCCTCCTCGTGCATCCGCCGCGCGTCCTCGTGAGCCTCGTCGGCCTCGGCGCGCAACCTGGCGATCTCGATCTTGGTCGTGTCGTAGGTGCGCTGCAGCTCCGCGCGGTTGTCTTCGAGCTCGCGATGCGCCTGCTCGATCTCGGGCGCCGTGGCGCCGGCGGCGAGCGCCGGCAACACCGGAGTCTCCGCGGCGGTACGCAGCCGTTCCACCTCGGCGGCGGCCTCGCGAGCCCGTGCTTCGGCATTCGCGGTCGCGTTCGCGGCCAGCTCCAATTTCGTCTGCGCCTCGAGCGCTCGGGTGACGGCGCTCGTGGCGGCGTCGTTCGCGTGGTCGAGATCGGCGCGCAGTGTCGCCAGTTCCTGGCGCAGCGCATCGGTCCCGGCCGTATCCGCGGCGCCCGTAGCCATCGTGGCGGTGCCGTTGGGCGCGGCCTCGCGCGCCTGCTCCAACTCGCTCGTGAGCGCAGCCACCTGGGCTTCCAGCTCGGCCAGTCGTTCGTTCGAGTTGGTTTCGACCTGGTCGCGGATCTCGCTGGCGTGACCAGCGTCGATGTGCCGCTCGATCCCCTCGAGCATGCCGTCGTCAGTATACGTGTCGGTGCCCGATGCGACTGGCGCGCCTGCCATTCCCATCCCTCCCGCGCCAGGCGCGGAGGGGAGGCCCATGTCGTATGCCGGACGGACTAGGCCCGGTGACGAACCAGACGCGCCATGCGCTTCGCGCACCACTCCCACGAATGCCGGATCACCGTCGGCACGCTCGATGAGCCGCACCCGCGCCGCCACCCGCACCGCCGAGCCTTCGGCGTGCATCAGCGTGACGACGCCTTCGAACGGCTCCGTCGCCTTGTCGTGACGCATCGCGAGGACCGCGCGCAGGAATCGGGTGCGGTCCTGAGGGGCGACCACCTCGGTGCAGTAGTTGCCGAGCAGGTCGTTCGGCTTGAGGCCCGTCAGCGCCTCGAACGCGGGGCTGATCCAGTTCCAGTGGCCGTCCACGTCGCAGCAGAAGATGGCATCCGGCGACGCGTCCAGCAGCTCCCGCAGCCCAATGGGCGCCGAAGCAAAGCTCTTGGTACCTTTGGACTTGGGCTGAGACTTGGCCTTCCGGGAGTCCGCCATGGAAATCCTCTGCGAGTTGCCAATGCCGCGGGTCGAGAGCGTGCTCGTACCGGGGATGAATCGGCCACCCACCCCCCCGGCTTGAGCGGGAGTTTGCGGCGGGAACGAGGCTTACGCGGGTTCCTGCTGGCGTTCGGGCCGCAGGGCGGACGGCAGCAGATCCTGCATCAGTTCGGCGTCCTCCCGGCCGAGCGCCCCCAGCAACGCGAGCGCCGCCAGGTACACGACGCCGCCGATGCAGCCGCTGATCACCATGCCCGTCATGCCGTCGGGCGACACCGGCCCCAGCGCCGACATGGCGAGCGCCGCCGTGCCCCCGGCGAGCAGCGGCGCGCGGATGGCATAGGCCAGCCCCACGCCCGGCACCGTGCGGCGGAACTCGGAGAACATCAGTCCAAAGCACAGCACCTGGCTGCCCACCAGCGCCATGCCGGCGCCGGCGATGCCCCAGCGCGGGATCAGCACCAGGTTGAGCGCCACGTTCGCTGCCGCCGCCAGCGCGATCGACCGGGCGCTGGCCGCCTGACGATGCTGGGCGAGCAGCAGGTGGAGCAGCGTATCGGTCATGAACACCGCCGGCAGCGCCCACACGAGGATCGCGAGCACCGGCGCCGCCGACGCGTAGCGCGCGCCCAGCACCAGATTCACGATGACCTGCGCCTGGCTCGACACGATCACCGCCACGCCCACCGTGAAGATCAGGTGCACGCGGAACGACTTGCGGCACAGCACGCGCAGCGCCTCGACCGGCCGGTCGGCCTGCCGCGCCATGAACGGGAACAGCACCGAGCGATACGCGACCGACACCAGCACCAGCGCTTCGAAGAACCGGAACACGCTGCCATAGAGCCCGACCGCCTCGGGCCCGCGGACCGCGTTGAGAATGACCGTGTCGGCGCGGAAGAACAGCGTGAGGAACACGCCCGTCAGCGCGAGCGGCGCCGCGTTGCGAATGAGCGTGGTGGACGCGGTCAGGCTCGGGAACCGCGGCATGGGGAAGCGCTCGGGTGCCGTGTCGGCGTGCTCGTAGCGCCAGTGCTGGCGCGACCAGTTGGCCGCGGTGAGCAGGTGGACGACCGCGCCGCACAGGTAGGCCAGGGCGCCCGAGAACACGCCGGCGCCGAGCGCCAGCAGGAACCCGCCCAGCGTGAGCGCGATCAGGCTCTGCGCCACCATGCTGAGCCCGGCCACGCCGGCGCGGTTCTCGTTGCGGAGCAGCGTCTCGAATAGCCCGGCCACCTGATTGATGAGCATGCCCAGCGTGAACAGCGCGACGAGCGCGATGGTGGCGGGCGAGGCGCCGGTCGCGAACGCCACACCCACCGCGGCGACCCCGGTGGCGATCGCCAGCAGCACCTTGAGCCCCAGCGTGGTGCGCAGCAGCGCACGGGAGGATTCGGGGTCCTGCGAGGAATCGCGGGCGAACACCGTGCCCACGCCCAGGTCTGCGACGATGCTGAACAGCAGCGTGAACGACAGCGCGTACATATGGCGGCCGTACTGCTCGACCTGGAGCCCGCGGGCGAGGATGACGTAGAGCCCGAAGTCGAGCGCCTTGCCCCCCGCCATGCCGCACAGGAGGTTCACCGTGCCGCGTGCGACCTGGTGGGTGGTGGAGTCGTTGCCGGGGGCCTCGCTCATCCGACGAGCGCGGGCGGCGCTGTGGCTACGGTCCCGGGATCAGGTCGGCGAGTGCTGGACGGTGCGTCCGTCGGAAGCGGCCATGCAGGATCCACGGACGGCGTTGCATCCGGCAAGGGATGATGGAGTTGTCGCGGATCGTTGCCGGAGGGATCGATCGGAGATTGGACGGGCACACGGCTGCCCGGATGAAACTGGGCCAACCCGCGGCGAATCATCGCCGTGGGGAAGTGCTTCAAGGTGTTGCGGGGCATGATGGGTACCGGGCGGGCATGAGGTGGACGTGAACAGGTCGCCGCGGTCAACTGCAATGGGTATGCCGGGGAAATCGGTCGAAAGTTTTCGCCGATCGGATTTCTGATCATTCCGAATGAGCGCGGCGGATTAATCTACCGTCACCGGAAGAAATCAGTTGAACGCGCTAAGTCCAAGCCATACTGTAGCCTGACGTTCCGTTGACGTTTCACCACAGTTCCGGGAGCTTTGTGGTCCCCTACCCCTCCGTTCGGAACATTGCTCGCTGCCCCGCGATAGGTCCGCGTACGCGCGCCCTCGCGGGGCTCACTTGTTTCTTGGTGGCTCGCCCCCGAATCCGAGCTGCTGTCTCGCGGAGAAGGATCTCCGAAGGAGCGCCGAGATGAACACGCTGCGCCGGCCGTACTCGTGGCTGGCTGTCGTGATCCTGGTGGGAGTCATGTTCACGCCGCGATGGAGTGGGGCGGGTGGGCTCGGGCCGACGAAGTGGTTTGACCCGCATACGCCGCAGTTTGGGGATCCGGATGGAGATCCTGGAGGGACCCCGCAACGCTTCGGGTTTTTCGCAAACTACATACTTCCAATTCGGCTTTGGACCGGTCAAGTGGTCTTGATTGACCTAACCCGATTTGGCAATCACCTGGCGCATGTGGGAGTTAGAGCGAAATGAACGATCTACTCTCCCGCGCCCAAGCCATCCGCGCAGTATGCACGTTAGGGACCCAACGGGAATTCCAATCCGACATCGTGGAATCCGTGGTCAATTGCTGCTTGGATCTTATCAATGCTGGAGAGACGGACCTTGCGATTACATTGGCATCGTTGCCGAGCGACTCCGTGGACGTACCTCATTCTCTTGCTCTAAGGCTTCGATTCGCCAAAGCCAGAGCCCTCAATGTTTCCGGCAGGCTACAGGAATCGCTTGATTTAACGTCATTGCCTGGACCTCCTTCCGATCATGGCACGGACGTCGAGATGCAACTTTCGATACTACACGCTACAAATCTCTCTCAGCTTCAACGGCATGACGAAGCTATTGCGATATTGACTGGCATTCGGAATTCTCTCCTCAGCCGTCCAGACTCTCCCACGCTGGCCTACTGCGTTACGCGACTAGCGTGGACATTCATCTTCTTCGGCGATTTGGCTACAGCCAAGCCATGCGCAATGGAAGCCGTGGTTTCTGCGCGTAGGTGCTGCGATGCCTATCAAGAGGCATCTTCTCTCCTAGCACTTTCTTGGATCGAGCGAAGCAAAGCACACTGGCTTTCTTCTCTGGAAACTTCAATTGCAGCCGCTGAGATTTGCCGACGGAATGAATTTGCCCCTTTACTCTGTAGTTCTCTTCGTAATGCGTCAATAGTTCACTGGAAGCGCGGAGATCTTCGCAAGGCCACAGACTATTGCGATCAGCAGCTGGTAATTGGAAGAGGTTCGCAGGCATGGTATGGATCGCTACTGAAGGGCATTCTCTTGCTGCACGGTGGGTTGTCCCAAGCGGCAACAGACAGCCTGACAAGAGATTTCGCGGGAGTTACCAAAGGCACTTCTCGTCCCGCCCTCCTCGCCACCGAGTTCCTCGGCGACGTCCATCTCGAACAGGGTCAAGCTTCCGAGGCTCTTGCGCTATACGACGAGGTCTTTCCGAAGGCGTTGGCGCTCGTTCCGAAGGGTGACATCGTTGCCGAGCTCCGTCGCAGGCGCGCCGAGTGTTACTACCTTCTGGGTCGCTTCGACGAAGCCTACGACGAGGCTCGCATCGGGCTCGACCACTGTCGGGAATTGGGTGATCGCTACGAAGAAGCGGCAACCTACCGATCGCTCGCGCTCAGCGCTGCGGCACTGGGCAAGGTGACCGAAGCGAAGCAATGGTTCGATCAGGGCTTTGCCTACTTCGACGACATCGAGACCCCCTACGAGTGGGGCAAGTTGTGGATGGCGTACGGTGATTGGCTGCGGGGACCGCATGCGGCGGATCATACGAGCCTGGCCCACGCGAAAGAGGCCTACGGCGCCGCCGTTGATCACTTCGATCGCATGGGCGCGCAGGCCAAGCTCACGGAAGCGAAACTCCGTCTGGCCGACCTAGCGGGCGAGGTGCGTCCGCCGGCCGTTGTGCATCCCATTGCAGTGCGCGAGTCTTCCGTCCCGCTTCGCCGCCCACGCGGTGCATCGGAACTGGAGCGGCGTACGAAATGGGCGTTCGACACATTCGGACTCGTGACGGCCAACCTGCCGCTGCTGCATATGCTGGACGATGTCGACAAGCTCGCGAAGAGCCGGTCACCACTGTTGATTCTGGGTGAATCAGGGACCGGCAAGGAACTGATTGCCCTGGGAGTGCACAAATTGTCCGGGCGCACCGGCAACTACCTCCCAATCAATTGCAGTTCATTGCCGCGCGAAGTGATCGAGAGCGAATTATTCGGCCATTCGGTGGGTTCGTTCACGGGAGCGCACCGCGACAAGGCCGGCCTGCTCGAAGTATGCGATGGCGGCACGGTGTTCCTGGACGAGTTGGGCGAAATGCCGATCGATCTCCAGTCACGCCTGCTGAGGTTCCTGGAGACGGGCGAACTGCGGCGCGTGGGGGCCACGAAGAACGTTCGCGTCGATACGCGGGTCGTCGCGGCTACCAATCGTAGCCGGGTGGCGCTCGAAACCGGCGAGCACTTCCGCCACGACCTCTACTATCGCCTCGCCCATGCAGTCGTCACGCTGCCGCCGTTGCGGCACCGCGGAGCGGACGTCGAACTGCTGGCCCACCACTTCCTCGCCGAAGCGAACCTCGAATACGGCAAGCGCGTTGCCCTTAGCGTTCAAGCGATGACCGCCCTGCGCGAACACTCCTGGCCCGGCAATATTCGAGAGCTGCGATCGGTCCTCAAGCGTGTCGTGATCCTGGGAGCCGCCGACCACGTCGTGACGACATCCGACCTAGGCCTCACGCCATCCGTGGGTCCGACGACGTTGCTTGAAGAACTCGAGGTCAACGAACGAGCGCGCATCGCCGAAGCGCTGAAACACGCCCGCGGCTCGCGCACAGAGGCGGCCAAGGCCCTCGGGATTCCGCGGACCACGCTCATCAATAAGATCCGCCGGTACCGCATCCTCTGACGGCCGCGCCGCCGTCATCCGCTCTGGAAGTCGGTCGCGCATCAACTTATCAACAGCATGTTCCATACGTGGATGTCCCTGCGTTACCTCACGACCACCACCCGCTTCTGCATCCGCCGTCCCTCAAACCCCATCCGCACCCAGTAAACCCCCGGCGCAATCGCCTGCGGCGCCAGCGCCACCACGTGCACCCCCGCCGCAAACTCCTCCGCGCGATGCTCCACGATCCGCCCGAGCACGTCGCACAGATCCACGCTCGCGCGGCCCTGCACGGGTAGCGAGAAGCTCACCGTCATCGCGCCCGTCGAGGGATTCGGGCTCACGCCACGCAGCGCCAACTCGAACGCATTCGGAATATCGAGCCACACCTCGCCCGCCACGACTACGCCCCACGCGACCCTGTAGCCATAGCGCTCGCCCGCAACCACCGCCGCATCGTCGTAGCTCACATTGCCAAGCCCGTCGGGCAGCGACATCGCCATTTCCTGCCATACGCCGGACGCCGCGCTACGTTCGATCCGCACTTCACCAGCCGTGCTCACCCGCCACGTCACATATGCGCGCCCGGGCTGCGCCTCTGCCGTGACCAGCGACGCCAGCGTCGCCGTGGTGGTATGCGCCATGTCGCGGGTATTCGACACGTCGTTGCCAGCAGCGCCCGCCAACGACAGCCGCAGCGAGATCGCGTTATGCCCCGCGGTCGCCGAATCCGGCACCGGCACGGAGACGGTGAGTGTCTCCGACGACGACGCGCCCACAATGATCTGCCCATGCAGCGGGAATCCCGGCCAGTCGCGCTGGCTCGCCAGCGTCCACTCGAAGGACCGGGCGCCGCCGAGCGGATTCGTAACGAGGTACCGCGCGGTCGCGAACGGCAGGTCGGTCCACGCCACCGCACCCACAGGCGCCAGGACCGGTTTGATGGGGCTGCCCCAGGTCAGCGTCCATGCGGGCTCGGTGAGCGATCCGTCGTTGCCGCCGAATATCTCCATGCGGTCCCGCATCGGATCGTAGATCGCCGATGGCCCCAGCCGGGCGCCGGTGAAATCTCCCACTGGCGACAGCTTCGTCCAGGCGGGAGGCTCGGACAGCGCGAGAGCCCACACGTCATGGCTGCCGGTGTACCCGCCGAACGTCACGAGCCGGTCGCGAATGGGGTCGTACACCATCGCGTGATCGTAAGTCGCCGGCGGCAGCGAATCGACGACGACGAGTTGAGACCACGCGGGATCGCCCGAAAGCGGCAGCACCCACGTCTCGTTGTGTGGATTGGTCGCCGGATCGCGGCCCCCGTACACCACCATGCGGTCCCGAATCGGGTCGTAGATGGCGGTCGAGAGATCGGCCACCTCGGGCGGCGTGCCCTGGGTGGGCAACTGCTCCCACTGCAGTGCCCCCGATAGCGACAGCGCCCACACCTCGCCGTTGAAGTCCTGGTAGGGATTGAGATCGACGCCACCATAGATCAGCATCCGATCGCGGACCGGATCGTAGATCGGAGTCGACCACAGCCGCGACGACGGCGGCGTCCCCACGGGCGACAACTGGGTCCAGGTGGGCGGGTCCGACAGCGTCAATTGCCAGACTTCGTGGTGAGTCACGCCACCGAACACCAGCAGCCGGTCACGCCGTGCGTCCACGATCGCGGTGGGTCGAATGGCAGCGGTGCCAGGCGGCGCACCCACGACGGCGAGCGCTGACCACTGTGGAGGATCGCCCGGCGTGAGCGCGCCCACGAAATCCGTGGTCCCGATGTAGATCAGCATGCGATCGCGGGCGGAGTCGTAGTACACCCCCGGCGCGTTGTCCGAATCGATCGGGGCGTTGTTGCCGATCACCTCGGACCACTCGGGGGTGTTGCCCAGGCGCAGCGCCTTCACGTCGTTCTGGAGATTGGGGTCGGAACCGGCAAACACCAGCATGCGATCGCCGAATGGGTCGTAGAGCGCCGCGTGGCGATAGCGCGCCGTGATGGCTGAACCCGTGGGCGTGAGCTGGCTCCACGCCGGCGTGTTCCCCAGCGACAACGTCCAGGCATCGTCGAAGATCGAGTTGTCGCCGTCCACCGGATCGTTGGAGCCGCCAAACACGACCATCTGATTGCGGATCGGGTCGACGATGGCGGTGTGCCGGTAGCGTGGCGCCGGCGCGACGCCGGGCGTGACGACCTGGGACCACGTCGGGGGGCCCGTGAGACTCAGCGCCCACGTATCGCCGAATATCGAATCCGCGCGCTGGCCGCCGAACACGATCATGCGCTGGCTGACCGCGTCGTAGACCGCCGTGCCACGGAACCGCGGCGACGGCCCCGCACCCGCCGGGGTGAGGTTCGTCCAGGTCGGAGTGCCCGCAAGCGACAGCGCCCAGACGTCGTTGTAGTAGGTGGTGGTGTCATCGAAGCCGCCGAACATCACCATGCGATCGTTGAGCGAATCATAAATCGCGGTCTGTTCCGCGCGCACGTGCGGCGCGTCGCCCGCGGGCGTGATCTGAGTCCACGCGGGGGTGCCGGCGAGCGACAGCGCATACACCGAGTTCCACGAGTCGTTGTCGTCGCCGCCGAACACGATCATCCGCTGGCGCGGCGCGTCGTAGAACGCGCTGTGCGCGAAGCGCTCGGCGATGTCGCCGGTCGCAAACAGGCGCGTCCACCCCGGGGCGCCGGTGAGCGGCATGGTCCAAACGTCGTTCAGCCGGGCATGCTCGAAGCCGCCGAACATCACCATCCGGTGCTGCACGGGATCGACGACGATCGTCGCGCCATACCGATTGAGCGGTGTCTGGATCGGCTCCCAGACGCCGTTGATGTTCTGACCGAACGCCGCGTTCGGATGCGCGGCGAAGGTCAGGAGCCATGCAGCGAGCACGGCGACATATTGGACGACGGCGACCCGATTGCGTGGATTCAACGAGTACCTCCAACACCGTGCGAGGGGAATGACCCGGGATTGCTGGAGGTGAAGTGTAGGGCCTTCGCAACGGGCGCGCCATGATCAGGCAGTGCCGCCAACCCGCAGCGGGACAACGCTGAGGTCCGGTGGCTTTGCGCCGCCGAAGTTGAGCAGGAGAAATACTGTTGTCCAAACCGACGGTGCGAGTGATCACGCAACTTTACGCTGGACCGCAATCGGACTCGTTGAAACGGCGATGATCCGGCCCTGGCCACCTCTCGTCGGGATTTCAGGGTCACCGGCGACGTTTACGTTGCCATCCACTCTCGATTCTTCCACACTCATATCAGCCTGACCGGGCGGTCGCGGAAGCGTATGGGGAGGTAGCGTTGAAATCGAACCGCATTTGCGGCGTGTTGCTCGCTGCCGCGGGCCTGCTCGTGGTCCTCAACACGCCGAGCACCGCCATACCCACGCTCGGGTTCCGTGAGGATTTCCCGGGGGTTTCAGGCATCGGCACCTGGGGTGGCGGGGCGACCCTGTCGAACCCGGGAACCGGCGGCTTCGGCGGAGCCAGCGACGGCTATCTGCTCATCGCCCGCGATGCTCCTGGCGCGCTCGGCGCGAACTCCACGTCCGCCGCATATGCCGGCGACTGGACGACCTCGGGAATCACGCAGATCCGCCTGTGGCTCACCAACCCCCATGCGGACGCGGCGCTCGAGATCCACGTCAGCATCGGCAACTCGGGGAACCTATGGCAATACACCGCCGGCTTCGCGCCGCCGAACGGCACGTGGGGAGAATTCGTTGTGGATCTCACCAGCCCCGCGCTGTTCACTCGCATCATCGGCGCGGGCACGTTTGCCCAGGCGCTCCAGACGGCCGACCGTATCTTGATCCGCCACGACAAGGCGCCGTACATCCAGAGCCCGGATCCGCTGCAGGGCGACTTCGGCGTCGATCACATCCTGCTCACGAACGGTGTCGCCGGTGTGCCAGACGCGCCGCGCGGTATCACTCGCCCGGTACAGCTCTCACCCGCGTTTCCCAACCCGTCGCGAACTACCGTGACGTTCATCGTGGCCACGGCCGCGGTGATACCCGTGCGTCTCGAAGTCATCGATGCCGGCGGCCGCTCCATGCGCCGCGTTCTGCTGCCGCCGGCGCCAGGCTCGCGGCGGTGGATCTGGGACGGCCGCAACGACCACGGGGTGCGCGTGCCACCGGGCTCGTATCGCGTGCTGGCGATCGGGCCGTCGGGAGGCATGAGTCAGCCGGTGGTCAGGATTCGATAGTTGTAGTTGCGCGTGATCCGCCCCGGTGGCCATGGATTGAATCATGGCCGGGATTCGCCCGCCGCGGTCGGCTAGCCTTCGGTTCCCGCCAGCGCACCCGCCGCAGGCGTGATGGCCTCGGTCTCGAGAATCTCCAGCGCATCGGCCGGCTGCGGCCCGTCGTCCGCGAACTTCAACCGCGTCGCGAACTCCCGCCTGAGCAGCAATAGACACACCGCGAGCTGCACGAGCACCGCGACCACCGACACCAGCCAGATCCAGCTCAACTGGAATCCCGGCAGCCGCGCCAGGATGAACGCCGGGACGACGATCAGCACCACGCGCAGGAACGACGCCATCAGCGAGGGAACCGTGTTCCCCATCGCCTGGAACGTGCTCGCGCACACGAACACCATGCCCGAGGCGATGTAGTTCCACGACACGATCTTGAGATACTCCTCGCCCACCGCGATCACCTGTGGGTCCGACGAGAACACCTGGATCATCGCGCGGGTCGCGACGTGGCACAGCACGGCGAACACCGCCATGATCGCGCCTCCCCAGATCAGCGCGGTGCGGAATGTCTCCCGCACGCGATCGCCGCGCCGGGCGCCGAAGTTCTGGCCGGCCACCGGCGCCACCGCGAAGCCAAGCGCCACCACCGGCATGAACCCCGACTGCACGATGCGCATGCCGATGCCGAATCCGGCCTGCGCCGCCGAGCCGAACGGCCGGGTGATCGTGTAGATCGCGAACACGTAGACGCCCATCAGCCCGAACTCGGCGCCGGCGGGCAGCCCGATGGTGAGGATCTTCGCCCACAACGACGGCATGGGCTTCCAGTCGGCGGGCGTGAACTTGAGGAATGAATCCTTGGGCAGGAAATACAGCGCCATCCACACCGACCCGATCGCCACGGCGACGAACGTCGCGACGGCGGCGCCGGCGACGCCCATCGGGTGGTGCGTGAGCCAGCCGAAGATCAGGATGGGAGCGAGCACGATGTTGATGATGATCGTCGCGGTCTGCACCACCATGCCCGGCTTGAAGTTGCCGGTGCCGCGCAGCGCGGCGGCCATCGCCACCATCACGAACTGCAGCGCCATCGCCGGGATGAACCACTGCAGGTAGTCGCCGGCGAGCTTCTCGGTCATGGAATCGGCGGCCTGCAGGTGCGCGTAGCCGAGTCGCGTCGCCATCGAGACCGCGAAGTACACGAGCCCCGCCAGCACCGACACCAGCAGCGACTGGTTGAATATCAACAGCGCCCGGTCGCGGTCGCGGCTGCCGGCGGCGTGGGACACCAGCGTCGTGGTGCCGACGCCGAGCATCTGGGTCATCGCGAGCACCAGGAACATCAGGTTGCCGGCGATGCCCACGGCGGCCACCGCCTCCTTGCCGAGCCGCCCGACCCAGTAGAGATCGACGAGGAAGTACAGGGTCTGGAACACCATCGTGACCAGCATGAAGCTGCTGGTCTTGAGCAGATGGCGCGAGACGGGGCCGGTGGTCAGGTCCTCCATGGCTACTTCTTCTCCAGGCCCGCGGTCCAGTTCACCACGACGTAGGTGTTCGGCAGCGTGTGCATGCCCGCGGGCACGATCGCGGTGACGTGCTGGCCGTCGGCGCTCACGAGATAGTGGTTCCTGCCGGCATCGGGATTGGCGACCAGCAATGGGAACAGGGAAACGGGCGCGCCGGGTTGGAACGTCGGCGTGGTGTGGATCGGCACAGAGGACAGGTGCTGGTCGGCGGACAGGTAGTAGATCTGACTCCCGTCGGCGCTCCACGCCGGATCGAGGCCGCCCTTGGTCGAGATCTGC
This sequence comes from Candidatus Eiseniibacteriota bacterium, assembly GCA_038231135.1. Taxonomy (GTDB): domain Bacteria; phylum Eisenbacteria; class RBG-16-71-46; order RBG-16-71-46; family RBG-16-71-46; genus JANLWX01. The sequence continues at coordinate 20,200 of JBBRLX010000023.1, read as the reverse complement.
CACTTGTCGCTGCGGTCCGGGAACGTCTGCACGTAGATCTCGAAGCGTCCGGACTCGTTCGAGGCGTACGCGATGTAACGACCATCGGGCGACAGGGTGGCGTAACCCGCGTCGAACGGACCCTCGAGAAACGACTTGGCGGAGTGATCGGCGAGCGTCAGCAGCATGATCCTGCTGTGGGACGCTCCACTCGCGGTGAACAGCACGAATCGGCCGTCACGCGACCAGTCGGTCAACTCGACCTCGCCCTCCTTCAGTGGCAGCACCTGCTCAGTCTGCCCCGCCCCGGTGATCTGCTTGCGGTAGAGACCGGGGGCACTGGGAACGTCGCTCCAATACATGATCTGGTGGCCGTCCGGCGACCACAGGGGATAGTTCTCGTTCGTGGGCTCGTACGTGAACCGCGTCGCGATGTCACGGTCGGGCTCGACGAGCCAGATGTCGCGCGTGCGCGTCTGCGGATCCAGCGCGCGCAGCGCGATGCGGTGGCCATCGGGCGACAGCGCGGGGTGCATGATCGCGCCGGACAGCGTGAACGTACGCGTCACCCTGCCCGTACGGTCCATCTCGACGAGGCGCGCTGCCTGGGCCGCCGCGGCGGAGAACACGAGGATGCCGTTCTCCGACGCGTGAAAGTCCGACGCGCCGTTGATGCCGGCCGTCACCTGCTCCGCGATCGGCACCGGATCGCCGACGAACTTGAGCCCGTGCGTGTCGAACCGCTGCGCCACGAGCGTGCCGCCGCGTGAGATCAACAGGTACCCCGGCTTCACATACTTGATCTGCGACTCACACGGGCCGAGGTCGCGCCGGACTTTGGAATCGAGATCGCCCACCCACAGGTGGGATTGCGCGCCGATCGTGAGATACAGAAAGTGATGGCCATCGGGCAGGAATTCGGGCCACCCGACCTGCGACCCCTTCGCCGTATCCCCGGCCACCAGATCGGTGGCGACGCCTCCCGAAGCGGACACCCTGCGAATGGGATCGTTGACACTGCCGTCGAACAGGATGACTCCGGAGCGACCCCAAGTGCCGTCGGATCCCGTGGGGGCATCGCAGACCACGACGGGAGATGGATTCCCCAGCTCGACCTTCTTGAGCTTGCCGTTCGCCATGAACCCCAGCAAGCGGCTGTCGGGCGACCAGAACGGACGGTGGGCGCCTTCGGTCCCTCCCAGCGGCTGGGCCTGCAGCGCGTTCAGCGGCCGCACCCAGACCTTCGAGATGCCCAGCGAGTCGGTGGCGTTGTACGCAATGGTGCGCCCGTCGGGCGAGATGCGCGGCGCGTCCTGGAACTGGAGCGCCGTCGGCGGCGTCACCTCGAAGCGCATCAGTTGGGGCTCGGGTTTGGGCCGCGTCACGACCCAGCCGCCGAGGATCACCAGCGCCGCTGTGGAGGCGACCGCGATCCCCAGCAACGCGCGGTCGCGCTGGCGCCGGCGAATCGCAACGGGCGCCGGCACTCCGACCGCAGAGCCGCCCTCGAGGATCCACTGGAGCTGGAGCTTCACGTCGTGCGCGGTCTGGACCCGCTCGTCCGCATCCTTGGCCAGGCAGTTGCGCAGCAGCCGTTCGAGCGCCGGAGGCACCAGCGCCGAGACGCTCGACAGCGGCGCAGGCTCGGTGTTCATGATCGCGCCGATCAGCCGCGCCTGGCTCGTGCCGTCGAACGCCTTGCGACCGGTGAGCGATTCGTAGAGCACGAGGCCGAGCGCCCATACGTCGCTGCGCGCGTCGGCCTCGCGGCCCTCGAGTTGCTCGGGTGACATGTACTGGAACGTGCCGACGATCGCGCCCTCGGCCGTGAGGCCGCGCGTGACGGTGGGCGTGCTGGTGAGGCCCGACACCGGACCGAGGACCGTCGAGCGCGCGAGCCCGAAGTCGAGCAGCTTGGCGCCGGAGCGGGTAAGCATGATGTTGCCGGGCTTGAGGTCGCGGTGGACGAGGCCCTGGCGGTGCGCCTTGTCGAGGCCGTCGGCGATCTGGATGCCGAGCCGCATCGCCTCGTCCGGCGTCAGCGGGCCGCTCGTGAGCCGCTGCGCCAGCGTCTCGCCTTCGAGCAACTCCATGACGAGATAGTCGCGATCACCTTCGCGGCCGATGTCGAACAGCGTGCAGATGTTGGGGTGGTTGAGGCTCGAGATCGCCTTCGCCTCGCGCTCGAACCGCGCCCGCGCGTCGGGCGTATCGGCGAGATGGCCCGGCAGCACCTTGATCGCGACGTCGCGCTGCAGCCGCGTGTCGCGGGCGCGATACACCTCGCCCATGCCGCCGGCCCCGAGGGGGGCGGTAATTTCATAGGGACCGAGCCGGGTACCGGCTTCGAGCGGCACGCGCACCTCCGTAGCAGGTAGTCAGATCGTGGACGCTCGCAGCATAGCGGATCAGCTCACCAGATGTGCACGCGGTCCTCCGGGGCCACGTACAGCTTGTCGCCGGGCTTGACGTCGAACGCCTCGTACCACGCGTCGACATTGCGCATGACACCATTCACGCGATACGGGCGCGGCGAGTGCGGATCGCTCGTGACCTGGCGCTTGATCGCCGCGTCGCGCGCCTTGCCCCGCCACGCCTGCGCCCAGCCGAGGAACACCCGCTGATCGCCGGTCATGCCGTCGATGACCGGCGCGGGCTGGCCCTTGAGCGAGGCGCGATACGCTTCGAGCGCCAACGTGACGCCGCCGAGGTCGGCGATGTTCTCGCCCATCGTGAGGTCGCCGTTGACCTTCACGCCGGGCAGCGGTTCGAATTGCGAATACTGGGCGCCCAGCCTGGCGGCGCGGGCCTCGAACGCCTTGGCGTCCGCCGGCGCCCACCAGTCCCTGAGCTTGCCTTCGGCGTCGAGCTTGCGGCCTTCGTCGTCGAAGCCGTGCGTCAACTCGTGCCCGATGACGCCACCCGCCGCGCCGTAGTTGAAGGCGGGATCCGCGTTCGCATCGAAGATCGGCGGCTGCAGGATGCCGGCCGGGAACACGATGTCGCGCAGCGAGCCGTTGTACGCGTCGTTGGTCTGCGGCGTCATTCCCCAATCGTCACGATCCACGGGCTGCGGCAAACGGCCGGCCTGGAACGCCCACTCCGTCTTCGCCGAACGCCGCACGTTGCCCAGCAGGTCGTCGTCATGGATCTCGAGCTTCGAGTAGTCGCGCGGGTGGCTGGGATAGCCGACCTTGATGTTATAGGTGTCGAGTTTCTTGAGCGCCATGGCGCGCGTCGCCGGGCTCATCCAGTCGAGGTGCTCGATGCGCACGCGGTAGGCGGCCTTGAGGTTGAGCACCAGCGCCTCGATGCGCGCCTTCGCCTCGGGAGGGAAGTAGCGCGCGGTGTAGATCTGCCCGACGGCCCACCCCATGTTGCCGAAGCGGTCCTGCCGGTCGCCGGCCCCGAAGTCACCGCCGCTGACCGTGCGCACGCCGCGCTTCCAGCGCGAGGCCGGCTCCGCCTGGCCCGACAGTGTCTTGTTGCGGAACTCGAAGTAGGCGCTCGCGAACGGTTGCGACAGAAACGGTGCGGCGTTGTCGAGCGTGGTGAACGCGAGCCACGCCTGCAGCGTCGAGACCGGCGTGTGCGCGAAGATCGCCGCGAGCTTCGGGAACGCGGTCTTCTCGGCAACGACCACGCGCGCCGTCTTGCCCAGCCCGGCGGACTCGAGGAACGGCCGCCACGCGAAACCCGGCGCCAGCGCCTCGAGCTGGGCGATCGTGACCGCGTTGTAGGTCGCGACCGGATCGCGCTGCTGGGTCTTGGTCCAGCTCGCCCCGGCGATCGCCGATTCGAACGCCAGGATCGAGTCGGCCTGGGCCTCGGGCGCGGGCCAGTCGACCGCACGCAGCAGCGTGGCCGCATACGTGCGATAGGCCGATTTCTTGTCTTCGAACGTCGGCTCGAGATAGTAGTCGCGGTCCGGCATGCCGAGCCCTGCCTGGCCCACGTAGACTGCATACTTGCCGGGGGCCTTGATGTCGACGTCGATGCCGACGCCGAACAGCGTGCCTTCGAAGTCGTCGTTGTCGCGGCCCATGAGCCCCGCAATCGCGGCTCGCGTCCGGGCGGAGCGGATCTCCGCGAGCGTGGCCTCCAGCGGCCTGGCGCCGAGCTTGTCGACCTGGCTCTCGTCCATGAACGACTTGTAGAACGCGCCGGTCTTGGCCTCGATCGTCGCCGGCGCCGGGCCGGACGCTGCGGCGTACTGCTCCAGCAGGTCGTGCAGGCGTCGCTCGGTGCTGTCGGTCATCATGGCGCGCAGACTGTAGGAGGGGCGATCACCGGGGATCTCGACGCGGTCGACCCAGCCGCCGTTGGCGAAGCGGAAGAAATCGTCGCCTGGGCGTGTGGCCTTGTCGCCACCGTCCGAATCGAATCCGTAGGCGCCGAACTGGGGCTTGCCCGCCGTCTGTCCGTTCGCCAACCGCGGGGCCGCGAACGCGAACACTCCCACGGCGACTACCGCTGCGGCCAGGGCAACGGACGAGCGTGCAAATCGGGTCATCATGTTCGGGCTCCTCAGGGCGGGTACGAAGCGTCGGCGTCCGTCTACTCCTGCAGGGTCACCCGGCAGGGGGGCAAACCGCACGCGGTGTCGGACGTGCGCGCCCACGATCACGACGAGCGCGGGGTCATCCGGCGGTTGCGCGCACCTGGGGTGCGACCAGATTGTGCCCGGCCGCAGCCTGACTATCGCTCGATGCCAACGACGGCGACGCGGGCACCGTGCACGACGTGATTGGTACTCGCGATCTGCCCTACGTTTTATGTGAGGGTCGTCACCCGTCGTCGTTTGCGGGCCGATACCCTGGCATCCGGGCAACTCCGGAGCGAGTCCCCACCTTCCGGCACGCATCGCCGGCCGTGGATCCGTTCGGGCTACAGCGATCGATCGCGAGGGGCAATGCACGGACCGTCGGCCGCCAGCAGCAGATCTCGTGACCCTATACTGGCGTTGCTGGCCCTGCTCGTGCTGGTCCCCGCGCTCCCTCCCGGCGCTGGCGTCTATGACTCCCGATTCAACACTCATCACGGCATCCAGCCGGTCATCCGATGGAGCGACGGACGCGGATGTCCCTGTCGATGCGACTGCACGCTCACGGCCCCCCGGGTAATCGGTCCGCTGGACGTGGTAGCGAGCATCTACAATGTACTCGATGCGCGCTATACCCACCCGGGCTCCGAGGCCCACGTGTGAATCCCCTGTCCCCACCGTGCTTCCACCCGGGACAGTCCGCGATGGTGTAAGCTCGATCCACACCGGGAACCGAGTTCCGATTCCGCCGTTCATATCGTGGTCGGACCCTGTCGCCCCGGGAGGTCGAGACGCTGCGCCGCCTGCCATTCCTGACCCTGCTGATTGCGCTCACCGTCGTTGCCGGCCGCTCGACTGCCGCTCCGATCGACTCTGCCGCGCGTGCGCGTGAGTTGCTGCGCGATGCCCGCCAGCGTTACGCCACGGGCGCGCTCGAGCAGCGCCGGGTCGCGATCGGCGAACTCGAGGAGGCCTCGCGCCTCACGCCCGCCGATCCCGAACTCCTTCAGTCCCTCGGCCGCGCGTATCTCGACGCCGGGTTCAATCACTCCGCCCAACTCACGTTCGAGCGCCTGACCCGCGTGGCGCCGGAGGACGCCGACGGCTGGTTTGGGCTGGGCCTGCTATGGAAGCGCGACTGGCTCGCGACGCTCGACAGCACCTCGCGGGTCCGGGCGATCGGGAACCTCTCCGACGCCGTGCGCCTGCGACCCGCGTTCTGCGACGCCTGGATCGGGCTCTCTGTGCTGCGCCTCGAGGAGGGCGATGCCGACGGTGCCGCCACAGCGGCCGCGCGTGCCGTCGCGGCGGAGCCGGAGCGCGCCGAGGCCCGGCTCGCGATCGCCTGCCTCGCCTACCGGTCCGGCCGCGCCGCATTCGCCGACAGCATGTTCACGGAGGCGATTCCGCGGCTGCCTCCCGGACTGGCCGCCCGGTTCGCCGACCTCACGCCGCTCGTGACACCGGACGCCGGCGAAGCCATTGCGAAGCTGACCGCGCGCGAACGGTCGGAGTACGCGCGCCGGTTCTGGACCGAGAACGATCCCGATCCCACCACGCCCCGCAGCGAGGCACGGCTCGAGTACTGGTCGCGCGTGGCGCACGCCACGCTGCTGTTCACGGATACCTGGAATCCGGTGTGGGACGCACGCGGCGAGCTGTATGTCCGCTACGGCGCACCCGCGCGCATCGAGTATCAACCGCCCGGCGTCTCGCTCGCACAGCGACCCAACAAGTTCGACCGGTTGTTCTTGACCGGAAACGGCCCGCGCCGTATCGGCGATGCCGATCCCATGTGGTACCCGCTGCACGCCCAGGTGTGGGACTACCCGGAGCTCGGGCTGCGCGTGCTGCTCGAGGATCTCGCGATCTCGCAGCACTACGAGCTGCCGCGGCGGGACGGAATGGATACCGACCCCAGTCCGGGTCCGGAAGCGATCGCGAACCCCGGCCTGCTGGCGACGGCCGGCGGCCGCGCGGTGTTCCCGACCCAGCCCGCGGGCGTGCGGGCGCTGCCCGTGCTGGCCCGGGTCTCGCGATTCGAAAGCGACAAGGGGCCGCGGCTGCTGGCGCAACTCGAGACTCCCGGCACGCCGGACGACAGCCTGGCCGCGGACTGTGTGGTGCTCAATGCTGCGGGGCACGTGGTCGCGCGTTCGTCGCGGGTGCTGTCGCCGTCCGCGTGCGATCCGGCCGCGCTCCGCGCCGGCGAGTTCGGGTTCGACCTGCCGCCCGGCAGCTATCGCCTGACGGTCGCGGTGGACGACGGACGCGGCGGCCGGCGTGTGCTGCGCACCGTTCGTGACGTCACGCCGGCGCCGGCGGCGCTCACGATGAGCGATCTGGTCCTGGTCTGCGGCGCGCTGGACGTGGCGGCTGGCGCGAACGAGGTGCGGCTCAACCCGAACCTCCCGGCGCGCATCACCGGCGACCAGCCGCTGCGGGCCTACTTCGAGGTCTATCATCTGCGCCCGGATGCCGCGGGCCGTTCGCAGTTCGAATACGAATACACCGTGCGCTCGACGGACAAGGACCCGCGTCCGTGGTATCGACGGCTGTGGTCAGGCGGCGGACACGGGGCGCGGGTCGCCGCGCGCAGCGAGCAGGAGGGCGCGGGGTCGCTGCGCCGCCAGTACGTGTCGGTCCCCGCGGCATCGCTGCCGCCGGGCCACTATCACCTCGCGATCTCCGTGCGGGACCGCATCGCGGGAACGCGTACCGAGCAGGGCACGGAGTTCACGAAGGCGGGCGTGACGGTCGCGCCCGCCGGCGTGGATGCGCGTTAGTCCGCGCCGATCACATCGCGAAACACCGGCCGCCCCCCCATCGAACGCACGAACCCGTACATCCCGATGGCGAGCACGAGCGCCAGGATCAGCACGGTGCGGCTGGTCGGCCACGAGCCCATGCCCATCCCGAGCGGCGTCGATTGCAGCGTCGCATGCATCAGCACCCCCACGGCCGAAGCCAGCAGACCGAAGCGCAGGAATACGAACAGCACGGCCAGCGTCGACACGAATGCGAGCGCGAAGTTCAGCGCCACGAACTCTCCGCGCGGCAGCGACAGCGGCAGGTAGATCAGGAACGCCACGACGACCGCGGCCGTGGCATTGCGCAGCAGGATGCGGGCCGCGACGAGCGTCACGAGGAACCCCATGATGAGCACTAGGTTCGATCGAAAGAGCCATAGCAGCTCGGCGATCTGGTACCGGAGGCCGATCAGCGTGGCGAGTTGGTTCTCGACGTAGCCGACGTTGTCCGGGCGGCCGGGCGGGGCACCGAACAGCAGCGGGGCCGCGGTGTGACCGGCGACCACGAGCGCGAGCGTCGTCGCCAGCAGGCAGCCGATCAGCACGTCGCGTCCGACGCGCGAGTTCGCGTGCTGGCCGTCCAGCGCGCGCACCCACGAAATGAGCGTGCGCGGCCACAACCGGCGCACGTACGGCTCGACGGCCATGTAGCAGATCCACCCGTAGGCGAAGTCGTAGAGTCCCCAGGCGAACGCGGCATTGAATTGCTGAATGAAGTCGACCAGCGTGTGATGGCCGCCCAGCAGCCAGAACAGCAGGCGCAGCGTCGTCAGCCCGCCGGCCACCCGCGCCGCGCGCTTCGTGTCTCCACGGCCGGCCCTTAGATTGCGCCGCGCGAGCCAGACTGCGAGGAGCATCGCCACGAGGAACAGCGCCGGCCGCACGGTTCCGATCATGGCCGCCGTGATGCGCTCGGAAGGATCGGGCGGATCCGCGGCGGCGTCCTCGGGTCGCAGCCAGGGCTCCTCGACGACGAACGACACCGGCCGGCCGCGCAGCGTCACGGCATCGACCCGCACGGGCACCTGCGGGGCCTCGGGATAGTGCCCCGCGTATCCGAGCCGCGAGTCTCCCCCGACGATGGGTTGGAAGTCGGGCGCGACCGCATGAAATTCCGCGGAGTCGAGGCCCGCCGCCCGGAACAGAGCGCCGATGCCGGGCGCCGCGCCGGTGGAACGTGCCATCGCGGGGGACAGGATGCTGTCGAGCCGCCGCAGGCGTCCGAGGCCGTCGAGTTGCACGCCCACCATGCCCTCGATCAGCAGCGGTGGGTCGGTGTAGCTCACCCGTTGCCAGCGGTCCGCCGGCAGCATGTCCGCCGGACTCTCGCGGTACCAGAACGTCGCGACCGGGGGACGCGCCCGCGACAACGCGTTCCACCGCGTTGCCGAATGGTCCCAGGTGATGATGTGATCGACCGTGCGTCCCTCGAAGCGGTATCCATAGGCGCGATCGGCCGCGCCCACCGGGTAACCGAGGTCATGCAGCAGAGCGCGCGCGCGTCCGGCCATCGCGTCCGGGGGTTCGGGCAGCGGCAGCGCCGGAACCAGCCGCGTGCGCGGCGACAGCGCCGTGACCAGCGACAGCCCGATCAGGAGTGCCGCGAGACACGACCACGCCACGGCGGGCCGCAGGCCTTCGGCGCCGCTCGTGGCGGCGGCAACCATCGCCGTCGTGGGAGTCTCTCCCGCCGCGATCGCGATCGCCAGCGGATCCCCCGGCAGCGCCGCCGCCACCACGTGCGCGGTCATCGGGCGCCGCTCCCGGTCCCGTTCCAGGCAGCGCAGGATGATGCGCTCGACGCCGGGATCGATGTCGCTCCGCAGCTTCGACGGACTCACGGGTGTCGAGTCTCGGCGCTGACGCATCAGTTCGGGAACGGTCGGAGCATCGAACGTTCTGCGGCCGGTGAACATCTCGTAGAGCACGAGCCCCAGGCTGTAGAGATCGCTGCGCACACTGGGCGCCTGGCCGTCGAACAGACATTCGGGCGCCAGATACGCCGGCGTGCCGGTGATGGTGTCCCCATCGACGGGCGCGTCCTGCGGCGCCGAGAGCCCGAAGTCGGAGATGCGCGCGTGACCGCGCCCGTCGATCATCACGTTTGCGGGCTTGAGATCGCGGTGGATCACGCCGCGATCGTGGATCGCCTCGAGCCCGGCACAGATCTCGCGCCCGATCTCGACGGCCTTGTCGGCGGGGAGGCGTCCGATGCGGCGCAGCAGTGATGCGAGATCCTCGCCGTCGACGAACTCCATCGTGAGGAACGGCGTCCCGCCCGCGTCCTCGATGTCGTAGACGCGGCACACGTTCGGATGCGAGATCTGGCGCGCGAGTCGGACTTCCGTGAGGAACGCCTCGAGCCGCGCAGGGTCGCGACCGAACTCCTCGGGCAGGAACTTGAGCGCCACAGCCTGCCCGAGCTTCAGGTCCTCCGCACGATAGACCTCGCCCATCGCGCCCCGGCCGACGCGTTCGACGATGCGGTAGCGGCCGGTGAGCATCCGGCCCGGGATGAATCTCGCGTCGCTGGGGGAATCGCGCGGACCAATCGGCGACCCCGTCATGCGCCGAGCCCGTAGTGCCGCAGCTTCTTGTACAGCGCGGACTCGCTGATCTTGAGCCGCGCCGCGAGCTCAGCCCGCGTCAGGCCGGGATAGATCCGGAGCGCCTCGCCGAGCCAGCTGCGTTCGGCGTCCTCGAGCAGCGACGGCAGGCCCTGCGACAGATCGTTCGCCGTGGCGGTCGTCGCCCCGGCCGGCGGGCGCCAGTTCAGCAGCTCGAGGATCGCCTCCGGCGTCACCGGCGACGTCACGCCGCCCAGCGACAGGCGCGCCGCGAGCTGTTCGAGGTGCCGGACGTTGCCAGGCCACGCATAGTCGAGATCGCGCAGGCACTGTTCGGCGGCGGCCGAGACTTCGATCCAGCGGCCCGATTCGCTCTGATCCAGCGCGTGGCGGAGCAGCAACGCGATGTCGTCCACGCGCTCGCGCAGCGGCGGGATGCGGACGGGCACGTAGTTGAGCCGTTCATAGAGATCGCGCCGGAACCGCCCCTGTTCGACCTCGTATTCCAGGTCGCGATTCGTGGCCGCGATCACCCGCAGATCGGCGTGCCGCTCCTTTGGGTCGCCCATCTGCTCGAACGTCTTCTCCTGCAGCAGCCGCAGCAGCTTGGGCTGGATCTCGAGCGGCAGCTCGCCGATCTCGTCGAGGAACAGCGTGCCCTGATCCGCGGCCTGGACCTTGCCGATCCGGTCCGCCTGCGCCCCCGTGAACGATCCCTTCTTGTGGCCGAACAGCTCGGCCTCGACCATGCCCCGCTCGAGCGACGGACAGAACACGGTTATGAGCGGATGTGCCGCGCGCGCGCTGCCATAGTGGATCACCCGCGCGATCACGCTCTTGCCGGTGCCGGACTCGCCGAGCAGCAGCACCGGGAAATTCGTCGCGGCGACGCGCCGTACGGTGACTTCGAGGTCCCGCACTACCTGGGAGCGCCCGACGAACCGTCCGAACGACCAGTCCGAGCGCAGCAGCTTGCGGCTCTCCTCGGCCTCGGAGCGCAACCGGGTCTCGGACGCGTGCAGCCGGTCGCGCTCGCCGATCACCGTGCGGCCGGCCTTGAGCGTCTCGAGCACCGGACCCGCGAGGTCGAGCAACGAGCGCAACTGCTCGCGATGGGCGGCGGTGAAGTGCCCCTCGCGGCGGTGCTCGAGATGGACGATCGCCGCCACGCGCCCAGCGGCGTGGATCGGCATGCACAGCATCGAGGCGACGCGCAGCGCGCGGACGGACTGGATGCCCGCGAAATATGGATCGTCGGTGGCGCTGGCGAGCAGCACGTCCTCGCCGGTCTCGCTCACGCGCGTGAACAGGCTGCGACTGAACTGGCCGGCATCGCCTTCGAGCTGTTGCGGGCTGAAGCCGTGGAGCACGCGATATTCGAGCTGGCCCGCCTCCGCCACCTCCACGAACAGGCCGCGCTCGGCGCCGGTTCGCGACACCGCCTGTTCGAGGATGATCTTGAGAACGTGGGTGGGCTCCGCCACCTGGCGGAGCACGCCGTGGAGCGCTTCGATCAGCTCGGTCGTCGCGGGCTGGAATACGTCGGCCATCGATCACTCCATGGAACCGGGTCCGTGATGTGAACGCGGTGCCGCTCGAGGGGCGCATTGCAGGAGGTCGGCGGGCAGTATACGCGAGGCGCCGCCGGCCCGCTGCGTGCCGCCCGGCCTCGCCGTGGGCCCCCTCGAGGGCTCGCCGCGGCCCGGGGTCCTCCACATTCATGGAGCCGACTCCACGATTCGACAGTGTGACCGCCTCGAATGTCGCCTCGTCGCACGAGAATTCGGCAGTTACGCCGCCCGGTGAGCGCAATCGCTCCGGCATGCCCCCTGCAGTAGCTGTCCCGCGAGCACACAGGTGATCACGCGGAGAATCCGGAACGTGGGGACCCTCACCACCGGGATGCTCCGCACACGCGAAGGCAGGCTCCCCATGAAACCATCACGAAGTCGTGGCTGCATGCTGGTCCTGATGCTGCTGTTCTCGCCCACGCTGGCGCTGGCGCAGTCCGCGTATCCGCCCCCGCCGCCCGAAGATCCCAACGAGCCGGCCGCGAACGTCCGGCAGTACGATCTCAGCGGGCCACGCGCGGGAATCACGATGTCTCGCGACGGCAGGGCGCGCAGCCAGTTCGGGTGGCACTTCGAGCATCAGGCCACGCCCGCGACTCCCGGTCCGTGGTTCGTCGTCGAGACCATTCTGCTCGCCGGCGGCGTCGAAGACCGCGTGTTCGTGCCCAGCGGCACGCTGGTGTTCGGCATGCGGCTGCCGAACGGCTACGAATTCGGCATCGGTCCGAGCGCCTCGCTCGGCGGTCCCCGATTCCTGAACAGCTCGCTCGTCGTCGCCGCCGGCCGGTCGTTCCGCTTCGGAGGCATCAGCGTTCCCGTGAACCTGGCGGTCGCGACCGATCACAACGGCTCGCGGTTCTCGATCATCACCGGTTGGGCGATCCGCGAGCGGCCGCTATCGACCTATTCCGAGCCGGAAGGACGCCCGCGCCGCACGCAGGAGTCCCAATGAGCGAGAGCCGGCTGGCCGGGACGGACCACGCGACGCCGCAGCTCGACGTCGAGACCATCGAGATGCTCTATCGGAAGTATCACGCGGATCTGATCCGCGTGCGCGAGGCGCAACGCGCCCGCTACGAGCGTATGGTCGATCCTTGGGGACTGCGGCCGGTGTTCATCCGCGGCCTCGGTCCGGCCAGCCGGGCGGTCGAGGCGGCCATCCTAAGACTAGGCCTGGGCCGGTTCCGCCGCCCGTTGATGCTGCCGGCGATCGACGACATCGAGGCCGAAATCACGTATATGCTGGTGCGTGAGACGCGCCCGTCCAGCGTGGTCGAAATATCATCGGGCAGCGGGTGGTCGACGTCGTGGATTCTCGAGGCGCTGGAGTCCAACGGCGCCGGGCACCTGTACTCGTACGACCTCGTCGACGACGCCACGCACACCCTGGCATCCGCGGCCGCGCGCGATCGCTGGACGTTTGTCCACGGGGACGTGCGGCGCAATCTCGACCGGCTGCCGGAGGCGATCGACTATCTGTTCCTCGACTCCGATCACTCGGCGGAGTTCGCCGACTGGTATCTCGCCACGCTGATGCCGCGACTGCGTCCGGGCACTCCCGTGAGCGTCCACGACGTGTTCCACGCCGATCGCCCCGGCACGCGGTTTGGCGGGCTGCCGGGCCGGCTGACGCGCCGGGTTAACGAGGGCGTGGTGCTGCTCGAATGGCTGGAGCGACAGGACCTGGCGTATTTCACGGCATCGCGAGCGGCCGCGCCCGCGGCCCATCATCGCCTGGCGTGCCTCCGGCAGATGCTCGGCTTCGACGGGCCGATCCATTCGGGCACGCGCAACCCGATGGTGTTCTTCGTGAGCGATTGACGGAACGCGGTCAATCAGCGGACCGTGACGAGCCTCCCCGTCAGCCGCCGGCCGAGCGCATCGAGTCGATAGAGGTAGAGGCCACCCGGAACACGGACGCCGCGGTCGCTGGTTCCGTCCCAGAACACCGGATGTTCCCCCGCCGGCACCGTCTCGTCGACCAGAATCCGCACGCGGCGGCCTTCGAGATCGTAGATCGCGAGCACAACCCGGGCGCTGGTCGGAACTCCAAACGCGAACGTGGCGTCATCGCTCATCGGATTCGGGCGTGGCGACGAGAGCCACAGCGTCCCCGGCTCGCCCTCGCCGGGCGCGCCGAGGATGTCCGAGGGACCGAGCTGCGCGAACGGGCCCTCGTTGCCGTGGGAATCGGTCGCCGACAGCTTGTACCAGTGATCGGGCAGCTGGTGTTCGACGTATCCGATGTCGCTCTGCTCCGCGACCCGGTTGGCGGGGCCGGGAACGAACGCGGCGTTCGGCCCGCGATAGATGCGGTACTTCGCGAAATCGGCTTCGGGACTGTGGGCCCACAGCAGCACGATGTCGCCATGTATGTACTTGGCCGTGAACGCGCCCGGGGCGAGCGGGGGCAGGTTGTCGATCGAGTACCCGCTGTCGGGCGCCGAGAACCAGTGCGAGCCATCCAGTGCCTGTGCCTCGATCATGAACAGCGTGTACGGATTCGACCCGTCGACCATGTCGCCGGTGGTCGGGGCCACGTAGCTGTAGCTCGGCAGTTGCGCCGCGGGCAACGAGACCAGGTATTCCCAGAATCCGACGTCGCCCGCCGCGGATACGATTCGGAGGAAGCGGTCTCCGGCGGCCATGACCCGTCCCGGGGCCACGCCATGTGTCCCCGAGAACGCCTGCGCGGGAATCGAGTTCGGCGGCGCCGAGCGCCACACGCGATAGTCGCCGATGGGTTTCGGGCTGCCTGCGGCATCGAGATAGCTGGCGAGCCACGCGACCTTCACCCTGCCGCCCTGGTCGTTCGGAACGTCCCTTACGCTCGCGATGATCGGTTCGGGCCGGCCGAGCTGGCCGCCGCGCTCGATGCGCTGGGCGTAGATGTCGAAGTTCGTCCCGCTGCGATCGTCCATCCAGGCGAGGATGGCCCCGCCGGCGCCGTCCGGCACGATCGTGGGCGCGAGTTGGTCGCCGATCGCGGTGCTGACCGGGATCCCATCGGGCGTCCATGCCGCGGCGCCCACGAACGTCACGCGCTGCGCGTAGACGTCGGAGTCGATGCCGCGCACGTCCTGCCAGCACACGATCGCCCCTCCCGTGCCGTCGGGCACGACGTGCGGGCCGAACTGGTCTCCGACCGCGGCACACACCGCGACGCCGTTGGGGGTCCATTGCGGCACGCCGCTGCCGTTCACACGCTGTCCGTAGATGTCGTACGGACCGCTCCGATTGTCCTCCCAGGCCACGATCGCGCCCCCGGCGCCGTCCGAAACCAGTGCGGGGTACTGCGGCGTGTCGCCGATCGATCGGAGCGCCACGCCGTTCGGCGTCCAGCGTGTCAGGCCCGTGTCGCTGACGCGCTGGGCGTAGATGCCACTCTCGGTGATGCCATTGCGCGTATCGATCCAGGCCATGATCGCGCCACCCGCACCGTCGGTGGTGATGCCGACCTGCGTCTGAATGCTGGGGGCGTTGCACACGGAAATCCCATCCTCAGCCCATTGGGGCACGCCCGCGGCGTTCAGTCGCTGCGCGTTGATATCCAGGTTGAACGGATCCCCCGAGTGATACAACCCCCAGGCGACGATGACCCCGCCGGCTCCATCGGAAACCGTGACCGGAAGCAACGCCTGACAGTCCGCGCATCCCGCGAACACCTGGACATCACCCGGCCACTGCGAAGTTCCGGCGGCGTCGATGCGCTGGGCGAAGATCTGCGGCTTGAAGTTGCGGGAATCCTGCCAGACGAGAATCGCACCACCCACTCCATCGGACACGATCACGCTGAATCTCTGACCGTTCGTGGCGTTGCTCACGACCGCACCGTCAACCGTCCATTGCGGAACGCCGGCGGCGTTGATGCGCTGGGCGTACAGGTCGCCGGCCGTCGTGCCCGTGCGGAAATCCGTCCACGCGATGATCGCGCCGCCGCCGCCATCGGGAGCGATCGACGGGGTGTCGAGATTACCGTCGCCCGCGTACACCGCGAGCCCGTTGGCGCCCCACAGCGGCGCCCCCGAAGCGCTCACACGCTGGGCGCGCAGGCCGCTCGTCACGCCTCCGCTGGAATCGATCCACGCCACGATCGTGCCGCCGGACCCGTCGGAGATCGAAATCGGATTGCGCTGGTCCATGGGCGCTGTCGAAATTGGCAGATTGGCGCTGGGATCCTGCGGCCATGCCGCCCGGACGGGAAGGGCCGCGAACACGAGTGCGCAGGCGGCAGCGATGAGTATCAACGGAATGCGGAGGCTGGATGACGTCACGGCTCACCTCGGGCTCGTACCGCGAGGGATCGGTGTCCGGAAGCGGATTTCGCTCGAGGGCCGGCCGATTCCTGGACGATCGAATGGCGGCGACGCGCCGGGGGCGGCGCGGTCTCCCGTGACGCAGTGTGCTCGCGCGACCGCCGGAGGATCAAGGGCTTTCGAATCGAATCCCAGGGGCTCGGGCTCAGAGGAACGACTGGCGAATCACGCTGTCCAGCGACTCCATGTTCGCCTCGAGCTCGTCGCGCGTCCGCTGCGCCTCCGAGCCGCCATCGGACTCCTCGGCCATGGCCAGCGCGTCGGCGCAGCGCTCTTTGAGTGACAGCCGCAGATCGTCCTGCCCGAGTGTGACGAGCAGCGACTGGATGTGCGCGATGCGGCGCCGGGCATCGGCGATCGTCGCCTGGGCCCGGTGCACCTCCACGACACCGCGCGTCGTCTCCTGCAGCAACCGGCATTCGAACGTGCGGCAGCAGCCCGGACGGTGTTCGTAGATGCTGCAGCGCGTTCCCTTCAACGCCCCGCAGGGCAGCAGCAGCAGCCCGTTGTGATCGCCGTCTGCATCCTCGACCTCGAGTCCCAGCACCTCGAGCATCGCGACTTCGTCGCGGCCTGCGAGCTCGACATCGGCGAGCAGCGTCCCGTCGCAGCACAGGCCGCATTGGGTGCAGAGGATGTCGGTGAGACTCGCGGTCATGGCTACCTCCAATGAAACATCAACCCGCATAGCGTAGTCTCTCGCACCCGCTGCCGGAATCGCGGCAGTATAGCCGCGTTCCAGCCGCCCCACGCGTCGTCGTGCACTCGCGGGTCGTGCGACTCCGGACCAGGTTGGAAGAGAGGATGACGGATGACCGGCAGATTCCCGGCGATCGACCCGTACGACAGCGGCATGCTCGAGGTGGGCGACGGTCATCGGGTGTATTGGGAATGCTGCGGCAACCCCGACGGCCAGCCGGCGCTCTACCTCCATGGCGGGCCCGGCTCGGGCGCGACGCCGGGTCAGCGGCGGTTCTTCGATCCCGGCGCGTACCGCGCGGTGTTGTTCGACCAGCGCGGGTCCGGACGCAGCCGGCCGCTGGCCAGTGAGCCCGACGCCGATTTGAGCACCAACACGACCGCCCACCTGATCGCCGACATCGAAGCGCTGCGCCGGCACCTGGGCGTCGAGCGCTGGACCGTCCTCGGCCTGTCCTGGGGAACGACGCTGGGCCTCGCCTACGCGCAGGCCCACCCACGGCGGGTGACGGCGCTGGTGCTGGCGCTCGTGACTACGACGTCGCGCCGCGAGGTCGAGTGGCTGACCCGGGACGTCGGCCGCATCTTCCCGCAGGAGTGGGAACGGTTCGCAGCGGTCGTACCCGATGCGCTGAAGCCACTGCCACTGGTCGATGCGTACGCCACACTGCTGCTCGACGCCGATCCAGCGGTGCGCGAGCATGCGGCGCGCGAATGGTGCGCCTGGGAGAATGCCCACGTCTCGCTCACGCCCGGCCACACTCCAAACCCGCGATTCGACGACCCGGAATTTCGGTTGCGATTCGCGCGACTCGTCACGCACTACTGGCGTCACGCCGCGTTCCTCGAGGACGATCAATTGATTCGGGACGCACCCACGCTGAACGGCATTCCGGGCGTCCTCATCCACGGCCGCTACGACGTCAGCGGCCCGCTGGAGACCGCCTGGCGGCTGTCCCGTCGCTGGACCACGAGCCGGCTTCATATCCTCGACGATGCCGGGCATGGCGGCGGCGACACGTTCCTCGCCGCGGTCGTCGAAGCTCTGTCCGCGACCCTGGGGAGGAAGTCCTGACCGGTCCGCTGTGGCAACTGTTCTGGATCAACATTCTGACGCCGTCGTTTCCCTGGCTGTTCGCGGTGCGCATGGCGCTCACCGCCGGCGCCGTCATCACCGAGCCGTGGTGGGCGGTGTTGATCGTGTCGACAGCGGGGGGCACGCTGGGCATGCTGCCGGGCTACGCGGTGGCGCGGTGGGCCACCCCTCCCAAGTGGCGGCAGTTCATCGAGACCGATCCCAAGCTCGAGCGCTACCGGCGCTGGGCGCGATCGCACATGTTCCTGCTGCAGGTGCTGCTGACGTCGACCCCCACGCCCCACCTCGTGTCGAGCGGCCTCGCCGGCATCACACGCTACTCGGTGCTGCTGTTCCTGCTGGCCCAGGCCATCGGCCAGGGCACGCACAACTCGATGCTGGTGGCGGGCGGCGTGTTTCTCAAGCGGTATCGCTGGTTCATCGGTCTCGAGGCGTTCGCGCACCGGCCGATCGCCTGGATTGTGCTCATAGCGGTCACGGCGTTGCTGTTTTTCGCCGGGCGGCTGTGGCGGGGTCGGGGGCACGATTGAACGCCGCGCCGCGGGCTCTCTCGAATGGTATTGTCCGAGCCTCGCGTATGCGGTAATCGGTCGCGCCACGGCTCGTCGCGTTCATGCGATGGGTGGCGGAATGCACTCGAAGCCCATAGAGAGGTTCCCCATGGCCGTTTCGTATTCGCTGCCCGCGGAGCGGGCGTGGTCGCGCATGGTCCGCATGCTGTTCAGGCCGTTTCGCTTCGAGACCTGGTTCGTGGTCGGATTCGCCGCGTTCCTGTCCGGGCACATTCCAAGCTTTTCCGGCGGGAAGTCCACGGTGGTGCGCCACGGATCGAGACCCGATCTGCCGGCGGCAGCCCGTCACGCGGCCGCATTCCTGCTCCATCCCGTGTGGGGAATTCTGGCGCTCGCGATCGTGACGGCGCTCGCGATCGGGATCCTGATCTTCATGTGGCTGAGCAGCCGCGGCAAGTTCATCTTCCTCGACAACGTCGCGCGCGAACGCGCAGCGATCGTCGAGCCGTGGAAGCGCTATGCCTGTCATGGGAACTCGCTGTTCGTGTTCCGGCTCGTGTTTATCTTCCTGGCCGGGTCGATCGCGATCGCGATCTCGTTGCCGCTGCTCCCGGCGGTCCTCCGCGCGATTGCATCCGGTGAGGGCTGGCAGTGGCTCACCGCGATCCTCGTGGTGTGGTGGCTGGCCGCGATGCTGCCGTTCGTGCTGGTGGCCGCGTGCGCTGCGCTGTTCCTCAATCAGTTCGTCATCCCGATCATGTACCGTGACGATCTCGGTGTGCTGGCGGCATGGAAGCGGTTCTTCTCGCTGTTCGGCCATCACAAGCTGAGCTTCCTGGCCTACGCGCTCTTGTATCTGCTCGTCACGATCGTCGTGGGCGTGGCCGTCCTGTCCGCGGGGCTGCTGACCTGCTGCGTCGGGTTCCTCCTGCTCGCGATTCCCTACGTGGGCTCTGTGGTCCTGCTGCCGGTCGAGGTGACGTTTCGCGGCCTGGGACCCGATTTTCTGGCCCAGTTCGGTGCCGAGTGGTCGATCTACGAGAAGACCCAGGCCGCGCCTCCCACGCTCCCGGGCCCGGGAGCGGGCGCGTGACGATCGCACTCGAGCGGGTGGTCCGATCCGGGCGCGCAGGTTCGTCGCCCGTCGCATGGACCGCGTGGGCGCTCGCGGGCGCAGCCGCCGCCGGATCGATCGCGGCACTTCGCGCCGGCACCACGGGCACCTGGATGGAGCCCGTCTGCCTGCTGCGCCAGGTGGCGCATGTGAGTTGCCCGATCTGCGGGCTCACACGTTCGCTCACACTGCTG
Source organism: Candidatus Eiseniibacteriota bacterium (assembly GCA_038231135.1). Lineage (GTDB taxonomy): Bacteria > Eisenbacteria > RBG-16-71-46 > RBG-16-71-46 > RBG-16-71-46 > JANLWX01. Next base: position 799 of record JBBRLX010000023.1, on the reverse strand, counting down.
GCGCGCGGCGACGTGGCGGGTTCGTTCTCGCTACATCCCTGGGGCGCGGCGCTCACGCTCCAGATCGTGGGCGGGTGGGCGATATGGGGGCTGTGGAACGCGGGGTGGCTGCGCCTGCGGCCGGATCGCTGGCTGCCCCATGCGCTGGCGGTCAATTCACTTGCGCTCGCGGCGCTGTGGCTCGTGCGGTGGTTCACAGGTACGCTGCCGTGATCTCCCCCGGGCGATCAGACCTTCCGCGAGGATCCTGCCCAATACCCGGGAGAAGACCATGGCGGTGAAGTCCGCGCGCACGCTGCGACCCGAAGACGAGATTTCCCACTATCGCATCGTCGGACCGCTGGGAGTCGGTGGCATGGGCGAGGTGTATCTCGCCCAGGACCAGTCACTCGGCCGCAACGTGGCGCTCAAGATCCTGCCGCCCGACATGGTGCGCAGCGAGGAGCGCGTCCGGCGCTTCGTGCTCGAAGCCAAGTCGGCGTCGTCGCTCAGCCATCCCAACATCGTGACCATCCACGAGATCGGGCGCGACACGGTACGCTCCACGAGCGAGACCGACTCGAACCCGGTCCACTTCATCTCGATGGAGCTGGTGAGCGGCAAGACGCTCTCGACGCTCATCCATGAGGATCACACCGACCTGCGCACCCTGATCCGTTGGCTCGCCCAGGCGGCCGACGGTATCGCCAAGGCGCACGCGGCCGGCATCGTCCACCGCGATCTCAAGCCGGGCAACATCATGGTCACGAGCGACGGCTTCGCCAAGGTGCTCGACTTCGGCCTCGCCAAGCTCACGGAG
>JBBRLX010000022.1:0-68737 GCA_038231135.1 Candidatus Eiseniibacteriota bacterium | reverse complement strand
GGTCAGGGTGCCCGCCGTCTTCGAGGCGTTCGGCGTGAACACCGCGTTGTTGCCCGCCGGCAGCGCCGACAGATCCGCGGTCAGCGAGGTGATCGCGTCACCATCCGGGTCCGCCGCCGTCACGTTCACCGTCAGCACCGCGTTCTTCGGAGCCGACGCCGTCGCCGGCGCCGCCACCGTAGGAGCACGGTCGACGTTGTTCACCGTGATCGCCGTCGTCGCCGCGCCACTCAGCGCGTTCGACGCCGTGAACGTCACGTTGTACACCGCGGCACGTCCATCCGCGAACGTCGGCGTCCACGTCAGCGTGCCCGCCGTCTTGCTCGCGTTCGGCGTGAACACCGCGTTGCTGCCTGCCGGCAGGTTCACGAGGTTTGCCGTCAGCGACGTGATCGCCTGACCGTCGGGATCCACCGCCGACACGTTCACCGTCAGCAGACCGTTCTCGGTCCCGGTCGCCGTCGCCGGCGCCGACACGATCGGCGCGTGATCCGGAGGCGCCGCCGGGCCGCCGATATAAGTGACGATGTTGGCCATCCAGGTGCCGCTGATCGTGCCCGAGGTGTTGTAGGCACCCGTCGCGGCCACCACCCGGTACGCCGAGGTCAGCCGGTCGGTGCTGATCGCCAGGCCCGGCAGCGCCGTCCAGCCCGCCGCGAACACCGGCGCATTGCCCGACTCGTTGCCCACCGCGCCGAACAGCAACTCGCTCGCCTGCGCCGTCGTCGCCGTCACGCCTGAGTTGAAGGCCGCGCTGGTCGCGAACGCCGACATCGACTTGTCCACCGCCGTGATCCCGGTGAACTCGTCCACCGTCATGTGAACCGCCGAGGACGCCGTGAACGTCGCCGTGATGTTCTGCCCGACGGCGAGCGCCTTGGCATTGAGGCATGAGAACACCATCGCGCGGTCGCCGCCGCTGCCGTCCGTCTGGCTGCGGTCCAGCGTGTACACGTTCGCCGCCGCGTCCGTCACCGTAACGGCACCCGTGACGTTGGTCGAGCCCAGCAGCAGCGACACGATGATGCCATCGCCCGCCGGCACCGCCCGCGTCGAGGCCATCACCTTGCTCGTCGACGACGTCGACGTGGTGCCGCTCGCCATCCGGCCCACATAGGCCGCCGCCGGCGCCGCCACATCCACGATGACCAGCTTCGTGGTCGAGGCCGTCGCGCCGTTGTTGTCGGTGACCGTCACGGACGCCGTCCAGTTGCCGGCGGCGTAGGTGTGGAAGGTCGTGGCAGACGCCTGCGGCCCCACCGTGGGTGAGCCATCACCGAGGTTGAACGTGTAGGACACGATCGAGCCGTTGTCGGTGGAGCCGCTGGCATCGAGTTGTACGAACAGCGGCGCGTTGCCGACGGACGGCGTCGCCGTGAGCGCCGCGACCGGCGGCGGGTTCACGGCGATCGCCGTGCTGCCCGAGCCCGTCAGAGCGTTCGTGGCCGAGAACGACACGTTGTAGGCGGCCGCCTGGCCCATGCCGGCTGCAGGCGTCCAGCTGAACGTGCCGCCGGTGTTCGTGCCGTTCGGCACGAACGTGGCGTTGTTGCCGGCCGGCAGCGCAGCCAGGTTCGCGGCGAGCGAGCTGATGGCGTCGCCATCGGCATCGGCCGCCGTGACGCTGAAGCTGATCAGCGTCGATTCGTTGCCACCGGCGGTCGGCTGCACCGTGACGACCGGAGCGCGGTCGACGTTGCCCACCGTGATCGCAGATGCGCCCGAACCCGACTGGGCGTTCGCGGCGGTGAACGTCACGTTGTAGGGCGTGACGTTGCCATCGGCGAACGTCGGCGTCCAGGTGAGCGTGCCCGCGGTCTTCGACGCGTTCGGCGTGAACACCGCGTTGTGGCCCGCCGGCAGGCCGGTCAGGTCCGCGGTGAGCGAGCTGATCGCGTCACCGTCGGCATCGGCCGCCGTCACGGACAGTGACAGCTGCTGGTTCTCGTTGACGCTGGCGGTGGCCGCCACCGTCACGACCGGCTTGCGGTCGTTCGACACCGCGGTGGACGCGGAGCCGTTGAGCGCATTCGAGGCGGTGAACGTGACGTTGAACGGTCCGTGGCCGTCACCCGGCTGCGGGGTCCACGTCAGCGTGCCGGCGGTGTTCGTGCCGTTGGGCGTGAACACCGCGTTGTTTCCGGCCGGCAGTGCCGACAGGTTGGCGGTCAGCGACGTGATCGCTTCGCCGTCCGGATCCGCCACCGTGATCGACAGCGACAGCGGGCTGGCCGTGCTGGCCGCGGCGGTCGCCGCGGCCGTGACGACCGGGGCACGATCCACATTGGTCACCGTGATCGAGCTGCTGGCGGTCGCGGTCTGCACCGGGGCGCCCGAGGCCGCCGAGAACGACACGCCGTACGGGCCGGGTGCGTCGGCGAACGTCGGGGTCCAGGTCAGCGTGCCGCTGGTGTTCGTGCCGTTGGGCGTGAACACCGCGTTGTTGCCGGCCGGCAGCGAGGCCAGGTTCGCGGTCAGCGAGGTGATCGCGTCCGCGTCCGGATCCGACACCGTGACCGTGAGGGACAGCTGCTGGCTCTCGTTGACGCTGACGGCCGGCGACACCGTCACGACCGGAGGGCCGTTCAGGATGACCGACGTCGAGCCGTTGCCGCTGAGCGCGTTCGAGGCCGTGAACGAGATCGTATAAGGGCCGGGCGCGTCCGCCGGCTGCGGCGTCCACGTCAGCGTGCCGCCGGTGTTCGTGCCGTTGGGCGTGAACACCGCGTTGTTGCCCGCATGGAGGTTGCTGACATCCGCGGTGAGCGAGGTGATCGCGTCACCGTCGGGGTCCGACGCGGTGACCGGCAGCGACAGCGGCTGGCCGATCGCGACGTGCGCCGTCGGCGCCACCACCACCACCGGAGCGCGGTCGGCGTTGACGACCGCGATCGAGGAACTCGAGGTGCCCGACAGGGTGTTCGTGGCCGTGAACGACACCGTGTAAGGACCCGGGGCGTCCGCGAACGTCGGCGTCCACGTCAGCGTGCCCGCCGTCTTCGAGGCGTTCGGGGTGAACACGGCGTTGTTGCCGGCCGGCAATCCCGACAGGTTCGCCGTCAGCGACACGATCGCCTGCGCGTCCGGGTCGGCCGCGGTGACGTTCAGCGTGAACGGCTGGTTCTCCGTCGCGGTCACGTTCGACGCCACCGTGACAATCGGTGCCCGATCGACCGTGATGACCGTGCTCTTGAGGATGCTGGTCAGCGCGTTCTGGGCCGTGAAGCTGATGGTGTAGGGGCTCGCCGCACCGTCGCCTGCCTGCGGCGTCCAGGTGAACGTGCCACCGGTGTTCGTGCCGTTGGGCGTGAACACCGCGTTGTTCGTCGCCGGCAGCCCCGCCAGATTCGCCGTCAGCGAGGTGATGGGGTCGCTGTCCGGGTCGGCCGCGGTGATGCTGAACGACAGTTGCGTGCCCTCGCCGATCAGCGCGGTGGGCTGCGCCGTCACGACGGGAGCGCGGTCGACATTGGTGACCGCGATCGACGTGGTCACGGTGCCCGCAAGGCCGCCCGAGCTGTCACGGAACGTGACCGTGTAGGGGCCGGGTGCGTCGTTGAAGCTCGGCGTCCAGGTCAGCGTGCCACCGGATTTGTCGGCGACCGTGACAAACGCGGCGTTGTTGCCCGCGGGAAGACCCGACAGGTCGGCCGTCAGCGAGTTGACCGGCGTGCCGTCGGGATCCGAGGCGGTCACGCTGACCGTGAGCAGCTGATTCTCGTTCACGCTTACATTGGTGAGCGCGGCCACGACCGGATGGCGATCGATCGTGAATGCCGTGCTCGAGCTGCCGTTGAGGGCGTTTGCCGCGGTGAAGACCACCGTGTACGGACCCGGCGCCTCGCTCGGCGCCGGCGTCCAGGTAAGCGTACCGCCGGTGTTCGTGCCGTTGGGCGTGAACACGGCGTTGTTGCCGCCGGCGAGCGACGTCAGATCCGCGGTCAGCGAGGTGATCGCGTCACCGTCGGGATCGGACGCGGTGACGGCGAATGACAGCAGAGCGCCTTCCACGATCTTCTGGGTGGGAGCAGCCACGACGACCGGGGCCCGGTCGACGTTGACGACCGCCACCGAGGTCGCCGCGGAATCGGTCAGCGTGTTCGTGGCGACGAACTTCACCACGTACGGGCCGGGCGCGTCGTTGAACGACGGCGTCCAGGTCAGCGTGCCGCCGGAGTTCGTGCCGTTGGGCGTGAACACCGCGTTGTTGCCGGCCGGCAGGCCGGCCAGCCTGGCCGTCAGGCTCGTGATCGCCGGGCCATCGGGATCCACGGCCGTGACGCTGAGCGACAACTGCTGGTTCTCGGTCGCGCTCGCGTTCGAGACCGCGGTCACCACCGGACGGTGGTCGACCGTGATCGCCGAGGACGAGGCCACGCCCGCGAGGCCGTTCGAAGCGGTGAACGACACCGTGTACGGACCGGCGTCGGCGTGATTCGGCGTCCACGTCAGCGTCGCGGCCGTCTTGCTGGCGTTGGGCGTGAACACCGCGTTGTTGCCCGCGGGCAGGCCCGACAGATCGGCCGTCAGGCTGGTGATCGCGTCACCGTCCGGATCGGCCGCGGTGATGTTCAGCGTGAACGGCGCCTGTTCCGGCGCCGAGGCGGTGGCTGCCACGGTGACCGCCGGCGCGCGGTCGACGTTGCTGACCGAGATCGACGTGGTGCCCGTGCCATTCAGGGTGTTCGAAGCGGTGAACGTGACGCTGTAGGCATTCGGCGCGTCGTTGAAGCTCGGCGTCCAGGTAAACGTACCGCCGGTGTTCGTGCCGTTCGGGGTGAATACGGCGTTGTGGCCGACCGGCAGGTTCGCGAAGCTGGCAGTGAGCGTGGTGATCGCCTGGCCGTCGGGGTCGCTCGCCGTCACCGGGATCGACACCTGCTGGCCTTCGTTCACCGAGAAGCTCGGGCCCACGTTCACGACCGGGCGCCGGTCGACGATGATCGAGGTGGACGCGCTGCCATTCAGCGCGTTCGAGGCCAGGAAGTTCACGGTGTAGGGGCTGTTGGCGCCGTCGTTGGTCAGCGGCGTCCACGTCAGCGTGCCGCCGGTCTTGGTGGCGTTGGGCGTGAACACAGCGTTGTTGCCCGCGGGCAGTCCGGCAAGGTTCGCGGTCAGCGACGTGATCGCGTCGCCGTCCGGATCCGCCACCGTGATGGCGATCGTGGCCGGCTGATTCTCGCCGACGTTCACCGAGGCCGGCGCCGTGATGACCGGCGCACGATCGACGTTCACGATCTGGATCGAAGTGGTGGCAGTGCCCGTCTGGTTGTTGCTCGCGGTAAACGTCACCGGGTAGGTACCGGCATCCGTGAATGTCGGCGTCCAGGTCAAGGTGCCGCCGGTATTCGTGCCGTTGGGAGTGAACACCGCGTTGTTGCCGGCAGGCAGTCCCGTGAGGTTCGCGGTCAGCGACGTGATCGCCTCCGCCTCCGGATCGGCCGCCGTGATGTTCACGGTGACCACTGCGCCTTCATTGATGCTGATCGTCGCCGGCGCCGTCACGACCGGCGGACGATTCTGGTCGAGCACGTGGATCACCGTGGTGGCGTTTCCGCTCAGCGTGTTCGAAGCCGTGAACGTCACCGCATAGGTGCCGGAGTCCGCGAACGTCGGCGTCCAGGTCAGCGTGCCGCCGGTGTTCCCGCCGCTGGGCGTGAACACGGCATTGTTGCCGGCGGGGAGCTGCGACAGGTTCGCCGTCAGCGACGTGATCGCCTGACCGTCGGGATCCGCGGCGCTGATCGGGAGCGACAGCACGTCGCCCTCGTTCAGGGTGACATTGTTCGGAGCGCCCACGAGCGGCGCCTGATCGAGCTCGTTCACCGTGATGCTGGTGGTCGAGCTCCCGCTCAGCGCGTTGCTGGCCGTGAACGTAACGGGATAGCTCGTCGGGCCGTCGTTGACCGTGGGCATCCAGGTCAGCGTGCCCGAGGTCTTCGCGGCATTCGTGACGAACTGGGCGTTGCTGCCGACCGGCAGGGCCGACAGGTCGGCGGTGAACGACGCGATCGCGTCGCCGTCGAGATCCGCGGCCGACACCGTGACCGTGATCTGCTGGGTCTCGGTCACCGACACGGCCGCGGGGGCGGTGACGGTCGGGGCGCGGTCAACGTTCGACACGATGACCGGCACGGTGGTCTGGCCGCCGCCGCCGGCGTTGGTCGCGAAGAACGTGACGTTGTACGCCGCGCCGCGCGAATCGTTCTGCGTCGGCGTCCAGCTGAACGTGCCGGAGGAGTTGGCGCCGTTCGGCGTGAACGTCGCGTTGTTGCCGGCCGGCAGGCCGGACATGTCGGCGATGAACGACTGGATCGGCTGGCCGTCGGGATCGGCGGCCGTGACCGTGAAGCTGATGGGGCTCGCCTCGGGGCCGGACGCCGAAGACGGTCCGGTGACGATCGGATTCGACACCGCGAGCTGCTGCACGACGACGTTGTCGACGTTGAACGACTCGCCCGCGACGGCAGGCTGGTCCATGACATTGAAGTCGACCGTGGAGTTCGCGCCGAGCGGCGTGTAGTCGATCGACAACTTCTGCCATGTGGTCGACAGCGTGACCGCATTCGACAGCGTGCTGCCGAGCGACGCGTTGCCGCTGGTGAACTCACGCAGCCGGATCTTGGCGCTGCCGTGACTGGCGTCGGAACGCACCCACGCTTCGTAATGGAACGTGGTGCCATTCGGGCCGGTATCCGACACGATGTTTCCCGAGTCGTTGATGCCGAACAGCACCGTGCTGGTAGCCGCGCTCTTGAGTCGGGCCGAGAAGCCGCCGGTCGGCTGGCCGCCCGCGACGCGGGTCAGCGTGTCCGCCGTACTGCCGGTGGACGGTGTCGGGCCCCAGTTCGCGGTGTTCGTCTCGAACCCGGGATTCGGCGCCAGGTTGGCACCGATGCCGAGCGCCTGCACGGAGACGGCGTTCGAGATCGATGCGCCGCCGCGGTCGTCGGTGACGATGACCGATGCGTTCCAGTTGCCCACGGCGTAGCTGTGGGTCGCCGTGGGGCTCGCCTGCGGGCCTACGAGCGTGCCGTCGCCGAAGTCGAACTTGTACGACACGATCGAGCCGTCGGAGTCCGTGGATCCCGAGGCGTCGGCGGTGACGGACAGCGGGGAGTTGCCCGACCGCGGCGTGACGTTCAGCGCGGCCGTCGGCAGCACGTTGGCCTTGGTCACCGTGATCGCGGCCGTATTGATGGTGCTCAGCGCGTTCGACGCGGTGAACGGGACGCTATAGGGAAATTCGGCCATCATGCCGGCCGCGGGCGTCCAGGTGAACGTGCCCGAGGTGTTCGAGCCATTGGGAACGAACGTCGCGTTGTTGCCGGGCGGCAGCTGGGACAGGTCCGCGGTCAGCGAGGTGATCGGCTGTCCGTCAGGGTCGCTGGCCGTGACCACGACCTGAACCACCTGGCCTTCGTCCACCGATGCGGTGGGCGGATTGAGATTCACGACCGGCGGGCGATCGCCCTGGATAATGGTGTCCTTCGCGGTCGCGACCGTGGTCTGTCCAAGGTTGTCGACGACCGTCAGCTTGCCGGTGAATGTGCCGGAGGTGTTGTAGACATGGCTCAGCGTCGGGGACAGCGTCGGGCCGGCGGTGAAGCCGTCGCCAAAATCATACCGATACGCCGCGATCGTGCCATCGGGATCGTTCGACAGCGAACCATCGGCGAGCACGTTGAGTGGCGTGGTGCCGTTCGACGGCGTGAGCTTGAGCGACGCCACCGGCTTGAGGCCGGCGGGACGGTATTCATAGGGACCGATGTCCGAGTACGCGGGCGAACCGGTGCCGGTGTTCGAGGTCAGCGGATCGTCGGCGCGCGCAAGGCCGTCGGCGTCGGTGGCGGACCAGCTGGTGGCGCTGGCGCTGGCGGCGTCGATGGCCGGCGAACCGGACGTCAGATGGAAATTCGCCGTCGACGGGAAGATCCACAGCGGATCCAGCTGCTTCGAGTGGGTGTCCTTGCCCGAGTTCGCGGACTTGTACGCCGTAAGGGTCTGGTACCGGTTCACGTCGATCTTGACGAGGTCGGAATTCACGACCGTGTTCCAGAAGATGTTGTAGTCGGAGGTGAACCCGACCATCGACGCGGCGTCGACCCACAGGTCGACTTCGCTGGAATTGAGGCCGTTGTCGACCGCGATGCAGTTGAACAGCGAGCAGCCGCTCGAGCTGCCTTCGATCGAGAACCCGTCCTTGAAATTGTTGTAGGCCATGTCGTTCGAATGCTTGACGCCGGTGCTCTGCAGATGGTCGTAGCCGTGGTCACCGTTGTTCCAGCTCACGTTGTTGCGTGAGATACCGTTGTTCGAGCCATTGTAGAACTGGATGCCCGAGTCCTGGTTGTCGTGGCAATTGTTGCTCTCGACCGTGCAGCTCGGCGAAGTGTTGATGTTGATGCCGTTCGCGGCGCGCGCCGACGGGCGCAAGTTCCGATAAGACTCGTTGCCGCGCACGATGCAGGCCGAGCTCGAGTCGGTCACGAAGATGCCGTGGTCGGCATTGTCCGACACGTTGTTCTTCAGGATCGACACGCTCGTGCAGCCACTGACCTGAATGCCGAACTTGTTCGCGAAATTCATCGTGCAGTTCTGGACGATGATTCCCGTCGAGCCCGCGGGCACGCTGATCGCCTTGTCGTCGGTCTTGGTCACCTTGACGCCGTCGAGCGTGATGTAGGAGTGCCCGATCACGACGCCGCTCGCGCGGTGGCCGACGTCCATGGTGTGGAAGCCGGGATTGCCGCCGCCGACGTTCGCGTACAGGCCGATGCCCGACACGAACCGGTAGCTGTTCGTGGGGATCGACACCGGGGACACGGCGGACGCGGTCATGCGCGCGCCGTCCACGAACACCTGGCCCGGCACCCAGTTGACGCTGGACGCCAGATACACGTTGCCGCCGATGTTCACCCACTTGTTCGCGAACGAGAAGTCGTCACTGCCGCTGATCACCACTCCGGGACCGCTCGCGATCAGCACGATGCGGCTGCCGGAACTACCGGCGTTCGGGAACGTCACCTGCTCGCGATACACCGAGGGATTCACGGTGATCGTATTGCCAGCGGTGGCGTGGCCGGTGACGGCCGCCTGGATCGTCTTGTACGGAATGGAGGCGGATCCGGGACCGGCATCGTTTGCGTTCGGGTTCGCCGCGTCCACGAAGAACGTGGCCGCGAACGCATTCGATGTGGATGCGAACAGCAAAGCGGTGGTCCACGCGATCAGCCCGTTCCGCAAACGCGTTCGACGCTTGAACGTGGCAATTCGTGAGACCTTCTCGAGGAATCCCGAGGAGAGCAGCATGTGGTTTGACCCCGTTTCGGATGTTTGTGCGATGTTGCGTGTGGTCAACAAACGAGCGGCCGCAGGGCATGACTGTTCGCACTCGGCCTTGGATTGCGAGGAACAAGTTTAATACAGCTGGGCAACGTGTGAAACGAAAAACATGCGTTGGACCCGCATATTCATTGATCGGAACTGCGCAGGACCACCCGCGTGATGGGTTTGGTCACCCGAAAACTTCGTCAGATTCCTCGACAGTTGCCCCCGGCAAACAAATCGGCGCGGTGGCGAACATCGTGTTCCGGCCGCCAACGACGCGGCCGCGCCGAGATGGCATCGCCCCTTGACGATAGCGGTGGTGGCGAGCCTGCCCGCTGAAATCCGCGGACACTGTGGATAACGTGCCGGAGCGCGGGCGTCCATCGGCCGCCGATTTCGGCGGGGTTCCGGAATGGAACGCTAGAGGATGCGCTTCCCGAGCACGCTCTGGGCGAGCTCGGCCGCGAGGGTGCCGGTCATGTTCTGGGTGTCGAGCACCGGATTCACCTCGACCAGGTCGATCGCCACGATGTTCGCCCGGTCGCTCAGGATCTCCATGGCGAGGTGCGCCTCGCGGTAGGTGATGCCGCCCCACACCGGAGTGCCGGTGCCGGGCGCGTCCTCGGGATCCACGACGTCGAGATCGAACGACAGGTGCACGCCGCCGGTGCCGTCGCTGGCGAGGCGGGTGGCCTCGTCCACCACGTCGCGCATACCACGCTCGTCGACGTCCCGCATGGTGTAGACCGTAACGCCGCTCGCCTTCAACATGACCTGCTCGCCGGGATCCAGGTCGCGGATGCCGATCAGCACGGTATTCCGGGGCAGCACCTTGGGAGCATGGCCACCCAACTGCACCAGATCCGGGTCGCCGAGCCCGAGCGAAACCGCGAGCGACATGCCGTGAATGTTGCCGGATGGCGTGGTTTTCGGGGTATTCGCGTCACCGTGGGCGTCGAACCAGATCAGCCCCAGCGACTCGCCCCGGGCGGCGAAGAACCCCGCGGACCCCGCAACCGACCCGATCGCAAGACTGTGGTCGCCGCCGAGCACCAGCGGCATGCGGCCCTTTTTGAGGCTCGACTGGACGGCCTTGCGCAGCGCGTCGCAGGTGGCGAGGATCGGCGCCTTGTAGCGCAGCTTCCCCTCGCCCACCTTCTGGGTCTCGGGGATCATCACGTCGAGGTCGCCCAGATCCTGCACCTTGTGGCCCAGCGCCTCGAGGCGGGCCTCCAGGTCGGCCACGCGGATTGCCGACGGTCCCATGTCGACTCCGCGGCGCCCGGCGCCCAGGTCCACGGGTACGCCGATGACGTCGATGGAACGCTTGAGCAGGGCCATGAGCGGGGCAGTCTAACAGCCGGTCCCGGGGCCCGCCACAAGGTCCCCGCAGCGGCTTCCGAAGGCGGTTCGAGGGGGCAGGCACACGATTCTGAACCGCCGCTGAATTGTTGCCGTTCCCGACAGGGGACCGGGCCTTCGTTCGAGCCATTCCGCGCGTCTGTTCGGGCGAGCTGAACGCGGCGGGGACCCCGGCCGGCCAGTCCCGCGCCTCTCCCCCCTGGAATCGCGGCCCGCTGGAGCCCGGGGCTAGACCTTGCCGCGTCTCTCGCCGAGCAATCGCAGCCCGTTCAGGATCACGACGACCGTGCTGCCCTCGTGGCCCGACACGGCGTAGGGCAGCTTGAGCGGCCCGAACGGGGTGTGCTGGCCGAGGAACACGAGCGCGACGAGCACCGCCATGACGCCAACCGCGATCACCAGGTTCTGGGTCACGATCGTGCGCGCTTTGCGACTCAGCCGCAGCGCGTAGGGCAGCGCCGTGAGGTCGTCCGACATCAGCACCACGTCCGCGCTCTCCATCGCGGCATCGCTGCCGATGCCGCCCATGGCGATGCCGACGCTCGCGCGGGCCAGCGCCGGGGCGTCGTTCACGCCGTCCCCCACCATGGCCACCGCGCCGAACCGCTGCTCGAGCGCGCCGACCACGTTCACCTTGTCCTCCGGCAGCAGGCCGCCGTGGAACTCGTCGACCTGCACGCGGCGCGCGATCGCCTCCACCGTGTGGATGCTGTCGCCGGACAGCAGCACGACGCTCCGGACCCCGGCGCGCTTGAGATCGCGCACCACGTCCGCGGAGGTCGGCCGCACCTGATCGGCGGCGGCGATCACACCCCACGCGCCGCAGCGATGCACGACCATCGCGGTGCGGCCGTCGCCGTTCAGGCGCTCGATGTGTGCCAGGACCTGGGCCGGCACCACGGTGCCGAGCTGGACGAACAGCTCCGGGGTGCCGATCTCGACCGCGGCGCCGTTCACCTGGGCGACGAGGCCCTTGCCGAGATGCGACACCAGCTGGTCCGCGGGAGTGTAGGCGATCGAGCGCTGCTCGGCGGCCCGCACCACCGCCTGGGCGAGCGGGTGCTGCGAGCGCTTCTCCGCGCTCGCAGCCCACGCCAGCACGTCCACCTCCGTCGTGCCGGGCAGCGCGATCACGTCTGTGACCTCGAACCGGCCCTGGGTGAGCGTGCCGGTCTTGTCGAACGCCACCGCCTGCACGCGGCCCAGCGCCTCGATGAATCGTCCTCCCTTGAACAGCACGCCGTGGCGCGCGGCGTTCGCGATCGCCGACAGGATCGTGGCCGGCGTTGCGATCACCAGCGCGCACGGCGACGCGACCACCAGCAGCGTCATCGCCCGGTAGAACGAGCTGCGGAAGTCCTGGCCGAGCACGAACGGCGGCACGATGATCATGAGCGCAGCCACCACCATCACCGCCACCGTGTAGTAGCGGCCGACCCACTCCGCCACCTCCTCGGTCCGGGACTTCTGCTCCTGCGCCTCCTGCACCAGCTGGACGATCCGCGCCAGCGTGGTGTCGCCCGACACGCGCGTGGAGCGCACCTCGAGCGCGCCCTGGTGGTTGAGCGTGCCCGCGAACACCCGGTCGCCGGCCGTCTTGGTCACCGGCACCGACTCGCCGGTGAGCGTGCTCTGGTCCACCAGCGACGTGCCCGACAGCACGATGCCGTCCACCGGAATCGCGGTGCCGGGCTTGAGGATCACGCGCTCGCCGACCTGCACCGATTCCGCCTCGACCTCGATCTCGCGCCCGCCGCGCAGCACGAGCGCGACGGCCGGGCGCAGCTTGAGCAGCGCGTGCAGCGCACGCCGCGTGCGGCCCATGGTGTAGACCTCGAGCGTGTTGCTGAGCGAGAACAGGAACATCAGCACCGCGCCCTCGAACACGTAGCCGATCCAGCCGGCGCCCACGGCGGCAAGGATCATGAGCAGGTTCACGTCGAACCGGCCCCGCGCGAGCGAGCGGAGCGTCGACTTGAGCGCGAACCAGCTCCCGGTGAGCGCCGACAGCACGAATACGGCGTGTGCCCAGGCTGCGGGCAGCCGCGAGCGCTCGAGCAGCATGCCGGCTGCGAGCAGCACCAGGCAGACCCCGGTGAGCAGCGCCATCGCCTGACCCTTCGCCAGGTGCTCCTGCTCCGCGTGCGTCAGGCGGGCGCCCCACGGCTTCGCGCGGGTGAGCGGCCGGACGAGTTCGGCGCTGTCGGGCGGCACGTCGAGCCGGGTGATGCCGACGCGGTCGTGATCCGCGATCGGGCGGAACACGCCGGCCCGGGCGTCGGGGATGCGGCCGATGCGGAGCGCGCATTCCTCGCACGAACCCAGCGCCTCGCGGCGCTCGCATTGGGTCACCCGCTGGGCGAACAGCGTGCCCACGTCGTCGGCGATCTCGTTGAGTTGCTCGGTGGACACCTGCGACGGCTGGTACCGCACGGTGAGCGTGGACTCGCCGAAATCGGCCTCGATCGCGACGATGCCCGGGCTCATTCGCAGCCGGTCGGACAGGATTTCGAGGCAGCCCTCGCCCTCCGGGACCGGCAGATGCGGCGCCGGCACGGGCGATATGGCGGCGGCGGGGACCGGAGAGATACTCATGGAACTGGAAACCTTAACACAGGGGGTCGGGCGGTGAGCCCGGCCCCCGGGCACGGCGATACTGTCGTCCGTTATCTCAACATCACGAGCTTGCGCGCATCCTCGCGTCCATCGGCATGGCGCACCCGGACGAAGTAGATCCCGCGCGCCGAGCGCGAGCCCACGCTGTCGTAGCCGTCCCATACGATGCTGTGCTCGCCGGGTGGAAACACCCGGTCGGCGATGGTGCGCACCCGCCGCCCGCCGACATCATAGACGCACAGCGTCGCCCGCTCCGCGCGCGCGAGCCCGAACGTGATGCGCGCGTAGCCGGCACGCGCCGGGTTGCCGTCGAGGCGCAGGAAGTCGAGTGCCCGGGCGTCACCGCCGGGAGCGTCGCCGCAGTCTTCGCCACACGGGCTGCCGGCGACCTGGCAGATGGACCCGAACGCGTGGTTCATGACATTGAACATGTACGGGCGGCGCCCGATCTGCATATCCGACAGGTCGAATCCATCGGTGAGCGTGATCCACGGATGATTCGACGTGTGATGGTGCAGCAAACCCGAGATGTAAGGCGCGTTGTTCCCGACGGGCTCATAGAACGTGGCCACGGCCGTTTCGGAGGCGAGCCCCGGATCCTGATCCAGCACGTCCAGGGAGGTCGTGCAGCTATTGGACACGCCGTAGACATCGGCATGCGAAGGATCGACCTCGGCCGTCGGAGTGACCTGCGCGCCCAGCGCCGTGTTCTGGGACTCGGCCATGTAATTGGGATTCCGTAATGCGACCCCCAGATAGCCGGTCAGAAAATTCGTCCCCAGCCCCCCGTCGTCGGTGGCCTCCACGAAGCCATTCCCTTCCGCGAACAGCCCGCGATTCACCGACTGCGCATTGCCGGACAGCAGAAAGTCCTGCATCACCTTGTAGTCGTTCGAACTACGATCCTTGAACGGACCGAACAGTTTCGAATTCAAGTCGCCGCTGAGCATGTACAGCACCTTGTAGTAGGTATTGAGCATCTCCTCGGTGGGACCGATGCGCGACGTCTTGCCGTTGATCTGGACATTGGCGTTGTCGTTGAACGACAGGCCCGACACCCCGCCCCGGCTGCCGAGCCCGCCCGATTGAGAATTCAGCGACTCGCCCGCCTTCACCCCGAGCATGTCCCACGTGGTGCCGGGCTGTCCGATGTGCCTGCGCACAAACCCCGCGGGATCGTTGATGTCGGCACCATTACCGGCGGCATGCCAGCCGTTGTGCGCACCATATTTCTCGTACGACGTGGCGTTGATGGTGTCCGCGATCCCCACCCAGGTGCGCTCGGACCCGCGCCGATCCGCCAGATCCACAAAGAGCATGCACGCGGTCCCCCGGCCCGGCGTGCCGAGTACGGGATGCGTGTAGTTCGACGCCTTCCAGCGGTCGGGCAGCACGCTGAACTCCTGCCAGCGATGCCCGTCGCTCGAACTCTCACAGGGCTGCGGGAACACCCGGTTGGTGTCCGGGCACAGCGAGATCTCGTGGGTGTCCATGTCCTCGCGGCGGAAGAAGTACTCGACGTGCGAGCCCGGCGTCAGCAGGCCGTCCGGCAGGATCTTCGTGCCCTCCTTGGTGGTACTCGAACCGTTGTAGCCGCTGCCGGGCGCATTCACCCACGCCGGCGGGTACGTCACGCCGACGGGCATCGCGCCCGAGCCGCAGATTACGGTGGAGGTGGGCACGATCAACGTCGTGTCGGCGACGAAACAGATGTTGCGGGGCACGCCGAGCACGCCACGGTGCGGGTTCGTCAGCTCCGTCTCGTGATAGGCGGTCATGAACAGGCCCAGGCTGGGGATTTGCAGCACCCCGCGCCGCTGCATCGGAAACACGTTGATCTGCGCCGTGTCGCAGCGGGCGCTGTTCCACACATGGGGACTCCAGATGCGCTGGCCCGCGAGCGGACCGCCGGTCGCCGTGGGATGCCCGCCGGGCGAGCCGTGCGCGCCGTTGTCGAACATGTAGTTCGACCAGAAGTTCGTGACCCCCGAGGCTGGCACCGGAATCGGCGCCGGCCCGTTCGGCTTCGCCTTGAGCTGCGAATTCACGCCCAGCGCCGGGTTCACGTAGTTGCCGGGCCCGGGCAGGATCCGGAACACCAGATCCATGCGCACACTGTCGCCCAGGGCGTTGACCACGGTGGTGTCGCCGGGCACGTCGAATCGGGGGTCGGTGGTCGAAGCGGTGGTCGGAGCGATGTTCAACCCGCTCTTCACCAGCGCGGTCGTGGTGTCGAACACCGCCGCGATCCCGGCGATACCGGGGCTGTCGTTGAATGGGAACGTGTCACTTATCCAGTGCCAGATATCGACCGACAGCAGCTCCGGTGCGCCATCCACGATGTCGAGCGACAGGTTGTCCCAGTAGGCGCCGTCGAGGAATTCGGACTGCGGGATATTGAAGCGGTAGCACTCCTGCCGCGTGCCGACATAGATGCGCACCGAGTCAGGAATGCCGCTCACGTTGGTGGTGCGCATCATGCCGTTGGCGCGCACGCCCTGGATCACGCGGAGGCACTGCTTGTCGGGATCGAAGAACAGGCCACCCGGGAACCGCGTCTCTCCCCAGCGCGGATGCTCGCCGATTCCGCTCGCCGTCGTGGCCGACGGATACGATATGAATCCGGTGCGCCAGGCGTTGCCCTCGTTGAAGAAGTCGAAGATGCCGGTGTAGACCTCGTAATCGATGTAGTAGTCGTCGGTCGGCGTCGCGTCCGTCAGCGTGAGCCCCATGTTGTTCATCGGGCCCGAATACCCCTGGCCCGTGAGATGAATGGTCGGCGACCAGATGCCCTGGAACGGCTCCTGCTCGGCGGTGCCGAACGTGCCGCCCGAGCGCTCGTTGTGATCGTGGTCGCCCGCCGATACCACCTGACCCTGCATGTCGCAGATCCGGCTCGCGTCCCCCACCGGCCCGCAGATGTCCTGGTAGAGCAGCCCCGCGCCCGGGCTGAGTTGATGCACGTGATGGAACGGCTGCGGCGGCTTGCCCGTCGACTTCCACGCGTCCAGTGCCGGCACGCCGGCGTTGTTGTCGATCTCCGATTGCGATTCGAACGCGCCGATCACGGCCGGCGCGCCCAAGCCCTTCGCGATCGTGACGTTGTCGATGATCGCGGCGCCGACACCGTTCGAGGAGTAGCCGTTGACATTCTGCGTCTCGTCGTTGAACGACCGCTCGGTCTTGACCCGGAACACCAGCCGCACCCGGTTCGCCCCCGCGGCCTTGAGCGGACCGAGGACGGACCCCGGAATCACGAGGCTGCCCGAGTTCGTCGCGGCGGTGTTGCCACCCCTCGACAGAATTTCCTTGTAGAGCCCTTCGTTCGAACGGATGACTTCACCGAACCAGCGCCGCAGCGGATCGTAGATCGCATGCACGGCCCCGTCGGACAGCTTGACCGATCCCTCCGACGGCGCGCCGACGTACACCATCAACGAATCCGTCGGCGGGTGAACGACCGTCGAATTGTTCTGAATGTAATTGGGGTTGCTGCCGCCCGTGATCACGGTGAGCGGATCGTGCACGAACCAGCCCTGACGGGTGAGGTCGTTCGTGCCGAAGCTCGTCGACAGTTGCGTGCGGTACTGGAACGACACCGTGAGCGTCGTGTCGCCAGCCCCCGACAGGTCGATGTCGCGGTACAGCATCTGGTCCATCTGCCCGCCGAACCCGGGGAACTTCTTGTCCGAGCCACCCGCGCCGATCGCTCCGTTCTGGTCGAATATCAGTACGTCTTCGTTGAACGGGTTGTTCGTGATCGGATCCACCTGGGTGTTGTCGCCGTGGCGCCGCAGCCCCATCCATGCCGACGCATTGCCCGCGAGCGGCGCCCACTTCACGCCGCCGTCCGTCTCGCCCGTCCAGTTGGTGGCCGCCGGCGGCACCACGGTATTGCCACCATCCACGTGCCACACCCCGACCACGCCGAACGTGCGCTTGCCGGCGCCGAACACGTAGTTGGCGACGTTGCCGAAGTCGAGCGCACGCCACGGCCGCAAGTGATCGGGAATCGTGAGCCCGCCGGTGCCGGTCATCTGGTTGCGATAGGACCACCAGCCCTGCAGTGAATCGCCGTGCACGTCGGCGTACGGCGGCTCGAAGTCCCACATGCCGCCCTGCGTCGGCGGGCGGTGCAGCCCGCGCCCCGCCCACACCGACCACCCGTTGTCGGCCGAATGGCCGGGGGTGTAGCCGACGTAGATCGTGTCCGGCGCGGCCGAGGTGCCGAGCCGCGACGCGCGGGACGCGATGGCGCCGGTCGGGCGCGTGAGAATCGGTGCGAGATTCTCGTCATCGGGAGCGGCTACGACAGTGCCGGCGCGGAACAGTCCGACGATCGCGAGGAGCAGGAAGGCGGAGCCCGGCAGGAAGCGGCGGATCCACTGGGCTCGAGGGACTGAAAGAAAGCAACGGTGGATCGCTTTCACACGCATGGCAGAACTCCCGGTCGAGGTTCATTGCCAGCGGCGTTCGTGGGGCGCGCCTGCACTCAGCACACCACGTCATATTCGCGGAATGTGGGGGGCATCCATACGCCGCGTTCAGAACTCGTCAAGCCAGCGTATCATGACCTGACAACGCTTGAGCAGCGTTTTTTCTCATCGGATTCAGGACTCAGGGCCTGGCGATAGCCGCCAGAAAGCCGGGCCCGGCCCGGTGGATGGCCGCGGTGATCGAGCTGTCCGCGACGTCCCGGCTGCAGACCACGTAGGCCTGGTGCTGAGCCAGCCGCACGTCGGCCGTGGCGACGCCAGGCAGGGCGGCCAGTTCGCTCTTCACCTTCGCCGCACAGCCCGCGCACGTCATGCCACCCACGTCGAGGGTGACCACCCGCTGGTCCGCGCGCGCGGCGAGCACACTCGGACGCGGCAGCGTGCGCACTTCCTGTACCAGCCAGGGTCCGCCGACGGCCAGGACCAAGACGGCGCCCGCGAGGCCGACACTGTTCCAGAGTTCCCGCGCCATCGACAACCTCCCTAGCTGTTTCGGAACGACGACACGAGTGCGACGCTGCGCCGCACGGCCGCGTCCGGGTGTTTGGCGTGCCCGAGCCTCACCAGCATGAGCGGCTCCTCGCCGGCGGCGTCGAACGCCCGCAACACGTCGCCGCGGAACCGGTCCTGCTCGATCGCCTCGTTCACGGGCTGGTGCGACACGCCGAGCGTGGTCGCGCGCAACGCCAGTCTCTCATAGGTCTGCCCGCCCGCCAGCCAGGCGTTGGGGCCGGTCTGGGTCGAGGTGAGCAACGCCGCCGCGCCCGCCGACCGGAACCCATCGCGCACGTGGCGGCCGGCCGCCTGGGCGCCGAATCGCAGGAACCACGACCGCGGATTGAAGTAGCGGCCCGGGAACAAGTGGGCGAGGCCGCCATATTCGAGCGCATCGACCGACACGCCGTCGCCGGCCTGCTTCGCTTCGTCGCCGAACCGCATCCATTCGAGCTGCTCGGCCTGGGCGCGGCGGTCGAGGATCCGCGACTCGGTCGCGCTGCGGGCCAGCTCGCCCAGCTCCTTGAGCCGGTCGCGATCGTCGATCCAGTGCAGCCGGTGGTTCTCCGGCACCTGCGCCGCGAGCTGTGCCCGGTTCTGCGGAAAGATGCCGCGGCCGTCGAACTCGCGCCGGTTCGTGCGACGCTCCGGAATGGCGTGGAACAGCGAGCGATCGCGACGCACGTCCCCGCCGGTCCAGGAGATTTCCGCCACCACCGGGCTCGCCGGACCACGCGGGAAGTAGGTCACCGCGGGTCTCAGCCCGTAGGCGCGCGCGGTGACGAGCAGGTTCTCGAGCGCCGCCCCCAGCGAGATCATCATGCTCTTCTGCGTGGGATCGGTCACCGGCATGGCGCGCCGGGTGTCGGCCACCAGCCGGATGGTGTCGCCCTCGGATTCGAACCGCCACGGCTGGGTGTTCCAGGTGCTGGGCGCGAGCACGGCGCCCGCGATGAGCGCCCGCGTCCGCTCGATCGGGTCCCGGGGCGGCTCGGCGGGCAGCGTCCACGGCTGCAGTACGGGCATGCCCCCGCGCGCCAGCTTCCGGGCGTTGGCCAGATGCGGCCGCAGCGCCAGGTATGCGGCCGTGCTGCCGGCGAGGATCAGGAATCGACGCCGATCGATGAGTACGGGTGATTTCGGAACGTCCAGTGTTTCGCTCCCCAGGGGTTCGTCCCGCTTTGACCGGCGGAACGGGCGGCATCCCAGAACGGACAGATTGGGCCAGCGTGATGAGCGAGTCAACCGCTGACAACGTAACCTACTGCAGCAAATTGAGATGGGTGCTCAGACCCTGCCGGTCTCAGCGGCCGGAGAACGACGCCGGCGCCGGTGTCGAACAGGACTGCGTAATACCCCGGCCACAGGCGTCTGCGCCGCATGGTTGCCCATTTGATAGCGGGTCCGCCGGGTTCGTTGGCGGCCGCTATCGGCAGCCGATCGAACTCGCGGTCTGCCGGGCCTGGCGGGCGAGCGACAGGGCGCGCGTAAAGTCGACCGAGGCGAGCGCCTCGCGCACCTGCATCAGCAACCGGGTGGAGGAATCGAACACGCCCTCCTGGTCCGGCAGCAGCTTGCGGGTTCCGCACCGGCCGAGCGCCTGCCGCGCGGCCAGGGTATCCTCGGCGATCGTGGCGATCGTACTGTGGAGCGTCTGCGGCGTCATCACCATGACGCGCGGCCGGTCGCGGGCCACGGGCACGCCCGACGAGTCGGGCTGGATCGGCGTGGGCCGCCGCTCGATATTGACCGCGGCGCGGCGGTGCGGCGCGTGAGCGCACGACCCCGCGGCCACGGCCACCGCGCACAGCAGGAGCGCCCGGGACGCCATTCGAACACCGCGGCAGGGATTGCGGTGCGGATCGCGGTGAGTCTCGCGCTGCAGCTCCATGTCACGCTCCTGAGGTCGGGTCGGGTGATGCCCTGGGATGCCTGGGGGCCCAATGCCGCCGCCCGGGCGGGCGATGGTACCATCCCGCACCGGAGGCGGGTCATGGATCGACGAAGTCCTGGAATGCGGCAGCACGGGGCAACTGGAGCGTCACGGATCGCAGGCATCGCCGCGTGGCTTACCGCCGCGGTGATCGGCGCCGCACCCGTGGCGCACGCGGAGGAAGTGCTCGGCATCGACCCGTCGGTGCGGGCGACCGGCGTGGGTGGCGCTTCGAACGCCGTGTTCTGGGGTGGCGACCCCAACGCGTGGGCGAATCCGGCGCTGCTGGGTTACACGGACGGCATCCGCTACGGGATGGCGCGCGCCCGGCTGTTCTCGAGCTCGTCGGGCGAGGCCACGTTCGATGCCCGGCGCGCCCAGGCCGGGATCGCCGGGATCGGCGCGCTGGTCGCGGGCCCGCGCGACGTGGGGCTCACGCGCCTCGACTACGGCGCATTCCCCTCTGCCACTCCTCCCGCCGAGTTCCGCCGACAGGAGCGCGTCGATGCGTGGGGCCTCGGAATCAGCCTGACCCGCGCCGCAGCGGCGGTGTACTCGCTGGCCCGTGCCACGCCACCCCCGCTGCTCCACCGGTTCGACCTGGGCGTCGGCTTCACGCGCATGGACCTGGGGGCGCCGGTCGAAGCCCCCGGCGATGTCACGCGCATCACGGACTATGGATTCTTCGCGCGCCTGACGCCGGTCGACACGTTCCACGATGCGCCGGTCCCCAAGGCGCCGTCGTTCCGCGCCCCGCGGGCGCGCGAGCTCAAGGCCGGCAAGATCAAGGACCCGCGCGAGCGGATGTTCCCGAACGTCGCCCCGAAAGTGCCGGCGGTGCCGCGGCGCATCGACATCAGCTATGGATATTCGGTGCACGACGCGAACGGGCACGATCTCGGCCCGGCAACCGGGTTCCTGCCGCTCACGCGTGTGAGTCGCCATGGCCTGGCGCTGAGCATATCGACCGGCGCCCCGGGCAATGTCAGCGCCGCCAGGAAGGCGGCGACGACTCCGCTCATGCGCTGGGCCATCGCCGCGGATCTGGAACGGGTGGAGCCGGCCGCCGCCGCGCCCAATCCGGCGCCGGGCCGGTACGACATCTATCACTACGGCACCGAGGTCGTGTTCTCGAACGTGCTGTCGATCCGGACCGGCCACATCGACGGACGGGGGAGCCAGCCGTCGTTCGGCTACGCGACCACGAGCGGCGCGACGCTGGGCGTGGGATTCCGGCTGCCGTTCCGGGACTGGGCCGGCATCAGCGGCGACTGGGCGCGCGTGCCCAGGCAGCCCGAGTTCGCGAAGCGGAATCGCTTTGCGTTCGACGTCTGGGTCGATCCCACCGCCATGGCGCGGCTCATGGGACTGTTCCGGCCCCACGGCCGCTGAGTTCACGCCGGGCGTTCCGGGGACGCGGCTAAACCCTCGTCAGTAGGCGATCGAGTAGTTGAACTTGATGCTCCAGTGCGACACCTTCGGTGTGCCGGGGCCGAACACTGGATTCCCGCCCACATTTTCCCCGTTCACCCGGGCGACGCGCAGGTCGATGCCCAGCACCTGCCGGGCATCCAGCGGCGCGTTGGTCCCGAACACGACGTAGGCCCCCGGCTTTACCCGGCCGAAGTCGTTGCCGGTGCGGTAGAGCTTGCGATAGAACATCCCGGCGCCGACGCCGAGGTAGGGCCGCATGTAGGGCGTGCCCCACTCGTAGTGCCGCACCAGCTCGGCGGTGACGGGCACCTCGATCTCGGCCGCGTCGCCGAACCGGCCGATTTGATCGAGGTGCACGTAGGCCCCGAGCGAATAGCGCCGGAGCGGCGTGAACCGCCACAGATGGATGCCCGGCAGCATGCGCGCGTAGCCGAACCCGCCGCCGATGCTGCCGTCCGCGGCCTGGTCGGCCGAGGACTTCGCGAACCCGATCCTGAACGACATCCATTGCCGGCCCGGCTTCCAGGCCGCATGCAGGTCCACGGCGCTGTCGGCGGGAGCGGCCGCCGCGAACGCGAGGGCGGGAACCACGAGGGCGGCAACCATTACGGCTGTCGCGAGGACCTGCGTCGGCTTCACGCGCATCACGCAACGACTCCTTTCAGGGATACGCAGGCGGACGGGTCCCCGGTGACCCCGGCTGCACGATGTTCGAAGGTTGGGGTGCGGAAGCTAACAACCCGCGGCCCGTGTCACAAGCGCGCGGCGGTGGCGGGGCGCAGTGGTGATGTGGTGAGGCGCGGCGGCGAAGCCGGCGCGAATCTCAGGCGGCGGGGCGCCCGAGGCGCTTCGCCAGCGATTCCGCGGCGTCACCCACGCGGACTTCCACGGTCGCCTGACTGGCGATGTACACCCGCAGATTGTTGCTGCCGCCATCGACGGGCAGCATGAAGAAGCTGTCGCGATCGGGGGAGTAGGACAGCGTATAGCCGCACAGCAGCTCGCCGTCCTTGAAATGGACCGCGATCCGCTTGCCCTGGGCGCGACTATCGGCATCCGAACCGAATCCGTTCAGGCGCTTGCGGCCGTTGATGCCGTCGAAATCGCGGACGAAGAACAGCGCCTTGAGATCGCGCACGTAGATGTGGTGCGCCGGCGTGCCGTCGATGGGCTGAACGTGGAACATCGCGCGGTTGGGAAAGAAGTCCTGGGTGGTGCCCTTGACCATGGAGCCATCCAGCATATGCGCGACGACCTTGTTGATCTCGTTCATTGGGCTGCACCCTCTCCGAGGCACCCCGGACTGCCGCCATGGCAGGCCTGTGGGAGGTATCGGCGACCCGCCGCCGGCGCTTGAGCGGGGGTCCGGTCGCGATTCGGCGCTACCACTCATGCGCGGGGTCGGCTAGCTTGTCCCTCCCATGATTCCCCGCGCGACCGCTGCCCCCACTCCCCGTGTCCTGAACGCAACACCGACAGGCGCCGGCAGGCCCGCGACCCCGGCCGCGGTGCACGTTTGAGCCGCCCGCGCGCGCTGCGACCGCCGGCGCTCCGCTACCGCCCCGCACGCCGCACCGACGTCGAGACCCTTGCGGAGCTGGGCGCGCGCGCGTTCCGGGTGTCGAGCCTCGAGAAGCGGCGCGAGTTCTACACCGATCATCCGCGCTTCGGCCTGAGGGACGTGCGCGTGGGCGAGCTCGACGGGCGCATCGTCGCGTCGCTCGTGCTGTATTCCCTGCAGGTGATGGTCCGCGGCCAGCGGGTGCCGGTCACCGGCATCGGCTCGGTCGCGGTGTCGCCGGAACATCGCCGGCGCGGTGTGGCGGAGGCGCTGATGCGCTCGATGCTGCGCGAGATGCGCCAGCAGGGCCGCGCGCTGTCGATGCTCTACGCGTTCCGTGAATCGTTCTACCGGAAGTTCGGCTACGGGCCCGCGGAACTCGTGCAGACGGTCGCGATCGCGCCGTCGAACCTGCCGTCGTCCGAGGAGGCCCGCCGCACGCGGCGCCTGATGCTGCCCGACCGGCCGGCGGTGCAGGCGCTGTACGAGCGCGTCGCCCAGCAGGGCCACTTCGCGGTCGCCCGCAGCGAGGACTGGTGGAGCCGAAGGCTGTGGACCTATCCCGGCGACTGGATCGTGTACGAGGGCCGGCGGCGCGGCCAGATCGAGGGTTACCTCTATTACGAGCCTGATGCGACGAACGGTCCGTTCCGACTCGCACTCACACTCAACGAGTTCGTCGCCGCGACCCCGGAGGCACAGCGCGGACTGCTCGGCCACCTGCACAACCTGTCGGACCAGGTGGTAGAGATCCACCATGCCACGCCGGCCGACAACGCCTGGCTGACGCTGCTGCAGTCCTCGCAGAATCTGCGTCCGGGCGCCGAGATCGGCCTGTTCCACGACACCGGCAACATCGCGATGGGGGCGCTGCTGCGCGTCGTGGATCCGCGCCTGGCGCTCGAGCAGGTGCCGGCTTCGCCGCACGCCCGGGGCGAGGTGATCCTCGACGTGAGCGACCCGGTGCTGCCACTCAATACCCGCGCGTACACTGTGACCGTGCGCGACGGAGCGTTCCAGGTCGGCACCGAGGCCGCGAAGAGCGGCGCGCGGCCACGGCGGCCGCGGCTCGCCGTGTCGGCCGAAATGCTGGGCTCGCTGCTCGCGGGCGCGCTGTCGCCGGTGCGCGCGGCCGAGGTCGGCCTCATCGGCTCGACCGGCGGCGCGGCGGAAATCGTCGACACCTGGTTCCGCGCGCGGCCCGCGTTCCTGTACCCGTTCAATGCGTTCTGAGCCAGGTGGCGGGCCGCGCGACCCGGCACCGGGAGGCGCGGCGGGCCCCGGCGGTGCGGCAGCCCGCGCCCCGTTCACCGTGGTGCACGTGCTGCAGCCGCGGTTCCGCGATACCGACGCGATGGGCCACATCAACAATGCGGTCTACATCACCTATCTCGAAGTCGCGCGCCAGGAGTACTGGCGCGCGATCGACGGCTCCGCCGACTACCGGCGCGTGCCGTTCATACTGGCCCGCGTGGAGTGCGACTTCCGGTCCGAGGCGCTGATGCGCGAGGTATTGGAGCTGCACGTCCGCTGCACGCGTGTCGGCGGCAAGTCGTTCGCGTTCGAATACCAGATCCGCGAGCAGTCGGCGCAGCGGATCGTGGTGGAGGCGCGCTCGGTGCAGGTGTGTTACGACTACGATGCCAGGCGCAGCGTGCCGGTGCCCGACGCGCTGCGCCGTGCGATCGAGCGGCTCGAGGGCCGCCCGTTCCCGAACGTACGGGAGGTGTGATGCGACCCACACGCCGCAGTTTCCTCAAGCTCGCGCTCGCCGGCGGCGCCGCGCTGCTCACGACGAGCCACGGCACCATCGTCCAGGCCGCCACCGCGGCCACCACGGCCGCGAGCCGCAAGCGAACCCCCGGCGCGGCCGGCGTGGAACGCGATGCGCTGGCGCCCGACATGCGCAAGGAGATCGACAGCCAGATCACGGCGATGGGGAAATCGCTCGCCACCGTTCGCAAGTTCCAGCTCGCACCCGGGAGCCCGCCGGCGTTCGTGTTCCGCCCGTTGCGCGCGAAACGTAAGGGGACGAAATGAGCCTCGACGACGACGTCCTGCTGCTGCCGGTGACCGAGCTCGCTACCCGCATCAAGGCCCGCCGGCTGTCGCCGGTGGAACTGACCGAGGCCTATCTGGCCCGCATTCGCGCCCACGCCCCGGCGCTCAACGCGTTCGCGCGCGTCACGCCCGAGCTGGCGCGGACCCAGGCCCGCGCCGCCGAGGCCGAGATCGCGCGCGGCCACTACCGCGGCCCGCTCCACGGCATTCCCTATGGCGCCAAGGACCTGTTCGCCACCGCCGGCATCGCCACCGAGTGGGGCACCGCGGCGTGCGCCGGGCAGATGTTCGATCGCGACGCCACGGTGGTGCGCAAGCTGCGCGAGGCGGGAGCCATCCTGCTCGGCAAGCTCGCGATGGTCGAGTTCGCGGGCGGCCTTGGCTACCGGTTCGCGGATGCGTCGGTCAGCGGCCCCGGCCGCAACCCGTGGAATCCCGGGCGCTGGACCGGCGGCTCATCGTCGGGCTCGGGCTGCGCGGTCGCCGCCGGGTTCGTGGCGTTCGCGCTCGGCACCGAGACCTGGGGATCGATCTTGTGCCCCAGCGCGTTCTGCGGCGTCACCGGTATCCGCCCGACCTACGGGCGCGTGAGCCGAGCGGGCGGCATGGTGTGCTCATGGACCTACGACAAGGTGGGCCCGATCTGCCGCAGCGCCGCCGACTGCCGCACGGTGCTCGAAGCGATCGCCGGACCGGACCCCGCCGACCCGAGCGCCGCCGACGAGCCGGCGCGCCTGCCGCGCGGGGACGTGAAGCGGCTGCGCGGCGCGCTCGTCGAACTCGACTTCTCGAAGGTCGGCGAGCCCGAGGTGAAGCATGCGTTCGACGCCGCGGTCGCGGAGCTCCGCAGCGCCGGCTGCCGGCTCGAAGTCGCCAAGCTGCCCGAGTTCCCCGCCGCCGACGTGGCGAACGTGATCATCACGTCCGAGGCGCTGTCGACGTTCGAGAACTTCTTCGCCGACGGCAGCGTGAAGAAGAACAAGGACCGCTACGCGCCGCACCAGGACCTAGTGGCTGCGGCGCTCACCGGCAAGGACCTCATGAAGGCGTGGCGCATGCGCACGGCGCTGCAGGAGCGCGTCGCCGAGTTCTTCGGCACCTGGGACTACATCGTCACGCCGAACTTCATGTCGGTCGCCCCACCCATCGACCAGGACCTGAACCAGGCGCTCAGCTACGCCGACCCGGTGGGCGCGATCGGCAACACCTGCGGGCTGCCGGCGATCGCGCTGCCGATGGGATTCGGCAAGGAGCACATGCCGATCGGATTCCAGATCATGGGCGCGCCATGGGACGAGGCGCGGCTGCTCGACCTGGGAGAGCTGTGGCAGCAGCGCTCGAAGTTCCACCTGCAGCATCCGGCGCTGGCGTGATCCCGGTGGCGCCGGCATGAGCTCCGGCGGCGGTACCGTGAACCCGCGTGGCGCTCGTGTGCCGCAGGTGGCGCCGGGGTGAATCCCGCGGCGCTGCCACCGCTCGAGCCGCTGCGCGAGGTGGGCCTGAGGCTCGATGCCGCCGGCATCGTGTGGGCGCTCGGCGGCAGCGGGCTCATGCACGCGCTCGGGCTCGCGGATGAGGTCCGCGACTGGGATCTGACCGTCGACGCGTCGCAGGCCGAGGCTCATGCCGCGCTCGCCGACCTCGCCCCCACGCTCCACGGCAACCTGGGCATCCACGCGGACCACAAGGTGGTGTGCTTCGATGCCGCCGTAGAGGTGATCTGCCGGTTCGCGTTCTTCGTGGATGCTGGGGCCGCCTCGGGGACGCACGGCGGCGGCGGCGGCGCGGACGTGATCCGGATCCCAACGCTCGTGACGCGACATTGGAACGACGTGCCCATCGGCAGCCCCGAAGCGTGGGCGGTGGCGTACACGCTGATGATCGGCGAGAAGCCCGGACGGGCCGAGAAGGCACGCGCACTGTTCGACTGGGTGCGCGGCCACAGCGCGGATCCGCGGACGCTCGCGGCCCTGGCGGCCGAACCGCTGCCGGCGCACCTCGCGGAGCAGGTGCGCCGGTTACGGCCCTAGAGAATCTCCGCCAGCTTCATCGTCCCCGTCTTCTTCTTCCCGTCGCGCACGAATTCGATCGAGATCTTCGAACCGTTCGGACGGTCCTCGAACACCTTGCGCAGGTCGTCACTGGTCCAGCTCGCGATCGGCTTGCCTTCGACCGCCGTGACCACGTCACCCTCCTCGAGGCCCGCCTTGGCCGCCGGCGAATTCTCGAGGACCTGCAGCGCCTTCACCGTGTCCCCGTACTTGGCGAGCTGGGTGCCTGTCCGCGAGAACCGGTCGCGACGCGCGTAGTTCTTGCCGGGCTCGAGGTACACGGTCTTGTGGTCGTAGTCGAATGTGACCTTGAAGCGCTCGAGGATCTGGTTGCCCACGTTGCCCGCATAGTCCTCGCTCGCGAGCGCGCCGACCGTGGTGGACGACAGCGTCACCATGGGATCGGTCCACGAGTAGGGGCCGACCGCGAGCTTCTTCATGCGCGTGAGTGTGCTCGTGAACGTGCCGCCGAACCCGCCGCCCATCACCTGGATCGCCGGCTGCGCGTGCTCGCGCAGTTCGTGCGCCTTCACGAACGGCGTGTGCAGATCGACGGTCGAGCTGCTGCCGACGTCGAGCCGGAACTCACCCTCGTACTGGTCGTCGAGCTTCATCGTGACCACCGGCACCGTACCCGCGAGCCGCATCGGCACCCCGGTGCCCTTGCCCGCGTACTGGAACGTCTTCGGGTCCCTGAGCGTCAGCGTCTTCTGGTCGAAGTCGATCTCGTTCACGAACCGGGTGATGAAGTCGTAGCCGATGATGCCCGCGCAATCGCGCCAGAAGAACGGGGCCAGGAACGGATTCACCGACAGGATCGCGACGCGCTGCCCCGTCATCTCGACGCCGTCGCCATCCACGCCCTCGACCTTCAGCGTGTTCAGGCTCGACAGCGACGCCGCGCCTGCTGCCCCGGCACCCTGGCTCTGGAGCGCGCCTTCGTGCGCCAGCCCGATCTTCGCGGCGTAGGCGCTGTCGATCACGGTGATGCTGGCGCCGGTGTCGTAGATGAAATCGGCGGCGGGCTGGCCGTTTACCGAAGCGCGCAGCCACACGTGGCGGCTGATGTAGTCGAACGGCAGCGTCGCGGTCCCCGGCGTCTTGAGATAGTGGATGGCATCGGCGGCGGCGTCACCCGACGGCATCGCGAACCGTGATGCGTCGACGGGGGTGTTGATCTCGTAACTGTCGACGTGGAGGGTGACGTTGTTCGCCGTCATCCCGGCGATCTCCGTCTTCTGCGTCCACGCCATCAGCCGCGGCTTGCCGCCGCCCGGGAGGGGCACGGGACGATAGTCGGAGAGCGTGGTCGTCACCAGGTTCTGGTCGCGCTTGGCCGTGGCCTTGTCGATGAGCCCGGTGCCGCCGTTGATCCAGAAGCGCCGCGAGCGCCCCACCGGCGGCGTCACCTCGAGCACGGTGTACTCCTTGCCAGCGCCGGGCTCCTGCACCACCGCGACCTTGCCGCCGCCCTGATCGGCGTCCAGCCAGTGGTCGCCGTCGAACCACACGTCGCTCCGTGCGTCGTCGAGATCCTTGCCGTCGAGCATCGACGCCTTGCCGGTGGGGTCCGTGTGCCAGGCCACCTTGCCGTCGTTGCCGGTCAGGAGCTTGATCGGCCCGATCTCGGTGGTGGACGCCTGGCTCGCGGGCATCTGCGACCACGATTCGGTGGTGCCTTTGAGTCCGAATGCCTCGATCACTGCCTTCATGTGGGAGCTGGTGGTGGCGTGCACGGCGGCGGCGCCGCCGATGGCGTCGACATAGCGGGCCACGACCTTCGCCGCGTCGGGGGTGATGTCCGCGAACGCGGGCGCCGCGCTCGTCGCCGCGCCCAGCGCGAACGCGATCGCCGCGCTCAGCACACCGGCGCACAGGGTGCTGCCACTGGGGATCGTGCGATGCATGGGGTCCTCCAGGAATGTGACGGACGCACCGGCCGTCGGGCCGGGCGTGGAACCGCGCACGCCGCGCGTACGGGCGGCTCTCGAGAATGCACGAACAGTACCGCATCGGGTTGCATGGGGCGAAAGGACGCGGCTATCTTGCTGTGACACTCCAACGGCCGCGTCCGGCACCCCTCACCGAGGTGGAATCATGTTGAAGAAACCGGCTTTCATCTGTGCGCTACAGCTCGCCCTGCTGATGTCCGCGGCCACGGCCGTTCACGCCGCCCGCGTCGTGCGCGTCGGTCGGTCGTCCGATACGGGCTACGTCACGTCCGGCTTCGGCCCGCGCGTCGGCTTCAGCACCGGCCCGGATCAGTTCGTGGTGGGCGGCCAGCTCGTGATCGGCGAGGTGGCCCCGGACCTGACGTTCGATCCCAGCGTCGAAATCGGGATCGGCGACCACGAGACGCTGTTCGGCGCGAATTTCGACCTGCACTATCACTTCCACACCCGGTCGACCTGGCGGCCATACGTGGGCGCGGGGGCCACGGTGAACGTGGTGAACTACGACCAGCAAGATTTCGGCAATCGCGATTCTCAGACGTTCGGCGGCGGCAGCCTGATCGTGGGCGCCGGCGCTCCTACGCGGTCGGGCAGCCGGTTCTTCGGCGAGCTCAAGCTGGGGCTGGGCGACGTGCCGAACGCGAAGTTCATGGTGGGTTGGCTCTTCCCCATGTAGTCACGACGAGCGGTGGTCCGAGGACGCGCCGCGCCCTGCTCCACGCCGCCGGACCCTCGAGGCCGGCGGCACCGCCTGCACCCGAAAGGCGTCCGACATGGCTCCCGAACGCGGCACCCTCGAAGAACCCCTGACCCTCGAAGAGCTCGAGGACGCGTGGTCGCTGCTGCCCGCGGAAGAACGCGTCGCCGCGCTGCGCGAGCTGCCCCCTGCGGAAGCGGAGGACTTCTTCTTCGGCCTGCCGTCCCAGGAGCAGGCCCAGATCATCCTCGCGTTCCCGGTCGAGCAGCGCCGCACGTGGATTCGCATCCTGCCTCCCGACGACGCGGCGGACGTGATCCAGGCGGCGCCGGCCGAGGACCGCGACGGGCTGCTGGCCGCGCTCGACGACGCAACGCGCAAGGAAGTGAGCGCGCTGCTCGCCTACGCCGAGGACGAGGCCGGCGGCCTCATGAATCCCCGGTATGCCCGCGTGCGCCCGGACATGACGGTGGACGAGGCGATCAGCTACCTGCGCCGCCAGGCGCGCCAGGCGCCCGAATCGTTCTATTACATCTACGTGCTCGACGAACACCAGAAACTGCTCGGCGTGGTGTCGTTTCGCGAGCTGTTCACCGCCAGTCCGACGGCACGCGTGCGCGAGGTCATGTACGCCGAGGTCGTCACGATCTCCGACCAGATGGACCAGGAAGAGGTCACCCGCGAGTTCGAGGAGTACCGCTTCACCGCCATGCCGGTGGTCGACGCCGAAGGCCGCATGAAGGGCATCGTGACCGCGGACGACATCGTGGACGTGGTGCGCGAGGAGGCCACCGAGGACATCCAGAAGCTGGGCGGCATGGAGGCGCTCGACGAGCCCTACATGAGCATCGGCTTCATGACCATGATCCGGAAGCGAGCCGGCTGGCTGTCCGCGCTGTTCCTCGGCGAGATGCTGACCGCGACCGCGATGGGCTACTTCCAGGACGAGCTGTCGCACGCCGTGGTGCTCGCGCTGTTCATCCCGCTCATCATCTCGAGCGGCGGCAACTCCGGATCGCAGGCCACGACGCTGGTGATCCGCGCGATGGCGCTGGACGAAGTCGGGCTGCGCGACTGGTGGCGCGTGATCCGCCGTGAGCTGTTCGCGGGCCTCGCGCTCGGCACGATCCTCGGCTCGATCGGCTTCCTGCGCATCCTGGTGTGGCAGAGCATCCATCCCACCTACGGGATCCACTTCTTCAAGATCGCGATCACGCTGTTCTGCAGCCTCGTCGGCGTGGTCACGTTCGGCACGTTCGCGGGCTCGCTGCTGCCGTTCCTGCTGCGCTCGCTCAAGCTCGACCCCGCGAGCGCCTCTGCACCGTTCGTCGCGACGCTCGTCGACGTGACCGGCCTCGTGATCTACTTCACGGTGGCGAGTCTGATCCTGCGCGGGACGCTGCTGTAGGGGAGCGCTACCCGGACGCCGGAATCCCGGTCGCTCCGACGTGCACCACCGTCGCCGGTGTGATCAGCCGAAGTCGATGCTTCCGGCGCCCGCCGCGGGCAACGCCTGCCGCAACGTCTCCACCTGGCGGCCCTGAAGCGCGGCAGCGAGGCTGTCCTGCCCGCGAATCGAGATGGACGGCCTGATCAGGAGCTTCGGCCGATTCATTTTCAGCCAGATCCCATTACGCAGGAATGCGCTCAGCACTTCGATTTCCGTCACCGGCTTCGCGGTCGGGATCGACGCGTAGTCCGTCCCGAACAACGCGATGCGGATGGCGCCTGGTTCGCCCGCCACGGAGTCGCCGGCGCCGAGGATGCGGCCATCTCCGCCGACGAATAGATACGTCGCAAGGACGACGTTCGTGCCGTCGCAATCGAACACGAAGCGCTCGGGTGATACGTCGATCGCGATTTTACGCGCCATGAAATGGCGCAGGAATGAGAACCCGCCTCCGCTCACGACTTCCTCAGGTAGCTCAGCAGCCCGCCCGGGCTCTGCGCCCGCACCAGCGCGAGCGCGACCCGTGGCAGCGCGAGCGCGTCGGGGTAGATGAGGTAGCGGTCCTCGTAGAGCGGGTCGAACTTGCGCTTCCAGCGGAACAGGTTCTGGAAGTCGTAGAACCGCGCGAGGTGCTGCATGAGGAACTCGCGCACGCGCGGGTAGTCGCGCACGTCGGGATACGCGGCCGGCGGCGCGACGGCGGGCGCGACGGGCGAGCCGGGATCGGGGCCCAAGTCGGCGGTCTCATCCGTCTCGGGCGGCGGCAGCGGATCTGCAACGCTGACGAGCGCCGACAGCGCGAGCGACATCAGCGCGTCCCCGCGCTCGCGCGCCGATTCCACGGACTTCACCACCAGCAACTCCATCACGCCGGTGGGCGCGTCGCCGCGCCGGCGCATCAGGTCGATCGCCCAGCCGTTCCGGGCGGGGATGCGCACCCAGGTGACGAACGCCTCCACGCGCCGCGACTCGGCGTTCCATGCCACGGCCAGCCAGTGCCGGCCGAGCGTGTGCACGTCGAACCGGCCCATGCAGAACCCCTTCTCGCCGCCCGGATGGTTGCGCATCCACTCGTCCGAGATCGCCTTCATCTGGTCGCCGATGTGATCGACGTCGTGGGCCGCGTCGAACGCGTTCGCGCCGGGCACGAACATGCGCACCTCGATCTTCTCGGCCTCCAGCTTGCGCACCACGCGGCGCACCTGCCCGATCGCGGAGCCCTCGAGCGTGAACCGGCCGGTCGGCAGCACCGGGTCCTCGCCGATGTGCAGCGCCTGCCAGCCGCGCTGCGCGTAGAGTTCGAGGTACTCGGGACGGGCCTGGAAGAACGCGAACCCCCAATCGTGCTCGCGGCAATGGCGCTCGAACGCGTCGAGCAGCGACGGCATCTCCTCGGGCGGGCCGATCGGGTCGCCGAAGCACAGCAGCGTGCCCGATTCGAACCGGTACGCGATCACGGCACGGCGGTTGGGGCTGAAAAAATAGTCGGCGTCGTTCTGCATCGCGAACGCGGCGACCGAGCTGTCGCCGTACTGTTCGACGAGCCCGGCGACGCGGCGGCGATCCTCGCCGCGCTGGCGGCGATGCCGCACGGGCTGCAGCATCGCGATCGCGAGGATCACGAGCAGCGTGACGCCGATCACGCTCAGCGAATCGAGGAACCAGTGCGCCATGCGGAGCTGGCGGTGCAGCAGGTCGGGACGCAGCTGCACCGCGGACTCGCCGATGCCGAGCGTCTGATAGAGCGCCTCCTGGACCGCGATGCCCAGCGACCCGCCGCGGCCGAGGTGGACGGCGACCCACCAGCAGCCGCCGACGGCATACGCGGCAAACCCGAGCCCCAGCACCGCAAAGCCGCTGCGCAGGTTGCGGAACGACAACTCGCGGCTCTTCACACGGAACGCGTCGCCGCTCACGCCCAGCAGGAACATCAGCGCGGTGGCCACGGTGGCTTCCTCGAGATCGAGCGCCTTGAGCAGGTTCACGGGCACGGATGCGGCGCACAGGAACAGCGCGGCCACGAACGCGCGCCGCTTGCCGCGCCGCAGCCCCCACGCGGTCACCAGCAGCAACGCCCCGGCGATCAGCGTGAACGTGCGGCTGGTGTCGAGGACGTCGGTCGGAACCAGCCGGCGGATCGCGAGCAGGCGGTCGGACGGATGCGACAGCAGTGCGGACCACAGGTCCACGAACCCCATCGCCGCGACGGCGAGAGACAACAGCACGCGCTGCAGCGTCACCCGCGACTGGGCGTCGGGGCGTTTTGGAACGGGGACGTTCTTCATACGATCGTCATCGTGAGGGGTGCGCGCGTCAGGGACCGGTGCGCATGGCCGCGGCGCCGGTCCTGGCCGCGAGGTCCATGCGTTCGAGGAAGTGCTCGGGAGCCAGGAAACCCTCGACGCGCGACGCGAACACCTCGCGGCCGTTCGACGCGAGAAACACCACGGTCGGCACGCCGGTGATGCCATACTGCTTGCGCCACGTTTCCGCCTCGGCCGAATCGTAGCGCGTGAGGTCGGCCTTGAAGATCGCGAACTGCCGCGAGCGCTGGATCACGCGGGCGTCCGTGAACGTGCTGCGCTCGAGCTCGTGGCACGGCACGCACCAGTCGGCCGAGAAGTCGACCATCGCGACCTTGCCGCTCTTGAGCGCCTGGTCGAGCGACGCAGGCGTGAACGCCGTCATCTTGAGCTCGGCCCGCGGCGTGGTGGCGACGATCGCGAGGCCGCCCAGCACCGCGGCCGCACCACCGATCCGCTTGAACACCTTGAACGCGGGACGCCGGTCGGCGTGGGTGTCGATGAATCCCAGATAGCCGCCGCCCGCGACCAGCGCCACCGGCAGCACCCACAGCGCGATCGAGGGCGCGAGGCCCAGCAGCACGTAGAACACCGCGATCGCGAGCAGGATCACGCCGAACAGCTTCTTCACCCACTCCATCCAGTCGCCGGAGCGCGGCAAAGTCTGCAGCAGGTTCGAGAACGTGCCGAGCACGAGGTACGGGAACCCGAGGCCGAGTGCCAACGTGAAGAACGACGTGAAGCCGAACACCGGATCGCCCTTGGCGCCGACGATCGCGAGCAGCGCCACGACCGGCGGGCCGATGCACGGCGCCGCGAACACGCCGACCATGAGTCCCGAGAAGAACACGCCGGCCGCGCTGGACGCGTTCACCGCGCCCGCGCGCTCGCGAATCGCGGCCGGCAGCTGGATCTCGTAGAGCCCGAACATCGACAGCGCCATGGCGGCGAGCAGCACGCCGACGCCGACCAGCACCAGCGGGTTCTGCAGGAAGCCGCCGAACAGCCCGCCCGTGAACGCCGCGACCAGCCCGAGCGCGCTGTACATGCTCGCCATGCCGAGCACATAAAGCAGTGCGAGGCCGAACACCTGGAGCGGGGGCGCCGCCTTGCGGGCGCCGAATATCGATACGGTGACGCCGAGCATCGGGTAGACGCACGGCGTCAGATTGAGCGCGAGCCCGATCAGGAACAGCGTGAGGAACGCGCCGATGCCGCCGCGGTCGAGCGCCCGCGCGAGCGGATTGTCGAGCGACGCGTTGCGGCCGCCCGGCGGCGGCGCGGTGGCAAACCCATCCGAGGGCGGCGTCGCCCCGCCGGGCGTGGCGGTGCCGAGCGTCACGGCGCCGGGCGCCGTGGTATCGGCGGCGACCGCCGTGTCGCGGCCCGCGGCGGCGGTTCCGGCCGCGGCGTGGGGCGGCGCGACCCGCGCGGAGCCGGGCGGCGGCGCATGTCCCGGGACCGCCGCCGCCGCGGGGTTCCCGGCCGTGCCTCCCGCGACCGTGACCTGCACGGTGAACGGCAGCACGGCCGGCGCCAGGCACAACTGGTTGTTGCAGGACTGGAATCGAAGCTGCCCCTTGAGCGTGTGGGCGCCGTTCGTGGTCTGGACACTGGCAGCGAGCGGCAACTCGAGAGTGACATGACCGTCGTAGACCGACACCGCCTGATCCTCGAACCCCAGCTTGAGCGGCTTGCCCGCGGGATACTTCGAGTTGCCGACCGAGATGCCGTCCGCGCCGTCGATCGTGACTTCGGTGGGCACCATGTAGTCCGGCGCCGGCGGATTCGCGTTGATGTGCCAGTGGGTCATGATGTCGAGCGTGACCACGGCGGACACGCCCATGCCGCCACCCGCCTGCAGCGTCACCGGAGCCACCGTGATCGTCACCAGCTTGCCCGGCGCGGGAATCGTGGCGTTCCCGTCCTGCGCGTGGACGCGACCCGCGAAGGTCATCAGCGCCAGCGCCAGCATCCACCACTTCCGCATCACTCCTCCGTTCACAATCCTGTGGCCCCAGGCCGGGCGGCGGGATCCATCGGGGCCCACGGGCTCCAAGGTCTAAAGCCGATCGAGCATCTCCGCAAACGCCTCCGGGTCGGTCACCGGCAGCCGGCAGGCGTAGTTCGTACAAATATAGGCGGTCGCCGCACCCCCCACGGGCGTGAGCGCCGCCGCGAACGGCGCGAGCCGCTCCCATTTTCCCCGCGCGCCGGGCGGAACGACGAGCAGCAATTCCCGCGGCAGGAAGCGCCGGTCGAACTCGCGGATCAACATCCGCGTATCGGCAGCTTCGGGATCGCCCGCGATCACGACGTGGTTCGGGGGCGCGGCGGCCAGATCCATCGCGGCCAGCATCCGCGGCATGGCGATCGGGTTCGTGGCGAGGCGCGCGGCGTAGGTGTCGAGCAGCCGCTGCGCGCGCTGCCGCCACGGCTCACGATCGAGCAGCGCCGCCAGCGTGACCAGCACCCAGGCCGCCACCGAGTTCCCGGCGATCTCGGCGCCGTCGAAATCGTCCTTCATGCGAATGCGCACGTGGGGGTCGTCCGCCGGACTTTCGAACAGCGTGCCGTCGGTGTCGTCGCCGAACCGCTCCAGCGCCTGCTCCATCATCAGCACCGAGCGCTCGATCCAGACGGCGTCGAACGTCGCGCCATAGAGATCGAGGAACCCGAGCGCGGGATACACGTAGTCGTCGAGCTGCCCTGCCCCTGCGGCCTCACCGTCGCGGAACCGGCGCCGCATGGCGCCCGTGCCGGGGTCGCGCAGGTGCTCCCACAGGAAGTTCGCCGAGCGCGTGGCAGCGTCCGTGAGTGCCGACTCGCGGAGGACCCGGGCGCCGCGCGCGAGAGCGGAAATCATGATGCCGTTCCACGCCGTGAGCACCTTGTCGTCGAGATGCGGCCGCGGACGGCGGCTGCGGACGGCGAACAGCGTCTCGCGGGCACGCGCGAGCCGTGCTGCGATTTCGGGCGGCGTGCCGCCGAACGTCTCCGCCAGCGCCGCGTCGCTGTGCACGCGCTGCAGCACGCTTGCGCCGTGCTCGAAGTTCCCCGCGGCGGTCACGTCGTACGCGGCCGCGAACAGCGCGGCATCGGCGCCGAGCACGGTGTCGAGCTCGCGGCGCGTCCACACATAGAACCTGCCTTCCACGCCTTCGCTGTCGGCGTCCTCGGCCGAGAAGAATCCGCCGCCGGGAGCCGTGAGGTCGCGCATCACGTAGCGGAAGATGCCGCGAGCGGTGTCGGCGTAGCCCTGCGCGCGCTCCGCGTCGTGGGCGGGGCCGGGCGCGCCGGCGTTCTGGCTGCCCTCCAGATATGCCCACGCGAGCTGCGCCTGGTCGTAGAGCATTTTCTCGAAGTGCGGCACGTGCCAGAGCGCGTCCGTCGCATAGCGATGGAACCCGCCGCCGAGCGCGTCGTGGATACCCCCGGCCTGCATGACGTCGAGCTGGCGGTACACCATCGCGAGCGCCGTCGGACGACCCTCGGGGTCGCGGGATCCGAACCGCGTCAGGAACGCGAGGTTCACCGGTGTGGGAAACTTGGGCGCGCCCCCGAAGCCCCCGTGCTCGGCGTCGTGAATGCGCTCGAGCGTGGCATGCGCGCGCTCGAGCAGCTCGGCCCGCGCCGCGACCGGATCGGCCACCGTGGCAACCCCGGGATCGCCGCGATCCGCGAGCGCGGCCTCGATCGATTCGAACACCCGCCGGCCCTGCTCCTCGATCTCATCGCGCTGCGACGCCCAGACATGATGAACGCGCGCGAGGACATCGGGCAGGCCCGGACGCCCCGGCAGCGCGTGGGGCGGGAAGTACGTGCCGCCGAAGAACGGTTCGAGCTCGGGCGTGAGGAACACGTTGAGTGGCCAGCCGCCGCCCAGACCCATCGACTGCATCGCCGCCATGTACAGCCGGTCGACGTCGGGGCGCTCCTCGCGATCGACCTTCACCGGTACGAACCACTGGTTGATCACCGCCGCCACCTGGACGTTCTCGAACGACTCGCGCTCCATGACGTGGCACCAGTGGCAGGTGGAATAGCCGATCGACAGGAACACCGGCTTGTTCTCGCGGCGCGCTTTGTCGAATGCCGCGTCACCCCACGGATACCAGTCCACGGGATTGTGGGCATGCTGGAGCAGATACGGGCTCTTCTCGTGGATCAGCCGATTGTGAGTACGGGTCGTGATGGCGTCGCTCGTTTCCGGCGGAGGGGGCTCAGGACTGTCGCGGCAACCACGTAGACTAGCAGATGGATGGACCCGTCCGGTCCGGTTCCGGTCAAGGCCCCAGGGGGCCTCAAAACATCCGTCACGCCGAAGTCCGTCGTACAGTATCCAAAGGTGACAGGCCGCCCATTCCTCTCAAATTCGGGAGTCCGCCATGCGTTCGAAGTCTCCGTTCCTTCCGGCAGTTGCGGTTCTGCTGCTCACGGTTTCGGCGTCGGCCAGCCACGCGGCCGCCGTCGCGCCACCCCGTGCCGGGCTCGCAACCGTCAATTTCGCGGGCGGCTGCTTCTGGAGCATGGAGTCCGCGTTCGAGGGCAAGCCCGGCGTGAAGACCGTCGTGTCGGGGTACACGGGCGGGACGAAGGTCGATCCGTCGTACGAGCAGGTATCGAGCGGGACGACCGGCCACCTGGAGTCGATCCAGGTGACCTACGACCCCAAGGTCACCAGCTTCGCCGCGCTGCTCGACAACTTCTGGCACAACATCGACCCAACCCAGGCCGACGGCCAGTTCTACGATCGTGCCGCCGAATATCACACCGCGATCTTCGTTTCGAATGACGCCGAGCGGCACACCGCCGAGGCATCACTCAAGGCGATGGCGGCGAAACTCGGCAAGCCGGTCGCGACCCAGATCCGTCCCGTCGCGCCGTTCTACGCCGCCGAGGCCTATCACCAGGACTTCTATCGCACGAACTCGGCGTACTACCACGCGTACCGAGCGGCGAGCGGCCGCGATTCACGGCTGAAGAAGCTGTGGGGTAAGGCGCCGGAGATCGCGCATTAATGCGGAGCCTTCACTAGCACCGTACGTTTCACGAGATCGGCTACGAGGGAATCGTAGGCGCCCGGAGTTTGGATCGGCAGACCGTGTATTCGCCATCTGCCTTCCGAAGCGCCCGGGAACGACTGCGCTCGCAGTGGGTGACGGACGGCCCGCGAGCCTCATGCCGCCCGCGCTTCGCCCCAGCGCCACAGGCGCCACGACGCCCACACCAGCGCCGGCGCGATGGCGAACGCGACGCCGAGCAGGATCTCGGGCCGCATGAACACCGCGGGGATCTGGAGCCAGCCGGCCGTGCGGCCGGCGGCGGTCGCGGTGGCGGCGAACGATCCGCTCGCCTGCGCGAGCATCGACCCGGCGGCGGCGAGCATCGCGTCGCGCTTCCACAGCAGCAGCGCCGCGAGCGCGAACGCCAGCGCCGCGGCGGGCTCGGCGGCGGCGCGCACCCACCACGGCATCGACTCGGCGACGGGCGGCTGACGCAGTTCGGCGCCGTAACCGACGTGCGGCGCCAGGCGCTCCATCCACTCGACGCGTTCCATGACGCGTGCGGTGAACCCCGCGGGCGCCGCGCGCGAACGCAGGGGGGCCGCGAGCAGCGATTCCAGCTCGCGCGCCGCGGCCAGTGCCGCCGCGCAGCGCGCACACGTGGCGGCGTGGTCGCGGAACTCCTCCGCGGCCGTCACGACCGCGAGATCGCCACCGGTGCCCTCGGGCGCCCCGTCATCGAGCCAGCGCTCGAAGCGTTCGCAATTCACGTCGATTCCTCCGTGGGCGCCGCCGCACCGCCCGCGCGGTCCTCGCGCAGCCACGCGCCGCGCAGAGCGGCGCGGGCGCGGCTCAAATGGGTCTTCACGGTGCCCGCAGGCATCCCCAGCATGCCGGCGATCTGTTCCACCGACCGGCCCTCATAATAGAACAGCGTGACCGCCGCGCGCTGCGCGTCGCCGAGGCCGGCGATCAGCCGCTTGAGCCGGGCCGCGTTGGGGTCCGGCTCCGTCGCGGGCGCGGGAATCCGCTCCGCCTCGTCCACCCCGATCTCCCGCTGCCGCCGGCCGCGCAGCACGGTCGCGCGGTCGATCGCCCGCCGCGCCACGATGCGATGCAGCCAGGTGCCGAAGCTCGATTCGCCGCGAAACGCCGGCAGCGCCGTCCAGGCCCGCACGAACGCGTCCTGCGTCACCTCCTCGGCGTCGGACGGCGACCGCAGCATTCGAAGCGCCAGCGAATAGGCGCGGTCCTGATGGAGCTCGACCAGCATTCGAAATGCCTCCGTGTCGCGGTGCTGCGCGCGCGTCACCAGCTCCGCCAGCTGCGGGGCGGACGCGTCCACCTGGTTGGACCGGGGGGCCGCCTCGTCCGGTTTCAAGAATCGCGATCCCGGGCGGGCCCCGGGGGCGCCGGCGGGGCCCCTGGGATTTTTCTGAAACCGGGCCGACGGGTCGCCCGGTCCAAGCAGGCGAAACCCGGACGAACCCAGCCCGGCCGATAGCAGACGACCCGCGAGTCCCGGCGACCCAGGGGACCGATCGAAGGGATCATGACCATGCCCATCATGAGATTCGACAGCGACTTCTTCGTCCCGTTCCTGGTGTTCTCGATCCCCCTCGTGGCGATCGTGGGCGGCATCACCGCCGGCATCATCCGCACGCTCGGCCAGCAGCGCATCGTCGAGATGGCGCAGCGCGAGCGCATCGCCGCGATCGAGCGCGGCATCGATCCGTCGAAGCTGCCGCCGATGCCCGGCATGATGAGCCGCGGCGACGACGTGTCGGCCATGTACCTGTCGCCCACCGAGTACGCCAGGCGGCGCAGCATGAACCTCATGACGGGCGGCGTGATCACGCTGTTCGCGGGCATCGGCGTCGGCCTGTTCCTGTATATCGTGGCCCGCGACGACAACGCCTGGGGCGTGGGGATCGTGCCCACCGCGATCGGCATCGGCCTCCTGGTCAGCTCGGCACTGGTGCGGCCGCGCAACGGCCAGCCGCCGCACGCCTCCTGACACGACGCGGTACCCATCACGCTGCCGCGCGCGAGGCTCGGACCCTCCGCGCGGCAGTTCGTCGTGACCGGCTCACCCCTGGCGGGCGGCGGCCTCGGTGCCGGATCGCATGGAGCGGGTGTCGATCCAGTGCACGCGGCGCGAGTACAGCTCGCCATCGGCGGCGGCCAGCGCCTCGAACCGCCCGCGGTGGCACGTCACCACCACCACCTGGTGCTGTTGTGAGAACTGCTCGATCAGCAGCTTCATGCCGGCCCGGGCGCGCCCGTCGTCGCTGGTGGCGAAGCAGTCGTCGATCAGGATCGGCAGCGCCTCGTCGCGCGACAGGTACTCGCTGATCGCGAGCCGCACCGCGAGATGGAGCTGGTCGCGGGCGCCGCTCGACAGCTGCCGCACCGCCTTGCCGCGCGACACCTGCTGCCCGTTCCGCGGCTTGACCGCGAAATCGAGGTCCTCGCCGAACCGTACGTCGTCGACACCGGTGCCCACGCTCCCGACGAGCTGGCCGACGCGCAGGTTCAGGAACTCGGCCCAGCGCTTGTGGGTCTCGAGCGCCACCTGCTGGATTGTCGTGCGCGCGAGATCGGTGGCCGCCTTGAACCGCCGGGCCCGCACCGTGGCCCGCGCGAACGCATCGCGCTCGATGAGCTTGTCCGGATGCTCCTTGTGGAACCGCCGCGACACGTCGTCCACCCGCAGCCGCAGTTCGCCGCGCTCCCGGCGCAGCGCTTCGAGCCGGGTCTGGATGCCGTGGCGGTCGCGCTCGATCTCGGCGACGTTCCGCACGGGCAGCGACGGATCCCGCGCCGGCTCGGCGTCCGGCGCGGCGGGCCCGGCCTCGGCGTCGAGCATCGCGAGCGTCTGCTCGAGATGCTTCACGTAGGCGTCCTCGAGCACGTTGCGACGGGTCTGCGGAATGATCTCGCGATCGAGCGCAGCGACGCGCTGAGCGGCGCGCGCGCGCCGGCCGACCTCGTCGGTGTGCGCGGCCCAGGTGCGGGCGGGATCGTGTTCGAGACCGGTGTGGGCGAGCACGACGTGCGCCTGCGCTTCGAGATCGGCGATGCGCGTGCGCATGTTCGCGAGCTGGGCGTCGGTGGTGCTCAGCCGCTCGGCGAGCTGTTCGCGCTGCTGGGCGATGAGCGTGCGCGAGCGGATCGCCTTCGACGCCTCTTCGAGGAACGACGCATCGGGCGGATTGCCGGCCTGGTGGTTCACGGTGTTGCGGGCGGCGTAGATCGCGGCCCGCTCCGCAGCGACGCGCTCCGACGGCTCCCGCTCGCGGCCGAGGCGGCCCCATTCACCCCA
The DNA here is from genome assembly GCA_038231135.1 of Candidatus Eiseniibacteriota bacterium. Lineage (GTDB taxonomy): Bacteria > Eisenbacteria > RBG-16-71-46 > RBG-16-71-46 > RBG-16-71-46 > JANLWX01. The sequence continues at coordinate 26,665 of JBBRLX010000022.1, read as the reverse complement.
CGACCGCAACAGCTCGCCCGTGTCCGGGGCAGCCACGTGGTGCGCCAGCTCGCCGAGCTGGCGTTCGTTCGATTCGCGCCTTGCCCCCACCGTCGCGAGCATCTCGTCGGCCACCTCGGCCGCCCGGCGCGAGTCCTGCCACTCCGCGGCGCGGTACCGCGCGGCGAGCACGAACAGCAGCGTGGCCACTAGCCCGAGCACCAAGGCACCGGCGGCGAACGCCTCCCACGGCACGACGAACCAGTCGCGCAGGTATTGGCCCGCGGCGAGCCCGCCCGCCACGAGACCGAGCACCAGCAGCACGACCGCCGGAATCCCGCGCCCGCGGCGGCCGGCGGTGATCTCGCCGAGCACGGTGGCAGATCGCAGTCGCGACTGGTCCGCGTCGACGCTGCGCGCCTGGAGCTCGAACCCGAGCGCCGGCTGGCCGTCGAGCAGCTCGCGCGACGCCGCGTCCAGCGTGGCGAACCGCTGCTCGAGCACGGCGATCGTCTCGTCGTCGAACCCTTGCAGCGCCAGTTCGCGACGCGCGCCGTCGAGCAGCGTGGTCAGCCGCACGTCTTCGCCCTGCAGGCGGCGCAGCTCGGCGGCGTAGCCAATGAACCGGTCCGCGTCGGCTTCGGAGAGCGCTGCGAACCGCGCCAGCTTTCCCAGTTCGCTGTCGAGGTGGCGCAATCCGCCCTCGAACAACTCGTGGTCGTCCTCGAGCTGCTGGCGCTGGCGTCCGGCCTCTTCGATCAGCGTCACCGCCTGGCGGAATTCGCCGTCGGCCGCGGCCGGCACGTTCTCGAACGGCGCCAGCTCCGCGGACTCGTGCTCGAGCTGCACGAGCCGGGTGACGCTCTGGTGGTGCCGCTCGAGCCGCGCGCGCGATTCCGCCTCGAACGCGGCGCGGAACTCGGCCTTGAGCTGCCGGTCGTGAGTCAGCTCCATGCGCTCCTGCTCCTCGAGGACCGCCAGCCGTTCGAGCTGCGGCTGGATCGCGACGTCGTCGTGTTCCAGCGCGTGGAGCTCCGACTCGAGCGTCGCCACCTTGGTGTCGAGCCGCTGAATCGCGTTCTCGATCTTGAGCGTGGTATCGAGCAGCGGCTCGGTGTAGCGGGCCGCGGACTCTTCGAGCACACGCAGCGCCTCGTTCGCGCTGGAATTCCCCGCGCGAGTGTCGGCCGCGCGCTCGAGCCGGGCCTGCAGCGTGTTCGCGCGCCGGTCCTTCTCGTCAGCCGGCACCACCTGGTCCAGTTCCTCCTGGGAGACGAACGCGCACTTCTCGAACTCCTCGGCATCCAGGCCGAGCAGGTGCTTGCCGACCGGGTATTCGTCGCGGCCCTCGAGGAACTGCGCGGTCAGCTCCTGCGCGCGATCGTTCCACACCGCCACCGTGTTGCTCGTGAAGTCGCGCTGGATCGTGTAGTGCTCGCCGCCGCACTCCAGCTCGAGCTCGACGTTGAACGGACCGCCGTCCCACGGCCGCCAGCGGTCGAGCGGCGTGATCGGCCGGTGCGTGCGCTTGTCGTCGGACAACCCGTAGAGCGCGGCGACGATCGCCGCCAGCAGCGTCGACTTGCCGCGCTCGTTGTCGTCGACCACCAGCGTGAGGCGGTCGCCGTCGAACCGGTGTTCGCCGCGCAGGCCGCCGAATCCGTCGGTCTTGAGGCGGAGGAGCTTCATACGCCGATCTCCTCCCATGCCGGCTGCACCTCGCGCAGCCGGAACGCGTCGAGCCCGTAGTACAGCGCGCGCTCGATCGTGGCGCGCTGCTCGGGATCCTGTTCCGCGTCGAGCTGCTCGATCAGCACCCGCGCGAACCGGCCCTCGGTGGTCTCGTCGCTCGCGTGGCGCAGCGCATCGAGATTCCAGTCGGGGCGGAGCGCGGTCGCGTCGACGCGCAGGTTCCACACCCGGCCGGCCAGCTCGCCCCCCGGGGCGGACCAGCGCACGCCGTGCGTCAGCCGCCCGGTGAGGCGGACCTTCGCGAAGTCGCGGTCGCCGGCGCCTGCGCGATTCAGCGCGTCGAGGATCCTGCCGTCCAGTTGATCGGCGCTCGCGGCCTCACTCACGTCGGCCTCGAGCGTCCAGGCCTTGCGCGTGTCGAGTTCGATCGCGTCGATCGTCGCCTTCGGCGGTCCGCTGCCGAACTCGATGCGCACTTCGAGCGCGCCATGGCCGCCGGTCTCGGTGGCGTCGAGCGCCAACGCCGAGCCGGAGTAGGCGAAATGGGGATGCGACAGCGCCTTGTGGTAGTGGCCCACGGCCATCCACGCGAACGGCGCCGCCTGCACCTCGTCGAGGCTGAACGGCGCGACCAACTTCTGCCCCGGCGGGCAATGCCCTTCGAGGGAACCATGAAACACGCCGATGTTGAGCTCGGTCGGCGGCAACACGCCGACCGCCGTGCGCGCCTCGGCGCCGAGCGGGCGCTCCGTCGAGGCCATGCCGGGGACGAAGCACCGGCCCCAAACCCGCACCGCGAGGTGCTCGAGCCGCACGTCGGTCCACTGCGGCGACGTGAACAGGTGGACGTGCGCCGGCCACTTGAGGTCGCGCGCCGCCAGCATGCGCGGGCTCCACGTGGCGCTGGTATCGGACCACGGATCGTGATTGCCGGGCGTGATGAACACCGGCGGACAGCCGGTGGCGCGGAACGCGTGGATCGCGAACGCCAGGTTCTCGGCATCGACCAGGACATCGTCGAACAGGTCGCCGGGAACGAGGATCGCGTCGACGCCGCGCTCGATCGCCAGATGGACGGCGCGCTCGAGCGCGCGTTGCTGCTCGCGCCGGCGCTCGGCGCGGTGCTCGCGGGGCAGCCAGGCGAACCTGGCGCCCAGATGCAGGTCGGAAATCTGCAGGAATTTCACCGTGGCCAAGGACTTCCCTCGTTCTGGTCGGCGGACAGGTGGGGCGACATCGTGTCGCGGTCCACAGAGTATCGCCTGGAACGCGGCGGCTCAAGGGCAACTGCAACGAATACTTTGGTTTCGCACGCTCGAGGCCGGTGCCGGTCCGGGTCGTTTCGCCCACGCCGGTCGCCGGGTCCGCCGGAGCGGCCCCGCACCACGCAACAGACCTCAAGCCGCATCACCACTCGTCCGAAAACGATGCCATGAAACCCATCGCCTTCGGACTGTTCCTGATCGGGCTCGGCACGTTCGCGGTGTCGATGTTCCTGCCCGTGAACAGCGACTGGCTGGGTCTGTTCTGGCTCGCGTTTGCGGCCGAGGTGGTGCTGCGCGGCCCGCAGGGTGCGGCGGACTATCCGTTGTTCCTGCTGGTCTGCAGCGGCAACCTGCTCGTGATGCTCGCGGCGTTCGCGTTCGCCGGCGCCGCGTCGTGGGGCCGGCTCGCCGCGCACCTGCTGGTGCTGGCGGCGATCGGCGCCATCGTGGCGTGCGTGCGCTATCACCCCGCCACCTGGGCGCTCGGCTTCCACGCCTGGATCGCGTCGCTCGTCATCCTGGCGGCCGCCATCTACATGGAAGCGGCGAGCAGCGCCGCCCCCGCCACCCCCGATCCGCGCCGCCAGCTCACGCGCGCGCTCGGCACCATTCGCCGTAGCCGGGATCCGTAGACTTCCTACGCGCGGGCCAGCGCCTTCAATACTTCGCAGTGGAACTTCCAGAACTTGGCGACGCTGGGAATGTTCACGCGCTCGTGCGCCGAGTGCGGGAACTCGATGAGCGGGCCGTAGGAGATCATCTGCAGGCCCGGCACCCGGCGGCCGATCAGCGCGGTTTCGAGCCCGGCGTGAATCGTGGCGACCTTGGGCTGCGCACCGAAGCAACGCGCGTACACCTCCGACAGCGCATGCACCAGCGGCCCGTCGAAATTCGGCTGCCACTCGGGATAGCCTTCGGATTCGCTCGCGACGGCGCCGGCGAGCCGCGCGGCCGCTTCGATCGTGTCGAGCGCGCCCCGCAACGCGGATCCCACCGACGAGCGCACGCTGACCACAATGTCCACCGTCCGCTCCGCGATCGTGACCCGCGCCAGGTTGCATGACGTCTCCGTGCCGCCGGCGCGGCTCATCGCCAGCACGCCGCTCGGCAGCGCGGCCAGCAGATCGACCACCCGGCGCGACGATTCCTCCGTCATCACCCGGTCCGGCTTCGCGACATCCGAGACCTGGATCACGAGCCCCGGATCGCCCGGGAATTCGTCGCACGCGCGGGCCGCCTGGGCCGCCGCGATCTCGCGCCAGTGGGCGGCGTCCTGCGCCGCGGCGACGACCACCGCCCGCGACGCGGTGGGGATCGCGTTCGTCGCGCCGCCGCCCGCGACCTCCGCGAGCGCGCCCGCGGAACCGCCGGCCGCGAGCACCCGCACCAGCAGCTTGTGCGCGTTCGCGCGATTGAGATGGATGTCGGTGCCCGAATGCCCGCCGTGCAGGCCCGTCACCTCGATCGCGATTGCGGCACCCGCCGGCGCCGGCTGCCATTCCACCGGCAGCGCGAGCGTGGTCGTGCGCCCGCCCGCGCAGCCGACGTAGAGGATGTCGTCCTCCTCGGAATCCAGGTTCAGCAACCGCCGGGATTTCACAAGCCGCGGGTCGAGCTCGCGGGCGCCGGTGAGTCCGGTCTCCTCCTCGATCGTGAACAGCAATTCGAGAGGTCCGTGCTCCACGGCGGGATCGAGCGCGGTCGCGATCGCCGCCGCCACGCCGATGCCGTTGTCGGCGCCCAGCGTGGTGTCGTTGGCGTACAGGTAATCGCCCTCGATGCGGCACTCGATGCCATCGTGTTCGGGATCGAACTCGACCCCCGCCTCGACCGCGATCACCATGTCCAGGTGCGACTGGATCGTGACGCCGGGTGCCGACTCGAGGCCGCGGGTGCCGGGCACCCGCACCAGGAGGTTCCCGGCGGCATCCTCGTCCAGCGTCGCGGCAGCGTCCGCGAACCGGCTCTTCACGTGTTCACGCGCCCGCGCCTCGTGGCCGGACGGTCGTGGAATGGCGCGCAGGGCATCGAATTCGGCCCACAACCAGCCGGGTTCGAGCGTGGTGAACAGACCGGCCTTGGTCGTTACTCGCGGTCGCATGCGATTGCCTCCGGAACGAGGTGCCAGGGAACCCGTGGTGGCCGCATTCTAGCAGTCGTTGCCACGGCCCGTGACCGCCCCTATGCTGCGGGGTGATGGCTCACTCCCCCCTCATCCTGTCGGCCCCGGCCCCGATTGCCGAGATCGAGCGCCGCCTGCAATGGCGCGTGCTGTCCGTGATGTCGTTCGTCGGCATCCTGGTGGGGCTCGCTGTCGTGGCGGCGATGTCGCAGTTCGTGCCGCCGCGGATCGTGACCGGCCTGCCCGACGACGCGGACCTGCGCGCCGCGGCGCTGCTCACCCATGGCCGCACGCTGCTCGATGCGGGGCCGTTGCGGCTGCACTCGGAGATGCTGGGGGACGGCGCGACCGATGGCGTGTTCGCGCCGCTCGAGCGGTTGCGCGCCACGCGTGCGCTGGCGCTGGTCGAACGGGCGCAATCGCGTCACGGCTGGGACGCGCGCGTGTGGGCGGCGGCGGGCGCGCTCGAGCTCGTGCATGGCGATTCGCGCGCGGCCGAGCACGACTACCGCGCGGCGCTCGACCGCGCGCCGCATTACGGCGAGGCCCGGCTCGGGCTCGGAGCGACGCTCGCGCTGCGCGCGGCGCTCGAACCCGGGCCGTTCCGCCCGCGCGCGCTGCAACTCGCCGCGATCGCCCAGTTCGCGGCGGTGCCGCGGCGCGACCCGGTGTTCGAGCTGGCGCTGTGGAATCGCGCGCGGCTGCTGCGCCAGGTGGGCCGCGGCGACGAGGCGCGGCGCACCGCCGACGACTACCTGCTGCGCGACCCCCGGAGCCGCTGGGCGGAACAACTGCTCCGCGACTGATCCCGCCGCGCAGCCGCCGCTGTGGGGCGTCGCGACGGCCTAGGTGGACGCGTCTGCTGCGGCGGCTTCGATCGCACGAAAGCCACGGCCGGCCCCCTGCGGCTACTTCGCCGGGATCACCCGCGCCGCGAACCCGGCGATGGCGGCGGCCAGCGAATCGGGCTGGTCCTTCATGATCAGCTGGGCGCTGGCGCCGATGTGCAGCGTGTCGGGGGTCGCCATGGCATCGAGTCCGCGTTCCGTGCTCAGGACGCTCCACGGCTTGCCCGCCGGCCAGCCGCGCTCCGAGCCCACGTACAGCACCCGGCGCGGGAACCCCTTCAACGCCGACGCCTGATCGAGGCTCAGCAGTTCGCGGATGTACAGCTTGAGCGTCGCCGGCTTCACCATGGACACCTGCGAGATCAATTCCGCGCTCTGCGTGGAATCGCGGCCGCGCTGGCTGTACATCTGACGGACGGCCGTGTCGTAGTTGTCGTCCATCCAGGTGAGGAACATCTGGCGCTGCTGATCCTCGATCTTCAGCGGCGACTTCATGGCGACGTCGATCAGCACCACCCCGCGCACGTGGCCGGGATGCGCGCGCGTGGCGAGCGCGGCGATCAGCCCGCCCACGCCCTGCCCGATCACGATCGTGCTGTCGCCGTGCTCCTTCGCCAGCACCTGATCGAGCGCGTCGGCGCACGCCTGGAACGAGAACGGATCGGGCAGCGGGCTGTCGCCGTGGCCGGGAAGATCGACGAGCACGATCCGCCGGCCCGCCAGCAGCCGGCGCGCCGTGGGCATCCACACCGTGCGGCTCATTCCCATGTCGGGCACGAACACCAGGGCCGGACCCTGCCCGAGCTCGGTGGTGGCGAGCGTGACGGGAGCCGCGGCTGCGGCCGTGGTCACCCGCCAGGCGGCATGGGCGCCGGCGACGAGCAGCACGGCGGCAACGACGGCGAACCGGGATCGGGCGCGGCGCCATGTGACGCCACGAACACCTGGAACATGAGACATGGGCTTGGACCTTTCGGCGGGTACGGAGGGGCGGGCGAGTTCCGAGGTGGTGACGATGGGGGTCCCCTCATGAATCGTCAAGATCGCGGCCCGGCTGTAGAATTGTTCCATGGACCGCACCACCGTCGAGCTGTCCGCCCTCGCGTTTCAGACCCTCGTCACCACCCTGCTGTCGCTGGTCTACTACGTGCTGTGGCGCCGGCGCCGGCGGTCATACGACGGTGTCTGGGCGCTGGCGTGGGCCTCCTACGCGGCCCGGCTGGTGTTCATCTCGGCGTTCCTGATCACGCGCCGCGAATACTGGCTGTTCCTCCACCAGGTCGGCACCGGGGTCGTGGCAGTGCTGCTGCTCGACGCGGCTCTCCAGTTCTCGGGCGGCGGCGGGCGGCGCGGCCCGCGTGTGACCTGGCTGCTGGCGGCCGTGGTCGTGAGCTCGTGGGTGCTGGTATACGGCATCCGGAACTTCATGATCGGCGGCGTGTTCTCGGCGGTGCTGATGTCGGCGACGACGCTGTGGACGGCCTACGTGTTCTGGCAATACCGCCGGCGCGAACCGTCGGGTGGGGCCACGCTGCTCGCGGTCGGCTTCACGCTGTGGGGACTCCACCATCTCGACTATCCGCTGCTGCGGCCGCTGGGCACGGGCGTGCTGTTCGGCGTGTACGTCGACGTGCTGCTCATCGTGGTCACGGCGCTGGGCGCGTTGTTCCTCGTGCTCGATCACGACCGGCGCGCGCTCGAGTCGCGCAGCGCCGAGCTCGGCCAGCTCACGCGGCTGCTGCTCACGGCGCAGGAGGACGAGCGCCGCCGCATCGCTCGCGAGCTGCACGACGAGGCCGGCCAGATCCTTACCGCGGTGAAGATCGACCTCGACCTCGACGGCCGGCGCGAATCGGCCGAGCTGGTGGGGCGGGCACTCGCGCAGGTGCGCGACCTGAGCAACCTGCTGCGGCCCCGGGTGCTCGACGACCTCGGCCTGTTGCCTGCGATCCGCACTCTGGTGGAGGATTTCTCGGCGCGCACGCGCATCCCGACGCGGCTCGACGCACCCCCCGAGGTGCACGGCCTCGAACCCGAGCAGGAGGTGGCGATCTATCGCATCGTGCAGGAGGCGCTGACGAACGTCGCGCGGCACGCGGCCGCCAGCGAGGTGCGGGTGCTGCTCGCCGCCACACCGGAGGACGTTCGGCTCGAGATCGTCGACGATGGCCACGGCGTCACGGGTTCCGTGACGCCGAACCTCGGCCTCCTGGGCATGCGGGAGCGGGTGGCGTTGCTCGGCGGCACGCTCGAGACCACCGGCGCGAGCGAGGCCGGGTTCCGCGTCGTGGCCCGGATCCCCGCCGGAGGCCGCGCGTGATGGCCCCGACCTGCGGACGCACGGCCGGCATGACGGGTCCGGAACGGGACGACCCCGCAACGCGCGTCCGGCGGCGGGTCGCCCGATGAGCCCGACGCGCGTGATGCTGGCCGACGATCACACGCTGGTGCGTGCCGGACTGCGGCGCATCCTCGAAGCGCACCCGGACATCGAAGTAGTGGGTGAAGAATCGAACGGCGCCGGCGCACTGGCCCGGCTCGCCCGGGGAGGCGTCGACGTGCTGGTGCTCGATCTGACGATGCCGGGAACGGACGGGTTCGAAGTGTTGCGCCAAGCCGAGGCTACGTATCCAGACGTGAAGGTGCTGGTGCTCACGATGCACGCCGACAGCGAACACGCCGTGCGGGCGATCCGCGATGGGGCCGAGGGCTACCTGCTCAAGGATTCCGCAGCCGACGACCTGGTCGCGGGTGTCGAGGCGGTGATGGCGGGCCGCGCGTTCTACAGCGAGCCCGTGCAACGGGCGCTCACCGAGATGGTGCGCGGCGCGCCGCAACGCCGGCCCGCCGACCTGCTCACCGATCGCGAGCTCGAGGTGCTGAAACTCGTGGCGCGCGGGTTCTCCACCAAGGAGATCGCGTCGCAGCTCGACATCAGCGGGCGCACCGTGGAAACGCACCGCGCGAACCTTATGCGCAAGCTGAACGTCCGGTCGGTCGCGTTGCTGACGCAGCTCGCGCTGCGGGAAGGCCTGATCGAGGAACGCGGATGATCCTGCGACCGCCCAATCCCCTGATCGCGGAGCATCGCGTGCCCGCGGGCGAGCTGGCGGAGCGGGTGCGATACTTCTACGGCAACAAGGTGAAGTTCGCGGTCGACGTCGAGCATGGCCGAGTGGCCGTGGGCGCCGACGCCCACCTCGACCTGCAGCGGTTGCTGGTCGACTCGGGCAGCGATCCGCGCCGGGTATGGGGCGCCAGCTACTTCCCCGGCCGCGACCGTGCGGATTGCGTCGAGTTCCAGTCGAAAATCAACGTGCGGCCGCTGCAGGGCAACCCCGGTCTCGACATCGCCGACCCCGAATTACGCGAGCAGATCCGCCGGATCACGTTCGCCCTCATGGGTGAGGGCGAGCGGATCTGACGTCGAACCGCTGCGAGCGCGGCCGTAACTGCGTTCTGACGCACATTCCCGGCATCGCGTCCGCGACCCGAGCGCCGCATCATCCGTATTCCCACGCAGACCCGCCTCCGCATACAACACAATAGTACTAGCCGAGTTCGGCACCTATCCTGCGTATATTCGAAGTGCCCCCCGGCCGGTTCGGAGGGTTCTGGAAGTCGACGCTCGAGAGGCTCTGGAATTCCGCACCGCACGACCATGAAATCCGCCCCGTCCCACTCGCGCCGGCAGTTGACGATTGTTGCGTTGCTTGGGCTGGGGGGCATCCACTTCTACTCGATCGCGTCCGGCACTGCCATCGATACCATTGACATCGCAGCCACACACCCGGCAGTGCCGGCCGCAGACTCCACGCTGCACGGCGTACGCGATGCGGCGGTCGTGCGGCCGGCGGCGGCGGATTCCACGCTCGGACTGCGTGTCATCGCCCGGTCCCACGCCGCGGATTCGACGTTGCGCGGCATGCGCGACACCGTGACCGTGCTGCCGCCGGTGCGTGTCGACGGCGCACGCGGCCTGGCAGGCGGCCGCACAACCGCGACCACGAACCGCGTCGAGCGGGCGCAGGCCATCCGGTTCCTGCCGGCGACGGTGTCCGACGCGCTCGCGATGGTTCCCGGCGTCGACCTGATCCGCACCGGCCCGTGGTCGACCCGGCTGTCGCTGCGCGGACTCACCGGCGACCGCGTGCTGCTGATGGTCGACGGCGTTCAGATGAACTCGGTGCGCGGCCACGGCGCCCAGTCGTCGCTGGTCGCGCTCGACCGGGTGTCGGCGGTGGAAGTGCTGCCGGGCGCCGCCAGCGGCCAGTTCGGCAGCGACGCGCTCGCGGGCGTGATCAACATCGTCACCCACCGGAGCCTGTTCGGCGACACGCCGCGGCTCACCGCGGCGCTCGACGCGCGCGGCTCCGAACCGGGTGGCTCCTATACGCAGAACGCGCGGGCGCGATTCACGTCGCCCCGCGGCGGGCTCGAGGTGTCGGGCGGACTCGGCAACCTCGATCACCTGCATACCCCGGACGGCAGCGTCGCCAACAGCGGCGACCGCGAAGAGGATTTCGCCGTGCGGGGGGGCACGAAATGGGGACCCGCGACGTTCGATGTGGAGCACTCGCATCACGCGGCTCGCGATGTAGGGCTTCCGGGGTTCACGGGGGGTGCCGTTGTCGCCGGCTCGTATCCGCTCGAGGGCAGAGATGCTCAGCGGGCCGAGTTTGCGGTGAAGGGGAACGGCGCCCTTCCTGGCCTCCGATTGCTCGGGGTCCACCAGGTCATGCGCACGTACTTCGACGAGACTTCGATCGACAGCACGTGGATTCGCGGGCACTTCACCTCGACGCTCACCCGGGCGGCCAGCGATCGGGTCACCACGCACGTGAGCAGCCTCGAGCCGTCGCTGCGCTTCGGCGGCCCCGGCAACGTGCAGGTGTTCGGCGAGTGGCGCCGCGAGGCCGCGGGTGGTCCGCTCACGGCCGACATGGTGACGCGCGACCGCGACGGCACCGTCACGAACACCGCGACCAGCGAGGGCGTGAGCGTGCCGCCGGCACGCCGCACGGCGTGGGCCGCCGGGCTCGCCGCCAGCCACACGCTGTCGAATATCAAGCTCGAGGCCGACGCGCGCTACGACGTGCTGCGCTCGAGCGCCGACTCGACCGTCAACATCCACACCTCGATCCTCGACGTCACCGACCGGCGCGTGAGCGCCGAAGGCGGCGTGTCGCGCGCATTCGGCGCCGCCGAGCCGTACGCGCACGTGGGGACCGGGTTCCGCGCTCCGAACCTCGACGAGCGCTATTTCAACAACACCATCCACGGCGGCCTGCGGTTGTTCGGCAATCCCGCACTACGCAGTGAGCGCAGCCGGTCCTACGAGGCCGGCCTGCGCTCGAGCGCCGCGGCGCCCGAGTGGTTGACCACCGCGCGGCTGTCGGCGTACCGCTCGGACGTCGACGACCTCATCAGCTTCAAGTACATCGGGCAGCTCGGGCTGGTGCCGCGATTCCAGTATTTCAACGTCCAGCGCGCGCGGATCGAAGGCCTCGAAGCCGCCGGCGCGGTGCGCTCGAACGGCTGGGAGCTCGGCATCAGCGGCACGCTGCCGCGCGGCCGCGACCTCACGACCGGCGACAAACTCGAGGACATGGGCACCGCCCGCGCCTCGATCGAGCTGATCGCGCCGGTGCGCCGGCTGCTGCCGTACGGGTCGATTTCGACGCGGGTGCGCTGGAACGACGCGGTCCGGGGCGTGAGCCAGGTGCTCCGCCAGCCCGCGTTCTCCACGACGTCCGTGCAGGCGGATTGCGTGATCGGCGGCGTGCGCGCAGCGTTCGCGGTGAATAACTTGTGGAATACGCGCTACCGCGAGCCGATGAGTTTCATCGCGGAGCCGGGCCGGACGTTCGCCCTGTCGCTCTATCGGGATTTCAGCGGTCGCTGGCCGTTCAACCGGGAGTCATGATGTTTCGTTCGCAGGCTCGGATCGTGGTCGCCGTCGCGGTGGGCGTGCTGTCGTCGCTCCTCGCGCCGCCCGCGTTCGCCCGCCGCGGACCCAGTCCTGTTCCAAGAGTGGTGCTGCCTGTCACGAGCGGTGCGCAGGAGATGTCTCATACCCTGGCCCTGTCCGGGATACATCTCGAGCCTCGTTCGAACGGTGCGGCACCTTATTCTGATGCGTCGCGAGGAACGCCACCGCTGCCCTGGAGGTCCCTGCCCGGCGCGCCAACCGGGGGTGTTCCGGATGGCGCCGCAAAGCTGGCGCCTCCGGGGCACCCGATCGCGATCATGCGCGACCCCTTCGCCCGCACGGTGGCAGCCTCCTCCGGACCCGGAGTCACCACGACCACCAGCCTGCCGGTTCCATTGCCCGTGGGCGCGGTGCAGATCGACTCCACCTACTACGACCTCCAGGACATGGGCTCGCTCGGCCAGCGCATCGTCATCGGCGCCGACGAGCGCGTGCACGTCGTCTGGGAGGACGATCACTGCAACGTCGCAGGGGAGTGCCCGCCGAACCCGGCGGCGCCCATTCCCTATCCCGACCGCGCCATGGGCTACGCCTACCGCGACGCGGACGGCGTGTGGCACAACCTGGGCCGCGTCGGCGACCCGAGCCTCGCGTGCAGCGTGTGCGCGCCGCAGTATTCGGGCGGCTTCGGCACCGTCGCGGTCGACGCCCAGGGCAAAGCCGTCGTCGCTCAGCACATGCAGGAGGACGGCTGCGACGAGCGGGGCGACGTGTACGTCGAGAGCGGCGCGGGCGCGCCGGGATGGATGGGCTACCTGCCGCCATTCGCGGACTTCCTGTTCCCGCAGGCGGTGTCGCTGCCGAACGGCTCGATCGTGCAGATGGCCGAGATCCCGTTGACGCCACCTTATAATCCTCCGTACACAGGAACTCGAGAATTCGAAGTGTGCCGGGTGGCCGCTCAGGGACAGCACTTCACGTGCCCCACCGGCTACAACATGAGCGCCTGGACCGGGGGTGCGACGCAGGTGGCACCCACTTCGCTGTTCCATAGCAGCGGCCATCCGGCGTTTCCGTGCCTGGCGTCGGCGTCGGATGGCCGCGTGGGCATTGCGGTGACCGATTTCGGCGGCAACGTCTACCTGATCGAGTCATCGGACGGCACGTTCGCGCCGTCGACGAAGACGATTCGAACGCTTACGTACTACACCGATGCCTCGATCGTGAAATCCGACTCCACATCACAGGAATGGCGGCCGTACATTCACTGCCATCTCGCCTACCAGGACACCACGCCGCACGTCGTGTGGAGTGAACTGCAGGCCCGGCGCATCGGAGGCAACGTCGAGGTGTTCGACTGGCGGAGTCGGATCCGCCACTGGAGTTCCACGGGCGGCGTGACCACGGTGAAGCAGGTGTTGCCGGGCGAGGCCGACAGCTACGACAACATCGATCGCGGACTCCACGGGCCGCTCGCCGGATTCAACACGATCTCGGTGGACTGGCCCGAGATCGGGTTCTCGACCGACGGAACCGAAACGTACGTGGCGTGGCTCCGATTCACGGATGGCGAAGTGGACACGTCGGCGGTCGAGGCAACCCTCAGAGGGATTCAGACCGGCACCGGGTACGGCGACATCGCGTGCAGTGTGCAGCGCGGCGGTCCGTGGTCCGAACCGCAGAACCTGACGCAGACGCCGAACACCGACGAACGCTTCGTATCGATCGCGACCCGTAATTCGGGTGGCAGGGTCCACATCGTGTTCCAGGCCTCCGCCACCAATCAGGCCGGCGTATTCGTGGCGGGTGATCGCGGGGGCCAGAATTGTGGTCCCGGCGGTTGCACCCCGGAGGGCCTGGTGCGCCGCATCGCGTATCTAGAGCGGCGCATGAACGCTAGCCTGGTATCGGTCGGCGAGTTGCACGCGCCGCGAGTCGCGGGGCTCAGGGCCTGGCCCAATCCGGCTCGCGGCGCCGTGCGACTCTCGGCCACGGGCACCGGGCGCCGCGGACCGGCCGTGCTGGTGTTCACGGTGACCGGCCGGCGTGTCGCCCGCCTGGTCGGTGGACGGGACGAACGGACGTGGAGCGGGCGCGACGACGCGGGCCATCCGGTGCCGAGTGGGCTGTATTTCGCCCGGTTCGAAGGCGACGCGTCGGCGCCGGGCACGAAATTCATGCTGTTGCGGTGATTTTCCGGACGGCGGAGCGATCCGCCGTCGTAAACTTGTAATATGAAGCGCCGCTCCGCTGGCCGTGGTTCCGGGCTCCCCCTGGTGTTGCGTTCGACGGTGGCGACATCCCCCGACTCCCCCCGGACACCCCTCTTCGCGGCGGCGTCAACACCTCAGATCAGGAGCATCCCATGACCGCCATCAGGACTCCGGCCGCCGCACTGGTATTCGCGGCGCTGTTCACGACCACCGTGCTGGGCGCCACGGCACCCGGTGCCAGGCACGCGCTCAGCATCGCCGAGGAGCACGTCACGGGTGGCGTGCTGGACCTGGCGTGGGACAACGGTTTCGGCGTGTCGAACAACATGGAGCCCCTGACGCTGGACCCCGCCGATCCGGCCTATGCGAATCCATCCGGCGACCACACGGTGGGCAGCGCGACGAACTCGCAGGCCCCCGACAGCGGCGGCGTGATCCTCACCACGATCGATCCGCACGGCGCCGACGACTACACATGGGAAGGCTGGATCTTCACCGGGACCGGCAACACGCGGCGCGGCCTGGTGGTGCGTGCCGACCCCACCGTGCAGTCGTTCAGCGGGCTGCCGAGCAAGTACATTTCGTCCTACCAGTTCGTGATCCAGTCGGGCCTGTTCCAGATCGCGTTCCGCAGGGTGGTCGGTGGCGCCCCCACGACGTTGCGTGCGTACAACGCCGCCCAGCTCCCCGCCGGCAGCCTGCCGCAGAACACCTGGCACAAGATGAAGGTCGAGGCGTTCGGGTCCACGTTCCGCTGCTCGATCGACGGGTTCGAGTTCACGGACCTCGACAGCGTGATCAACGACGCGACGCTGCCGAGCGGCTGGGCGGGCTGCTACAACTTCAGCGCGTTCACCGGCAACGTTCCCGTGTACTTCGACGACCTGGTGCTGGGCACTGTGTCCACGCCGGCGCGGACGGCGAGCTTCGGCCAGATCAAGGCGAAGTGGGCGCGGTAGCCCTGGGCGGCGGCGCGCCGTTCGCGGCGCGCCGCGCCTGTTCGCGGTCGAGGTCCTGCAGCAGCCGTAGCGCGTCGGGGTCGCCGGGAACCCGCTTGAGCAGCTCGATCGCACCGCGCCGCGCGTTCACGAGATCGCCGAGCCGCGACGTCATCGCGGTGTAGCCGCGCCACGCCAGCGGATCGTCGGGCGTGCGCGCCAGCAGCCGCTCGTAGGCTTCGAGCGCGCCCCGGTCGTCGTGCGCCTCGGTGGCGGCGAGCCCCCACTGGATCATGAACCGCGGATTCGGCGCCAGGTCGGCCGCGGCGCGGAACGCGGCCGCCGACTCGGCGTAGCGCTCGAGCCGCATGTTGCGGATGCCCAGGTAGTCGAGCGCCGGCACGCGCTCGGCGTCGCCGCGCCGCGGCGGCTCGTCGAGGAACGCGCTCACCCGCGCCATGCCGCGGGCAGCGTCGGCGTGGGCGACCATCCATTGCAGCGTGAACGCTGTCGTGCACACGGCGACCGGGACCGCGACCCAGCGGGCACGCGACGCGGCGCTCAGCGGATCCGCCAGCAGCCACGCCACCAGCACCGACGTCGCAGCGCCGCCCGCCACGAAGTTGTCCCAGTCCCGGAACATGCCCTGCACCGGGTGCAGGACCGGCATGACCCCCACGAGCGGCAGCGCGAATGCGACCAGCGTGAGCCCCTCGCCGCGATGTGCCGGAGGGCGTCCGCGCGCGAGCAGCGCAACCGGAGCCGCCAGCACCAGTGGCGTCAGCATCACGACCACGTTCGCCATGTCGAGCGCGCGCAGCCCGGCGAACGCAGTGGCGAGCATCCCGCCGCGGGCGCGCACATCGGCGGGTTCCAGATGGACCGCCATGTCGACTGTGACGAATGTGTGCAGCACCCGCGGCAGCACGACGGCGAGTGCCACCCACGGCAGCACGAGGCCTGCGATGGCGCGGGGGTCACGCAGCGCCGCCCGCGCGTCGTCGCGGCGCGACCCTGCCAGCCAGGTGATCACGGCGCCCGGCAGCAGCCCGACGGCCGAGCGATGCAGCAGGAACGCGAGCGCGAGCACCACGCCGAACGCGCCGAGCCCGCGGCCGCTGCGGATCACGCGCAGCGCGCACGCGCCGGCGGCCGCGGTCAGCGCGCACAACTCGACCACCGCCTTGCTGTAGCCGGTGAACACCGCGAGATAGCCGCCGAGCACGATGACCGCCGCCGCGGCGCACGCCGTGGCGCCGCGCAGCGCGAGCGCCCGCACGAACGTGACGGCGGCCCATGCGAGCACCGCGGCGCTCATGGCACCCAGCAACCGTCCGGTCGCGTTCGCGTCCAGGTTCAGGTGGAGTTCGCACCAGGTGGGGAGCGAGTTGTGCAGCAGCCGGTCGAGCGGCAGGGCCTGCGGGAATACCCGGGCGGCGCCGACGCCCTGCTCGACGGCGCCCTGGCGTAGCAGGAAGTCGCCCACGTACCAGGCGCGATCGGGCAGCGCGAGCACCAGCGCCGCGGTTGCCGCCGCAGCCGCCGCGGCCGCGCCCCGGCCGCGGGCGAGGAACTCCCCCGCGGCATCGAGCGCCGGCAATAGCCGACGCGCCACGCCGGGAACCAGCGCGAGCCCGGCGGCGAGCGTGAGCAGCCACGCCGCCCAGGCCGGCACGAACCGCGCGACGTTGAGCCCCCAGGCCGCCATCGAGGGCACGAACTGGCTCGCGACGCGCGCCGCCAGCAGCGCGATCAGCGTGATCCAGATCGCGAGCGCCGCGCGATCGGCCGACGGATCGGGCGGTGCGAGCGCGCCGCGCACCGCGCCGCGGCGTGGTTCATCGCCTGCGGGTCCGCCGCGTCGCGCCGCGCGGGCCGGGCGCCGGGCTGGATCGCCGCCGCGGGCGCGTGACTCCGCCATCACTCGATCGACAGGGCGTCCGGATCGGTCCCGAAGCGCGTCTCGCCCGCGTCGGGCAGGTGCACGCTCTGCTGCCACTGTTCGCGCACCCACGATCCCAGCAGCGCCTGCGCCAGCCCCGGCCGCGGGCGGCGATATTCGACCGGCTCGACCCTGGCCCCGACGGGGATCCCGGCGCGGCGCCGCGCCTCGGCGATCGCGTCGTCGAGGCCGCCGATCGCGTCGACGAGCCCGCGCTGTTTCGCGTCCTCGCCGAACCACACCCGGCCCTGCGCCACGGCGTCGACGGCGTCCCACGCCATGCCGCGGCCCTCGGCGACGACACTCACGAACGAGCGGTAGTCGGCGTAGGTCGCGGAATCGGCGGCCGCCTGCTCCGTCGCGTCCCAGTCGTGCCCGGTCGACCACGCGCGCATGTACGCGCCGCGGTTGAAGTCGTCCTGATGCACGTGGTGGTGGGCGAGCCAGCCTTCGAACGAGTAGCGGATCGACAGCACGCCGATCGAACCGGTGATCGTGAACCGGTCCGCGTAGATCCTGTCGCCGGCGAGCGCGATGTGATAGCCGCCGCTCGCCGCGGCGCGCGCCATCGACACCACCAGCGGCTTCCGGGTCTCGCGCTTGAGCTGTCGCGCGGCGTGCCAGATGAGATCCGAGGCCACCGCCGAGCCGCCCGGACTGTCGACGCGCAGTACGACGGCGCGCACCTCGGGATTGCGGAACGCCGCCGCGAGCTGGCGGACCGTGGTCTCGGAGCCCATGAACGCGCCGTTCAGCAGGTCGTTGCCGCTGCGGCCGGTCTCGATGCCACCGCTCGCGTACACCACGGCGATCGTGTGCGGCACGCGCCACTCGCGATGGGCGTCCTCGATCCTGCCGAGGTTCACGGCATGCGGCCGCGCGCCCAGGTGGGCGAGCGAGCCGAGCATGCGCAGCGCGTCCTCGCGATAGCCGATGGAGTCGATCACGCCCATGCGCTGCAGGTCCTCGGCACGCCACGACCGGCCGTCCAGCACCTGCAGCACCCGCTCCTCGGGGATCCGGCGATCGTGGGCCACGGCCGTGACCAGCAGACCCTGCACCACGTCGAGGCCGTGTTCGATCGACTCGCGATCGGCCGGGGACGTGGAATCGGCGCTGAAGTTGCGGTACGCCGACTTGTACTTGCCGTAGGACGTGCGGTCGATGCGCAGCCCGGCGTCCGCGAGCGCCTTGCGATAGTAGCGCCGGTCGGAATGCAGCCCGAGCCCCGCCCAGAACGACTCGGGCGTGGTGACGATGGCGTTGCACGCGGAGGCAAAGTACAGGTCGGCGCGGCGGCCGCCGGATTCGAGATACGCCACGACCGGCTTGCCGGCCGCGCGCAGCGCCGCGATCCGCGGCCGCAGCTCTTCGATCTGCGCCATGCCGCCCGCGCCGTTGAGCTGGAGCAGCACGCCGCGCGTGCGCGGATCCAGCAGCGCGCGCTCGAGCTGACGCCGGACCGGCGCCACGTCCACGGTGGTCGAGTTGTCGAACAACGACACGCTCGCGATCGCCTCGTCGGCGAGCGTGCCGCCGATGCGCACGCTGGCGACGCGCGGGCGCTCGAGCGCCGCGAGCACGGTGCGATCCTCCGCCGCGTGCACGGTGGCGGTGATGGTGCCAGCCGGATCACGGCAGTCACGGCAGTCCTGCGAATCCACGTGCAGGCTCGACCGGCCGCCGAGCAGCGAGATCCCCAGCCGCACGCCGCCGTGATCCTCGACGGCGCCGCGCAGCACGATGCCGGGCACCAGTTCGAACCCGGCCCCGACCCGCACGCGCGCCGCGTCGCGGGACTCGCCCTCGCGCAGCGCCACGTCGGCGCCGAGCGTGACGCGGGTGCCGAGCGTGCTCCCGGAGCCCGGCAGCCACGCGAACGGCCGCAACCCGAGCCCTACCGTGTACTCGCGCACGAGCCGGACGCCCGCCAGCCGCGGCTGCGCCGCGTGATCGACGACGGCACCCAGCGACAGCCACGGCGCGGGGCGCGACAGCGCACCCAGGCGCAGGTCGGTGGTGCGCGCATCACCCGGCGCCCCGGCCGCCACGGACGCCGGCGCCTGCGGATCGAGCCGGTCGAGCTGGGCAAGCCAGGTCGAGGTGCCGAGCGACTGGAGCTGGGCGCCGACCCGCAGCGCGGGACCGCCGTGCGCCGCGCTCACCGCCCACGACACCCGGCCCCCCTCGGGCGACGCGAGCGTGAACCCGGCGAGCCCCAGCGCGAGCGCCGCGCGGTAGAACGGGTGACGCAGCGGATCGCCGCGATCACCGCCGGCCGGCCGCGGCACCCCGCTCGCCGACACCGCCAGCTCGAACCCGCGGCGCAGGCCGGCCGCGGACGGGTTCACGAACAGCGCCGAGGCGTCGTCCGTGGTCGCGACGCCGGCATCGGCGTAGGGCGGCGCCGCGAAGCCCGCTTGCGCACGGGCGGCGGGAGCGGCGGCGAGCAACGCCAGCGCGCCGGCCGCGAGCGCGGCGAGCCGGCAGGCGCCCGCACGCGGCCGCCTCGCCTTCACGAGCGCACGCGATGCCGGGGCAGGCGCCGGCCACGCCGTCTCGGGTGTCGCGGCCGCACGGGTGACTGGCCGGTGCGTCATTCCGACTTCGTGACGCCGAGGCGCGGGCAATGCGGCAGCAGCGGACACACCGAGCAGCGCGGCTTGCGCGCGATGCAGATCGCGCGGCCGTGGAGGATCAGCCAGTGCGAGAACCGCACCCAGCGTTCGCGCGGCACGATCTCCATCAGCGCGAACTCGATCTTCACGGGATCGGTCTGGCCCGAGAGCCCCAGGCGGTACGACAGCCGCGACACATGCGTGTCCACGACGATGCCGGGGATGCCGAACGCGTTCCCGAGCACGACGTTGGCGGTCTTGCGGCCCACTCCGCGCAACTCGGTCAGCGCCTCCAGGGTGCGCGGCACTTCGCCGCCGTGGAGCGCCACGATGTCCGCGCAGCACTCGCGGATCGCGCGCGCCTTGTTGCGGAAGAACCCCGTCGAGCGGATCACCGCTTCGAGATCCTCCTGCGGCGCCGCGGCCAGCGCCGCCGCGTCCGGATACTTCTCGAACAGGCCGGGCGTCACCTTGTTGACCCGCACGTCCGTGCACTGCGCAGACAGGATCGTCGCGATCAGGAGCTGGAGCGGCGTGGCGAAATCGAGTGCGCACCTGGCGTCGGGATAGGTGCGCTCGAGGATCTCGATCAGCGCCTTCACCCGCGCCGGATCGGGCGCCTTCACGCGTTTGCGACGCGGCGCCGGCGGCTTCGCCACCACACGCCGCACCGCGGCGACCACCGCGGCGCCGGCTGCCGCGAGCCGCGGCGGGACCCGGCGCCGGCGCACGGCGGCCACCTTCGGCGCCCGGGCGCGCGTGGTCTTGGCGCGACCGGGCGGGGTGCGCGTGGTCTTGGTGCGACCGGGGCGGGTGCGCGAACTCGCCGAATGCGCGCCGTTCGTCGACGCGGCGGCCGTACGTTTGCGGGGGCGCTTGCGCGGCGACGCCGGTGACCGCACCGCGGCAGGGACACGCGATGTCGACGCCGTCTTGCGTCGTGAACGTGGAGACTTTCGAGCCATCGCCGGTCAGACTATCCGACGTGTCCTCCAGCACCAAGACCATCTGCTGAAAAACCCCGACTGCATGCGGCGGGAATCGCCGCGGCCGTCGGGGTTTTTCAGGTGATTGGAGTCCCTAAGGCTTTAGAAACCCCAATTGAAGCCAAACCGCATTCCCAGCCCGTCGAGCGTCACCACCTCGCGATAGTTGCCGGAGTTGTCGGACACGTTCCGGTCGACCGACGACTGGTTGCGGAACACTTCGGTCGACAGCCGCGTCGTGCCGCCGATCGGCACCGAGAGCCCCGCCCACGCCTGCCAGCCCCAGCCGCCGTACGTGGCGTCGAACTTGTCGCCGGTCTGGAAGTTCTCCGCCGACAGGAACAGCGCTTCGTAGCCGCCACCGACGCCGAAGTACGGTGTCAGCTGCGAACGGTTGCCGGGGGTGAACTGCGCGTAGCCCATGATCGGGAACAGGTTCGAAGACGACCGCGCCAGCTCGAGGCGTCGCTCCGACGTGCCGCCGCCCGGCAGGTCGACGGTCGAGATGAGCGCCGTGTTGCGCTCGGACTTGTGCACCCAGTCGAGGCCGAGGCCGAACTGCAGATGTTCGTCGGCGCCGAAGCCGCCGCGGGCGCCGGCGAGGAACGAATTCGTGGTCTCGCCGTCGGGATCGAAGAACCCGGCGTGGATCTGACTCGACCCCGACGGCCCCGACGACGAACTACCGTAATTGCGCTCGCCGCGATCACGCCAGCGCCGCGGATACCAGTGTACGGATTCGAGCGTCGAGCCGTGACTCTCGCCGGCCATCGTGAAGCCGGTGACGATCGGAGTCACGTCGGCGGCGGGCGTTGCGGTGATGGCGGTCAGCGCGGTCGGTTCGAGCGTGATCTCCTGCAGGGCGAGCTGACTCGCGTCGGCCGGCCGCGCCGGCGCGTGCAACGCGAGCGTACCCGCGACGACCCATGCGATGGAACGCAACTTCATGACTCTCCTCCTGGGCTTGGCTTGTGCTTGGGACGTCTGCCGCCACCGCTGGACGCCGGCGACGATGAAGTGCCTGAATTGGATGACCGGCGGCGTTCCAGAGTTGGAATTATAGAACCGAAATCGGCCGCCGGAACACATGTCTACCGGGTCCGACCATGGCACGGCTCGTGCCGGAGATCGTACAAAGGTCGTGAATGATGACGAACGCGGCGGCGGGGCTGGGGAACTTCACTGGCTACGGCTGTAAGATGCGACCGGGCGCCGTCCGCGCGCCACTGTCTTGACGATTCTCGACGTCACGTGTTGCGAGGGCGCCGCACCGGATGCTAGCGTGCCGCGCCCGAATCGAGGTTCGATGATCGAGCCGTCCCAGTCGAGCGACATCCGCGACACCCGCCATCGCCCCCGGCCGATGAGCCCGACCGTTGCATGGCTCGTCGTCATTTCTGCCAGTCTCCTGGTAGATCCTGCCCGCGGACTGGCGGCCCCATACGACCCGAGCGCGCCCGCCACGCCCGCGCTGTCGGCGACGTCCGCCGCCAGACCGGCCACCCCGGGCCCCACCCTGGCCCGCGAGGACACGATGCACACGCAGGTGTCCGAGGTCCTGGTGCGCGCGCCGCGCGTGACGCTCGACGAGATCCTCGCGCGCGTGGCCGAGGGCGAAGCGCGCCGCGAGGCCGCGATCACCGACGAACAGTTCACGGCGACGTTCCGGCTGGTGACGGGCGCCGGCACGCCGCGGGCAGCGCTCTACACGGAACGCGTCGTGCGCGTGTACAAGAAGAAGCCGAACCGGGTGCGCACGGTGACGCTGCGTGAGTACGACCGCGAGAAGAAACAGAAGTCGAACGTGAACGTGACGTTCGGCGGCGGCATGGACGAGGAGATCGTGAACTTCGCGTTCAAGCCGTCCGCGCGGCGGGACTTCCGGTACCACATCGTCGGCCGCGACATCGCCGGCGGGCATCTGATCTATCGCATCGCGTTCGAGCCCCGCACGCTGCTCATGCCGGGGGAACCCGCCGGGCTCGTGTGGGTGGACACGAACGACTTCGTGATCGTCCGCCAGGAACTTTCGTTCGAGCGGCCGCCGGTGCCGCTGTTCCTCCAGGCTGTGAAGCGCATGGTGGTCGAGCGGCGCCGCTCCGGCGACACCTGGGTGCTGTCCCGCGTACTCATGCGCATGGAAACGACGCTGCCGCTTCCCAAGGTCGGACGGCAGTTCGACCTCGCGTTGCAATTCGACGATTACGCGCTCAACACCGGGCTGGCGGACGCGTTCTTCCGGCCGGAACACACGCCGTGACGCCGCGCCCGCAATCCCTGTGGCCGGAAGCGCCGGCGCGATGCGCCCGCGCCAGGTGCGGGGCGGCGATCGTGCTTGCGCTCGCTGCATTCGCCGCGTTCCCGTCGTGGGCGGGGTCGAGCACGACATTCGCGCCTCGCCACGACGATTTTCGACCGGCCGCCGCGGCCGCCGACAGCTCGCTCGATCCGTTCCTCCAGCAGTTGTCGGACTCCACGAGCGACTACTTCGGGATGAGCACGGCGAAGTCCGACACGGCCGGCGACGACAGCGTACTCGCGTGGCGCCTGCAACATCCGGTCGCACCGCCGCGACACGTGACGCGGCTGTTGATCCTGCCGGATTTCTCTTTCGAGCGCGTGGATGGCCCGACGTACTGGCTCGTCAGCGGCATCGACTTGCCGCAGCGTCTCGGTCACGCGGGCGGGCAGGCCGGCTACGCCTCGGGACCGAACGACTTCCTGTGGGAGGCCCGCTATTCGACCCGCTCCGGACCCATCGAGCCCCGCTGGCAGCTCGAAGTATCGGGCGGGGAACGCACCTGGCCCATGGCCCGCGAGGAACGCGTCGGCCATCTCACGACGCTGGCCGCGTTCCTGTCGGGCCACGATGGGCACCAGTACCTGCGCCGCTCGGGCGCGCGCGCGGCTGCGGGGCACGCTGCGCCAGGTCGATCTCCTCGCCGGCGTTCGCGACGAGGTCGAATCGCCGATCGCAACCAGCGCGAGCTGGAACCTCGCGCGCAAGCCGCTCAAGAACTTCGCCAACCTGCCGGCGCTCTATGGACGCGCCCGTGAAGTGGAGCTGGGCGCCGGGTTCGACGTGCCGCGGGCGCCGATCCGGCTCGAGGTGATGCACACCACTTCGGGGGCCGCGATCGGAAGTGACTTCGAATACCGCCGCACGCTGCTCACGGGCAGCAGCACCGTGGGCCTGGGCCGCGCCGCCACGCTCGTGACCCAGATGGCTTACGGGCACGTGTCCGGCGAATTCGTGCCGCAGGCCGCGTTCTATCTCGGCGGCGCCTCGTTGCGGAGCCTGTCCGACGACACCTACGGCGGCACCGGGATCGCGGCGGGCCGCATCGAGGTCATCGGCTCCCACGACGTGCTCGCGGAGCTGCACGTTCCGTACCCCCATTTCCTCCCGCTCCAGCTCGGCCTGTTCGCGGGCACGGGTGCGGTGTGGGGCAAGGACCCGTTCGGCGGGCCTACGCAGCCGGGCGTCGACTGGCCGCGCGACCGGGTGTGGCTGAGCGAGACGGGCGCGTCGCTGATCTACCAGCCCGGCGTCCCCGATCCCACGAGCACGCTGCGACTGAACGTCGCATGGCCGCTCGGCCACCGCTCCCAGAGTGCCAGGATCTCGGTCGAGGCGTCGCACGTGGTGGATTTCACGGGGCATCTGGGGCGGTGAGAGAGGGGCACTGCTTCTGCGTGTGTCTTCTGAATCCTGAGTCTGGCGGCGTCCCCCGGCGGATCATCCGATTTCGTGTCACTTCGATCCGATCCGACGGCCCACGCGCCAGGAATGAGATGGTATCCGAACGCGTCGTTTGCCAACGCACAACGACATTGTATCCACCGTCGTAAACTGCGATTCCACGAGAGAGGATCCGCACCTTTCGAGCCTCGCCTGGCAAAATCCTGGCGAACGGCACAGCAGGCTCACCCGAGAACTGAATATTCCCCCCCTCGATTGGGATGTGGTCGACGTTCGACATGATCACTTCATGCCCAGTGTTGAAGTAGCTTGTCACGATGGCTGCAACGCTCAGCGCGCAAACCGCAAGTAGCGCGATCACGCATACTCTTTTCGTACGCATCATGACGCGCCTCCGATCCTCGCCGCCCCCCGCATCACCACCTCATCCCCCGGCCACGCGTATCGCTGCGTGGTCACGATGCTCGCGTGTCCGAGAACTTGCTGCAGCGCGGCGAGACTTGCGCCTCGCTCCAGCCACTGACACCCGCTTCCAACACGGCGATCGTCGCCGCTTCCTCATCGGTCAGCCGATCTGGTGGCCGCTCCGGCAAACGCCAGCGACCTTGAATCTTGCCTATTAAAGCCAACGGCGCTCATCGGGCGCGGTGCTATCCGGTCGATAGTTCAATGACGCTAAGGAACGCCTGCACCTCTTCGTGGATTTCCGAACGAGTGATTAGTGCGGCGAGCCTGCTAACGCTCACGCCCACGCCGAACTCACTCTGCGACCACTCCGATATACGTCGCAACACCTCTTTCCCCGGAGCAAGCGTCAGACGACCTGAGTACGATGACCATCTACCGTCGACAATCTCTCGCGCCTGCTGATTAGCTCGAGTGAGGCCAATGCCACGATCCAGAACTAGAAGATGTTCGGCAACCTTGTCCGTGATGTCGCCTCTGAAGTTCTCGATGATTGTTGCTAGTTGTTGTTCAATTTCCTCGACACTAGCCCGGATTATTCACGAAGCGTAGCCAACGAGAAGACCTCCGCATGGTAGAAAGGCGTTGTCTAGGCGCTCTTCTTCCAAGGACGGAGGTCTTCTCGTGACGGACGATACCACACAGTCTGTTCTGTTCCCCGAGTTGTTCGGCAAGACGTTGCTCGCCCGCTTTGATCGCCCGCACGCCAGCTCGGACGGCGGCGCGATCCTGCTGAACGCCGCGGATCGCCGACTCGGGTTGATGGCCGCACTCGCCGATTGCCTGCGCGATGCGCGCGACCCGGCGAAGATACGGCACGGGCTCGATGAGTTGCTGGCGCAGCGCATCTACGGCCTGGCCTGCGGCTACGAGGACGCCAACGACGCAGCGCGGTTGGCAAATGATCCAATCCACAAGCTGCTGCTCGGGCGCGACGCGGTCACCGGCGATGTGCTGGCGTCGCAGCCGACGCTGTCGCGATTCGAGAACGGCGTGACGCGCGGCGAGCTGCTGCGAATGAGCCAGGTGCTGTTCGATGCGGTGGTGAACCGACACGCTCGGCGCCTGCGCCGCCAGGTGCGGACGATCACGATCGACCTCGACGTGACCGACGACCCGACGCACGGGCAACAGGAGCTGGCGTTCTTCCATGGCCACTACGGCCACGCCTGCTACCTGCCGTTGCTGGCGTACCTGACGTTCAACGACGAACCCGAACAGCACCTGGTGGCGGCGATGCTGCGGCCGGGCAACGCGCCGACGTCATGCGGGGCGCTGGCGATGCTGAAGCGGATCGTGGGGGCGCTGCAGGAACGCTTCCCGCGAACGCGGCTGCTGGTGCGGTTGGACGGTGGCTTCGCCGGGCCCGGGCTGCTCGAATTCCTCGACGAGGTGCAGGTTGGCTACGTCGTCGGCCTGCCGTCGAACAAGGTGCTGCACCACATGGCCGAGCCCCTGCTCGCGCCGATGCGGATGCGGAGCGAGTTGACCGGCGCGACCGAGCACGTCTACGACGAGTGCCGCTACCGGGCCGGCACGTGGGACCGGGAGCGACGCGTGGTTATCAAGGCCGAGGTCGTTCGCCACAAGGGCCGCGAGATGCGTGACAACCCGCGGTTCGTGGTCACGAACCTCAAGCGTGCGCCGCAGCGGCTCTACGAGGACGTCTACTGCCAGCGTGGCGAGATCGAGAACCGCATCAAGGAGTTGCACCACGGCCTCTCGTTCGACCGCACGAGTTGCACGCGGTTCCTCGCCAACCAGTTGCGCGTGCTAATGACCGCCGCGGCCTATGCGCTGATGCAGGAGATCCGCCACGCCTGATGGGCGACAACTATTTTTCCCGGACGACGACAACTATTTCTACCGTCGTTTGAGCGTCAGTTCTTGTTCTCCTTGCCCTTCTTCGACGCCTCCAAGCGGTAGCTGGCGAGATTCAGTTCGAGGATGACGCTGTGGTGG
>JBBRLX010000021.1:0-70350 GCA_038231135.1 Candidatus Eiseniibacteriota bacterium | reverse complement strand
CGCGGGCGGCGCCGGAGTTCGGGAGCGAGGTCGATGCGGTCATGCCCCGGGGTTTTCGGCACGCCGCGCCTACTTCGTGAGCGACGGCGTGCGCAGGACGAACCCGTGGCGGTCCGCCTCGAGCCGCCCCTGCAGGTGCAGCGCGCGCCCCGACACCAGCACGCCGTGGCCGTACTCCGCGCGCACGCCGTCGAACGCCTGGTAGAGCGCGGCGCGCCGGCCGGCCTCGCGCTCGTCGAACAGCGACCCCTGGGCGGCGCCGGCGCGCTCGAAGTTCGACAGCGTGACCCCCAGGCCGTGCAGCGCGACGCGGCGCGTGAACAGCCGGCGCAGCAGCGTGAGCGCGAGCTCGAGCACGATGGGGTCGGTGTCCGACGCGAGCCCCAGCGACCGCGCCTGCTCGGCGAACTCGCCGTCGGAGTGGCGCAGCCGTACCGACACCGTGCGCGCGGCGAGGCCCAACTCGCGAACGCTGCGGCACGCGCGGCCCACCAGGTATTCGAGCATGCCGTCGATCTCGGTGCGCTCGGCGGTGTCGCGGTGGAACGACGTCTCGCGCGAGATCGTGAGCGGGATCTCGCGTTCGGTGACGGGCGCCGTGTCGCGGCCGCGGCAGCGCTCGTGGAGCAGCCGGCCGTGGGTGCCGAACAGCCGCTTGAGCACCTCCGCCGACAGCGCGCGCAGCTCGCCGATGGTGCCGAGGTTCATCGAGCGCAGCGTGCGCGCGTGCGCGTGCCCCACGCCCGCGAGTTGCTCGACCGGGCGCCCGGCCAGGAACGCGTCGGCGTCCGCCGCCGCGATCCGGACGAGCCCGTCGGGCTTCGCGGTCTTGCCGATGAGCTTCGCGAGCATGCGGTTGGGCCCGATGCCGCACGTGACGGTGAGCCCGGTGTCGGCGCGAATGGCATGCTTGAGCGCGCGTGCCGCCTCCAGCAGGTCGCCGTGCAGCCGGTCGGTGCCGCTCAGGTCGCAGTACGCCTCGTCGAGATAGGTCTCGACCGCGGGGGCGAGGCGGCGGCAGTGCTCGAAGATCGTGTCGGCGAAGCACCGGTACACCTGGGCGTGGCCCTCGACGATCACCACGCCCGGGCAGCGCCGCTTCGCCTCGGTGAGCGTCATGCCGGCGCGCAATCCGAACGCCCGCGCCTCGTATGAGCACGATGCGATCACGCCGGCGCCGACGATCACCGGCCGGCCCGCCAGGTGCGGATTGCGCTGCTGCTCGATGCTCGCGAAGAACGCGTCGATGTCGACGTGCAGCACCGTGCGCCCGGGGTCCGGAGGCCCCCCCGGTCGGAGGGCGCCGGCGGCTTCGCTTCGCTCGTCCCTGGGGGCCGCCGGGCCCGTTCCGACCTCGGGTCGCTCGTCCGCGCGCACCGCGGCGCTTGTCTCCGACTGCACGGGTGCCATCCGGTTCGTAACGGAGGAGCGGGACACGTCGTGTGCCCCATCTCGCGCCGCGGCGCCTGTGGACGAGCTCATTCAACCCTCCAGCGTGACGAAATCGAGCCACCACACCAGGTCGGCGCCGCCCAGCCGCAGCTGGTACACGTCGCCGCTGTCCACGCTGACGGAGAAGAAGAACTGCGGATGCCGGCCTGCACGATCGATCCAGCGGGCATTCACCCGCGTGACGCGGTGCTCGTGGACGGCGCGGCGAAACGCGAGCGGCGTGACCACCCCGCCCCGGAAATCGGCCCGCACGGCCACCGCTTCGTCGATGTTCTCCTGTCGCATGGCGCTGAGTCGCGACCATACTGCACAAATGTGCAGTTATCAAGTGAACACGAGATGTCGATGACGGAGACTGGATCGACGACGTCCGGGCCCCATCGCCGTGCAGCGTGCAACGTGCTGCCCGTCCACGGCGCTGCGGCCACACAATTCACGGCCACCAAAGCTTTTGCGTTTGACCACGCCCGTCCGCTGGCGCACGATTATGAGGTCGCAATCCACGCCCGGCCCCCCTTGTCAGCATCCCCGGCCGCGCCACCCCCTGCGGCTGTCCTCCCGACGGCCATGGAGCCTTCGTTTCTATGCTGCTTATGCGCCGTTTACGACCGCTGATCATGATTACGGCCCTGGTGACCTGCGCGTTCGGCACCGCCCACGCCGGCAAGAAGTACATCCTCGGCCAGCACCCGCATCCGGTGGCGGGGTTCGGCCGGACGATCACCCTGGGGACGTCCGGTACGATCGATTCGTCGTGCGCTCTGGGTAACCTGCTGGTACCCGTGGACAACTTCGATTACTTCACGCCCGAGGGCGGGCCCGATTCCTACTACGTGCTCGTCGATCCCGCGACGTGCACCGGCTGCTCGAGCGTCAACGCGCAGATGCGCGTGGATCACGTGCATCTCAGCATGTGGTTCCCGGCCACGTGCACCCAGCCGGTCGACATTACGTTCCTCGGGGTGACCGGACCGTCGCCGTCGTGCCCCAAGCCCGACGAGCACACCGTGCTCGCAGGCCCGTTCCACTTCGACCTGCCGGGCGTGGCCACGGCCGATGGCGACCCGACGCCGCTGTTCGATCTCGCGCTGCCGACGACCGTCGTGCTGCCGCACCATGCGTTCCTCGGCATGTCGATCAGCAGCTTCGGAACCTGTAATGTGTCGTTCGACAACGGCGCGTCGTTCGTGAATTCGCAGCTCGTTTACGGCGACACGACCGCGTGCGATCCCTGCAAGAACTACAACTATTATTTCGACTCCGACGGCATCAACAAGGTCGACTACTGCGTGGTGGTGAACAGCCCGAACTCGCAGTTCCGGCTGGGCCCGCCGATCATGAGCGCCCTCGGTACCTGCGGGTCCTACGTGCCCGTGATGCCGATCTCGTGGGGCCGCCTCAAGATCCGCTACAACAGCCCACGCCGCCGCCGGCGCCTGCGTTCGCGCCGCCGCACGTTCACGCGGAGCGCCCCGGCCGCCTAGAAATCCACCGCCGGACGGCTCCAGATTCCCGTTCAGTTCTCACGTGTTCGCGCCGATGACCCTCGGGCGGCCGTCCCCACGGCCCCCTATTGTCATGCGACGCCTACGCGTATTCCTGCCCGCTTTCGCGGTGTTGTTGCTCGCGCTCGGCCTGCTCGAGCTGCGCAGCCCGGGTACGCCCCCCACGCCGGTCCACAACGCGTTCGGCCGCGGGCCCACGATCGTGCTGGTGCACGGCCTCGGCAGCCGCGCGACGCACTGGCTGCCGGTGGCGCGGCTCCTCGCCCGCAATTTCCGCGTGGTGCTGGTCGAACTCCCCGGCCACGGCTCGAGCGACATGCCGGAGCCGTTCTCGCTCGAGCGCGCGGCCCAGTCGCTGGAGCAGGCGCTGGCCCGCGTTTCGGACGGACCAGTCGTGCTCGTCGGGCATTCGGTCGGCGGCCTCGTCGCCGCGGCCGCCGCGATCGACGCTCCCCAGCGCGTGCGTTCGCTGGTGCTCGTCGAGACCATGCTCAAGCCGCAGGTGACGCCCGACGAGCGCGACATGATCCTCGGCGGGCTCGACACCGATTATCTGCGCGTGCTGCACACCGCGTTCATGGCGTTCGGCCGCGACTCGGCGCAGGGCCTCGAGCTGTACCGCGAGGCCGCGACCGAGGATCCCGCCAACATGAAACGCTGGATCCGCCTCGCCGTCACCGCCGATCTGTCACCGCAGGCCGTGGCGTTGAGCATGCCGGTGCTCGCGGTGATGGCGCCCCACACCTGGCCCGACTCCGAAACGTGGCCGGCGACCGCCGCCGCGACCGGATACTCGGAGATTCGCGACGTGCAGGGCGTGCGGATCGCGGACTGCGGGCACTTCGTGATGCTCGATCAGCCCGCCGAGCTCGCACGGCGCATCGCGTGGTTCGCGCGGCACCCGCAGCCGGAGCCGGTCGCGGCGCGGTGAGAAGCGGATAGACTGCTCGGGAGCGCGGTCGACGCCACGCTCTCGGGGAGGTTCTGCACGACCGGGGGTTCATCGCGATGGGATTCATTCCCAAAGGCGCACACGGGTATCTCGCCGAGATCGTACTCGAGCACGTGGTCGAAGGTGATCGGCGCAACCTCGTTCACGTCAACACCTGTCTGGTTGAAGCGGCGTCTCCGGAGGAGGCGTATCGGAAGGCGATCCAATTGGGACGGGAGGCTCAGTTCCGGTACCTGAACACGGACAGCAAGAGGGTTCGGGTAAGGTTCCGCGGGCTGCGTGAACTGAATGTGATTCATGGCGCGTTGGAGCACGGCGCCGAACTCAGTTTCGAGGAGGCGGTCGCCGTACCCGAGCGAAAGCTCAAGCGGTGGGCGACGCCCAAGCGGAAATTGAGCGTGTTTGCGCCGCGTCGTCCGCGCCAGGGAGGGCCGAATTACATGCCCCTGTCGATCATGCGAGAGTTGGAAGCGGCTGGGTTCTCACGCACGGATGTCGAGGGCAAGCCCACAGTAGCGCGGCCCACCGGTTCTCACTCTCGGAAGGGCCCGTCGAAGTGAGCGCAAGCGCGTCGAGGGATCGACGCCCTCTTTCCCGATGGCGACGCGGTGCGCAAGGTGCTGTGCCTCGCGATTCAGCGGGCGGCGGTGCGCTGGACTCGGCCGGTGGCCGATTGGCCGGCGGCGCTCAACCACTTCGCGATGCTGTTCCCGGGTCGGGTGACGATGTGATGATGCGGCCACTTACACAAAATCGTTGACACACCCTGAATTCGCCGGGTGCCACCCCCCCCCTCACCGCACCTTTACCAGCGCCTGCGTCAGCTCCTGCATCTCCGCGGCCTTGCCCATGTAGCCGACCACGCTCTCGTGGTGGTCGTTCGCGGGGTTGTACACCACGAGCGTCGGGAACGCGTCGACCTTGAACTTGTCCTGGAGCGCCTGCACATCGGGCGCGTTGTGACCCTGTTCGCGCTGTGTGTCCACGACGCGCACGGGCACGAACCACGATTCGATCAGGTGCGCGCTGTGGTCGTCCGCGAACACCTCGCTCGACAGCACCTTGCACGGGCCGCACCACTCGGCGCTGAATTCATAGAGAATCGGTTTGTGCGCCGCGGCCGCCTCGGCCTGCGCCGCGGCGAGCGGACGCCACGTCAGCCGCTCGCCGAGTGCGGGCGGATGCTGGTGTTCCCATACGCCAGTGCCGACGCGTGCGATGAGCAGCGCGACCGCGACCAGCAGCAGCACGCGGGGCATGGCGCGGCTGGTCGTGCCACGCGCATCACGAAGTCGAGGCATATGACAGCTCCTTGCGGTTGAGCACCACGATCGCCAGCGCGAGCGACAACGTGACGGTCGATGCCCAGGCCACGATCGGGTTCCAGGCCATGGCGCTTAGCTGGACCTTGTGGAAATCGATCACCGGGCTGAGCACCTGCTGCACGATCTGGCCGATGTTCGCGAGTATGGGTTGGTTGATCGCGGGGGCCACGGTCTGGAGGATGGCGCTCGAGATGTAGAACATCAGCAGCAATCCGAGGTCGCCGAGCCCCGGCGCCAGCGCCGACAGCAGCACCAGCGGCGCCGTGACGCCGAACGCTGACGTCAGGTGGTTCGCCAGGGTGATGCCGACGTCCGCCGCAGCGGGCGTACTGCCGCGCGCGGCCATGATCAGCGCCGCCAGCCCAACCTGTGCCACCGAGGCGGCTGCCGCCGCGATCGACGCCGCGAACCAGCGACTCAGCACGTAGGTGTCGCGCCGCACGGGCCGCGCGAACAGCAACTGCAGCACGCCCGACGCCGTGTCCTGGCCGATCATGCCGGCGCCGAAGATCAGCGCGAAGTTGAACGCGTTCTCGAGCGAAGAGAATCCGGTCGCCGGCGCCGCGGCCACGAACAGCAGCGGAAACGCCATGGCGAGGAACAGGAACGCGAGCCGGATCGGACTCGTCAGCCGCTGGCGCAGGAACGCCGTGATGAGCGTGCCGTTCATGCGCCCGCCCCCGGTCCGGCGGTGGCGCCCGTGGCGCCCGGGCCTGGCGGCCCCATGGCACCGCCCGGCGCCGCCATCCCCGCGGCCGTGTTCGGCGGCGCGAGGAATAGGCGCTCGAGCCGGCTCTCCTCGGGCACCGCCTCGGCCACCGGCACGCCCGCGGTCACGAGCGCGTGCAGCAGTCTCGCGGCCCCGGCGTCGTCGGCGACCACGAACCGCCCTTCGGTGGCGCTGCGGTCGCGCAGCGTGGCCCCGGCGGCGGCCGCGATCGCGTCGAGCGCGTCCGGCACGGGCGCCCCCGCGGCCCAGCGCACGCGCAGCACGCGGCTCACGCCGGCGCCGGCGGCGATCGTCTCGATCGCCTCGACGCGCCCGCGCTGCACGTACGCCACGCGATCGCACACCCGCTCGACCTGGTCGAGTTGGTGGGAGTTCATCACCACGGTGACGCCGTCCTGACGCAGTGCCGCGATCTCGCGGCGGAACAGGATCACGCCGGCCGGGTCCACGCCCGACGCCGGCTCGTCGAGGAACACGTAGCGGGGGCGTCCGAGCAGCGCCTGCGCGAGACCGATGCGCTGCAGCATGCCGCGCGAGTAGCGGCGGATCACCTGCGCGCCGGCGTCGCCGTCGAGCCCGACCCGCGTGAGCGCGGCGCCCACGTCGGCGCCCCGCGTGGCCGACGGCAGGCGCGCGAGCGCGTGGTGGTAGGCGAGGAAATCGCGCCCGGTCATCCAGCGGTCCATCACCAGCCGCTCCGGCAGATAGCCGGTCACCGCGCGCACCTCGAGGTCGTCGGGCGCGCGGCCGTCGATCGCCACGCGCCCCGCGTCGGGCACCAGGAACCCGAGCAGGCAGCCGAGGAACGTGGTCTTGCCGGCGCCGTTGGGGCCGATGATGCCGAACGCCTCACCCGGGGAGATGGTGAGCGACACGCCGTCGAGCGCGCGCACCCGCTCGCCCGCGACGCCGCGGCGATAGCTCTTGGACAGGCCCTCGACGACGATGCCGGCGGTCATCGCGGGTCCGGGTGGAACTGCGTAGCGTGCAGGCAACCTCCGCTCAGGGGTTCGAGGATCGCCGCATCCTGCCAGACGCCACGCGGACCGGCAACGCGCGGCCCAAGCTCCTACACGGCGGCGTCCGGGGCCCGTCGTTCCACGACACCACTGCTCGCAGCGGGGTATAGCAGCCGGCGCAGCGGCCGTTCGAGGATCAGCATCAGGATGCACGCGGTGAAGCTGATCGCCGCCATGCCGCCGAAGAACCGGTCCATCGGCATCCGCGTGAAGTAGCTGCCGAGGTAGCCCGCCAGCCAGTTCCCCATGAAATTCTGCAGGAACCACATGCCCATCAATATCCCCACGAGCCGGACCGGAGCGACGTTCGACACGAGCGCAAGGCCCGAAGGCGACAGGTAGAGCTCGCCGATCGTCAGGGGCAGCGTGTAGGCCACGAGCCACACCAGGCTCCTGCGGGCGGACGGCTCGATGCCATGCGCGGCGGCGACCATCACGCAGTACGCGATGCCGACGAGCGCGCAGCCGATCGCCATCTTGCGCACCGCCGACTGCGACTGACCCCGCGAGGCATTTCGTACCCACCATGCGCTGAGGACGGGCGCGAACCCGAAGATCATGATCGGGTTCATCGCCTGGTAAAACGTGGACGGAATCGTGACCCCGAACACCCTGGGCCACAGCGTGAACCGGTCGGCCCACAGCTGGATGGAATTGCCCTGCTGCTCGTAGGTCGCCCAGAACAGCGTGTTGAGCACACACAGGATGCCGAGGCCCACGATCTTGCCGGTCACCACACCCGGCGGCTCGACGGGCTCGTCCCGGGGCTGGGTCGCGCGCGCCTGTGACGTCCGCTTCACGTGGCGCCGCCCGATCGTGTAGATCGCCAGCGCCACCAGCATCCCGGCGCCCGCGGCCGCGAAGCCGTAGTGCCAGCCCAGTCCCTGCCCCAGCGACCCGCACACCAGCGGCGCGAGGAACGCCCCGAGATTGAGGCCCATGTAGAAGATCGTGAACGCGCTGTCGAGGCGGGCGTCGTTCGGTTCGTAGAGCGAGCCGACCTGCGACGTGATGTTGGGCTTGAACGCGCCCACGCCCAGGATCAGGAACAGCAGCGCCACCAGGAACAGCGACTCGCTGGCCATCAGGAAATGGCCGATCGCCATCAGCACGCCGCCGGCGATGATCATGCGATCGCGGCCGAACCGGCTCGCGAGCAGGCCACCCGCGAGCGGCGTCAGGAACACGAGCGCGGTGTAGAGCCCATAGACCTGCGAGGCCAGCGGCGCGATCGCGAGCGGGCCGAACAGGTGCTCGAGCGTGGAACGCAGGGCCTCGAGGCCCAGGACGCGCTGGTTCGCGTCGGGGCGCACGAACAGGTGGTTCACCATGTACAGGATGAGCAGCGAGCGCATCCCGTAGTACGAGAACCGCTCCCACATCTCGGTCGACGACAGGATGAACAGGCTGCGCGGATGGCGGGACGCGGTGGGCGAGATCATGGCGGACTCCCAGGGATGGCGGCAGGTGGCGCGATCGGCGCTCGCGCTCCCTGGAGTCGTTATTAGCCGGCGGCCCCCGTGACCGGATTTTTCTGCGTGGCCGCCAGGTCGGGCAGCGGGTTCGGCAGGCACGCGCCGTGCTTCTCGAACCCGCCCGGGAACCGGCTCCGGCGCTCGAGCCACCGGTCGAAATGCCGGAGATCGCCGCTGCCGGCGGCCGGGGACTCGGTCATGGGAATGTCGCGCCGCTGAATCGCGTCGCTCGCGCGCAGCGCCAGCAGCGCGAGCATCAGCACGAGGGCTCCGAGGCCCGCCCGTTTCACGATCCGGGTGGCCGCGGCGAGGATTCGCTGATGGCGCTTGCGGAGCGCCGCGGTCGGATCGGCGCAGCCCTCGGCACGCTTCCTCGCCCGCTCGTCGGCCACGTCTGCGACGCGCTCCGCGACGGCATCGATCGGCAGGTCGAGACGGCGGGCGAGGTCGTGAACCACGCCGGGGTCGTCGTGGTCGCGCAGCAGGGCGGTGGTGAGATCCAGTCGTTCGGCGGCCGGCCACTTCCGGATCGACTCGGCCACGCGGTGAGAATTGAGCTGCTTCGCCACCCAGTCACGGGTGCCACATCCGGGCTCGAAGATCTCGGGCTCGAGGTCGTCAGGGGTCGCCGCGCAGCGCGCATGCCCCCGGAGCCGGGCCAGTTGCGCCGCTCGGTTCAGGAGATTGTGCCGGTCCTTCTCCCGCTTGAACGCGTTGCCGATGATGAACGCGAGCCGGAAGCCCCGCTCCGGAATCGGCCCCCGGGCGTACAGGTCGACGACCAGGGTTCGCGCGCGGTCCTGAGTGGCCTCGACCAGCGCGGGGTTCGCCCCGTGCAGGCGCGCAAACCGTGCCGCATGCGCGTCCACGACGGCGAGTTGCTCGCACAGTTTCTCGGTGAATCGCCGCTGGCGATCCGGCGTCAGCTCGGGGCTTCCGAGCCCCGGGTAGGTCGGCCGGTTCGCCGGGAGGCTCGTGGCGAACGCCGCACGTCGAAGCCCGCCTCGCTCCCGGGGCGTGCCGGCAGGGTTGCATTCGGCGTTCACGGGCGGCGGGCTCATGACGAGAGTGTAGCGGATGCCATCCCCGCGGTGGGTTCTGACGGCCAGCGGGGCCGTGGATTGTTCGAACACGTCACGGCCCGGTCGCCGAACGCCACTTCGATGCGGGCCGTCACCGGGCCGCCCCGGACATGAAAAAGCCTCGTCGCTCGGGCGACGAGGCCTTTCACAAGACGGTGGGACGGTCTACTTGAGCGCCAGCTCCTTCATCGCCTTCGCGATGCGGAACTTCAACACGGTCTTGGCCGGAATCTTGATGGCCTCGCCGGTCTGCGGGTTGCGGCCCATGCGGGCCTTCCGCTTCACGACGACGAGCTTGCCCACGCCGGGGAACACGAAGCCGTTCCGCGCCTGCTTGGCCGCCAGCGTCGCGAGCTCTTCGAGGATCTGCGTGCTCTGCTTCTTCGTGAGCTCGAACTTCGTCGCGAGATGACCCGCGATCTGGGACTTCGTCATCATTTTCGCCATCGTGTGTCCTCTCCATGTTCGGGGGATGTGCGGCACGAACGGACGGGCTGCCCGAGCTGCTCTTGACCCGTGGTGCGTGAGTCGCGAGCCATGAACCGCTCGGGATGAACCCTAGCCACAACGGGGTATATCAACTCCAGCCGCGATTTCAAAGGGATATTTCGCCTCGACGTGGATTCGATGCCGATTTTTCGCGCCTCGAACATGCGGCGCGGGGCGGTGTCGATCGGGGACCGCGGTGGAAATCGTCCGCGGCGGATCGATGACCGCGTATGGAAATCGGCCGCGGCCACTCGACGACCGCGACGAAAATCGACCGCGGCGGATCACGATGTCGGCGCGTCGCGCAGGCGGAAACGCATCGCCAAATCGCGCATCGTCGCGCACTGCGCAGGTGCGTAACGGCGTTCAGCGCCGCTCGAACGAACGCGCGCAACCGTTACTCGACGCGCACGATCCTGCGCACCGCTGACCAGCCGCCCGATGCGGCGCGCGCATAGTACACGCCGGCGGCGAGGCTCCTGCCGGCCGCGTCGCGACCGTCCCAGACGAGCTCGTGACGTCCGGCGCCGAACGTTCGGTCGGCGAGCCCGCGCACGCGCCGTCCGAGCGCGTCGAACACCGCCACGCGAAACGCCGCCGGCGACGGGGTCGCCAGCGTGAACCGGACCGTGCCCCGGGCGGGGTTGGGCCAGGCTTTGGAGAATGCGATGCCGGCGGGCGGCGGCGCGGCCACCGCGACCGGGAGTTGCGACAGGTCGAGCTTCCACTGCGAGCGGCCGTGCGTGGCCGCCACCAGCGTGCGGGACGCCGCGTGCAGCGACAGATCGTGGATCACCTGCAGCGGCATGCCCTGGCCGAGCGGGAACCAGCCCGCGCCCAGGTTGCGCGTCGCGTAGACGCCGACGTCGGTGCCGGCGTAGAGCGTCCGGTTGTCCGCGGGGTCGACGATCAGGTCGTTGACCGGCGCGTCGGGCAGGTTGCCGTCGATTTCGACCCAGGTGCTCCCGCGATTCGTGCTGCGATACACGTGAGCGGCATGTTCGTCGGCCACGAACCCGGACAGGGTCACGTAGATCGTGTTCCGCTGCACCGGATCCGCCACCACGCGCGTGACCCAACGCAGCGGCAGCCCGGCCGTGATCTCGAACCAGCTGCCGCCGGCATCCTCGGACCGCCACACGCGGCCGTCGTCGGTGCCGGCGAGATAGAAGTTCACGTCGGCCGCCGAGATGGCGAGCGTGGTGATCGTACCGTAGACGAGCGACGACACGGGGTTCGTGGTCAGATCGGGGCTGATGATCGAATAGCTCACGCCGTTGTTCTGGCTGCGGTAGACGCGCTGGCTCGCGGTGAGCATCACGTTGTGGTTCGACGGATCCATCACGAACGGCGTGCTCCAGTTGAACCGGTCGGCGCCGTTGATGCCGGTGGGACTCGAGAACCCGCCGCCGCCGTCCGTGGACCGCTGCGGGCCGGTGCCCGACGAGGCGTTCTGGTATTCCGCGAACGTCACCAGCGGATTGACGGGGTCGACGAGGCACCAGAACCCGTCGCCGCCGTAGATCGGTCTCCAGGCGCCAGGCGCGCCGGTCGTATCCATCACGGTGCCGTTGTCCTGCGCGCCACCGAGGATGCGCAGGGGATTCGACGGATCGATCGCGCCGGCGTAGAACTGCGTGATCGGCAGGCCGGCCGCCTGTGTCCACGTGACGCCGGTGTCGGCGGACCAGAACAGCCCGCCGTCGTTGCCGAGGAACATGCGGTCCGGCCGCTGCGCGGGCAGGAACAGCGCGTGCTGGTCCGGATGCAGGGTGTTCGCGACCGAATTGAACGTGCTGCCGCCGTTGGTGGAGCGCTGTGCCGGAACGCCGAGCGCGTACACACGATCGGGATTGTTGGGCGCCACCACGCAATCACCGAAGTACCATCCGAACCCGCCGAAGCTCCCCGTGAACCCGCTGACGTCACGCCGGATCCACGACTGGCCGCCGTCGGTGGAACGGTAGAAGCCGCGGCCGGAGCCGTCCTTCGCCATGATCTGGGCGTACATCGTGCGCGGCTGCGAGGGCGCGAGCGCGAGCGCGATGCGGCCCACGGAATCGGACGGCGTCGGCAGGCCGCCCGCGAGCCGTGACCACGTCGCGCCATGGTCCGGGCTCCGCCAGATGCCGCAGCCGGGGCCGTAGGCGTGCCGGTATTGCGGCCGCCGCACCCGTTCCCACGTGGCGCAGAACACGGTCTCGGGGTGCACGGGATTCACCACCACGTCGCAGGCGCCGGTGCTGTCGTTCACGAACAGCGCGCGCGTCCAGTTCGCGCCGCCGTCGACCGACCGGTAGAGGCCGCGATCGGGGCCGGTCGAGAATTGCGATCCCATCGCCGCCACGAACAGCTTCCGGGGATCCGAAGGGTCGATCGCAACGCGCGCGATCCGCCGGGTCTCGGCGAGGCCGAGCGACTCCCAGTTGGCGCCCGAGTCGCGGCTGCGGAACAGCCCCGAGCCGTCGTAGTTGTCGATCGCGGTGTTCGCTTCGCCGGTGCCCACGTAGACGGTCGCGGGATCGCCGGGCTGGAGCGCAAGCGCGCCGATCGATGGCACGCCCAGCGCGTCGAACACCGGCAGCCACGTCACGCCGAAGTCGGTGGAGCGGAACACGCCGCCGTTGGCGGCGCCCAGGTAGAGCGGCGTGCCCGTGGGGCCGCCGGTGATCGCGGTGACGCGGCCGCCGATGTTCGTGGGGCCGACCGGCTGCCAGGTCAGCAGCGCATCCGAAGTCGACAACGCCGCCGCGGCGCGATCCACGCGCGCCTGTTCGAGCGCCGCGGTCCAGCGCTGCTGCGGAACGTCGGTGCCCGGAAACGCGCGCTGGATGCCGAACCAGTCCGACGGGTAGGACTCGATCTCGCGGCCCGGCTCCGGCGCCCGCGGTGCGGGTGCCGCCGGGATCCGGGCGATCGCGAGCGCCAGCACCACGAGCAGCGTGCGGCGAAGGCCGGCAAGCGATCGGGGGAACGGAGGTCGGGTCATCGGGGCTTCCGTTCGGCGCGCGCTCGGTGGCCGCGGGCGCAGGGACGCACACGAACGGCCGGCGGGAACGCCCCGCCGGCCGTTCGGAGGTTACTGGGTGCGGACGACCCGCTGGAACTGGACGCCACCCGGCACGTCCGCGCGTACGAAGTAGACACCGGCGCGCGCGGTGCGGCCGGCGGCGTCGCGACCGTCCCACTCGAACGAGTGACGGCCCGCCGCGAGCGCGCCATCGTGCAGCGAGCGCACCCGGCGACCCTGGGTGTCGAACACCGACAACTGCGTGCGGGCGTCGGTCGGCAGCGCCAGCGTGAACCTCACCGGGCCGCGGCTCGGGTTCGGGCTCGGCGCCGACAGCGCGATCTTCGTAGCGCCCGCCTGGTCGCCGACCGCGAGCGGCAGCTCGGCCAGGTTGATCTTCCACATCGAGCGCCCGTGCGTGCCCGCGAACAGCGTGCGCGAGGCGGTGTGCAGGTAGATGTCGAACACCGCCTGGAGCGGCAGGCCCTGGCCGAGCGGATACCAGGTCGCGCCGCCGTTCTGCGTGGTGTAGACGCCGAGGTCGGTGCCGACGTAGAGCCGCAGCGGATTGAGATTGTCGACCAGCACGTCGTTCACCGGGGCGTTCGGCAGGTTGCCCGCGACGTTCGTCCAGGTGTCGCCCTGGTTCGTGCTCTTGTAGAGGTGCACCGGCGTCTCGGTGTCCCCGTTGAACCCCGACATCGACACGTACACCGTGTTCGCGTCGAACGGATCGGCCGTGACGCGCGTGACGTAGCGGACCGGCAGGCCGGCCGTCTTGTCGAACCAGTTCGCGCCGCCATCCGTGGAGCGGTAGACCTTGCCGTTGCTCGAGCCCGTGTAATAGACCTGATTGTTCACGGACGAAATCGAGATCGTGCTGATCGTGCCGTTCGGCCGGTTGCTCGACGGATTGAACGCCAGATCGCCGCTCACCGGCGCGTAGGTGAGGCCGTTGTCGGTGCTCTTGTAGATCCGGTGCGAGCCCGCGAGCAGCACCAGGTGGTTCGTGGGGTCCATGACGAACGGCGAGTCCCAGTTGTAGCGGTCGCCGGCGTTGAACCCCGCCGGCGACGAATATGTGCCCGCGCTGCCGCCGGCCGCGGATCGCTGGGGACC
Source organism: Candidatus Eiseniibacteriota bacterium (assembly GCA_038231135.1). Classification (GTDB taxonomy): domain Bacteria; phylum Eisenbacteria; class RBG-16-71-46; order RBG-16-71-46; family RBG-16-71-46; genus JANLWX01. Next base: position 56,192 of record JBBRLX010000021.1, on the reverse strand, counting down.
CGCTCCGCCGGTCATGAACTGGGACTCGGCGAATACCGTGCTGGGAATCGTCTGGTCGACGACGCACTGGAAGCCGTCGCCGCCGAGCACCGCATTCCATGTCGAGGGTGCGCCCGTGCCCGAGACGGTGTTGTTGTCCTGTGTGCCGCCGAACTGCTTCGATGCGTCCGTGGGATCGACGGTGATCGCGTAGAACTGCGAGAACGGCTGAGAGCCGCCCTTGGTCCAGGCGCCGGTGCCGCCGACGCCGCCGACGGTCGTGCGCCAGAACCCGCCGTCATTGCCGACGTAGATGCGGTTCGTGTTCGACGGATTGATCCAGATCGCGTGCTGGTCCACGTGCATGCTGCCGGTGAGGTTGCCCCAGTTGGCGCCACCGTCGGTCGATCGACTGAAGTTCACACCCAGCGAGTACACCTTGTCGGGCGTCGTCGGATCAACGGCCATCGTGCCGAAGTACCAGCCGAAGCCGCCGAAGCTGCCCGAGAACCCGACGCCGACGTCACGCTTCGTCCACGTGGCGCCGCCGTCGAGCGAGCGCCACATGCCGCGCCCGACGTATCCCATCGCGGCGCCGCCGATGATCTGCGCGTAGATGGTCGACGGGCGCGACGGCGCATAGGCGAGCGAGATGCGGTCGGTGCTGTCGTTCGACGCCGGTAGTCCCTGGGCCGGGCCCAGCCGCGACCAGGTCGCGCCACTGTCGGCGCTCGAGTAGATCGCAGACTCCGACGTGGGGCTCGGGCCGAAATCCCACATCGAGCAGACCAGCGAGTCCGTGTGCAGCGGATTCATCGCGATGTCGGCGCCCCAGGTCGTGTTGTCGACGTACAGCACGTGCTGCCAGGTCTGGCCGCCGTCCACGCTGCGCCAGATGCCGTGGTCGGTGTTGTTCGTGAAGATCGAGCCGGAGCCCGCGACCAGGATGTGCATCGGGTTGTTCTTGTCGATCACGATGCGGTTCATCCGCTTCACGTTCTCGAGGCCGAGGTGCTCCCACGTGACGCCGGCGTCGGTGCTGCGATAGATGCCGTTGCCGTCATAGGTGTCGACCGCCGGGTTCGACTCGCCGGTGCCCACGTAGATCGTGTTCGCGTTCGTGGGATCGAGCGCGATCGCACCCACCGAATACACGCTGTACTTGTCGAAGATCGGCGTCCAGTTGGCGCCTGAATCAATCGACTTGAACACGCCGCCGTTCGCCGTGGCGACGTAGATCGGCGTGCCGCCCGCCGGCGCGACCAGCGCCGTGATGCGGCCGCCGACGTTGTCGGGGCCGACGAACTGCCACGTCAGCAGTCCCGCGCTGGTCGACAGCCGGGCCTGCTCGTGATCCATCAGCGACTGCTCGAGCGCGGCGTCGTATTCGGACGCCGAGATCGAGTTGTTCGGGAACGAGCGCTGTTCGTACCACCACTGACTCGGGCGTGTGCTCATGAACAGCGGATTGATCTTGGCGGGGCGGGCAGGCGCACCCGGATGCCCCACGGTGCGGGCCGCGAACGGGGCCCCGACCAGGAGGACCGCAAGTGCGGTCAGGCAGATCTTGGTTGCAGGACGCATCTATGGGGCTCCACGTAGGGGGTGGGCATGAAGGGGACATCTGGAAGACGACTACAGGTATCCGAGCCGTAAAATTGTATCGGGGGAGGCCGGTCCGGCGCCACCTTCAAGTGGTAGGGTGGAATGGCGCACTGCCGATCGGGCCGGGCGTGCGAGGAGAACCCCAATGATTGTGATGAAATTCGGCGGCACTTCGATCGGCTCCCGGGAGCCGTTCCGGTCGGCGATCGGCGAGGTCCGGGGACGCCAGGCGCGGCGGCCGGTGGTGGTGGTGAGCGCGCTGTCGAAGATCACGAACCTCCTTGTCGATCTGTGTGCCCACCCGTCAGAACGCAAGAAGCTAGCCAACGCCTTTGCCGAGCGTCACTTGCAACATGCCGCCGAGCTCAGCATCGACCCGGCGGGACTCGGGGAACTGCTCGGGCGTGCACGGTCTGATTTCGATGCGCTCAGGCTCCGAAAGGTCTCCCCGGAACTGCGCGATAGGATTCTCGCCCACGGCGAGCGGTTGTCGGCGGAGTTGTTCGCCGCGGGGCTCCGCCAGGCGGGGATCGATTCCACGGCGATCGACGCGGGGGAGGCCGGCCTCGTGACCGACGACCGGTTCGGGGCCGCGCATCCGCTGCCCGAGTCGGCGCCGAACCTCGAGCGCACGTTCCACGGCCTGACCGGCGTGCCCGTCGTGACGGGGTTCATCGGCCGCACGCTCGACGGGCGCACGACCACGCTCGGCCGCGGCGGCTCCGACTACAGCGCCGCGTTGCTCGGCGCCGCGCTGGGCGCGGAGGAGATCCAGATCTGGACCGACACGAGCGGCATGCTGTCCGCGGATCCGCGCATCGTGCCCGAGGCGCGCGAGGTGCCGCAACTGTCGTTCGCGGAGGCGAGCGAGCTCGCATACTTCGGCGCGCGCGTGCTGCACCCGAAGACGCTGCTGCCCGCGATGGAGCGGCAGATCCCGGTGCGCATCCTCAATACCAGGCGCCCGCAGGATCCCGGCTCGCTGGTGGTGGCCGGCGGCGGCGCGGGCGATTCGCCGTGGCGGGTGAAATCGATCGCGAGCAAGAAAGGAATCATCGCGGTCACGATCGTGTCGAGCCGCATGCTGCTGGCCCACGGGTTCCTCGCGCGCGTGTTCGAGGTGTTCGGCCGCCATCACGTCGTGGTCGATCTCGTCACCACGTCCGAGGTGTCGATCTCGGTCACGGTCGACGACGACAGCCGGCTCGGCGATGCGCTCGCCGATCTCGAGGGCATCGGCCACGTCGAGGTGCGCCGCGGGCTCGCGGTGGTCGCCGTGGTCGGTGAGGGCGCGCCGCAGCACATCGGGCTCGCCGGGCACCTGTTCACGCTGGTCGCCGGCATTGGCGTCGGCGTCGAGATGATCTCGCAAGGCGCGTCGCGGGTGAACCTGTCGTTCGTCGTGCGGGACCTGGACGCCGACCGCGTCGTGCGCCTGCTCCACCGCGGCCTGGGACTCGACGCCGAAGTCGCGCAGGACGCAGAGGCGGCGCTCTAGCGCTGGCGACCCGCCCCCCCGGGCAGCGAGGCCGAGCCGGTGCGTGACAGCGTTTCGACTGCGGAACGCCCGCTCAGCGCCTCGCGACGGGAATCACCAGCTTGAGCGCGCTCAGCGTGGCCGAGAACGCCGCCACTTTCACGTCGACGAGTCCGCGCCCGAGCGCCGCCGCGCGCACGTGATCCTCGTTCAACTCGCGGCGGCCCTTCGGCCACACCACCCAGATCGCCCCGTTCCTCGCGATCGCGCGCTCGGCGGCCGCGAGCCGCGCGAGCCGGGCCCGCGAATCGACGCCGAGGAACACGAGGTCCGAGCCCTTCACGATCCGGCCCACGTGCACACTGCCGGCGCGCGCCGTCAGCTCCTCGCGAAACCCCGCGTCGTCCACGCCGACCACCGATACGCGATGGCCGGGCTTCACGCCCAGCTTGTCGATGCGGCTGCGTGGATTCTGGATCTTCCCGGCCCAGCGAGCCGCGGCGTCCCCCAATTCGAACACCGCGGCGCCCTCGGGCCACGTGATCTCGAGCCGGCCCTTCACGGCCCTCACGGACATCATGTCGCGGAACGGAATCGCAAGCCGGAACTCGCCACGGAAGATCAGCTCGGAGGTCTCGAGCAGCGCCCGCCCTTCGCTGGTGCGTCTCCCGTGGCGGACAGTGCAGCGGGCTTCCAGGCCCATCAGTCGGTGGGTCCCGGCACGTTCCGCCGCGCGGACGTCACTTGTGGCCGCCCCCGGGGCCACCCGTGACGCCGAGCTGCTGCATCATCGCCATGTTGTCCGAGATGCCCCAGTGCTCGACCATCTTGTCGTTGGCGAACCGGACGATATCGAAGCCTTCGACTTTGACGGGCTTACCCGTCGCCTTCATGCCCATGAACTCGCCCGTATTGGTCCCCGTCATGACGGTGTAGACCCACAGCTTGTCGCCCTGCAGCGCGGAATCGACGATCTGGAGCTTGAGGTCGGGGTAGCCGTGCTTGAACATCATGATGATCTGCTTCAAGCCCTCCCTGCCGGCAGGCATGCCCGGCATCGCCTCGTGGTCGACGGCGTCGTCCGACAGCAGCGAGTCCACGACAGACGTGTCGCCCTGGGCGAATCCGGTGTCGCTGAGGCGCTGGTACATGGCCATGTAGGTGGCGTGCTGGGCGGCGTTCCCGTTCGCCGCCGGCTGCCCGGCCCCCGGGTTCGCCTGCTGGTTCTGGCAGCCTGAGATGACGAGGGCGAACGCGACGATGACCGAGCGGCACAGCAAGCGGCTGTTCAAGCGACACCTCCAGATTTGAGACCGGGTGCGGAATGGATCGCACGACAAACAACGAAACGGCGGGCGGAATACTAGGACAGTCCGGGCCGCAGCGCATGCCCTGAATCTGCCGCCGTCCCGGAACGCGGCCGGCCCGCGCGGCTACGCCTCCAGCGCGCTCGTCAGCCGCTCGCGCAACTGCGCGGGCGAGGTGCGGCTCAGCGTCACCGTGTCGGCGCCGACAAACCCGGCGAGCGACCGCAGCGCGTCCGCAATCCCGCTGATTCCGGCGTCGACGTCGGCCGGCTCCCACGCCGCTGTCGCGAGCGCCGTGCCGGCGACGAACGCGTCCTCGAAATGCACGTTGCGCACTTCGAGCCGCCGCTCCTTGCGATGCGTCTTCGCATCCACGCGTCCGATCAGGCGGCCGTCGTGGAGCACCGGCAGCGTGTAGTAGCCGTGCACGCGCTTGTGGCCCGGCGTGTACACCTCGATGGTGTAGTCGAAGCCGAACAGCCGCTTCACGCGATCGCGATGCCACAGCAGCGAATCGAATGGCGCGAGCAGCGTGGTGCCGCGCGGCGGCGCGCGGCGCCGGCCCGCGGCCGCCAGTGGCGCGACGTCCTCCGCCAGCGCCACCCAGCGGGCCTTCGAGCCCTCGACCGGTACCTCAACGACCTCGCCGGTCTTCAGCAGCTCCGCGAGCGCACGCCGTCGCCAGCCCGACGGCGTGCGCGGGAACGTGAGGTACAGCCGCAGATCGATCTCGGTCGCGGCCCCCATGGCGCGCAGCGAGCGGCGCACGTGCCAGCGGGCGAATTCGGCGCTCGACAACGGCTCGAGCGTCGCCAGCTCCGGCAGCACGCGCTCGGCGAGATCGAACCGCTTCTGGAAGTGGACGCGCGAGTGCACCAGCGTGCGACCGGTCATCCACAGGTAGTGCAGCGCGTGCGTGGCCGGCTTCCAGTTCCACCAGCCGGCGGCCCCGGCGGGCCGCTGCTCGCGAAAGTCCGAGTTCGCGAGCGGCCCGCGATCGCGGATCGCCGCCTCCACCGCGTTCACCACCTTGCGATTCGTGCGCAACCACTTCGACCAGCCGGTGTCGCGGGTCGTGTAGTCCAGCATCGCCCGCCGCCACGCGGCGAGATGCGCGCGCGGCACCATGCACGCCGCGTGCGCCCAGTATTCGAACAGCACGTGCTTGCGCCACACCAGCCGGTCGAGCGCCGCGGGGTCGAACGCGCCGAACCGGCTCCACGCCGTCAGGTAGTGCGCCCGTTCCAGCACGTTGATGGAGTCGAGCTGCAGCCCGCCCGTGTCCTCGACGAACGCCGTCAGGGTGCGCGCGGTGAGCCGCCGTCCGCGCGGGCGGTCGAGGTGCTGGCGGTCGAGGAACAGTCCCGTCACCGCGCGAATCGGCAGCGGGCGCACGAACGCCTCAGCCGCGCGCGGGCGGGTAGGCCCGCGCGAGCACCTCGAGCAGGTGCACGATGGGCGTGCGGGTACCGCGCGCCTGTGCGCCCCGCGCCATGTGGAGCATGCAGCCGGGATTCGACGCGACCACGACGTCGGGCGCCACCGCGTCGATGGCGTCGAGCTTCTGCGTGAGCTGGGCGTCGGCCATCTCGGGATGGGTCAGGTTGTAGACGCCCGCGCTGCCGCAGCACCAGTCCGAATTCGGCAGGTCCACGAGCTCGACGCCCGGCAGCGCGCGCAGCAGCGCCCGCGGCGCCGCGCGCACGTTCTGCGCATGCGCGAGATGACACGGGTCGTGATAGCCCACCCGCAGCGGTTTCGACGGGTCGCGATCCGACGCCAGCACCCGCGGCGCGGGCGGCAGGCCCAGCTCCGCGAGCACCTCGGAGACGTCGCGCACGCGCGACGCGAACGCCGCGGCGGCGGACGGCAGCGGCGTGGGCGCGGGATTGCCGGGGGTGGCGACGACGGGATGCGGCTGCGCCGGGGCCTGCCCGCGCGCGGGGGCGTGCGTGCTCCCCGCGGGATCGTGGTCCGCAAGCAGGTGATCGTATTCGCGCAGCGCGGCTCCGCATCCGGCCGAATCGTTGACGATGAAATCGAACGCGTCCCGGCCGCCGGGCGCGAACGCGGCGACGTTCCGCCGCGCGAGCGCGCGCGCCGTGCGCCGCAGCCCGGCGTGGGCGTGGAGCGCGCCACAGCAGTCCTGGGCGCCCGGGACCGTCACCCGGCAGCCGGCGAGCACCAGCAGCCGCACCGCGTCGCGGTTGATCGCGGGGAACATCGTGTCCATCACGCAGGTCGTGAAAAACCCGACGTGGGCGCGTGCGGCGCCCGCCGGGTGAAACACCCGGTCGCGACCCGCACGTTCCATGCGCGCGCCGGGCGGCAGCTCATGCGCCACCCGGGCCAGGTCCCGGTGGCCGTGCGGCTCGATCGCCGGCGTCATCGCGAACCCGCGGATCGCGAACCCGGGCAGCACCCGGCGTGCGAGCGACGAACGCATCAGCGCCGCAACCGGGCCCCATTGCCCGAGCCGCAGCAGGTCCGCCACCGCGTGCATGCGGCCGCGATGCGCCACGACGTGCTCCAGCACCCAGGCGCCGAGCCGCCGTCCCGTGGTCGGCCGGTCGTTCCGGCGCGCGAGCTGGCCGCGGGTCTGTTCCAGCATCCGTCCGTACGGGACCCCCGCCGGGCACACCGTCTCGCAGGCGCGGCAATCGAGGCACTGGTCGAGGTGGCGGGTCAGCTCGGAATCGGGCTCGATGCGGCCGTCGGCGAGCCCGCGCATCAGGTAGATCCGGCCGCGCGGGGAATCCGGCTCGATCTTGAGCACCCGGTAGGTGGGGCACGCCGTCAGGCACAGGCCGCAGTGGATGCAGGTGTCGAGGTCCCGGCGGCCTGGAGCGTCCTCGGAGTCGAACCACGACCTGGGCGCCGCGGGCGGCGGGATGGCCGCGGCAGACGGAACGGTTCCGGCCGGATCGGTGGGAGTCACGCCGCCAGCATAGCAAAGGCGGCCGCCGCGCCCCGCCTTGCCGCCGGTTCAGCTTCCATTCAACCTGTGGCCGTACAGCTGTCAGGTTCGCGCCGCCAGGTGCCGTGGTGGCCGTCGAACATTCCCGCGCCGCGATGGATTCGAATCACCAGAGGGCCTCATCCGTGGCCGTCATTGCGGGCGCGCCCGCGGTATCCGGGATTCGCGAACGTCCGCGCGACCTGTCGCGCCCCGAGGTTCCCGCCATCGGTCTGCTGGTGGTCACGCAGCTCGTGCTGCGAGTCCTATACGCGTTCCACCACCGCGCGGATTCGGACGAACCCCAGCACCTGCACGTGGCATGGGGATGGGCCAACGGCTTCGTGCCGTATCGGGATCAGTTCGACAACCACGCGCCGCTGTTCCACATGCTGGTCGCGCCGTGGCTGGCCCTGACGGGTGAGCGTCCGGACATCCTGCCGCTGGCCCGCCTGCTCATGATCCCGCTCGTCGCGGTCACGTTGTGGGCCACCGCCCGCCTGGGACGGCAACTGTGGACCCGGGGCACCGGCCAGTGGGCCGCGGTGCTGACGGGACTCGTGCCGACCTGGCTCCTCACGTCGTCGGAATTCCGTGCGGACGTGCTGTGGATGGCGTTGTGGGCGTGCGCGCTGCTCGCGCTGCTCGGAGCGCCGCTCACGCCGAGACGCGCGTTCGTGGGCGGCCTGCTGCTGGGCGCCACGATCGCCACCTCGTTCAAGACCGTGCTGCTGCTGCTGGCGCTGGCGGTCGCCGTACTGGTGGTGGAGGTGGTCGGCGGCGGGCTCAGGATTTCGCGGCGCCCCGGTGCCGTCGCGCGTCCCGCCATGGCACTCGTGGCCGGCATCGCCGTGATCCCCGCGATCCTCGCCGCGGTGTTCTGGCGGCTGCACGCGCTCGCGGCATTGGTGCAGTGCACGGTGCGCCACAACATCGTTCCGGGCGTGGGGCTGTGGCGGAGCGCCCCGCACCGGCTGCTGCTCTTCCCGCTCAGCCTGCTGCTGCTGATTCCGATCGCCCGCATCCTGCTCGCCCGCGGACGCCATTCCGCGACGACCCCCGCGCGCGTGGTGCTGATCCTCACCGCGGGGTTCTACCTCGCCCTGCTCGAGGGCTACTGGCCGCTGATCACCTCGCAGGACTTCCTGCCGTGGATTCCCATGGCGATGCTCGCCGGCGTCGCAGCCTTGAACGGCGCGTTGCCGGTGTCCGCCCATGCCCCCCCGGCCGCGATCGCCCGGGGCCGCATCGTCGCCCTGGCCGGCATCGCGATGCTCGAGCTCGTCGCGGTGTGCAGGACCGAGGCCGCCTGGCACGACGACAGCCGCGATCAGACCCGGCTGCTCTCGGACGTCCTGCGCATGACGCGTCCCGGCGAGCCGGTCATGGATCTCAAGGGCGAGACCGTGTTCCGTCCCCGGCCGTGCTACTACGTGCTCGAAGGGCTCACCAAGGCGCGGTTTGCGAACGGCAGCCTGCCGGACCCGATCGCCGCCGACATCCGGCGCACGCATACGCACTTCGTGGCGCTCGATCATCCGGGATTCCCGCCGCAGGATCGCGAGTTCCTCATCCGGCACTTCATCCCGGTCGGACAACTGCGGGTCCTCGGGGCCGATCTCGTGGCCGGGGCTCCGGGCGCCGCCCTCGCATTCGACGTATGCTACGCGGAGCGGTTCGCGCTGCTGGATGGCGATGCTGCGGCGCGCGGCGTGCTCGACGGCACGCCCTACCGCGAGTCGCGGCTGCTGGATACTGGTCGGCACCACTACCGGCCGGCGCCCGGCGAGTCGCATGTCGTGGCGGTATGGGAGGGCGCCGTGGGACGCGGCGCCGTAATGGCGGCACTGCCGGCGGCACGATGAGCGATCTCGAGAGACATCTGGCCCGCGCACAGCGGCTGCTCGTGCTGGCACCCCACCCCGACGACGAAACCCTCGGGACGGGGGGTCTGCTGCAACGGGCGGCGAGCATGGGCGTCGAGTCGCGCGTGTTGTTCCTCACCGACGGCGATGACAATCCCTGGGCGCAGCGGCTCACGGAGCGCCGCTGGCGCATCACTGCGCCCGACCGTGCGCGCTGGGGGGCCCGCCGCCGTCTCGAGGCGATCCAGGCTCTCAAGCTGCTCGGCGTGGCTCCCGCCGCGACGAGCTTCGCGGGGTTGCCGGACCAGCACGTGACCGAGCGCCTGATTGCGGATCCCGAAGCCGTGGTGCGTCGCGTGACGGACGAGATCGAGGCGTGGGAGCCGGGCCTGCTGCTCGCGCCCGCGCTCGACGACCTGCACCCGGATCACGGTGCGACGGCCGTGATCGCCGCGCTCGCGCTCGAGCGCTGTGTGCGCCGGCCGCTCGCATTCGGCTATCGAATCCACCCGGCGGGCCACGCGCGCGCGGCGACGGGGACCGTCGCGCTGCCGCTCACCGCGTCTGAGCGCGACGTGAAGCGGCGCGCCGTGGGGTGCCACGTTTCCCAGCACGCGTGGCGCCGGAGGCAGCTGCTGGCGTTCGTCGACCCGCCCGAGCGTTTCACGCTCGCGGTTCCCGAGTATCGAGCCCGTCGCGATCCGCCCCTGCAGCTCAGGCACGCAGTTCCCGGCGCGCTGACGTTCGCATGGCGCCGGTCCCTGCGGGTGCGGCTCGGAAAGGTCGCGCTACTGCTGGCCGTCGACACCGGACAGGGGATCTCGACGCTGGCCGTGGAGTTCCCTGAGGGCGGCGGGCCACGGCGGCGATTCGTGCCGTGGACCGGTCATGGTCAGGGGGCATGCGCCGAGGTGACCCTGCATGCCACGGCCCGGTTCGTCGGCGCGTCGATCCGCTCCACGCCGTCCCTGCTCGACGGGCGGTGCTTCGCCAAGCTCGACGCGCGACGGGAGCGCGGTGTCGGCGGGTTCGATCCGTGGCGCTGGATCGCCTTCGACGTCGACCCGCCGAGCCTCCAGCTCCTGCGTGGCGACGCGCTTCGAGCCGAGCCCGCGCTGGGGGTTGCGAGCCAGCGTTTCGAAGACCCGGGGCCCGCTGCGACGCGACGGCCGATGTGATGGTTGCGATGCGTCCCACGGCGGCACGGGGCGCGGCGACTTCTTCAGTTCTTGCCGCCCGGCTCGTCCATCTGCAGATGGAACCGGTGTAGGAACCTATGGATGGCGGGCGCCAGCAGCACGCCCACGCTGGTCAGGAACATCACGCCGCTGAACAGCGCGTACGCGCTCGCGAACAGCTTTCCCGCGTCGGACGGCATGCGGTCCACCGGCCCCATGCCGGTCAGGATCATCGCCGCGTTGAGCAGCGAGTCCACCCAGCCGAGCTGGCCGAACGCGTGGTAGCCCAGCATGCCGATTGCCAGCGAGCCGCCGATCAGGATCAGCCAGTTGACCCCGCTGCGGGCCAGGCGCCGCAGGAACAAGTCGAGCGGCAGCAGCGGTTCCCGCATGTGTTCGTAGTCGAGCGGTCCCCGCCGGCGCGCGGGCTTCCGGGGCTGCCCGGCTCGCGCCGCGGTCTTCGAAGGTTGCGTCATGGCACCAGCACCACCTTTCCGAATTGTTCACGCGCCTCGATGCGCTCGTGGGCGCGGCGCGCGTCCGTGAGCGGCAGCACGCAATCGACGACCGGCCGGAGCGCGCCCGACCGGATGTGTTCGAGCACCGCGACCAGGTTGGCGCGGCGGCCCATCCATGAACCGAGCAGCGTGAGATGCCGTCCGAACAGGAGATTCAGGTCGAGCGTGACGCGGGCGCCGGCGGTGGCGCCGCAGGTGACGAGCCGTCCGTTCCGCGCGAGCGCCGCCAGCGCGCGCTCGAACACCGGGCCGCCGACGTGTTCGAACACCACGTCGACACCGCGGCCGCTCGTGAGCGCGCGCACGCGCCCGGTCAGGTCCTCGGTCGTGTGGTCGATGGTGTCATGGGCGCCCAGCGCCCGCGCGCGGTCGAGCTTGGCCGCGCTGCCCGCGGTTGCGATCACCCGCGCCCCGATCAGCCGCGCGATCTGGATCGCCGCGCTGCCCACGCCGCTCCCGGCGCCGATCACCAGCACGTCCTCGGGTTCCCGCAGCTGCGCGCGGTCCACCAGCATGTGCCATGCGGTGAGGAATACCAGCGGCATCGCGGCCGCGTCCGCCCAGGCCAGGTTGTCCGGATAGGGCAGGCAGTTCACCGCCGGCACCGCGACCCGCTCGGCATAGCCGCCGTTGCGCCGGCGGCCGATGACGTCGTACTGGCGGCACAGGTGATCGTCGCCGCCGAGGCAGAACTCGCAATGGCCGCACGACAGCGTCGGCAGCACCAGCACCCGGTCGCCGACCACGGGCGCTGTCACGCCGGGGCCGAGGGCCGAGATCACCCCGACGACGTCGTTGCCGAGGATGTGCGGCATCTCGATCTCGAGCCCGGGCAAACCCCGCCGCACCCACAGGTCGAGATGATTGATGCCGCACGCGCGCACGTCGACGACCACCTCGCCCGGGCCGCAGACGGGATCCGGCATGTCGCGGGCCTCGAGCACCTCGGGCCCGCCGTGGCGGTCGAACACCACCGCGTTCATTCGTCGAACAGCACGGTGGGCTCCTCGTAGAACCGCACGTGGCGGGTGGCCACCCGCTCGGCGAGCCAGTCCGCGAGCCAGGCGTTCTTGTCGGCGAGCGACGTGACCGTGTCGGCCAGCCGCTCGATGCGCACGTTGACCCGCAGCGCGCGCCAGCGGATCAGGTGGCGCGTGATGCCCGCCGGCAGCCGTGCGCCGCTCAGTGCCAGCTCGAGGATCTCGTCGGGCTCGAAGTGCGGGAACACGAGGATCGCGGTGACGTCGGGGTAGCGCTCGCGCGCCACCGGCAGCGAATCGCCGGTGACCCGGTAGAACCGGCGCCGCCGGTAGAAGTCGACGACGTGGTTCAGCAGCTCGTTGCGCGATTCCAGATCGTGGCCACCGCGCAGCGTCATCACCGTGCTGCCGGTGACCGCCACGCACGCCAGCGCCTCGCGGCGCGCCAGCAGCGCGCGGCCGTGGATGCGATCGTCGGTGCGGATCTCGAGCCCCGGAATCGCGTGCAGCGCCTGTTCCAGTTCGGCGTGCGGGATGCCGCTGAGCGCGTGGTACCAGGTCGACAGCCGAACGTCCGGGTGCTCGTAGCGCACCACCTGCACCACCATGTGCGGAAACCCGGCCGCGCGTGCCGCGCTCGAGCGATTGGCACCGTCGAGCACCACGTACCGCGGCGGCTCGCCCGCGGCGGCCTCGAGCGGCGCCACGACCGGCGGGTTCCTGAGATGGATTTCCTCGCGGAGCTGGCGCACCAGCGGTTCCATGCGGTGCGCGTCATGCTGCTCGTGGGGGACCAGGCTCTCGATCGGGACGAACCTCAGGTCGGGGAGCGGAAAGTCCGAGCCGCCGCCCGTCATCCGCGCGGGGTCGGGGACTCGGCCGCGCGTCCCCGCGTGAGGTAGGCGTCCTTGAGTGCCGTCATCAGCTCGGCGCGACGGTCGTAGATCCGTTTGAGCTTGCGCGGCGCATGGCGCGCCAGCGCGTAGGCGGTGAGCAGCGGCAGGCCGATCGTGGAGTCGGCGTAGCAGATCACCGTGCCCGGCAGCTGGTCCGGGTCGATCTTGCCCCAGCTCACCGCCTCGGCCGGCGTGGCGCCCGACAGTCCGCCCGTGTCCGCCCGCGCGTCGGTGACGGCGAGGAAGTAGTCGTGGCCCTTCTCCGCGATGCCCAGCACCTCCTGGATCTGCGGCTCGGTCTGGAGCAGGAAGTTCTTGGGGCTGCCGCCGCCCAGGATCCACACGCCGCTTTTGCCGCCGCGCGACTTGGCGTCCCACACGATCGCTGCGGTCTCGTTGACGTCGGCGTTCACGTCGAGCAGCAACTGGTTGCCCTCGAGCGCCTTGGCCGCGATGTTCATGCCGATCGACGAATCACCCGGCGAGCTGGTGTAGATCGGCACGCCGAACTCGTAGGCGGCCGCCAGCAGCGAGCGGTGCTTGAGCCCGAGCTTGTCCTCGCGGGCGCGGACGTAGCGGCCGCACAGCCAGTGGAACTCGGCGGTGCTCATCGTGCGCTGGAACTCGGGCGCGGCGATGATCTCGCGGAAGAACGCGTCGGTGTCGAGCAGCACCGAGTAATCGAAGAAGATGTCGTAGATACGAACAACCTCCTGCTCGCGCAGCGCCACGTCGTCGGCGGCGAAGTTACCCTGGTGCATCGACAGGCCGAGGCCGAAATGCGTGTCGTGGTAGAGATTGGCTCCCGTCGACACGATCCAGTCCACGAACCCCGCCTGCATCAGCGGGATGATCGCGCTCATGCCGAGCCCCGCCGGCGTCAGCGCCCCCGTGATCGACAGCGCGACCGTGACGTCGTCCGCGAGCATGCGCTCGGTGAGCAGCCGGGCGCCCTCGCGCAGCCGCGCGCCGTTGTACGCGAGGAACGCATGGTCGATGAGATCGGCGGCCGTCTCGCGGCCGGTGATGGCGGGCGGGTCGATCGCGTGGCCGGTGATGTGCGGATTCTTGCGGGGCATCGAACGTCCTTGGCTCGGTGGGTACATGCCGCGAGCAGCTGCGCGGCGCGCAGGTCCCTGTCGCGCCGCATGGTAAGGCGCGGTCCTCCGGACTGCCAGAGGGCCGCGTCGGGACGACGGAATTGGGACCGCATCGCGATCCCGGGGGGGCTCGGGTTCCGGGCGCCTGCCTCTACCTATGCCCCGAGATAGCGCGTCTTCAGGATCTCCGCGTGATGCCGGCCATGCCCGGCCATGATGAACGCCAGCGCGCGGACCGTGATCGAATGGCCGTTCGCCGGGCCCGAACGAACCCAGGCCTCGGGCTCGAGCCCGCGCAGCATCGCGAGATTGGCCTCGCGAATCGCCGCATACTCGGCTGTGAGGTCCGCCACGGTGCGGCGGTGGAACGCCCCCGCCGGCACGTAGGTGTTCTCGTCGAACCCCGGCAGCGGCGTGTCGTCCTTGCGCGCGAATCGCAGCGCCCGGTACGCGAACACGCGCTCGCCGTCGCACAGGTGCCCGATCACTTCCTTGACCGTCCACTTGCCGGGCGCGTAGCGATGATCGCCCTTGCTCTCGGGAATCGAGCGCAGGAACTTCAGCGTGTCGTCCCGCTGGCTCTCGAGCGCCGCGATCGCGTCGTTCTCCGGGACCAGCGCGATGTACGCGCCGTAGTACTCGATGTGTTCCGTGGGAGCGGGGCGTTCGGTGATGGTGGGCATTGGGTCTCCTGGGTGGCTATCAGCCATCCGCAGTAACAACCGGCGGATTTTCTCTGTAATTATCAAATGATCGATTGTTCTTGTCCAGGATTTTGAATACATATCGGTAGCGAGGTCCCGTCCCAAGGAGTGCCTTCGGATGCATACAAAGCGAGACATATTCACCCGCCAGGACAATCACGTAATTATGTTTCGGAACCCACGCCTTATCCGAGAAGGGATACTCCCGGCCAAAATCCAGGTGGTAGTCGACGTCCAAAGACACCCACATGATCCAATCAAAGGCACGGTCCTGCGAATCGCGAGCAGAGCTCATCAGTGAATCCATGCCGTGAACGTGGATGGGAGTCATGGAGGTTTTCCAGTGCAGGGTGGACAGCACCGTCTTCCCCCCGCAGAGGTAATGAGTCCAGGTGCGAGGCGTGCTGATCCCGTGTGCCCCGATCGCCGAGTTTTCATCCTTGGCGATCCCCAGAATCAGGTCCCCGCAAGGCGGGCGCGGCCGGCCATCCGGAAAAGCACTCTGTACAATGGGGACGCGCCGCGGTTCCATTCCTTCACGAGCCGCAGTCGGTCGCCGCAAACGCGGGGCCGTGCGCGCCGAGCCGGTAGCATTCCTGCTCCCACCAGGTTTGCCGACAATTCGCTTCATTCAGGTGCCTCCTCGACGGGGTGAGTTTCGGGCCGCTGCTTCAAATTGCGGATGAGATCCAAGAATTCCGGATCCTGGTATAGAGGCTCCAATTCCGGATTCCGATGAACCGCATCGAGGGTGTAGCCGCCTCGGATGGCCTCTCGCATCCAGTGAATCGCCAGTCGCTTGTCGACGCGGGCGTATACGCCAACCGCCATCGCCTGTACATGAACATCCCACGGAGCGATGTCGAGCGCACGCCCAATTGCAGGGGCGCTCTCCTCGTACCGAATTAGATTCGAAAGCCAGAGCGCCAGCGTACCCCAGCCGAGTGCGTCCGTTCCGTGAAGGCTGAGGTGTTGGCGTTGCAGCGCCACCGCCCTTTCGAGGGCTTCACACGCTTCGGGAGTCCACCCCGAAATTTTCATGATCGCACTGCCGAGGTTGCCCCAGGTCATCGGATCGGCGGGCTGAAGGGCAGTCGCCTTGCGAAACGCCACGATGGCCTCATCGTGGCGTTCGACGGCAAACAGCGCCGTGCCAAGATTTCGGAAAGCACGCGCCGATGGCAGCAAGGCTATGGACCGTTCACATTCGACCATGGCCTGCTTGTAAGCATTCAGCTGTACGTATGCCGCTCCGATATTATAATAGACGCGAGGATTGTCTGGTGTGAGTCGGGCCACCTCTCGCCACGCCCGAATGGCCTCGGAATAGTGACCGCGATCGAAGCGAAACTTGCCGAGCCAGTTGTAACCACCCCACCAGAACGGGGAGAGGTCAATCGCATTACCGCATGCAGTTTCGGCAAGCTGGAGCTCACCCATTGCCGCACGAGCCCTGGCAAGGCCAATCCATGCATCTGCCGTTGGTCGTAGTTCCAAAGCGCGTTCGAAGTCGTTCAAAGCCAGCGCAGAGTTGCCTGAATCGAGATGGATCTCGCCCAGAGTCAACAGCACATCAGCCGATCCCGAATCGATATCCAACGCCTGTTGGGACACCTGGGCCGCCCTTGCCTGCCAGGCGCGATCCATCGTCAGGCGATGCTTGAAAAGATAGGCACGACCCAAAGACGCGAACAGGGTGGCAGACCCCGGTTCAGATTCCGTGAGTCGCTCGAGAATCCCGACCGCCCCGTTCACTGCAGACTCATCTTCGTAGCGCTGCAGGTACCCCAATGCCTGCAGGTAGCGTTCGTGCGCCGCGGGGTCCCGCGGGCCCTTGCGGGGCGATTTCGCATCCGGCAGCGTTCCGATGCGCAGGGCGTTCATTACGCTCGCAACCAGCCGATCTTCGAGCTCGAACAGGTCGAAGGTCCAGCCGTCCACCGAACCACCGGACAATTGGATCCCCGATGCCGGATGCAGGACCGCGAACGTCACACGTACCTTGTCGCCCGCCTGCTGCACATTGCCCTGCAGCACGAGATTGGCGCCCAATTCCTTCGCAACGCTCGACGGCCCCGCTTGTGTATGCGGAACCATGGACGGTGGGATCACCCTCAAGCCCGCATGCTGGCTGAGGGCGGAACTCAACACCTCCGCGCAGCCGCCGGCGAACAGGCTTCGTTCGCCGTCCGGGTCATCACTCGAATCAATGACACGAAACGGCAGGACGACGAGATAGATGTGATCGGGCAGTCGGGGAGTGGCGCGAATCTCCACTGAATCGTTGTCCGCCGGGTGATCGGTGACTTCCACTGTCCCCGCCTGACCACTCCCTGCCGACAATGACGCGAATTCCCGCAATGAACTCGCGAGTTGCCACGGGGTCGCGGTCCGCGTCCCTGGATCGCGCGCCAGGGCATCCAGCACGATCTTCTCCAACGCCACTGGGATGGAGGGATCGCGTACCGTCGGCGGTTCCAGGGGTTCGTGCACGATGGAGTACAGCATTGCCTCGGGGCGATCACCCTGAAACGGAAGCGTACCGGTCAGAGTCTCGTACAGCACCACGCCGAGACCGTATACATCGGATCGCTCGGTGGCGGGCCTGCCCTGTGCCACCTCGGGCGCGATGTACGCGACCGTGCCCAGCATCGTTCCCGTGGAAGTGAGGCGTTGAGCGCCCGCGGCGCGAGCCAGGCCGAAGTCGAGCACCAGGACGCGCGCGTCGCGGCTCACCATGATGTTCCGGCCGGTGACGTCTCGGTGAACGATGCCACGGTCATGAGCGTGCTGCAGGGCTTCCGCGGCCAACGCCACGACGCGCGCGGCCTCGTGATGATCGAACGGACCGCGTATCGCGATGTCGCTGATCGTCTCGCCATCGACGAGCCCCATCGCCATCCACGCCACGTCGGCATCTTCCTGGAAGTCGAACACGGGCACCACGCCCGGATGATCGAGGGTCGAGGCGTTCTTCGCCTCCTCGAGGAACCGCCGGCGTGCCGACGCCGAGTTCGCCAGATGCCCGGCCAGCACCTTGACCGCCACGGTCCGGCCCAGCAGCTCGTCTTCCGCCCGCCAGACGGTGGCCATGCCACCCTCTCCGAGCTTCGCCACGATGCGAAATCGTCCGAGCCGCGTTCCGATCATCGCCTCTCCGAAGGGTACGGCGGGCCGTGGAGGCCGCCGTTTCGAGCGTACCATTACCCTGCCAGCGCCGGGGAGTTGTTCAAGACCCGCAAGCTCTCCATGGGTTCGGCGTTGCGCGTTCTGGTATCTTCCGCCGTTCCATGGGACCGCTCGCGCTGGAATGGCTCAACCTGATCTTCCGCTGGGCTCACGTGATCGCCGCGATCATGTGGATCGGCGACTCGTTCCTGTTCATGTGGATGGATTCGAGCCTCACCGCCCCCACCCGGGAGCGGGAGGGCGCCGTCGCGGGCGAATTGTGGATGGTGCATAGCGGCGGGTTCTACGAGGTCGTGAAGCGCCGGTACCTGGCCCCTGCCGAGATGCCGAAGCATCTCCACTGGTTCAAGTGGCAGGCGTATGCCACCTGGTGGTCCGGGGCGTTCCTGCTGGTGGTGGTCTACTACCTCGGCGGCGCCGCGTTTCTCACAGACCCGGCCATCTCATCGATCGCGCGGGGGCCGGCGATCGCGCTGAGCCTCGCGATCATCGCCGCCTCGTGGCTGATCTACGACGCGATCTGGATGTCGCCCATATCCCGCCAGCCGCGCGTCGCGCTCGCGATGTCGATCGCGCTGATCGTCGGGCTCGTCTATGTCTTCACCCACGTCTATGGCGGACGCGCCGCGTTCCTGCTCAGCGGCGCCGCGATCGGCACCTCGATGGCGGCGAACGTGTGGCGCCGGATCATCCCGTCGCAGAACCACATGCTCGCCGCCACGCGTGCGGGCACCGAGGTGGACACGTCATACGGCGTGCGCGCCAAGCAGCGCTCGATCCACAATCACTACGTCACGCTGCCCGTGCTGTTCACGATGCTGAGCTCGCATTTCCCGAGCACCTATGGCCATCGGTACAACTGGATCGTGCTATTGCTCGTGATGGTGGTAGGGGCGGTGGCGAAGTACGTGATGAATTTCCAGGCGCGCAGCAACAAGCTCGTCGTCACGCTCGGGGTCGCGGCGCTGCTGCTCGTGATCGGGATGACGGTTCAGGCACAATCACCCGGAGCCGCCGGGGCCGGGTTCGACAACGCTCCTCCGGTGTCGATCGCGGAGGCGCAGGCGATCGTCCAGCGCCGCTGCCTCACCTGCCATTCGACGCACCCGTCGAACCCGTCGTTCTCCCAGCCGCCGAGCGGCATCATCCTCGAGACGCCGGAGCGCATGCATCTGCTCGCGCCGCGCATCATGGTGCGCGCCGTCGTGACGAAGACGATGCCGCTCGGGAACATCACCGGCATGACCGAGGACGAACGGCGCACGCTGGGGGCGTGGATCGCGCAGGGCGCGAAGACGGAGTGAGGGAGGCGGGGACAGGCGGGTCGCACGCATGGTTCGCCCCGTCGCCCTACTTCGCCGCCAGCACCTTCACCAGCGCCCCATGCGCCACCACGACCGCCGGGTCGCGCTGCAGCGCTATGTGATAGCGCTTCGCGCGGCCGGAGCCGGTCTCCGACGGCGTGACGAGGTCGCGGGTCTCGTCCAGCAGCGCCTTCACGTCCGCGGCCGAGATCGGGTCCTCGGCCTCGAGCATCTCGTCGATGCGCACGACCAGCTCCGACAGCGAGTGGAGCCACGCGAACCGCGGATCGTGCATGACGATCTGCAGCAACTCGCCGCTCGACGCAATGCGGCCGTGGCCGCGCTCGTAGGCCCGCTGTTCGCCCTCGAGCAGCACCTTGTGCAGGGTGAGCAGCGACTGGCGCAGCTCGCGCACGCGCTGCCCGTTCACGGGGTCGGCGCCGGACTGCCCGCTGCCGGTTGGTTCCGCCATCTCGATCCCTCCGGGGCACTACATCGCGGGCGGTGCCACGTTCTCGCGTTCGTTCACCATCTCCGCCCGCACCTGCGCGGGCGTGAAGTCCTCGCCGGGATTGATGAACCGGTTCATCTCGAGCTGGTACTGCCGGTCGTACAACTCGCGGTAACGGCCCTGCTTCGCGAGCAACTCGCGATGCGTGCCGCGCTCGACGATCTCGCCGTGCTCGAGCACCAGGATCTGATCGGCGTTCACGATCGTCGACAACCGGTGCGCGATCACGAACGTGGTGCGGTCCCGCATCAGCGCCCGCAGGCCGTCCTGGATCATCGACTCGCTCTCGCTGTCGAGGCTCGACGTGGCCTCGTCGAGGATCAGGATCTTCGGGTCCGCGAGGATCGCGCGCGCGATCGCGACGCGCTGGCGCTGGCCGCCTGACAGCTTCACGCCGCGCTCGCCCACCACCTGGTCGTAGCCGTGCTCGAACTCGCGGATGAACTCGTCGCAATGCGCGATCTGGGCGACGCGTTCGATGTCCGCGCGCGGCGCGCCCGGGCTCGAGAACGCGATGTTCTCGGCGATGGTGCCGTCGAACAGGAAGTTGTCCTGCAGCACGACACCGAGATTGGCGCGGAAGTCCCCGAGCCGCACCTTCGCGAGATCGCGGCCGTCGATGGTCACGCGGCCCTGCAGCGGCCGGTTGAACGCCATGATCAGGCTGGTCAGCGTGCTCTTGCCCGAGCCGCTCGAGCCGACGAGCGCCGTGACGGTGCCGGCGGGCGCGGTGAACGACACGTGCTTCAACACCGGCGTGCCGACCACGTATTCGAACGTGACGTCGTGGAACTCCACGTCGCCGTGCAGCACGGGAATTGGCGCGCGCGTGGCGTCCTCGTCGCTCTCGGTCGTCATGCGGCGGATCTCGCGGATGCGATCGAGCCCGGCGAACGCCTCGGTGATCTGGGTGCCGATCGAGGCCAGCTCCATCAGCGGCGCGGCCAGCATGCCGGTGAACGTCACGTACATGATGAACGCGCCGAGCGTCATGCGGCCGGCCAGGATGTCGTGGCCGCCCACGATCATCATGATCACGCCGACGACGCCGACCACGAGCGCCGACAGTGACTGGGCCGCCGACACCCCGGTCATGCTTTTCGCCACGTTGCGGAACAGCCGGTGCGCGCCGCGCGCGAACACCAGCTGCTCGCGCCGCTCGGCGGTGTAGGCCTTGACGATCCGGATGCCGCCCACCGATTCGGTGAGCCGCCCCGTCACCTCGGCCTGGATCTTCCCGCGCTCCCGGAACAGCGGGCGCAGCGTGCGGAACGCGTAGGTCATGAATCCCGCGAACATCCCGAGGATCACGAGGTTGAACACCGTGAGCTTCCAGTTGAGATACAGCAGCACGCCCAGAGCCACGGTCGCGGTCACGATGCTGCCGGTGAGCTGCACGAGCCCGGTGCCCACGAGGTTGCGGACGCCATCGGAGTCGTTCATGACCCGCGAGATCAGCACGCCGGTTTGCGTGGCGTCGAAATATGAAATCGGCAGTCGCAGCACGTGTTCCATGACGTTCTTGCGCATGTCGGCGATCGCGCGCTGGGCGGCGACGCCGAGCAACTGCGACAGCGCGAACGACGTCGCGGCCTGCACGATCGTGGCGCCGCCGGCTGCGAGCGCGATCATCGGGAGCAGATCGATGCGGCGCTTGCCGATCACGTCGTCGATCAGGTACTTCGTGGTGGCGGGGAGCACGAGCCCCGCCATGCGGCTCACGAACATCAGCGCCAGGCCGATGCCGAGCCGGCTGCGATGCACCCAGATCAACTCCCGGGCTTCGCGCCAAGCGTCCTGCGCGTTCAGCGGCTTCTTCGCCGGTTTCGGCGGCGCAGCCACCACCGTCGTGGGTTTCGGAGGCGGGCTCTTGGGGGCCGGCTCCACATTCGGGTTCGGGGATGAACTCACCTGTGGCCACTCCACTGCTTCTGCACCTGGACGATCTTCGCGGGGTCGTCGGGGAACAGGCCGACCTTCGCGAGCCGCGGCACCAGGTCCACCCAGCGCTTGCCTTCGCGCGCGAACACGTCGTGGAACGTCTTCAAGCCCTGCGCCTCCTGGCCGTTCGTGTACATCGACACCGCGGCCCAGAATTGCAGTTCCACGATTTCGGGCGCGAGCTTCGCCGCCGCCGCATATGCGGCCAGCGCCTGCTCGGGCCGCTTGTCGGCGATGAAGTTGTCGCCGGCGTCCTCCAGATTGTAGGCGCGGCGCAGCCGCACCAGGCGCCGCAGTTCCGGGACGGGGTTCGCGTGGTCCTCGACGCGCAGGTCGATGACGCGGTCCTGCCACGGCTTGCCCGTCGACTGGGCGCGCACGACCACGATCGCCGCCGACTGGCGCCCGCGGATGTCACCGCCGGCCTTCTCGCCGGCTTCGAGCGCCTGCAGCATGCGCTCGGCGAGGTCGCCCTTCGCGGTCCGGTACGCCGCGGCCATCGCCGGCCACACCCGGTCGTTCGCCATCAGGTTCGCCTGCACCGAGAACTGCTCGCCGGTCTGCTGCCCGGCATCCGGGATGCACTTGGGGCCGGTGTGCGCGGCGACGCGGCCGGCCGTGTCGATCATCGCGACCTGCCGCACGTCGGGGTTGGTGTCGGCCTCGAGCAGCGCATGGAGGGCCTGCGGCGCCGTGAGCCCCTGCCGCATAAGGTCGAGGCCCTTGGGCCCGTAGTCCACGAGCACCAGCGACTGCGTGGCGACCGCACCCACGCCAGCCTCGGCCCACGGCACGATCGGGCCGACCGAGAAGTAATGCGACTGGACGGCAACGCCCAGCTCGCCGGTTGCGGAATCGCGGGCGACGATGGAATACGTATGCGCCAGCGGGCTGGCGGCGCGCGCGCCGGCGGTTCCGGTGACGACCATGATCACGGGCAGCAGCGACAGCAGGTCCATGAACACCTCCCTGGCCGCGATGATGCGGCCCGCGCGCGCCGATGACAACCTCGCCCGGCACCAAACGAAACCGCCCGGACCGATGGGTCCGGGCGGCCTGGGGAACCTTCCCGATGCGTCAGGGCAGCCGTTGCACGTGCCCGGTACGGAGGTCGAGCGTGTAGCGGAACTGGGGTGTATCGCTCTCGAGTTCGTTCGTGACCCCGACGGTCGCGTTCTGGGTACCGTTGAACGTGATCGTCACCGTGGCTTCGAGAGTGGAGCCCGTGAGATCGGTCGGATTCGCGCTCCTGAGCTGGTCCTCGAACAGGAACACGTTCGCGGTCCCTGCGATCGGGAACACGTTGGTGGCCGGATTCCTGAGCATGGTGATGTCGAAGTCGGTGAAGCCCGTCGTCGAATAGAACACGGTCGCGCCGCCCCGAATCGCGGGGGTGAAGCTCGCGAGCAGTGAGTCGTCGCCGACGCCCGTGAACGAAATGGTGTCGGGGCCAACCGTGTCGGCGAACCCGATCGCAGTCACCGGATCGCCGTCATGCCGGTAGAACGCGCTGAAGCCGGTGTCGGTAAGGGTTCCCGTCGCATGACTCGTGGCGTCGACTTGCGTCACGCTGTCGGCCCAGGCACCGAGCGAGTCGCCGGAGGTAGAGGTGTAGAAGTAGAAGATGCTGTAGTTCATGGACGCGCGGGTGAACAACGTGTCGCGCTCGGCGAAGGCTCCCGGACGGGCGCTTGCCGGCGACCGCAGCACGCGGCGGTTCATTGCCGGCAGTGTGGACCTTCCGAGCGGAATGCTCTCAAGCGTGCTCAGGATGTCGACGAGCCAGCCACCGTGATCGATGCTCGCGGCCATGCCTGCCTGCTGCACCAGGTCGTCGGATTGTGCCTGGGTGATCGGCGGTATGGGGTTGGGCTTGGTCGACTTCTTGCCGCACCCCGTGCTCAGCACCGCGATCAGCAGCGCGGCTCCGAGGCAGAGACGGCGAAATGTGGGGGTCATGGAGGATCCTCGTTGGAGGGCGGTGCTTTCCGGGGGAGAGGTTGAGGCTATTGCATCGGCTGGAACCGGAGCAAGCTCTAGTCGCCGAAACCGGGCTATTTTCAATACCCCGCCCGCCATGCGCGGTTCCGGGGACGGGTCCCGAGTCTCAACGTCCTTCCCAGGCCGCCCCCAGGGCCATGCGCGACCCGGGATCGAGCGCCGTGCGGATCCGGCGCCGCAGCTCGCGAACGCCGGAAACCGACGGAATCGCGGGCGTTGCCACGGCGCCCCGCGCCTCGATGAGCGCGAATCCCGCCGCCGCCCGGGCGGCGATCGCGTCCGGGCCCAGCGCCGCCGCCGGAAATTCGTGGAGCCGCCCGCAGGCGGCGTGGAACACGAAGCCGCCTGCCTGGGTGCCGGCTCCGGCGTCCGGCAGGGTCACGAGCGCCGCCGGGGTGTTGTGTGCGCTCGTGAACGTGAGCCGCATGGGCGCCGAGTCCGCCAGGTCCGCGAGCCGCTGCCACAATCCTTCGGCCTCGGCGTCGCGCAACTCGGCCACCGGCTCACCGAGCGCGGCGGCTGTGATGCCGCAAAGCTCCGCGACTCGCGGCGCATCGTCTTCGAATCCGAGCACCGCCCAGAACGGCCGCCGCCCCGTGGCTCCCGGCAACGATGCACCCGCGGCGGCGGACCCCGTGCCGCTCGCGGTCGCGGCGCCGACCACCGTGAACACCGCGGGCTCGAGTCGTGGGAACGGCGCCCACAGCGCGCGGTCCACGAGCTGCGCGCGGGTCAGCTCGTAGATCCGCGCCGCACGGGCGGCGGGCGCGGGCAGCAGCTTGAGGCTGGCGTCGACGAACATGCCGAGCGCGCCGCCCGCGCCGCACAGCAGGCGATGGATGCCGTACCCCGCCACGTTCTTCACCACCTTGCCACCGGTGTGGGCGAGCGTACCGTCGGCGAGCGCGAACCGGGCGCCGAGGATGCGATCGACCGGCGCCCCGAACCGCAGCCGGCGTGGCCCGGACGCGTTCGCCGCGAGCACGCCGCCGAACGTCGCCCCCGCGGCCTGCGCGCATTCGAGCGGCAGCTCCTGCCCACGCGCGGCGAGGCGACCGCGCAGCGCCGCGATCGTCACGCCGCACTCGGCGGTGAGCGTCAGATCCTCGGGCTCGTACTCGATCACGCGATCGAGGCCGCGCAGATCGATCGCGAGGTCGTAGCGACCGGGTGGAGCGGCGGCGCGCAGGGACGTGCCGCCGCCCCACGGCACGATCGTCCCGCCGTCGCGCGCGGTGGCACGCAACAGCTCGCACAACTCGGCGCGATCGGCCGGCCGTGCGGCCATGCGCGGAGTGACACCGCCGATCGTATACGGCTCGGGCGCCAGCATGCGATCGGCCGGCAAGGGCAGCGTCGCGGAGGTCATCGGGGCACCCGGTCGCAGTGGCGCGGGCGTCCTGGCCGCTCCGAGCTTCGTGCGGTGCCGGACGTCGCGCGCATCAGATCCATGGCCCCTCGACGTCACCCGAGCCCACCGGCATGCCGCCGAGTTGCGCCGGAATCCCGCCGCGGAGCGGCGGGCCGTTCGCGGCCTTCGCCGCCGCGGCGCCCTCGCCGCAGCCGCCGCCCGCGGGGAGGATCTTGCCGGGATTGAGCAGCCGGTCCGGATTGAACGCGTCGCGGAAGCGCTCCATGGTCGCGAGGTCCTCGGGCGCGAACAACTCGGTCATCATCGGACGCTTCTCGATGCCGACGCCATGCTCGCCCGAGATCGTGCCGCCGAACCGGATGCACATGCGCAGGATCTCGTGCGCCACGTCGAGCGCACGTGCCTGGGCAGCGGGATCGCCGGCGTCGAACAGCACGTGCGGGTGCAGGTTGCCGTCGCCGGCGTGGAACACGTTGCCGGCTTCGAGCCCGCGCTCGGCCGCGAGCCGGTAGACCGTGGCGAGCGCCTCGGCGAGCCGGGTGCGCGGCACCACGCCGTCCATGATGTAGAACCCGCTCGCGGAACGGCCATAGGCTCCGAACGCGGACTTGCGCCCGCGCCAGATTGCCGCGCGCTCGGCGTCGTCCTTCGCGATCCGCGTGGACCGCGAGCCGTGCGCGATCGCGAGTTCGGTGATGCGGCCGACCTGCGGCGGCAGCGTCACAGCGGCGCCGTCCACTTCGATCAGCAGCACCGCGCCCGCGTCGAGTGGCAGCCCCAGGTGCAGCCACGACTCGACGAGGCCGACCGTGTGCTGATCCATGATCTCCATCGCCGCCGGCACGATGCCGGCCGCGATCACCGCCGACACGGATCGGCACGCGGCTTCGACGGTCACGAAGTCGAACAGCATGGTCTTCACCGCCTGGGGCTTCGGCAGCAGCCGCACGCAGATTTCGGTCACTACGGCGAGCGTGCCCTCGCTGCCGATCACGGCCGAGGCCAGGTCGAAGTCCGGCGCATCCAAGGCTTCGCCACCGAGCGCGAGCACGGTGCCGTCGTGCAGCACCACCGTGATGCCGAGCACGTGATTGAGCGTGACGCCGTACTTGAGGCAATGCGGCCCGCCTGCGTTCGTGGCGACGTTGCCGCCGATCGTGCTCACCTGCTGCGACGCCGGATCCGGCGCGTAGTACAGCCCGTGCGGCGCGATCTGTTGCGACAGCGCCAGGTTCACGAGCCCCGGCTGCACCCACGCGAACTGGCGCTCGGCGTCGAGCCGCAGCAGCCGGTCCATGCGGTTCACCGACAGCACGATGCCGCCGAACTCCGCCGTGGCGCCGCCGGCGAGCCCGGTGCCGGCGC
Organism: Candidatus Eiseniibacteriota bacterium; assembly: GCA_038231135.1. GTDB lineage: Bacteria > Eisenbacteria > RBG-16-71-46 > RBG-16-71-46 > RBG-16-71-46 > JANLWX01. Next base: position 29,944 of record JBBRLX010000021.1, on the reverse strand, counting down.
CGCGCGGCGTCACCGGGATGCCCCGGCCATGGGCCCAGGTGACGACGGCCGCGACCTCGTCGGTGGAGCGGGGCAGCACGACGACGTCCGGCAGGTGGCGATCGAGCACCAGCGCGTCCGCCTCGTACGTGAACCGCGCCGCGTGGCTCGCGAGCACGCCGTCGTCGCCCAGCAGCGCGCGCAGTTCGTCGAGTCCGGCACGATCGATCGGCATGCGGGGAGAGTAGCACGCGGAGTTTCGTGTTGCGCCGGCGTGGGGTTCCCGGCATTCTGCCACTTGCCGAGCCGCGGCGGTGGTCATTCACGGCGGGTCATCCGGCATCCCAACCGAAGGGAACTCCATGCGTTACATGATCCGTTTCGAAGCATCGATCGATGCCGGCGGCAAGGTGGACCGTTCGGGGGGCGGCGCGGGCGCCGCGATCGGCGCGATCCTCGAGCTGCTCAAACCCGAGACGTTCTTCGTGTCGGTGTTCAAGCGCGAGTTGTTCATGATCGTCCATACCGACGACCCCGCGATGCTGAGCGAGGCGGCCCACCTGATCCAGCTCGTCGCCGGCGCGAACCCCGAGGTCACGCCGATCCTCACCGCCGAGCAGGCCATGGGCGTGCTGCCCGACGCGGTCGGGCGCGCGGTGAAGAAGACCGCGGCACTGGGGCTCTAACGCAGGTGTGAACCATTGTTCAGGCTCTGCCGTCATCGTGCCTCATTCCCCGGAGTCACCGTCGTGAAGGTCCTGATCGCCACGTCTGCGACCCTGATGGGGGTCCTGCTGCTCGGCGGTGTGCCGGCGGGTGTTGCCAGCGGGGATCTTCCCCCGGGCGCACCGGCACTTGTCGAGGCATCCCGCATCGTCAATGGTTTCGGCACCGCCTTGTACGCGCGACTGGCCGCCGACAACCCCGGCAAGAACCTGTTCTTTTCGCCCTATTCGGTTTCCAGCGCGCTCGCCATGACGGCGCACGGCGCACGGGACGAGACGCTCCTGCAGATGGCCCACGTCCTGCGCTATCCGGCCGCGGTCACGCAGGACTTGAGTTTGATCGGCGCCGGCATGGAGCGGCTCGACGAGCGGCTCCACACCGCCCAGGGACCGCCGGAGGCGACCCTCGACCGGATCGAGCAGCTACATAAGGACATCGCGGTGGCCAAGGCCGTAGTCGACGACAGCACGGCTGACAACCAACAGAAATTTGGGGCGATGACACAGTCGCAGATTTCCGGGGCGGAGCTGGAGGATCTCCTGGCCGTGACAGGCCCGGTTGAGCTCGGCACCGCCAACGCGCTGTTCGGCGAGCAGACCTATCCGTTCGCGCCCGCCTACCTCGAGACGATTCACAAGTTCTATCGAACCGGCGGACTCTTCGAGGTGGATTTTCGCGACAGCAGTGACGAGGCCCGCACACGGATCAACACCTGGGTCGCCACGCAGACCCACGATCGCATCAAGGACCTGCTGGCGCCCGGAGTCCTGGACGGCACGACCCGGCTCGTGCTGGTGAACGCCATTTATTTCAAGGGGCGGTGGATGAGTCCATTCCCCGCCGAGGCTACGAAGGACGAGGACTTCACAAGTCCCGACGGCAAGGTGCGCGTCATGCTCATGCACCATGATTCACCGCAGGCCTCGGCCTACGCTGCCGTCAATGCCGACGGCTCGTTCTTCGAAACCCCGAAGACCTATGCGCCGGGCGCCGCGCCACGGTTGTACCCCGGGGCGGACGGCTTCCAGTTGCTGGAACTGCCCTACAAAGGCGATGAGTTGTCGATGGTGCTGATTCTGCCCATGGCGCCCGGCGGCCTGACGAATCTGGAGAGGAAACTGGATCCTGCCAGGCTCGAAGCGTGGACGGCGAGACTCGATCGCCGCGACGTGAACTCCTTCGTGCCGCGGTTCCGATTGGAATCGAGCTACTCCATGGGCGGAATCTTGCGGGCGATGGGGATGAAGCGTGCCTTCATCGATCCGCGCGATGCGAACGGCGCGCAGTTCGGCCCCATGTGCGCCAGCCGGGACCCCCGCCTGCAGTTGTACATCAGCGAGGTCGTCCACAAGGCGTTCGTCGAAGTTGACGAGCGGGGGACCGAGGCGGCGGCGTCCACGGCGGTCAGCATCCGGCAATCTGCCGAGACGAGAGGGCCGCGCCTGATCCATTTCACGCCTACCTTCCGCGCGGATCACCCGTTCCTGTTCCTGATCCGCGACCGCGTGAGCGGGACGATCCTGTTCCTCGGTAGGGTGACGAATCCAAACGGTTGACGATTATTCTCGGGTCCCCTATTTCAAGGAGTGATTCACCATGAAGGTCCTGCTCGCCGCGCTCGCGACCGTTCTCGGTGTCTGGCTGCTCCTCAATCTGCTGGGGGCGCTGTTCGTCGGGTTCATCGCCCGGAAGATCTTCCCCGCCAGGGACAAGGTCGGGTGGCCGATGATTCTGCTCATCGGATTCCTCGGCGGCATCGTGGGGAAGGTGCTGTTCTTCTTGTGCGGCCTGCCGCGCGGGCTCGTGATGGGGTTCATTGCGTCGATCGTGGGCGCGTTCCTGCTGCTGCTCGTCTATCACATCCGCGTGTCGATGAGCTCGCGCGCCTGAGCTGCCGGGACGCGCGGCGCGGTGAAGGCGATGCTGGCCGACCGGCTCGTCAGTCCCGGCGTGGCCGCGACCGCAGCGTCTTCGCCGCCACCACCGCCGTCTCCAGCGCCTGCAGGAACCGCGAGCGGTCCTGATGCGTGAACGCGGCCGGGCCTCGGGTGATTTCCCCGGCGCCGCGCAGGTCGGCGAGCAGCGTGCGCGTCGCGACTGCGTCGCCGATGTTGTCCTCGGTGAACGGCCGGCCGGTGGTGCCGAGCACCAGTGCGCCGCGCTCGAGGCATCGCGACGCGAGCAGGATGTCGGCGGTGATCACGATGTCGCCGCGCTCCACGCGCTCCACGATCCAGTCGTCGGCGGCGTCGAAGCCCTGCTCCACGACCTCGAGCCGCAGCCGCGCGTCGTCCGGAATCCGCATCCACGTGCCGGCCACCAGCGTGACGCGCAGACCGTGGCGCTCCGCGACGCGGAACACCTCGGTCTTCACCGGGCACGCGTCGGCGTCGACATAGACATGCGGGCCGGAGTTGGAGGCGGGCTCCGCGCCCGCGGGTTCCTGGAGCATGACGGCAGCATCCCGCTTCGCGACCGTCACCGCCACCCGCCATTGTCCATTGTGACGGCGGCCCGGCTGGCCTACGCTTCGCGGCCTTCCCCGCCGCGCCTCCACGTCCCCCGTCCGGAGATGTCCCCATGACGCGAGTCATGCATCGCGCACCGTCCCTGGCGTTTCATGCCATCCGCTCACGAGTCGCGCTCGCGATGGCGACCGCGGTCGTGATGTCGGTCATACCGGCACTGCCGGTCTCGGCGGCGCCCGCCGCACGCGCTCGCGCGACAACGCCGGGATCGGCCGCGAGTGCCCGGCCCGAACGATCCGGATCGCCGCGCGATCTCGCCGACCCGCTGCTGCTGCGCGGGCTCCAATGGCGGAACGTCGGCCCCTATCGCGGCGGCCGAGTGACCGCGGTCACGGGTGTACCGGGCCAGCGCAACGTCTATTACTTCGGCGGCACCGGCAGCGGCATCTGGAAAACCACCGACGGCGGCGTGCGATGGAAGCCGGTGTCGGACGGCAGCCTCGGCTCGAGTTCGGTCGGCGCGATCGCGGTGGCGCCGTCCGATCCCAACGTGGTGTATGCGGGCATGGGCGAGGGCTGCATCCGCGGCAACCTGTCGCAGGGTGACGGCGTGTATCGCTCGCTCGATGCCGGCCGCACATGGATCCACATGGGACTCGCCGATGCGCGGCAGATCGGCCGGATCCGCGTGCATCCGCGGGAACCCGATCACGTCTACGTCGCGGCGCTCGGGCACGCGTTCGGTCCCAACCACGAGCGCGGCGTGTTCCGCTCGCTCGACGGCGGCCGCACCTGGAAGAACGTGCTGTTCGTGAACGACAGCACCGGCGCCATCGACCTGTCGATGAGCGCCGCGAATCCGCGCGTGCTCTACGCCACCACCTGGCAGGTGGTGCGCACGCCGTGGTCGCTCGAGAGCGGTGGCCGGGGCAGCGGGCTCTATCGCTCGACCGACGGCGGCGACAGCTGGCAGCGGCTCGTCGGCGCCGGGCTGCCGAAGGGCCTGTGGGGCCGCGCCGGCGTGACGATCTCACCCGCGAATCCCGACCGGGTGTGGGCGGTGATCGAGGCGGACGACGGCGGCGTGTTCCGCTCGGACGACGCCGGGCGCACGTGGAACCGCGTGAACGAGGACCGCAACCTGCGCCAGCGCGCGTGGTACTACACCCACGTGTTCGCCGACCCGAAAAATGCCGACGGCGTCTACGTGCTGAACGTGCAGTGCCAGCATTCGCAGGATGGCGGCCGCACGTTCGCCACGCTCCGCCCGCCGCACGGCGACAACCACGACCTGTGGATCGATCCCGACGACCCGCAGCGGATGATCGAAAGCAATGACGGCGGCGCCACGGTGACCACCGACGGCGGTGTGACGTGGACGGGCGAGGACAACCAGCCCACGGCGCAGTTCTACCACGTGGTCACCGACGACGGGTTTCCGTACCGGCTCTACGGCGCCCAGCAGGACAACACCACCGTGTCGATCGCATCTCGCACCCGCGGCTTCGGCATCGGCGCCGCCGACTGGTACGACGTGGGCGGCTGCGAGAGCGGCTACGTCACCCCGAAGCGCGGCGACCCGAACGTGGTCTATGCGGGCTGCTACGATGGCTACGTCGGCCGCCTCGACCGCCGCATCGAGCAGGAGCGCAACGTGTCGCCATGGCCCGAGAACCCGATGGGCTCGGGCGCCGAGGCCATGAAGTACCGGTTCCAGTGGACGTTCCCGATCGTGATGTCGCCGCACGACTCGAACACGGTGTACGCGGGCGCCAACGTGCTGTTCGAGTCGCGCGACGAGGGCCAGAGCTGGAACATCATCAGCCCCGATCTCACGCGCAACGATCCCACGAAACTCGGGTCGTCCGGCGGGCCCATCACCCAGGACAACACCAGCATCGAGTACTACTGCACGATCTTCGCGATGGCGGAGTCGCCCGTGAAGGCCGGCGTGTTGTGGGTGGGATCCGACGACGGGCTGGTCCACGTGACGCAGGACGGCGGCCATACGTGGAGCGAAGTGACGCCGCCTGCGCTGCCCAAATGGAGCATGATCAGCCAGATCGATCCGTCGCCGCACGACGCCGGCACCGCGTACGTCGCCGCGAACCGCTACAAGCTGGAGGACGACCGGCCGTACGTGTTCGTCACGCGCGACTACGGACGCTCGTGGCGCAGCCTCGCCGCCGGACTGCCGGTGGGCGCGTTCGCGCGCGCGGTGCGCGAGGACCCGGTGAAGCGCGGGCTGTTGTTCTGCGGCACCGAGACCGGCGTGTATTGGTCGATCGACGACGGCAATCACTGGGCGCCGCTGCGCCTGGCGACGCCGGGCGCCCAGGACGCGTATCGCGCCGCCGCCCGGCGGGCGACCGCCACCGCGAAGCCCGAGAGCGCGGCAACGCTCGTCGACGAGGAGCCGCGCGGCCTGCTGCCGGTGGTGCCGGTGACCGACCTGGTCATCAAGGACGACGACCTCGTAATCTCGACGCAGGGCCGCGCGTTCTGGATCCTCGACGGCATCGGTGCGCTGCGCGAGCTGACGCCGGCCGTGACCGCGGAGCGCGTTCACCTGTTCACCCCGGGAGCGGCGTGGCTGTTCGGCGGTCCTGCCGGAGGCGGCAACGCCGGCAACATCGGCGGCAATCCCCCTCGCGGCGTCGCGATCGACTACCTGTTGCGCAACGAATCCAGCGACCGCGACACGGTGACACTCGAGTTCCTCGACGGCGCGGGTACCGTGATCCGCAAGTTCACGAGCCGGCCTGCGCCCGACGCGGGCGACGGTGTCCCGCCGCAGCCCGTGGTGCCCGCGCAGGCCGGGCTCAATCGTTTCGTGTGGAACCTGCGCGAGGCGGAGGCGAGCCGCTTCAAGGGCCTGATCCTGTGGGGCGGCACGCTCGACGGCCCCGAGGTCGTCCCCGGCACCTATCGCGTGCGGCTCACCGCCGGCGGCGTCACGCAGACGCGCGCGTTCGAGGTGAAGCAGGACCCGCGCGTGCAGGCGACCCCGGCCGATCTCAGGAGCAAGCACGACTTTCAGCTGCGGATCCGCGACCAGCTCACCGCGATGCACGACGCGATCACCCGGTTGCGCGACGTACGGGATCAGGTGGCCGCAGTCGCCCAGCGCGCGAAGCCGCTCGCGCACGACTCGACGCTCGCCGTCGCCGCGAAATCGCTGTCGGACAAGCTCACGAAGGTGGAGGAGGCGCTCTACCAGACCAAGCTCAAGAGCAGCCAGGACCCGCTGAACTATCCGATCCGGCTCAACAACAAGCTGGCCGACCTCGGCGGGGTGCTGGATGGTGTCGACGCGCGCCCGACCGTGCAGGCGGAGGCCGTCTACACGGACCTGGCGGCGCGCATCGACGCACAGCTCTCGACGCTGTCGAAGCTCCTGAACCTGGACCTCGCGGACTTCAACCGCCGCGTGCGGGAGCAGCAGATTCCGGCGGTGGTGGTGAAGGGGGACCACAAGAAGCCGGCTGTGCCGATCCCATGATCACTGCCCTCGGCGACTCATCGTTGTTCGTGCCTCCCGATGCCGCCGGGGAACGACCTGCCTATCGATCGACCCGAACCACGAGGCCCATGCAATGCCCAAGCTCGTAGCCGCCCCGACGACGATCACGTCCGCGGGCAACAAGCCCAAGCGCATCGACGAATACGTGGGCCGGGTGAACTCCGGCTCCGCAGACGTGAGCATCGCCCACATGCGCAGCCCGTCCGGCTGGGAGGAGCCCGCGCAACGGCCGGCGTTCGACGAATACACGCTGGTGCTGCGGGGCATGCTGCGGGTGACGCACGATGCGGGCGTCTTCGACGTACGCGCCGGTCAGGCCGTGATCACGCGCGCGGGAGAGCGCGTGCGGTACAGCACTCCCGAGGTCGATGGCGCCGAGTACGTCGCGGTGTGTTTACCGGCGTTCTCGCCGGAGACGGTAAGGCGCGAGGAGTAATAACAAGGTTGCGATCAGCCGATATCAACTCTTGCAATCAGCCGACGTAACGGGCGGGGATCGAGCCTACGCCGCGTGCCGACCGATCTCCCCGCGCCGCTTGATCTCGCGGCACGGCACACCCACGGCGACGACGTTCGGCGGCAACGACCTCGTCACCACACTGCCGGCGCCGACGATCGTGTGATCGCCGACCGTCACGCCCTTGAGCACGATGCAGCGGGCGCCGAACCACACGTCCTCGCCGATCACGATCGGTGAACCGTGCGACGCCTGGCGCATCACCGGGGTGCCGGGCTCGGTGCCGTGGTCGTTGTCCTGCACGTAGCAGCCGTCGCCGAATGCGGTGAGCGCGCCGACCTCGATCGATTCGTAGGAATTGAACGTGACGCCGCGCAGGCACGTCACGCCACTACCGAGCACGATGCGGCCGTGGCCCGCGTCGTAGTCGTGCGTCCAGAACGACACTCCCGCGTGGATGCTGCAGCCGTCGCCGATCGTGACGCGCCGCGGGTCGCCGGCGATCCGGATCGGCGCGCGCACGACGCAGCCGCGTCCGATGCGCACGCCGTAGAGCCGCAGCCACGGCACGTACCACGCGGCGAATACGCGCGGCGCGGCCATCTGAAGCAGGATGCGGGCGAGGTTCCACGGGCCGCCCTTGAGCGCGATCGCGTTCCACACGCGGTTCATACGACGCCTGCCGCGGGTTTCGCCGGGGCCAGCGCCCGCAGCATCGCGAGATCCTCGCGACCGATCGCGCCCACCGCCGCGAGCAGCAGGGGATAGGCGACCACCGCCGCGATCGCGACCAGCGCGACGGCGGGCAGCGTCGCCGCGTGCCAGCGCGCCGCGAACCACAGACCGCCGGCCAGCATCGCGCCCGCCGCCGCGGGGCGCCACATCAGCGACGCCATGCCGGGCACCGCGGCCGCGCGCCGGAACATCACGAACAGCAGCGCGAACGACAGCCACTCGCTCGCGACCGTCGCCACCGAGGCGCCGACGAACGACATGCGCGGCACCATGATCAGGTTGAGCACGATGTTCACTCCGGCGGTGATGCCCACCGCCCAGGTGCCGAGTGCCTGGCGGCGCTGGGCGGTGAGCAGGAACAACAGGGTATCGGCCATGTACGAGCCCGGCAGCGCCCACATGAGAATCGCGAGCCCCGGCGCGGCCTCGGCGTAGGCGGGGCCGAGCACCACGCGCACGATCGCCGGCGCCTCCATCGTGAAGAACACCGCCACGCCGATCGTGAACAGCAGGTGAAGGCGGAGCGACTTGCGGCACAGCACGCCGAGCGACTTCGCGGAGTCGTCGGCGACGCGCGCCATCACCGGGAACAGCACCGAGCGGAACGTCACCGCGAGCAGCGCGAACGTCTCGAACATGCGGTAGACGCCGGCATAGAGCCCTACCGCCCGCTCGCCCTGGATCGAGCGAAGGATCACGGCGTCGATGCGGAAGTAGAGCGCGATGAACACCGCCGACATCGCCAGCGGCGCGGCCTCGCGCAGGATGGCGCGTGCGTCGAGCTTCCGGGGGGCCGCGGCCGCGATGGCCGGGTGGCTCGAAGGCGCGGTCGTGATCGCCCGCGCGCCCCACAGGTCGCGTGACCACCACGCCGCGGATGTCAGTCTCGCGACGCCGCCCGCGAGATACGCGAACGCGCCGGCCTGGGGCCCGAGGCCGACGCCCAGCAGCGCCGCGCCCGCGATCAGGCTGGCCACGCTCTGGAGCAGCAGGTTGAGCCCGCTGCGACCGGCGCGACCCTCGGCGCGCAGCAGGCCGTCGTACAGCATCGCCGTGGAGTTGAGGATCATGCCCGCGACGATCGGCAGTACCAGTGACAGGCCGCCCGCGCCGGCGGGGCCCACGCGCGCGATGCCGATCACCGCCAGCAGCGTGAAGCCGCCGAGCACCGCCTTGAGCGCGAGGCACGGCCGCAGCAGCTCGCGTGCGCGGTCCGGCGCACGCGCGACCTCGCGCGTGAGCACGGTGGCGATGCCGAGATCGCTGAGCGCGTTGAACAGCAACGTGAACGACAGCGCGTACGTGTAGCGGCCGAACGTCTCGACGCCGAGCGTGCGGGCGAGCAGAAGGTAAAGCGCGAGGTCCATCGAGCGCGCGAGCACGGTGCCACCGAGCAGGCGAAGCCCCTGGCGGCCGACAACACGGGTGGTGTTCATGCGGTACTGACCAGGGTGGGGATTCGCCCCTGCGAGGCGGGGAAGCCGGGGCTGCTACGGGTCAGACTGGGGCCGATAGCCGTCCGGATTCCGGCCCAATATTGGCCGCAGTCCGGCGCCGAAGGGTGGCCTCTGTCCGGGATGGGTTCCGCGGCGACATGCCAGCGTATCGGCAACATATTGCCGTGGTTATTGTTACAGAGTTCGTAGTTCATCGTGCGTATGTATGGCAGCAACCGGCATGCCCGCCGATGTCGATATCGATGGTGGTGCATTTGATTGTCAAGTCCAAGCCTAAGTGCACAGACATGCATTCATTCAGGTTCGGCCTCCGGGCCCCAATTAAACATGCATGCAGGTGAATGCATTGAGCGACGGGTGGCCGGGCCTGATCGGCCAGTTTTCCCCCGACGCCAATTCCACTACGGTGCGACGATGAACCCCACCACAACCCACGCGGCGGTCCAACACGCCGCCCCCGACGCCCCGCAACTGCTCCAACTGTGGAAGCGGCTGAGCGTGCTGCCCGGCGGACGTGCGCTGTTTGGCCTGATCCTGCGTTTGCGCGTGCCCTATAGCGGCGCGCTCGGCGCCCGGGTGGTCGAGCTCGGTCCCGGGCGGGCGTGCCTGCAGCTGCGGGAGCGTCGCGGGGTGCGCAACCATCTGCGCTCCGTGCACGCGATCGCGCTCGCGAACCTGGGCGAGCTGACGAGCGGGCTCGCCATGACGTGTGCGCTGCCGCGTTCGGTGCGCGGCATCGTCACCGCGATCGACGTGCGCTACGCGAAGAAGGCGCGCGGGCTGCTCACCGCCGACACCACCTGCTCGCTGCCCGAAGTCCGCGAGCCGGTCGACTTCAAGGTGTCCGCGGCGATCCGCGACGCGGCGGGAGACGTGGTGGCAGAGGTGTTCGTGACCTGGCGGCTGAGCCCCGCGTGAGCCCGATCGAAACGCCGCTCACACGCGATGCGCACATCCAGATTCCCCTGATCTGCGGCGCCATGTACCCGTGCAGCAATCCGGAACTCGTCGCTGCGGTGTCCGCCGCCGGCGCCATCGGCATCGTGCAGCCGGTGTCGCTGACGTACGTCCATGGCCACGAGTTTCGCGCCGGGCTGCGCATGATCCGCGCGCTCACTTCGAAGCCGATCGGCATGAACGCGTTGATCGAGAAGACCTCGCGCGCCTACCACGAGCGCATGATGGCGTGGGTGGACATCGCACTCGAGGAGGGCGTGCGGTTCTTCGTCACGTCGCTCGGCAATCCGCGGTGGGTGGTGGACCGCGTCGCGCCGCACGGCGGCATCGTGTATCACGACGTCACCGAAGCCCGCTGGGCAGCTAAGGCCCGCGACGGCGGCGTGAATGGCATGATCGCGGTGAACAACCAGGCCGGCGGCCACGCCGGGCCGCGCGATCCGCGCACGCTGCTCGACGAACTCACGCCGTTCGGCCTGCCGGTCGTTTGCGCGGGCGGTGTCGGAACGCCCGAGGAATTCGCTGGAGTGATCCGCCTGGGCTACGCCGGCGCCCAGCTCGGGACGCGTTTCATCGCCACGGTCGAATGCCGCGCGAGCGACGCCTACAAGGCGGAGCTGGTGCGCGCCGGCGCCGCCGACGTGGTGCTGAGCGAGCGCCTCACCGGCATCCCGGTATCGGTGCTCAACACGCCGCACGTGCGACGCATCGGGCTCAAGGCCGGCCCGCTCGAGCGCTTCCTGCTGCGCCAGAAGCGCACGCGCCACTGGATGCGCACGATCTACGCGTTGCGTTCGCTCCATCGCCTCAAGCACGACTCGCTCAAGGAATCGACCAGCGACTACTGGCAGGCCGGCAAGAGTGTCGAGGGCGTGACGGCGATCGAGCCGGCGGGCGAGATCGTGCGGCGATTCGCGCGGGCGTTGGAGGGGTAGGCGCGCTTAGCGAACTCGGATCGCTCGTTGCAGCAGGCGGCAGGCCGGATGCTCGGCAAAATGGGTCGCGTGCGCGCGGCTAATACCGCCGGCGCACGCGACCGCGTGCTTCAGCGCCCCAGCAGCACCAGCGTGCGCGACCAGGTCTGGGCCAACGCCAACTGCGCGATCAGGTCATAGCGGCCCGGAGGCAGTGGCGGCAACACCACGCGTGCGTTCCACGGCGACGACACTCGTGGGCAATTCAAGCGGAGACAGTCGCGTTCGACGACGAATCGCACGATGGGCGGCCGGGGCAGAGGTGAGGCGGAGTCGTCCAGCGTTTCGATACGTACCCGGAAACACGGGTTGGGGAACACCCCATACGCCCGCACCACGATGCTGTCGTCCATGCAGATCACGGGCCCGCCATGAGGCGAGCCGACCTCGATCGCGGTGACGAACGGCAGGGTCGAGTCCGCGATGGACGGGGTGGCGGCGGACGCGGTTCCGAATGCGGCGCTTGCACACAGCGTAAGCGCGAAGGGAAGGAGGGTGTGGCGCACGGGAGGCTCCCACCCGGTCTGGATGTGAGGCTCACTCCGCCGGTCCATTCGGATCCGGCGACGGCGAATACCGACAACTGCCGAACAGCTTACAACTCACGCGGTCCTTCAGCACGGAATATGATTCGATGTACAATCGACGCATCATGAGTGTCATCCCGTTTTACCATATGCCCCTGGCCGACGGGCTCCGGGCCGTGCCCGGTGCCGTGCCGTCCGCGCGGGCCGCGGCACGCAGGTGAAGCCCGGCAGGCACGCCGCCCTGCTGCGCGGCATCAATGTCGGCGGCCGCAACAGTGTGTCGATGAGCGATCTCGTCGCCACGTTCACGAGCCTCGGCTGCGCCGACGTGCGGACCTACATTCAGAGCGGGAACGTGGTGTTCCGCGCCCCGGCGGGCGTGTTGCGAGTGCTCGTGAAGCGCGTGACGGAGCGCATCCTCACGGAGACCGGGCTGACCGTTCCGGTCATGCTCCGCTCGGCCGCGGAGCTCGTGGCGGTGTCGCGCGGCAATCCGTTCCTGCGCAAGGGCGCCGAGACGAAGGCGCTGCACGTGCTGTTCCTGCGCGACGCGCCGCCTGCGCGCCGGATCGCCGAGCTGGATCCGCTGCGGTCACCCCCCGACGCGTTCGAAGTGCGGGGGCGTGAGGTCTACCTGTCGTGCCCCAACGGCATGGGCCGCACGAAACTCACGAATGACTACTTCGATCGCAGGCTCGACACGATCGGCACCGGCCGCAACTGGAACACGGTGCTCAAGCTGTGCGAGTTGACCGCGGAGTAGGCAACCGCGACCGCGCTCCTCAGCCCGCCGTCACCGCATTCCGTCCCGGCGCCCAGTGCTCGAGGTAGCGCGCCAGGTGCTGCGCGCCCGTGGCGACGCGGCCGAGCAGCATCGCTTCGAGCAACCGCTCCTCGGCCTGGAACGCTGCCGGGGTCAGGAAGCCCGCGAGGTGCGCGCTGCGCAGCCACACGAGGTACGTGCTGATCACATCGTGCTCGTTGTACTCGACGATTCGCCGCACGTCGCCCGCCTGCCACAGGTCGAACACCTGGTCGCCCGCGGTGTCGAGCTTGCCGGGGATCGCCGCGGCGCTGGCCAGCTCGTGCAGCGACGGCGACCCGCGCCCGCGGATGCCGTAGACGTCCATCAGGTCGACGACGCCGTCGCTCGACGAGTGGAAGTAGTCGGCGCCGTCCCACGGCCGGTCCGGGCGCTTGCAGAACCCCGGCGCCGCGATGCCCAGCGCCATGGCGCGCTGGATCAGGATCGGCAGGTCCGCGCCGCGGATGTTGTAGCCGACGAGCTGCGGCTTGGTCTTGCCCGCGGATTCCAGGAACCGCGAGATCAGCGCCGCCTCGTCGAGCGCGCCCTCACCCGCCTCCGGCAGCGACTTCATGTCGAGCGCAATAGGATGGCTGCGCGTGGCGTACCGCTTGATGGCCGAGATCGACACCACGCGGCACAGGACCGTCTTGAGGAACGGCCGCGGGTCCTCCGCGGTCGCGCCGGCGGCCTTGAACATGTGCTCGACGACCGCGGCATCCGGCATGTCGGGCGGCAGCCCGTACACGCGCCGGCCGGTCGGGGCATCGGGCACCCACTCGGCATCGAACACCCATAGCTCATCGGCGACGGTTTTGAACATCATGCCTCCATGACGCGCGGCGGCTGGTGTGCGGCGATTCGTTCGGCCCGCATGCGCATCAGCGAGCGCGACAGCGCCAGGTGCCCGGCCGCGATGGCGAGCCCGATGGCGAAACATCCCACCCACAATACGGTGCCACCCAGTCGTTGCAGCACGAGCGTTCCGAGCGCCGGCGACACGCAGACCGCGAGCCCGAACGACAGGCTGTAGGCGCCCTGGTACCGGCCGCGCAGCTCCGGCGGCGCCAGATCGGCCACGAGCGCATTCGCGACCGGCAGCACCGCGATCTCGCCCAGCGTCCAGATCGCGACGCCGAGCGCGTATACCGGCGCGATCCTCGCGATCGCGTTGAGCCCGAACCCGAGCCCCACCACCAGTGCCCCGGCCGCGATCGTGCGCGAGCGGTTGCGGCGCGTCAGGGCCGGCCCCAGCACGGGCTGGATCAGCACGATCAGCACGCCGTTCATGGCGAGGATCAACCCAAACGTCGATTTCGACACGCCGTGAGCCGCCATGTCGAGCGGGAACGTGGTCGAATTCTGCATGAACACGATCGCGAACAGCAGGCTCAGACCGAGGAACAGCACGAACGGCAGGTCGCGATAGGGTGCGGTGAACTCTCCCCACGACGACAACACGGCGGCGCCCGCGGCCCGCGGCGCCCGCGCCGGCCGCGTCTCGGGCAGCCCGAGCCCGATCAGCAGCGCGAACAGCAGCGTCGTGGCGCCATCCCCCACGAACAGCCAGCGAAACGACACGCTCGCGAGTGTGCCGCCGACCGCGAGGCCGATCGCGAAACCCAGGTTGATGACCCAGTAGATCAGGCCGTAGGCGCGCACCCGGTCGTGCGGCGGCACCAGGTCGGCAACGGCCGCCTGCATGGCCGGCCGGTACATCTCGGACACCGCCGCCACGCAGAACATCGCGGGCGCGATCACCTGGATGCGGTGCGCGAACCCGATCGCGATCATGCCCGCGCCTCCCAGGCCGAGCGCCGTGATCAGCGTAGAACGCCGACCCACGCGATCGGCGAGAAAGCCGCCGAGCGGGGCCGCGATCGCGCCGCCGGCGCCGTAGATCGACACCACCAGGCCGGCCTGCGTGATTGACAGGCCACGCGCTTCGGTCAGGTAGATCGCGAGGAACGGCAGCACGAAGCTGCCGCAGCGATTGACGAACGTGCCTGCCCAGATCACCCAGAACGGACGCGGCAGGCCGCCGGTCATCGAACGCAGGTTGGCGAGGAGTCGCGAGCCGGGAGTCATGAGCCCCCCAATCTACACCGGGACGCGCCACGAACCTCGTGTGGGGCGTCTCTCCGTGCCGGGTCTGCGCGTCCTCCCGGCTCCGAGGTGGACGAGCCCCGGCGCGAGCTCGTGTTCATGGCGCGGGGACTTCATATTCGGCGATGACCGTCACGGTCACGTAGGATGTGCACTCATGAGAATCCTGTCCGGCACTCTCGTAATCGCCTGCGTCGTGGGTCTCTCCGGCTGTTCCGTCGTGACGCGGGTGGGAGTCAAGCTGCTCTACCGGCGCGCCGACCTCCCCGCAGCGCAGATCATCCGCGACGTGTGCTACGCACCCGCGGCGGCCTGCGACAATCCGCACCGGCTCGATCTCTACCTGCCGGCGGGACGCGACTGGCCGGTCATGCTGTTCGTTCACGGGGGCAACTGGACCGAAGGCGACAAGTCGCTGCGCGCGGGCGGCGCGGACGTGTATGCGAATGTCGGGCGCTTCTACGCATCGCAAGGCATCGGCGTGGCCGTGATCAACTACCGGCTGCAGCCCGCGACCGACTGGCGCGGCCAGGTGGCGGACGCGAGGCAGGCCACACGCTGGATCCACGATCACATCCGGGAGCACGGCGGGCGGCCCGACGACATCTTCCTGATGGGCCATTCGGCCGGAGGGTATCTCTCCGCGTTCGTGGCGCTGGACACCACGTCACCGGACTTCACTCCCGTGCGCGGCGCCATCATCGTGAGCGGCGCGGGACTCGACATCGCCGACTCGAAGACCTACGAGCTGGGCGAGAGCCGGACGTACTACGAGAAGCGGTTTCGCGGACAGGATGCCACGGAGCAGTGGAAGACCGTCGCGTCGCCGGTCCATTACGTGACCCGCGCCGCGCCGCCGTTCCTGATCCTCCATTCGGGCGGCGAGAAGCCGGCCCTGAAACGTCAGGCGCACCTGCTGGAGGACGCGCTGCGTCAGCAGGGCGCGAACGTGCGCCTGACGGTCGTGCCGGGGGAGAGCCATTCCCGGATCGTGCTCACGCTGAGCCGGCCCGACAAGACGGCGGGGCCCGCGATTCTGGAGTTCGTGAGGCGGGAGTGGATGAGCCGGCCCTGAAAACCGAGCGCAGCCGATGGTCCGATTCGCTGGACCGATGCACGTCCCGACCCTATCGTCGCCCGCTCACTCGTCGTCCAGAGCACCATTCCGATTTCGAGGCGATGATGACAGCGAGGTTCACGACCACGACAGCGGTCCGACGTTCACCGCGCGCGCGGTTCGGCGTGGCCTTCGTACTGGCGGGCGCAACGGTCGCCACGCCGGTTCTCGCCGCAGCGCCGGCGTCGCCCGCCGCCACGACGTTTGCCGCCGCGACCAAGTCGTTTACACGCCGCACCGGGCTGCTCACGACCTGGCTCGACCTCAGGACCGGCAAGCTGCTGCTCGAATTGCCGAAGGCGCAGGGTCCGCGCGGCGAGTGCGGGAGCTTTCTCTACCTCGAAGGCATCCGGACCGGACTCGGCTCGAACCCGGTCGGCCTCGATCGCGGCCAGGCGGGCGACACGCGCGTGGTGACGATCCGGCGGGTGGGCGGGCGCGTGCTCATCGAGCAGCCGAATCTGCGCTACCGGGCGCAGTCCGCCGACAGCAACGAGGTGCGCGCGGTGCGCGAGTCGTTCGCGGTGTCCGTGCTGTGGGCGGGCGACGTCGCGGCGACCGCCCCCGACGGCCGGCTGCTCGTGGACTTCACGTCGTTCGTGGTGCGCGACGCGCACGGCTCGGCCGCCGCGTTGAAGACCGCCGGGCAGGGGACGTTCTCACTCGACAAGGATCGCAGCGTGCTGGACCCCGTGGCATGCCGAAGCTTCCCGGACAATCTCGAGTTCGAGGCCCTGCTCACGTTCTCCTGCGACGAGCCGGGGCCGGAGGTCCGCGCCACGGCGCCCACGCCGCAGGCGGTGACGCTCGTGCAGCACCACTCGCTGGTGCGGCTGCCGGACGATGGCTATGTGCCCCGCGCGTGGGACCCGCGGTCCGGCTCGTTCGACGTGCTGTTCGCGGACTACTCGCAACCGATCGCGGCCGACATCGACATCCGCTGGCTGGTCCGTCACCGGCTGGAGAAACTCGACCCCACCGCGGCGCGCTCGCGTGTGAAGCGGCCGCTCGTCTACTACGTCGATCCGGGGGCTCCCGAGCCGATCCGCAGCGCGCTCGTGGAAGGTGCATCGTGGTGGGCGAAGGCCTTCGATGCGGCGGGATTCATCGACGCGTTCCAGGTGAAGCTGCTGCCGCCCGACGCCGACCCGCTCGACGTGCGCTACAACGTCATCGAGTGGGTGCATCGCGCCACGCGCGGCTGGTCGTACGGCGGCGGCGTCGTCGACCCGCGCACGGGCGAGATGCTGAAGGGCCATGTCACGCTGGGTTCGCTGCGCATCCGGCAGGACCGCCTGATTTTCGAAGCCCTGGCCGGCACCGAGAAATCCGGAACGGGCACGCCGGACGACCCGGTGCAGCTCAGTCTCGCGCGCATCCGGCAACTCGCGGCGCACGAGGTCGGGCACACGCTCGGGTTCATGCACAACTTCGCGGCCAGCACGTATGCCGGGCGCGCGTCGGTGATGGACTACCCGGCGCCCAAGATCGGCATCCGCGCCGACAGCACGCTCGACTTCGGCGACGCCTACGCGACCGGCATCGGCGCGTGGGACGTGCAGCAGGTGCGCTACGCCTACACGCAGTTCCCGCCGGGCGCCGACGAGCGGGCGGGGCTGGAGGCGATCCTGCGCGAGAATCGCGACCAGGGGTTCGTCTACATGTCGGATGACGACACGCGTCCCGCGGGGGCGGCGCATCCGCTCGCCGCCATGTGGGACAACGGCGCGGACCCCGTGGCGGAACTGGCGCACACGCTGGCCGTGCGGCGCATCGCGCTCGCGCATTTCGGCGCGCACAACATCGCACCGGGCACCGCGCAGAGCACGCTGACCGAGGTGCTGGTGCCGCTGTACTTCCATCACCGCTACCAGCTCGAGGCGGCGGCCAAGTCGATCGGCGGGCTCGACTACAGCTACGCCGTGCGGGGCGATGGGTCGCCACCGGCGACTCCCGTAGCTGCCGCGCGCCAGCGCGCCGCGCTCGCGGCCGTGCTCGGCACGCTCGCGCCCGCCGTGCTCGATGTGCCGGAGCAGTTGCTGGGGCTGCTGCCGCCGCCGTCGCTCGACTACCCGCTGCACCGCGAGCTGTTCGGCTCGCATACGAGCCCGGCGTTCGACGCACTCGGTGCGGCCGCCACCGCGGCCGACATGACGCTGGCGATGCTGCTGCCGCCGGAGCGACTGGCGCGGCTCGTGGATTTTCACCGGCGCGACGCGGGTCTGCCGGGCGTGGAGGAACTGCTCGACGCCCTCATGCGCACGGTGTTCGTGGATGCCATGCCGTCAGCGCCGCGGCTGCGTGAGATCCGGCGCACCGTGCAGGCGACGACCGTGCGCCGGCTGCTCGCGGCCGCGGCGGCGCCGGCGCAGGCCCCCGCGGTGCACGCCGCGCTGGAAGCGACGCTGCGACGTCTGGCGTCCGACCTCGCGCACGGCGCGCACACCGGCGAGCCCGCGGATCAGGCGCTGCGCGCGACGCTCGCCGCCGACATCTCGCGCTGGCTCGCCCGGCCGGCGAATGCGGCCGAGTCGCTGGGTGCGCCCTCGGATCCGCCGTCTGGGCCGCCCATCGGCGGCTGGAGCGCTGCGGACGAGTGCGACTGGGGTTGGGTCACGGCGCTCGGACGCTGATCTCGAGTGCGGCCTCGACCCGCAAACCTCAGGTGCGCGGTCCGGTCCCCGTCGCCGCGTACCTGGGATAACGGGCGCGGAATCCCAGCAGGCGTCCGATCAGGGCGGCCGGCGGGAACACGAGATTCTGAAGCCACAGCGGCGGGCTCTCGGGGTGGATGAAGTCGCTCACTTCGGACAGCAGCACCGCGGCCTGGGGCATCCGGATGCCGCCGGCGGGCGTGAGTTTGCCCTCGCGGCTGAGCCCGAACTGCGTCTCGAAGAACACTTCCGACGACGTGAGTGCGGGCCGGTGCTCGTAGTAGATGCGCATCGGCGTGTCGCCGGCGTTCCACTGGCTGTGCGGGACGCCGATCGGGCAGATCAGCGTCTCGCCCGGGCTGCCGACGCCGCTCTTGCCGCCGATCGTCCACCCGTAGCGGCCCTCGAGCACCACGAAGCGCTCCTCCTGGCGCGGATGGATGTGCGAGCGCACCACGTAGGCCCCCGGCTGCACGATCAGCTCGGCCTGGAACAGCGTGCCCCCCGAGGAATCCTGTGTGGAGCGGAAGATCATGCGCTCGCCCGTCTGCGGGCTGTCGATGGCCGTCCCGAGCGGGATCATCGTCAGGCGCCGGGCGCGACACCCATCTGGGTGAGGATGGTGAGCACGTCGAAGTAGGTCCGCTCGCATACCATGCGATCGCCCTCGAACAGGAACAGGATGATCAGCGCCACGTCGATCTTCTTCCCGGTGGGCGGTATGCCGTTCCACACTCCGAGGTGCGTGCCACTGAACCGGCCCTCGACCAGCACCGCCGTCTCCGAGTGATGAAACGTCTCGGGTCCGAAGTGGAAATCCGGGAACGCCGTCTTGTTCTGGTGCAGCAGGTCGTTCACGCCGTCGTGGCCGTCCCAGATCGTCCCGTTGGGCACGATCTCGTAGCGCGGATGCGCGAACGCATCGATGCAGCGCTCGAATTCATAGGCGTTCTCGGCCGTCATGTGTTCCATGACGATGGCGTGGCGCTTAGCGAGGAGTGCGGGATCGTGCGGGTTGGCGGGGTTCATGGAGTGCGGGCCTCTCCTGATTCTCGGTACCAATTGCTCATCAACAAGACGTGGAGAAGAGTAGGGCGCCGATGATGCCTTTCGACGCCTGCCGCGGCAAGTTAGCGCTTGTTCACGGCGAGCCATCGCATGCCGCGGCAGGAATCCGCCACCACCCATCCTAGCCGGCGGACGGCCACACCCCGAGCAACCGCCGGAGCAACACCAGCTCTCCCAGGTGATAGCCGTTGTGATCCACGACGACCATCGCCTCGCGGAGCAGCGTGTGGTGCGGCTTCGCCTGCGGGTGCTCGAGCTTCGCGTAGAGGTCGCGCCGCGGATCCGCGACCAGATCGCGGAACGCCGCGAGATCCGTCTCGAACGCGGCAATGCTGCGCTCCCACGCGCCGCCCGCTGATGTGGACGCCGCGGCCGGCCAGTAGCCGGCCGGGAACTCGGGGCTCTCGTGACGGGGGTTGCGGCTGAACTCGAGGATGTCCCACAGCGTGATGCGCAGGTGCTCGAGCACCTCCCACAGACTGTGGGGAGCCCCCGCGGTCTTGCGGTCGCGCGCTTCGGCGGGGACGTCACGGATCACATCGGCGAATGGCATGTGTGCGTTCGCCCCACCGAGCGCATCCACCAGGCGCGCGCGGAGCTCGCGTTGCGAATCGTCGATGCGGGTCGCGGCCGGATCCATGGCCGCGCAGGCTACCACGAATCCGCGTGCGCCTCGCTGCGATTTGTCGGGTCGATCGAAGTTGCGGCTGGGCTGTTCAATGTCGCCCGACGCGGATGGCGCCGAGATTCCCGATCAGGCCGAACGCGCTCAGCAGCCAGAGCACCACGGCGATGACCACGACGATGTTCAGGATCTGCTTGATCTTCGCGTCCATCGGGATATAGCTGTTCACGAGCCACAACAGCACTCCCACGACGATGAGGGTGACCACCACGTTGAGCAGGGGCATGTCGATCTCTCCTTCGATATGAGGGGCCGCGGAACATCGACGGCGTATGCATGCCGTCCCGCGGATGGCCGGCTGGCCCCACAACCGGCATGAACCATGCCATCAACATGAATTCAGCACTTCCCCGCGCAGGAGCGGCACGAGACGCCATTCGCGCCGTGCCGCGCGATACAATCGTGGAAAGTCTTACACGCCGAATACGAGTGAACGAGGTTCCGGCCTGCCAGGAACTAAGGAAGGCCCGCCATCAAGGCGGGCCCTCCGCAGTTCAACGGCCCCGTTCAGCGGGCGGCGATGTTCACCCGGGTGTAGAGCGTCCGGCCCTCGGTTTCCAGCCGTGCGAAGTACAGGCCGGCTTCCACAGGCCGGCCCTGGTCGTCGCGCAGCGACCAGTCCACGTCGACCGTGCCGGCCGCCGAGTGCCCACGGAATGGAGTGGCGATGCGGCGGCCCTGCAGGTCGAAGATCTCGAGCGTCACCGCCCCCGCACGCTCCAGCGTGAATCCGAAGCGCGTCACCTCGAACGCCGGATTCGGCGCCATGGTGAGCGTGAGTCCGGTCACGAGTGCCGATGCGCCTTCGACGCGGATCGGGCCGATCATCGTCTCGGGGCCCGAGCACGCGCGCGCGCCGAGCCAGTAGGTGCCACCGGCCGTGGCCCCCGGGTCCACGAACCGGAAGATCGCCTCGTCGCCACGTCCCGTGATCGTCGCGTCGTTCCCGGCGAATACCAGGCCGCGATCGCCCGATTCGCGATAGACGTTGAAGCCGTCGATGTGATCGCCGCTGCCCACGGTCCACGTGAGCTGCACGCCGTCACGCGTCGGTGAGCCGTCGATCCGGCGCAGGACGCTGGTGGGCATCGCGTCCGTGAGCGCCTCGCGCGACGCCAGCAGCAATGGCGTGGCGCTGGCCACACTCGCAATGGCCGCCGGCGCCGCCACGGCCGCAAGCGTGCCCGCCTGGCCGCTGGAAGCCAGCATGGGCGAAGTGCCGGACGTGTAGTCGTAGTTGACCGCCAGGTAGTCGCCGCGGCTCGTGTAGCTGCCGCCCGCCCGGTCGTCGCCCTTCACGCGCAGCCGCACCTCACGCGACGGCCCGACATAGTTGCCGAACGATGCCGGGCTGTAGTTCGCGGTCACGTCGGTGGTGCTCACCGTCGCGGTGTTGAACTGGTCCCAGGCGCTGGTGCTCCAGTTCCACAGGTACAGCGTCTGGGTCCGCGAGATCGTGAAGTTGCCCTCGTAGGTCACCTTCAGGTCGAGCGGGGGATGGGACAGGAACACCGACCCATACCAGTCGGTGTAGTAGTTGCCGCCCGTGACGCCCGCCGAGACCGACATCTTCACGTCGTCCGAGATCGCGAGCCGCGTGTAGTCACCGGTGCTGATGCTGCCCTTGAGCACTGTCGCAGAGGCCGCGACCTGCGTGATGTTGATGGGCGGCGCCGACCCGTCGTTGGTATAGGTGTCGGTGAACCCGGAACCGGCCACCGTGTACGTGGCGCCGGCGGCCCATTGCGCCTGGATCACGATCGTGCCGCCGACCTTGTCCCAGGTCGGGTTCGGCGTCGCGCCGTTGCCGGTCTCGGTCCAATAGGTGTGGACGCCGTGGTTGTGGAGGCGGGTCAGCGCCGCGGTCGTCGGGTGGCCGTACGAATTGCCGTCGCCGCACGAGATGATGCCGACCTCCGGGGTGACGGCGTTCAGCCAGTTGTCGTTGCTCGAATATTGCGAGCCGTGGTGGTGGACCTTGTACACCTCGACGTCGCCGGTCTCGGGTCCGACCGTGGTCTCGACGTCGTTGCTCGACGCCGGGTCCCCGGTGAGGTCGCCGCCGATGACCTCGTTGAAGTTGCCGTACGTCACCTCGTACACCGCGCTCTTGGCGTTCTCGTCGCTGCCGCTCGGCGAGTAGACACCGGCGCCGTTCAGGTCGACGCACTTGATCGAGACCGGGTGCGCCGATCCCGTGTCGAGCGTGATCGTCTGATTCTTCGCGATGGTGTGCCGCTTGGCGCCCAGCGTATTCACGTAGGACGTGTAGGTGCCGCTCGAATACGAATAGCCGCGATCGTAGCCCGCGGTGCCGATGACGATGCCGATCGCGGCCAGATCGTCGATGCAGCCCAGATGATCGGAATGATAGTGGGACAGGAAGTGGTAATCGACGGTGGTGAGCCCGAGCCCCTGCAGGTAGCTCTTGATGTTGGTGCAGCTCAGGTAGTTGCCGTCGTCGAACAGCGCCGTCTGGCCGTTCGGCGAGATCAGCAGCGCGGCATCGCCCTGGCCGATGTCCATGTGATGGATCTGCAGCTTGCCGTTGCCCGCGATCGCGAACGCGGCGGCGGGGACCAGGAGCGCGACGAGTGCGACACCGAACGCGCGTCGCAGGGAGGGGTGCAGCCAACCGAGTCGGGGGGACCGGCGCATGGGGGGTACCTCTGTCTGAGGTCTGACCGGACTCCCGCCCTGCCGCCCGATGCGCAAACGTCGCGAGATGCATGCCTGCGGCGCGGCCGCGCGAGCGGTCCGGCCCTGCGTTGACGCGCTTCGTCGACCGAAGCGCGCCGCTGACTCTGTGGAGCCGCGTGCACTCTAGCCCGGGCCGCGACGGTTCGGCATCAGAAATCGGTCGCCCCGCCGGAAACGTCGGGACGTGGACGACTTCCATATTCCGGCCGCCGGCGCCTGCGGGACGCCGCCTGAGCGTGGCAAGGCATGTCCTGGGCCCGCCCAGACGGCGCCAGGCGCGCCCGGGACGCGCGATGCGCTAGGATCGGGCGACGAACGCGGCGCAGACCTGCTGCCGCCGCGTCCTCGAAGTGACCCGGGTGGCCACGCCATGGAACGACGCAGCCTCGAAGCCATCGTCCGCGCGCTGAACGAAGCGAACGCCCGCTACCTCATCGTCGGCGGCCTCGCGGTCGTCGCGCATGGCCTCGTGCGCTTTACCGCCGACGTGGATCTGGTGCTCGACCCGGACCCCGAATCGCTGCGGCGCGCGGTCGAGGCGCTGTCCGGGCTCGGCTACCGGCCGCGGGCGCCGGTCGAGTTCGCCGCGTTCGCGGATGCGGAACAGCGCGCGTGCTGGATGCGCGACAAGGGGCTGACCGTGTTCTCCACGTTCAGCGGCGATCACCGTGCGACCGAGCTGGACCTGTTCGTCGAGAGTCCGTTCGAGTTCGGCCCCGCCTACGCGCGCGCGGTCCGGTTCGAAATCGCGCAGGGTGTCCAGGCGACGTTCGTCGGGATCGACGACCTGCTCGAGATGAAGCGCCGCGCCGGGCGCCCGCAGGATCTCCAGGACGTCGAAGGCCTCGAGTCGCTGCGTACGCCGCCGGGGACCGGACGTGGCTGAGCGGGATCCGCTCGAGGAGCGGGTGTGGGAGTCCGGCTTCGAGGATCACGCCCGCGCCCAGCGCCGGCGCCTCGCGCATCTCACGCTGGCGGAAAAACTCGCCTGGCTCGAAGGCGCCCACGAGCTCGTGATGCGGCTTCAGCCCCGCCGGCCATGGCCCGGCCACGACGAGGACCCGGCGCCGCGAACCAAGCGGGGCGACTGACCCCGGTCCGCGCCGTCGCGCGGGATGAAGCGTGCCCGCCGGGGTGCCGCTCCTACTTCGCCGCCCCGCGCGCCAGCAACTCCTGCGCCCCCGCCAGCGCCAGCACGTCGTTGGAACCATCCTCGATCAGGGTGGCGCGCGCATCGCGGAACAGCTTCTCGATGAGCGAGCCCTTGCTCAATCCGCGCGCGCCGAACAACTGGAGTGCGGTGTCGGCGACGTCGAGGGCGGCGCGGGCGCAGTAGACCTTCGAGGCGATGGAATACTCGAGCGTCGGCGGCTGCGCGGACGCCTGGTAGACGAGCGCGGCCCGCGACAGCAGCCGGCAGTTCGTCACCCGCGTGAACATGTCGAACAGATGCATCTGCACGACCTGGTGCTCGCACAGCAGCTTGCCGCCCTGCACGCGGGTCTGGGTGTGAGCCAGCGCCTCCTCGTAGGCGGCCCGCGCGAGGCCGGTGAACACCGCGCCCATCGCGGCATTCGTCAGCGCCAGCGTCTGCCGCAGCGCGCCTTCGTAGTGGTCGGGATCGACGAGGACGAACCGCTTTGGAATCCGCACGTTGTCGAACGTCATCGCGCCCTGATTCAGCGCGCGCTGGCCCAGCTTGTCCAGCGGCGCGTCCTTGGTGACGCCCTTCGCGTCGAGCGGCACGAACGCGATCCCGCCGCCCGTCATGCCCCGGCTCGGATCGAGCGTCAGGTGCACGGTCGCATGAGTCGCGATGGTGCCGTTCGAGACCCACGCCGACTTCTGTCCGTTGAGAACGAATTCATCGCCGGCCGCACGCGCGGTCGCCTCGCCGGAGATCGCCGTGTTGTGAAACACCGGCGTGCCCGGCGAGAAGTGATCGGAGCCGTGCCCGGGCTCGGTGATCGCCCAGCACCCGACGCGACTGGCCGTGCGGTCGGCCACGAACGGCCGCACCCATTCGTCGATGATCGCCGGGTCGCCCGTCATCGCCAGCGACATGAACGGAAATCCCGCGACCGCCAGGCTCGTCGCCAGTCCCGCGCAACCCCATCCCATCTCCTCGAGCGCGATCTGCAGCGACAGTCCCGTCAATCCCATCCCGCCGCATGCGACCGGGATCAGCGCGGTGTGAAACCCGGCCTGGTATGCGGCCGAGAACGTCGTCCACAACGGGGAGCCCCGCTCGATGACCTGAGCGGGATCGGCCATCCGATCCAGCGCGGCGGCCGCGGGACGCATGACGTCGCGCGCGAAGCCATGCACGCCCTGCTGGAGTTGAATCTGCTGCGGCGTGAGCGTGCGCTCGATTTCGGGATACGAGGACATCGGAGCGGCCTCCGTGGAATGAGGAGCATTGCGACCGGGGACGAACGCAGCCGCCCGGGATGCGGTGATACGGGCCAGGCGCCCGTTCCGCGCGGCGAGAGATTACGCCGCAGGTCGGTCGCTCTACCAATGAACGGGCTTCACGGCTTCGCGGCCCTGCCGCGGCAATTCCAGTCACGGGCGCGGGCGCCGCGCGGAACGACGTCCAATGCTTCCCAACGCTCTGGTCCCCCTGTAGAGTTCGCAGCCACACGAGCCTCTGCCACGGCGCCGAAACGCCGCTCCGTCGCGGACGCATCACCCGGGGATACCATGCTCACACGCTCGCTGCTCTTGGGATTCATGGTGCTGGGGTTCGCCGCCGCGGCGCGCGCGTCGACTCCGTCACGCACCGGCAATCCGCTGCTGATGGACTGGACCGGGCCGTATGGCGGGGTGCCGCCGTTCGACCAGGTCAAGGTCGAGCAGTTCAAGCCGGCGATGCTCGCGGCGATGGCGGAGAATCTCGAGGAGATCGATGTCATCGCAGGCAATGCCGAGGCTCCCACGTTCGAGAACACCATCGCGGCGCTCGAGCGCTCGGGGCAATCGCTGCAACGCGTGCAGGCGATCTATGGTGTGTGGTCGGGCAGTCTGAACGGCAAGGAATTCCAGCCGGTGGAGGCGGAGCTGGCGCCGCTGCTCGCCGCGCATGCCGACAAGATCACGCAGAACGGCAGGCTCTATGTGCGCATCGAGGCGGTCTACAACTCGCCCGCCAAGGCGTCGCTCACCCCCGAACAGCAGCGCCTGGCGTGGGTCTACTGGAAGGATTTCACGTTCCACGGCGCCCGCTTGAATGCGGCCGACAAGGCGAAGCTCGCGGTGCTCAACCAGCAACTCGCCCAGCTCTACACGAAGTTTCGCGCCAACCAGTTGTCCGATGAAGAGACCCACGCGCTGGCGATCGACAACGCGGCGGGTCTGGCCGGTCTGCCGAAGTCGCTCGTCGACGCCGCGGCGGCCGAGGCGGAACAGCGCGGCCACAAGGGCCAGTGGATGATCGCGAACACGCGCTCGTCCATGGAGCCATTCCTGACCTACGCGTCGAACCGCCCGCTGCGCGAGAAGGCGTTCCGCATGTGGATGTCCCGTGGCGACAACGGCGACGCCCACGACAACAACGGGCTCATTCCGCAGATTCTCGCGCTGCGCACCCACAAGGCGAAACTGCTGGGCTATCCCACCTACGCGCACTGGAAGCTCGCCGACACCATGGCGAAGACGCCCGAGACGGCCCTCGCGCTGACGATGAAGGTGTGGGAGCCCGCGGTCGCGCAGGTGCACCAGGACGTCGCCGACATGCAGGCGATCGTCGACGGCCAGCACGGCGGGTTCAAGATCGAGCCGTGGGACTACCGGTTCTACGCCGAGCAGGTGCGCAAGGCGAAATACGATCTCGATATGAACGAAGTGAAGCCCTATCTGCAACTCGAAAAGGTGCGCGAGGCGATGTTCTGGATGGCCGGCCAGTTGTACGGCTTCACGTTCACGCCGGTCACCGGCGTGCCGGTGTTCCATCCGGACGTACGTGTGTTCGAGGTGAAGGATCGGGCCGGCGCCCACCTGGGGTTGTGGTACTTCGACCCGTACGCGCGGGCCGGCAAGCGGTCGGGCGCGTGGATGGATTCCTATCGCGATCAGCAGGCGATCGACGCGCCGGTCGCGGCGATCGTGTCCAATAACTCGAACTTCATCAAGCCGGCGCCGGGCGAACCGGTGCTGATCTCGTGGGACGATGCCATCACGATGTTCCACGAGTTCGGTCACGCCCTCCACGGGCTCAACAGCCGCGTGAAATACGGCACCCTGTCGGGGACGAACGTGGCGCGGGACTTCGTGGAGTTCCCGTCGCAGGTGCATGAGCACTTCCTGAGCACGCCCGAGGTGCTGAACCGGTTCCTCGTCAATGCCCAGGGGCAGGCGATGCCGGCCGTTCTCGTCGCCAAGATCCGCAGGGCCTACACGTTCAACGCCGGGTTCGCGACGGTCGAAACGCTGGCCAGCACGATCGTCGATCTGAAGATCCATCTCGTGGGTGACACCGCCGTCGACCCCAGGGCGTTCGAGACGAAGACGCTGGCCGAGATCGGCATGCCGCACGAGATCGTCATGCGCCACCGGTTGCCGCACTTCGGCCACATTTTCGCGGGTGAGGGCTACGCCGCCGGCTACTACAGTTACCTATGGGCGGAGGTGCTCGACCAGGACGCGTTCGAGGCGTTCATGGAGACCGGCAATCCGTACGATCCGGCCACGGCCCGGCGCTTCCAGGACGACATCATGTCGGTGGGCAACACCGTCGATCCCGACATCGCGTTCCACAACTTCCGCGGGCGCGAGCCCAGCGTCGACGCCCTGCTGCGCGACCACGGATTCCCGGTGCCGAAGCCCTGACCGGCCGGGAGCCCAGCCCCGTGGCGGCGCGACCGCGCGTGTTCCCGTCGGTTCGCGAGCTCGTCGAACCGCGGGGGCCGTTCCTGAGCCTGCTCGTCCTGCTCGCGATCACGCCCCGAGGGAATTCGAGGGCAGACGCGATACACTGTCGCAATGCCCCAGCCTCTTGCCGACGCTCGATTCCTGGTTTCGGCCACCGATGTGTCCCAGCTGGGGTTCTGTCATGCGGAAGTCGCGTTCGTGGGCCGGTCCAATGTGGGGAAGAGCTCGTTGCTCAATGCGCTCGTTCAGCAGAAACACCTGGCCCGAGTCTCGAAGACACCCGGGCGCACCCGGCTCATCAACGTGTTCCTCACCGGTCCCGACCGGTGGATCGTCGACCTGCCGGGGTATGGTTTCGCGACGGGGTCGGCCACGGAGCGTTCGACCTGGCGGGCGATGCTGGAGGGCTACCTCACGACCCGCGAGTCGTTGCGCGTGATCTTCGTGCTGGTCGACGCCGAGGTCGGCCCCACGCCGCTCGATCACCAGATGATCGAATGGCTGCAATCGATCGAGCGGCCGTTCCGGGTCGTTGCGACCAAGGTCGATCGCGTGAAGTCCAGCCGCCAGCTCGCCCAGCGCCGCGACGTGGCCGCCGCGCTCGGCATGCTGACGCAGGATGTCGCGTGGGTCAGCGCCGCCAAGGGGACCGGCGTCCAGGAGTTGAGGAAGGAAGTGGCCGCGCTGCTGGAGTTGCGGTGAACCGCTGCTGAAACACAGGGCGCGCGCATCCGGGAGATTGCCTGCGGGGCGGCGGCGCAACGGGACGGATTACTCTTCCGGCGGTCCCGGGCCCGCCTCGGAGATTCGGATCCGGGCAGCCTGCGCGTCCTCGACGGTTCGAAACTTGAACACGCCACGCGGATATTGCCGCGGCGAGATCTTCCAGTAGCGGGCGCAGTGGCGAAGGAATCGTTCGAACGAGTCCCCCGGCGGGACACGGATTGGCGCCGAGTTCATCTCTTCCATCGAGCGGAACCTCTCCACCGTCATCTCAGTCGCCTTCCTTCAGGTGAAACTTCCGAGCGAGTGCCGCCGCGTCCTGGCGATCGAGGGGCCGCACGGTGTCCCGCTTCAGACGAAACAGAGCCAAGGGGGTGGCGACCCGTACATGGATGCCGTCGAGTTCCTTGATCTCGGCTTCGATCGTGTCGTAACGGGCCGCCTCTCCCAGGCGGGTCATGACGTCCAGAAACAGGTCGCCACTGGGCGGGTAGTACCGTACCGAAGGGTACTCGCCGAGCAGATCGTCGTCGCGGATCTGGTCGATATTGGGATCTTCGGTATAAGCGGCCTTGAGGGCGCGCCTCAATCGGGCGAGATTGTCCGGCGTGGCACGCACGATCAAGTCCACATCCTCAGTCGCACGAATGAGCCCATGAAATCCCATTGCCGTCGCGCCAATCAGGACATATTCGAGGCTCTGCGCTTCGAACGCCCGCAGCAGGTTCAGCAGTTCATCGCGATCCATGATCGGACGCTACCGCACGCTGCCCTGTGCGGCCAAGGTGAGCAGAGGAACATTGGAGCGGCCGATAATCCAAAGGTCGTTCACTTCCACGACCCATTGCGGCCATTTCGCCGCGTCGGTATTCGAGGTCTTCGCCTCGCCGGCCGGGGCCGAAGCGCCCGCGGTGATCGCACCCTTGTCTCCGTCCGCGGAGCGGACTTAAGCCCCCGCTCCCGCCCAGATCTCGCATTGGACGACACTCGAGAGCGCGATGGCCGAATGCCAGCGCTGCGCCGCCGTTCCGGCGAACCTGTTAAACGCAAATGAAGTGACCGGGTTTAGCAAGTGAACTGACCGCCGGGCAGCCGGGGACTTTGGGTCCCCGGCTGTTTTGGCGGTCAGCTCGCGGAACTGACCTCCAAGGATCGTGTCACAGGCTGGATCGACGTTCGAGGTGAGTCAGAGGTCGAGGGATTTTGGGGTGTGCTCGGCGTGATCGGGCGAGCGTGACGGTCAAAGCGACCGAGTGAGCGAGTGCCGGACCAAAGCGTATGGGTGCCGTCGAGGTGCCGGCGAACGGTCACACGCATTCCGGCACAGGTGAGACGCCCGGGCTGCTTGGCGATCTGCAGTCGCACACCATCGAGCGTGACGGTGTTGTCTTTGGCGACGGTGCGCTCTTCCTCG
>JBBRLX010000020.1:0-73547 GCA_038231135.1 Candidatus Eiseniibacteriota bacterium | reverse complement strand
TGGATTTCGGGCTTGGTCTTGTGAATCGCTGCCGCGAGCAGGGCGTTGGAATTCCCCGGCCTCAGATGCGGCGCCAACAGCACGATGGCGGTCAGGTGAAGCTTGCCTTCGGCGACATGTTCGAAAATCGCCGGGAACCGCCGCGCGGCCCGCGCGACCTGAATGCGCTTGTACGCGATGTCGGCGGACATGTTCAGCACGTGCACGCAATACGCGAACATCGACGGGTAACCTTCACCCAGGTACAGCCTGCGCGCATCGACCTCGCCGATCTCGCCGAGCATCTTGGCCGTGGTGCCGCAATCGACACGCACCGTCGCGGCGAGATTCTGAAGCAGGGTGCGGTTGGCGATGTGGCGAAATGAGTTGCTGTTCATGGGTCGCTCACGAGAATGGATGAGCGGGGGCGTTGACGCGATGATTGTAGCGTGGGCTGTTTTCACGCTCGTAGAGCGCGTGAGATCGCGTGAAGCGCATCGTCATGAAAGCGTTCGCGTCGATGAGCGTGCGAGATCGAGGGATCGCAGCCTGGGCGCGCAGGCGCGGACCCGGACGGCATGTGGCGAGATATCGGAAGCTCGGCTCGAAAACACGTCAAGACAATTCGTGGGGACAGACCGGGCACACTGGTAACAGATCTGGGAAGCGCTTCGCGCGCTGGGATGCGCTTCGCGCGGCAGATCGGCGACTCCGGAGCGTGCCCGGAGTCGCCGTGCTTCACACTGAGCGCAAGAACTGCGGCCCGGCTATGAGCCGGGCAACAGGCCTACGGCAGCCACACGAAGCGTGTGACGCGCATGCCCGACGGGGTCGAGAGCCTCACGAAATACGTGCCACCGGGAGCGATGCGACCGGCGGACGTGCGGCCGTCCCAGCGCACCGAGTATTCGCCGGCCGACAGGCCGCCCAGCTCGTGGTTCCACACGTGGCGGCCCGCGACGTCGATCATGTCGAGCCGCGCGTTGCCCGCCAGCGGCAGCGCGAACCGCAGCGTGACCTGGTCGTGGCCCGGGTTCGGCATCGGGCGGTAGAACTCGAGCGCGGTCGGGCCATGCGCCCCTCCCACGCCGAGCGCGTTCGGACCGATGACGAAGTAGGCGTCGCTCGCATCCGGCCCCGCGTTGTGCGCGGGATCGTAGGCGGTGACGCGCACGACGGCACTGTCGCTCGGCGTATTGGGCACGGTCCAGCTCAGGCTATCGGGCGCGGACGCCAGTCCATGCGCCACCACCTGCCAGGGGCCGGCGAAGCCGTGCGGCGAGTAGTCGACGTCGAACGAGCTCACGCTGACGTTATCGGACGCCTGCCACGAGATCGTCTGCGTCGTGCCGCCGGAATAGGTTTCGCCGCCGTTCGGGACGACGACCTGGGTCAACGGTGCGGTCTGGTCGGCGATCGTGAAGTTGCTCAGACTGCTCGCCGTCGTGACGTTGCCGCCGCCGTCGTGCGCCTTCACGCGCACCCGCGCCGTCGCGCTCGGCGTGTTGGGTACCAGCCACGAATAGCTGCCGGAGTTGGCGACACCGGAGTCGATGTAGTTCCAGTTCGCCCCGCCGTCGATCGAATAGTCCAGGTCCACGGACGTGACGGCCACGTTGTCCGAAGCCGACCAGTCGATGTTGGTCGGCAGCCCGGCCGCGACCGTCTCGCCGCCATCGGGGGTCGTGAGCGAGACCGTGGGAGCGATGGGGTCGGAGTTGGTGATGTAGTCGGCGATGCCGTTGGCAATGATCGAATCGACGCCGCCGGCCTGCCATACGGCGTTGATACGAATCGGGCCGTTCGCGACTTTGTCTACGGAGGGAATCGGGGCGACGCCCTGGCCCGTCTCAGTCCAATAGGTCTTGACGCCGTGATTGTGCAAGCGTGTGAGGGCGGCGGCCGTCGGGTGACCAAACGTGTTGCCGGTGCCGGTGGAGATGATGCCGATCTTTGGGGTCGTCGCGTTGAGCCAGTCGTCATAGCTCGCGTAGGCGGAGCCGTGATGGTGGACTTTGTAGACTTCGATCTTGCCAACCTGCGGTCCGACCTTGCTCTCGATGTTCGTGTTCGATGACGTGGTACCGCTCGGATATCCGGGCAGATCGCCGCCGAACTCCTCGTCGTATTCGCCGTAGCTGACCTTGAGCACGACGCTCTTCGAATTCTCGTCCGAAGTCGTGATGCCATCACCCGCCAGCGCGATGCACGTAATTGTTACCGGATGCGCCGACAGCGAGTCGAGCGTGAACACCTTGCCTTTCGTGAGCGTGCGTCGCCTCGAGCCCGTGGCGAGGAAGTTCGCGTAGTTCGTGTAGGTCGCGGTCGTATAGCTCTGAGCCCGATCCCAGCCCTCGTCGATCGTGATGCCAGGGAATGTTGTGATGCAGCCGATGTGGTCGGCGTGGTAGTGGCTCGCGAAGTGAAGATTGACGTGGGTGATGCCTAGCGCCTGGAGCTGCGCATACACGCTGGCGCAACTATTGGGAGCCCCATTCGGAGTATTGTTGCCGTCGTCGAACATCACGACCGTTCCGCCCGGCGTGAT
Source organism: Candidatus Eiseniibacteriota bacterium (assembly GCA_038231135.1). GTDB lineage: Bacteria > Eisenbacteria > RBG-16-71-46 > RBG-16-71-46 > RBG-16-71-46 > JANLWX01. Next base: position 71,020 of record JBBRLX010000020.1, on the reverse strand, counting down.
CATCACGGCACCGTCGCCCTGAGCCGCATCCAAATGAATAACCTGCAGCTTGCCGTTCAAATTGGGGTCAGCCGCCGCCATCCGGCTCGTCGACAATCCCGCCAGCACGACCAGCGCAACCACAGAAACCGCGAATGCGCGGCAACGCGCGGCGGTATTTCGGGGCATTGGGAGCTCCAGCAATGGTTTAGGCCCCCGCCCGCGGGGCACGTCGATGCGCCGCCGGGGACCGGAAACCCATGGAAAAATGTGGTTAGCCAGCCCCAAGTCTAGAGGAGTGGCCCGGCCATGCCAACGCCTGAATATTCTTTATTGGGACTGCGTTTGGGCCGAACCGGGGTTGGATCGGGGTCCGGCTGGCCTACCGATCGCCCTTCGACGGTCCGTCGAGCGGCGGCAGCCGCAGCGCTCGGATGGTCCACGCCAGCGACGTGCGGAGCTGGGCGAGCTGGAGCGCCCGCAGCGCGGTGGAAACCCCGACCGGTGGTGGCAGCCCGGCGTGGGCAGCGTAGTAGCCGCTGATGAGCGCGGCCAGTTCGGGCTCCCGCGGCAGGATCGACTCGGGCTCGGGCCCGCCTTCCATGGCCAGGCTCGGCAGCCAGCCCGCGACGTCGACCGTGGCGTTGCCGCGGCATGCCCAGTTCCAGTCGATCAGCACGACTCGGTCACCCACGACGCACAGGTTGTCGCTGCGCACGTCGTTGTGCAGCAGCGCGTCGCCCGCGAGCGGTGCCAGGCGCTCGGCGGCGGCGAGCGTGTCGATCGAGCGGACGAGCCAGTCTTCGGACGCGAGCCCGAGACGCAGGAACGGCTGGGGGTCCCTCCCGACGCGCGGCCAGCCCTCGAGCCACGCGCGCCGGTGCTCCATGCTCTCGCACCACGCCGGCGGAGCATGCGCCGCGACCGAACGCAGCGTCTCGATCACGCGCCCGACGAGCGCGGGCGTCCAGGGCGGAGGCCACAGCGCGGCGCTGAGGTCTTCGAGCACCAGGAACGGGGCCTCGCCGTCGTCCTGCCATCCGCGCAGCTCGGGCATGAACGGCGCGCGCACGTCCGAGTAGAGCGAGTGCTCGATGCGCAGCCACGCCGCGCTGAAGCTGTCGACGGCGCCCTTCACGAACGCGCTGCCGCCGTCGTCGAGGGTCACGACGATGCGCTCGGCCTGGCTGTAGCCGCGGGGGACCCGGCGCCAGCCCGCAGCCCGGCGCCCGAGGTGTGCGGCGGCGCGCTCCGCCAGGATGACACCACGCGTCGTCATGACCGGTGCCGGTGATCCGTCCATGGTTCGGGCCTCCACAGCGTGGCAACTCCCTGCCACGGCCTGCCGTGTCGGGCATCCGCCGCGGGGGGCGGAGTCCGTGGGCGCCGTGCAGGATGTGAGACCTCAAGGGCGTTTCGCAAGCTGCCGATAGACCCGGTAATCCCTCGGACGGAATTCGAGCGCTGCCGGCACATCCCACCTCCCACGCCGGCTGTCCCCGCGTTTACGTGGCCCACGAGAGACGCGCGGACTCAAGCAACACTCTCGTACCCCCGGACTCTCCAGCCGCCCGGGTGCGTCCGAGGCTCGAATGGAACTCCCCAACGGAGTGTAATGGAGCAACTCGAGAAACCCACGTCCTACCACTGGCTTCGCGAGGTGGCGTCGAGCGCAGGCCTGCCCGACTCCGAGACCCTGCTGCTGCCGGATGGGCTGTCGACCTCCGAGGCCTGGGCGATCGCCTGCAGGACGTGCGGAGTGAAACCGGACGAACTCGCGGCCCGCGTGGCCAAACACTTCGGGCTCGCGGTGGCCGAGTTCTCGACGGCCTCCCATCTGGCGTCACGATTACTGCCGGAGAAGACCGCCCGGCAACTCCACATCGCGCCGATCCGCGAGGACGACCGGACGTTCTGGGTCGCCACGGCGGATCCCACGGACTTCGAGGTCGAGCAGGACGCCGCGTTCGCATCGGGGCGCGCGGTGACGTTCGAGATCGCCTCCCCCGAGGCCGTGAACGACGCAATCGATCAGGCCTACGCCGGCATCACGGGGCTGATGCAGGGCATGGACGCGGATGAGCTGACGAACGCGGTCCAGGTCGTCCAGGACATGGCGCCCGCCGACGTGGACCAGGAGGAGGTCGAGGCCGCGCCGGTCGTGCGCCTCGCCAACCTGATCCTGCGCGACGCCGTGCGCCAGCGGGTGAGCGACATCCACCTCGAGCCGGGCCGGCTCGTGGGCACGGTGCGGTTCCGCATCGACGGCATCATGCGCACGCATCTCGAGATGCCCATCGTCGCCATGCACCGGATCGTGTCGCGCATCAAGGTCATGGGCAAACTCGACATCGCCGACCGGCTGCGCCCCCAGGACGGCCGCGCGCGCATCGCCGTGGACGGCAAGCTCATCGACATGCGCATCTCGACCGTACCCACGCGCGATGCGGAGAAGGCGGTGCTGCGGTTGCTCGCGCAGGCCGGCTCCCACGGCATGGAACAGCTCCAGCTGCTGCCGCGGGACGAGGCCCGCATCCGCACGGCGATCGGCCATCCGAACGGCATCGTGATCGTGACCGGGCCGACGGGATCCGGCAAGACCACGACGTTGTACTCGATCCTGAGGGAACTGGCGACGGGCGAAGTGAACATCATGACCGTCGAGGACCCGATCGAATACGACCTGCCGAACATCACGCAGATCCAGGTGGAGACCAAGCGCAACGTCACGTTCCCGTCCGCGCTGCGGGCGATCCTGCGCCAGGACCCGGACATCATCCTGGTCGGCGAAATTCGTGACCTCGAGACCGCCCGTGTCGCTGTGCAGGCCGCCATGACCGGACATCTCGTGCTGGCCACGCTCCACACCAATGACGCGGCGAGCTCGATCGCGCGGCTGGCGGATCTGGGCGTGGACTACCCGAGCATCGCGTCGACGCTGCGCGGCGTGCTGGCCCAGCGGCTGGTGCGGCGCGTGTGCAAACAGTGCGCACAACGAATCGCCGGCGTGCTCACCCCCCACGAGCACGAGCTCGCGCTCCGCTACGGCATCGAGCCGGTGGTGCGCGTGGACGGCTGCCCGCAATGCACGCGGTCGGGATACCAGGGCCGGTTCCCCGTGCTCGAAGTCCTGCCGGTCTCGACGGAGATGGTGAACGCGATCGCCGTCGGCCGCCCCACGCTGGAGATCCAGAAGATCGCCGCCGCGGGCGGCATGCAGAGCATGCTGCAGAACGCTCTCGAGCGCGTGGCGCTCGGCGAGACCACGCTCGACGAAATCGAGCGCGTGCTGGGAGACACCGTCGTGACCGCCGCCGGCACACCGGCTTCGGGCACGGCCGGGTCCGGAGCCGAATCCACATCGACACCGGCGGGAAGCGCGACCCCGTCCGCTGCGAGTCCCAGGGCCAGGAATGGCTCGGTACCCAAGGGCAAAAACGGAATTCCCGCGACCGAACCCGAGGCGCCCGGCGAAGCATCGTCGACGGACACACCGAAGCTCGAGGCGGGCGCCGTGGAGCCCGCATACGTGCTGGTCGTCGATGACGATCCCGTGTACCGGGCGACCGCACGGCGGTCCCTCGAGCGCCTGGGATACGTGGTGGAGGAGGCCGCCGGCGGCGTGGCGGCGGTCCAGAAGTTGTCCGTGCGCTCGACCTTCGCGCTGATCCTGAGCGACCTGCACATGCCGGACATGAACGGCAAGGATCTGCTGGCGTGCGTCCGTGCCATGCCCAAGACCGCGCGGGTCCCGGTCATCATCGCCACCAGCGAGGACGACGCCGACATCGAAGGTGAGCTGATCGAAGCCGGCGCCACCGATTACATCCGCAAGCCACTCGATCCAGCGCGATTCGCAGCGCGGGTTCGCGCCGCGATCCGGCGCGGCGTCCAGTAGCCTCGAAGGCCCCCGATGCCCGTGCCCGAAGGATTCGATGACGTGTCGGTCTACGACCCCGACGTGCTCGACGAAGTGTCGGGCGGCGATCCCGCGTTCCGTCGTGACGTGATCGAGGACTTCATCGCCGCGTGCCGGCCGCTGCTCGCGGCATTGGCCGAAGCGGTGCGAACCGGCGATGCCACGGCCATCCAGCGCCACACCCACACCCTCAAGGGCAGCGGCCTGGCACTCGGCGCCGGCGCGTTCGGCGCAGCATGCCGCGAGCTCGAGGTTCGCCAGCGGGCGGGCGACACCGCCGGCGTCGCGGAACTGCAGGCGATGCTGGCCTCGGAATACGCGCGCCTCGAGCCCGTGCTGCTCGCATGGTCCCGGAAGACGGAGTGATACCATGACCGAGATTCCTCTGCCCGCCGCCGGACCCGACGCCGCGCTCGTGATGGAGCCGCCGCAGGCGGCACCGGTCAAGGACCTAGGCATCGCCCGCCGCACCCGGGAGTTGTTCCTCGACGAGCAATGGAAGCTCGCGTGCAAGACGGACCGCCTGTTCGCCGTCCTCATGGTCTGCCAGTGGCTGGCCGGCATCGCCATTGCGCTGTGGATCTCGCCACGGACGTGGATCGGAGCTCAGAGCCAGACGAACGCGCACGTCTACGCCGCCGTGTTCCTGGGCGGGATCGTCACGGCGCTGCCCGTGCTGCTCGCGGTGCTGCAGCCCGGGCGCGGCCTGACGCGCCATGTCATCGCGGCCGGTCAGATGCTGACCTCGATGCTGCTGATCCACCTGACGGGTGGCCGCGTCGAGACGCACTTTCACATCTTCGGCTCGCTCGCGCTGCTGGCGTTCTACCGGGACTGGCGCGTGCTGGTCACCGCCTCCACCGTCGTCACGCTCGATCACGTGCTGGGTGGCATGTACTGGCCGCAGTCGGTGTACGGCGTGCTGGTCGCATCGCCCTGGCGGGCGATCGAGCACGCCGGTTATGTGATCTTCGAGGACTCGTTTCTGTTCGTGTCGATCCGGCGCAGCCTCGCGGCCACGCGGTCGATGGCCTGCGAGCGTGCCGACGTGGAGGCGACGAACCAGAGCCTCGAAGACCGTGTCCAGCAGCGCACGTCCGAACTGACCCTCGCCCGCGAACAGGCGCTCGCCGGCTCGCGCATGAAGTCGGAGTTCCTCGCGAACATGAGCCACGAGATCCGCACCCCGATGAACGGCGTGCTCGGGATGACCGAGGTGCTGCTCGACTCCGAACTGACCGAGGACCAACTGGACTGCGCGCGCACCATCCGCGGCTCGGCTGAGAACCTGCTGACGGTCATCAACGACATCCTGGACTTCTCCAAGATCGAAGTCGGACGGCTGGAGCTGGATCCGTTCGAATTCCAGCTGCGGGACATGATGCAGCAGACGATCCGCGCAGTCGCGAACCAGGCGCTGCAGCATCAGATCGAGCTCAACTACGAGATCGACCCGGCCATTCCCGACCTGGTCGTCGGCGACGCGACCCGCATCCGGCAGGTGCTCATCAACCTGCTCGGCAACGCGATCAAGTTCACGGAGCGCGGCGAGGTCGTGCTGACGGTGACGAGCGCCGCCGTCGACTGGCCGGAGATCACCCTGCACTTCGCGGTGCGCGACACCGGCGTGGGGATTACCGCCGAGCAGCAGCGCGCGATCTTCGATGCGTTCAGCCAGGCGGACGGCTCCACGACCCGCAAGTTCGGCGGCACCGGGCTCGGGCTGTCGATCTCCCGCCAGCTGGTCGGAATGATGGGCGGGACGCTCGAGGTAATGAGCCAGGCCGGCGAAGGCAGCACGTTCTCGTTCTCCATCCGGCTCACGGCCGTTCTCCAGAGTGCGGCTCCGGCCATGCTCGCGGCAGAGGGCCTTGCGGGTAAGCGGATCCTCGTGGTCGACGACCATCCCACGAACCGGCGGATCATCGCGGATACCCTCGCCTACTGCCGAATCGTCGTGACCACCGTATCCACCGGCCGGGAGGCGCTGGACGCCATGCGGCGGTCACACGTCGCCGGGGTCCCGTTCGACGCGGTGATCCTCGACTGTCACATGCCGGAAATGGACGGGTTCACGGTGGCGGAGCGGATCAAGGCGACCCCGGATCTCGCGTCCTGCGTGCTGATCATGCTGACCTCGGGCGGACAGCGCGGCGACGTCGCGCGGTGCCGGTCGATCGGCGTGGCGGCGTACCTCATGAAGCCCGCGGCCCAGGCCGACCTGCTCGAGACGCTGCGCCGCGTGCTGGCGGAACGGGACGCCTCGACCTCGCTGGAGGCGCCCGCGATCGTCACCCGCCATACGCTACGGCACGATCGCGCGGTGCTCGACGTGCTGCTGGTCGAGGACAACCCGGTGAATCGCACGATCGCCTCGCGGATGCTGACCAATTACGGACACCGGGTGACGATGGCATTCGACGGGCAGGCCGCGCTCGACATCCTTGTCGAACACTCGTTCGACGTCATTCTCATGGACGTGCAGATGCCGGTGCTCGACGGCTTCGAGGCGACGGCGCTCATCCGCGCCCGGGAAGCCGGCACCGACCGGCACGTGTTCATCGTGGCGTTGACGGCCCACGCGATGAGCGGCGATCGGGAGCGCTGCATCGAAGCCGGCATGGACGCCTACCTCACGAAGCCGGTCCGCACCTCCGACCTGACGGACGTGCTGAGCGGGCGACTCCCGGTGAAGCCCGCTGCAGGCACGGAGTCCGAGTCACCACCCCACGCGGCGGCGGCTTGATCGTGCGCTGACAGGACTCGCGCCGCGCGCGGTCGCTGGCGCAAGTCCGCTCACGACGATGGCCGCCCGGTTGGGCGGCCATCTCGTTTCACGACCGAACCTTGCGGGCGTTACTTACAGCTATTTCGCGGGCCGGATGTTCTGGTTTAGGCTAAAGAAATTCCCGGGATCGTACTTGGCCTTGATGCGCTGCAGCTTCGCGAACTTCTCGGCGCCGTACGTGACCTTGAGTTCGGCTTCATCCTGCGTGTCCGAGAGGTTGACGTAGGCGCCATGAGCGTACGGCTCGAGCGCGCTCCAGGTGTCCCGCGTCCAGCGCACGGCATTGTCCCGTCGCTGCGCCTCGTCCCAGACCCCGAGGAACAGGGTTTGGAACGCCGCGTCACGGCCGCCGAACGCCGTCGCATCGTCCGGCACCCGCGCGACCGCGCCACCCATCTGCAGGATGAACAGGCTCGAGTGTCCCGGCGGCATCGACAGCGCGCGCTCGTGGATGGCCGCGATCGACTTGTCGTTCAACTGCTGCAGGTAGTGCGCCTTGGAGTACACCAGCGTGCCGGGCGGCTGCGCCGGATCGAACATGCCCTGCACCGCGACGTAGGGCATCGGCGAGATGATGTCGAACAACGGCGGCCCGAACGCGCGCAACTCCTTGACCGCCTGCTCCGCGATGGCGATGTCGGTGCCGACGACCACCAGCGCATATCCCGGCTTGAGCTGCACCGCCTTGGGCACGAAGTCGAACGGCGGAGCGTGCAGGTAGACGACGATCGTCGTGACCTCGTCCGGCGCCGTCTTGCAGTACTCGGCGTAGCGGCGCAGCAGCTCGGGGCCCTTGTCGGGCGCATAGAACGCAAGCCCGCCGAGCACCGTGGGTCCCACCGGCGTCAGCCGCACGACGAACTCGGTGGCGACGCCGAAGTTGCCGCCACCGCCGCGCACGGCCCAGAACAGGTCGGGGTTCTCGATGGAGCTCGCGCGCTGCACCTTGCCGTCGGCCGTCACCAACTCCACCGATTCCAGGTTGTCGATCGTGAGCCCGAGCTTGCGCATCAGGTGGCCGATGCCGCCGCCGAGCGTAAGCCCGGCGACACCGGTGTGCGTCACATGGCCGCCGGTGACCGCGAGGCCGTGCGCCTGGGTGGCGCCGTCGACCTCCGACCAGATCGCTCCGCCCTGAATCGTGGCGGTCCGTTTGGCCGCATCCACCGTGACCTTGTTCATCGGGCGCATGTCGATCATCAGTGCGCCGTCCGCGATCGAGTGGCCAGGCATACTGTGGCCGCCGGACTTGATCGCCAGCTTCAACCCATGATCGCGCGCGAACGCGATCGCCGCGCGCACGTCATCGACGTCGGCGCACCGCGCGATCACGGAGGGATGGCGATCGATATCGCCGTTCCAGATCTTGCGTGCTTCGTCGTACTTCGCGTCTCCGGGCTGGATCACTTCGCCGCGCATGGCGGCGCGCAACTTCTCGGTAGCGACGGATGAACCCTGAATGGTCATGATCGACTCCAACGAAACAGGACCGGTGTTGGATGGTGGAGCCTGCGGCAGACTCCGGTGGGGGTTCCTGCTGGGGGGAGCCTAGCAGAGGTCAATTGCCGCCGATCCATATAATTGTGAGTCGTTCAGCGGCGGAACGCAGCCTCGAAAGCGTGCCGGCCGTCATGGTGCGCCGGGGTCGAAGGCAGGCAATGCCGAATAGTGCTTGACTCCGTCTTGTCTTCTGTCAGTTTCGCATCAGGCTCCTGGCCTGCGAGCGGAGCCACCCCACGTTTCCCCTCATAAGATGGAGGATCGAACCATGCGGAATGTCCCCCGTTCCCGAACACTGTGGCTCGTCGCTCTCGCCGCAACCAGCATCGCCACCGTCGCCCTCATCGGATGCAGCACTCAACAGAGCCCGCTCGCTCCGGTCAGCGGCCTGTCGCAGAACAACCCCGCCGAGACCGGTCTCAGCCTGCGGAACCCGCAGGTGCAGCGCCTCATCCAGATCCAGGAGCGCAACACCCGCTCGCTGATGTCGATCCCGAACGTGATCGGCACCGCGGTCGGCCTCGATGCCAGCGGCCGTCCCGCGGTGCTGGTGCTCACGGAGCGCGCTCTCGGCGCCGGCCGGCTGCCGGCGATGATCGAAGGCCAGCCGGTCGTCGAGGAAGTGACGGGCAAGATCGTCGCGATGGCGGACCACAAGGCCAAGCAGACGGCCCCGATCCAGCTCGGCACCTCGGGTGGCTGGCGCTACGACCTCGCCAACGGCTACTGCTGCGGCGGCACGCTGGGTTCGCTGGTATCCAAGGGCGGCACCCAGTACGTGCTGAGCAACTATCACGTGTTCGAAGCCGACATCGTGAGCGGCGGCAACGGTCGCGTGGCCAAGGCCGGCGATCCGGTCGTGCAGCCGGGGCTGATCGACGTGGGCTGCACCGCGACCAGCGCACAGAACGTCGCCAGCCTGTCGGGCATCAAGAGCCTGCCGGGTTCGAACGTCGATTGCGCGATCGCCTCGGTGATCTCGGGCATGGTGCGCACCGACGGCTCGATCCTCGATGTCGGAACGATCAGCGCGAGCACCGTGGGGGCGTCGATCGGCCAGGCCGTGAAGAAGAGCGGCCGTACGACCGGCCTGTCGCGCAGCAGCATCAGCGGACTCAACGCCACGGTCAGTGTGGCGTACGAGAACGAGTGCGCCGGCGGCAGCGCGTTCACGAAGACGTTCACGGGCCAGATCGTGGTCAAGAACAAGGGCTCACGGTTCCTGAACAGCGGTGACTCGGGCTCCTTGATGGTCGAGGACGTCACCACGAATCCGCGCGCCGTGGGCCTGCTGTTCGCCGGCAGCTCGACGAGCGCGATCGCGAACCCGATCGGGCAGGTCCTGAGCTTCCTCGGAGCCTCGATGGTCGGCCACTGACGTTTGGCGGTACAGCGTTCGAGGCGCCGGCAGCCCGCCGGCGCCTCGACGCATTTCCGGTGGAGCTGAACCTGCGAACGTGCGACGCTGCGATGCATGCGGCGTCCCCTCCGGTTCCTGCTGGCCGTCCTGATCGCGACGGGTTCGGGCGCGGGATGCCGGCCCGCGACACCCGCCCGCCAACCCGCCCCGGAGACGACGCCCGTGCGTGACATCGCAGCGGTGATCGCGGCCCATGTGCCGGGTCTCATGCAGCACCCCGGCGTCGTCGGCGTCTACGAGGGCGAAACGCGCGATCACCGGCCGTGCATTCGGATCATGGTAAAGCGGCGCACGCCGGAGCTGACCGCGGTGCTGCCGAAGCGGCTCGACGGCTATCCCGTGGAAATCGAGGAGACCGGCGACATCGTGCCGCTGGGACGCTGACGCGCCGCGTGAGGGGCGTCGAAGCGCTTCTTGAATTCACGGCTGGCTACTGGACCCGAAGACACCCTGCCTTCGGCGGCATATCACCAGAGCCCGCCGGCCGCGAACGTCTGATGCGCGTCGAGGCGGCTCGCGTAAAGGATGCCGTCGCTGATCCGGTCGATCCCGCTTCGATCGTCGGTGAACTCCTCCCTCCCCGCGGGCGGCGTGAAGCGATTGAGCCAGGCGTGGTTCATTTGCGTCACGCCCCACAGGCCCTCCGGGTTCATCAGGTAGTCCGTCGGCTGCGGCAGGCGTTCCTCGGGCAGCTCGAGCGTGCGGTTCGACGCCAGCAGCACGATCGACCCCACGGTATTGGGGGGCTCGCTGGTCGGGAGCGCGACCACGGATCGGAACCTCTCGCGCAATTCAGTTGCCAGCGACGCGATCAGCGGATCGTCCCAGCCTCGCGCCACCACGACCGTGGCGAACAGGCCGTTCGTCGCCACGCGGCGCGACACCTCGGCGAAGAACTCGCGGGTCACGAGGTGCCGTGGAAACGGGCTGGCGCCGAAGGCGTCGAGGATCACGACCGGGTGGCGGCCGGAATCCGTTCGCACGAACTGGCGCAGGTCGTCGATCCGGGTCGGGATCTCGCGGGCGCTGAACGACAGGCTGCGTGACGCGATGCCGAGCGCGTCGGGATCCGGCTCGACCGCGGTCACCTGCCAGCCCTCGCGTGCGAAGTACTTGGCGACGGCGCCGCCGCGCAGGCCGAGCACCACCATCGAGTCCGGATGGGCGAAGAACAGGTCCACGATGCGGAGCGCGGCGGCCGGCCGCCACAGCGGCTCGCCGGTGTCCTTGGACAGCATGGTCTGGATCCCGCCATCGGCGATGAGGAAGCGCCCGTCCTCGCGTTCCACGACCCGGTATTGCGCCGCGGCGCCTTCGCGGGCCTCGATCACGCCGCGCCTGGAATCGTGCCGGGAGCCGTCGGCACAGAACACGGAGACGAGCACCACGAGCACCGCGGCGGCGCTCTGGGCCACGGCGCTACCGGTGCCGCCGAGGATGACGCATCCCACGAGGCCCTCGACGCCCGCGGTGAGAATCAACGTTCCCGAGATGCCGAGTCCCGGCAGCAACAGCCAGATCACGAGCGGCACGCCGATCGCCGCGCCGGACAGCGCGGAGGCGATCGCGTACCACGCGCTGCCGCCGGGTCGCGACGCCGACGTCTGTCCCGTCGAATACGCCAGCGTCGAGGCGATCCCGGACACCGGCACGCCGATGAATGCCACGACCGCAATCACGGTGGCCAGTCTGAGCCCGGCGGCGCCGAGTACCTGCAACAACGGCGTGCGCAGCCAGGCGGCCAGCAGTGTCCAGCCGATCGCCGCCAGCAACGGCACGGCGGTCGTTCCATGGCGCTGGCTGGCGGCACGCAAGGCGCCCAGTGCGAGCCCGGCGGCGATCGCGAGAAATGCCACGACGAGCGTGGTGGTGAGCAGGAACGCGCCCTGGCCATAGAACGGCGCCACCGCCCGCTCCATGGCATAGGCGGTCGCTAGCGTACACAGGCCGAGAACGAACGCCGTCAGGAAGTCGCGCACGGCGGGAAACTCACATGGCGCGCCGGCACTGTCAACGGCTGCGAGGGCCGGCACGGGCGCCGCGCCGACCCAGGTCAACGGGTCATCGACAGCGTGAGCCTGCCGGTCGTGCGTTCGGTCTGGTCGCCGAACAATGACTGCGTCACCGGCACCTGCAGGGCCGCTTCGGCGGTGAGACCGAAACCGCTGCGCCAGCGCACCCCGGGCGACGCATACGTGACGGAGCCACCGGTGTTCACGCCGATCGTGCCGTTTTCGAGCCGGTCGCGGCGCGCGGCGCGGCCGTTGAGCTGGGCGAGCCACTGTAGGCCGCGCCACGCGTGCGACGTGAAGCCGGCGTTGTAGAGCACCACGTCGCCATAGCGATAGCCGTGGGAGCTGGTGCCGCTCGTGCGTCCGAGTGCGCTCGCGTCCCAGACCCCGCGCCCCCCGGTGACGGCGAAGTTCACACCCGCCGTGACCGACCACGCGCCGGAGCCCGGCTGGAGGTGTGAATCGAGCCGCGTCCCCGTGGCGGCCCGGACGTCATTCGAGCCGGTAGGCACCGTGCCGCCGATCACGAGCCCCAGGACTCTGGGCGCGCTCCCGGAGCTGCGATAGATACCTGCGAGCACGAGCAACTCGGCGTCGCCGATGCCACGCGACGTCTCGATGTCCGGGGCCCCGCCCGCCGGGCGGGAAGTGATCTGCTTCACGTTGTAGGGCACGCGGCCCAGCAGGGCGACGGCGCCGAGTGGACGCCACATTCCGAACGCGGCGACGCGATGCTCGCGTTCCCGTTCCTGGCCCGGCCCGTCGTCGAGGGCATTCGACTTGGAGAGGTAACGCTCCTCGAGGCCGTACGTGAACTGCGCCGGCACCACACCCCCCAGCACCTCCGCGGGGAACGGCGTGCCGCACATGCACTGGCTGCAGGCGGACGCCCCATGGACGGTGGTCAACGTGCATAGTACAAGGGCAACCCCAACCCACCATCGCGGCATCCGAAACCTCAGCAAGACCTGGAAGAGTGCTGGCCAACCCGCGCGAACGGTAGATTAAGATGTTGCTCATCCCGGAAGGAATCGTCCGAACTCCCACGGCCGAGCCGGCTGCAGACTCGCCTTAGCGCGGCGTTCGCAGCACCGCCAGCGCCTCCGTCCACCGCACCAGCTCGTCGAGCATGACGATGGCGGACTTCTCGAGGATCTCGTTGCCAGGAAACGTGTTCGTGGCCGGGTCGATCAGGCGGGCGATGAACGGGATGTTCACCGCCTCCACGATCGGGACGATCTTGAGCGTCGTGAGGATCTGCTTCGTCATCTGCACCGACCGCGTGCCGGCCGCGATGCCGCCATAGCTGACGAATCCCGCCGCCTTGCAGGCCCACTCCGCCGACAGATGATCCAGCGCGTTCACCAGCGCCGGCGGCGAGCCGTAGTTGTACTCGGGCGTCACGAACACGAACGCGTCGAGCGCCGCCACCCGCGCGCTCCAGGCCTGCGTCGTCGCCTGCTGGTAGCGGCCGAGCCGGGGATGGTGCGGTTCCTCGAGCAGCGGCAGGCCGAGCTGCTTGAGATCGATTGTGTGGACGTCGAAACGCCCGTGGCCGCGGGCGATCTCGAGAAACCACTCGGCGACCGGCAGCCCCGCGCGGCCCTCGCGTGTGCTGGCGATGATGACACCGAGAGCGGGCATGGAGGTCTCCTCAAGTGCACTCGAACGCGGCGGCACATTCTAGCAGCATGTGAAGTCAGGTTCACTTCGGGCCCCGTTCACGTCGCCCGGCACCCCTTGCGTCATTTCGTCCTCGACTCGCGCCCGATTTCGGGTTATGCAGTTGCTGTGCGCGGCCGATTCGGGGCCGGGCCGAATCGGGATTTGCCGTGACCTTCGAGGAGCGTTCGATGAAACGTGGTCCGCTGGCGTTCGTGGTGTTCCTGTTGTTGCTGGTGGTGGGGTTGTTGCGCGGTCCCGGAGCCGCCCCGGTCACTCCCGCGGCGGCTCAGCAATCGTGGTCGTGGCCCGACACGGCCAAGAACCTCAAGGTGCTGCCGAAGGATACCGACAAGCAGAAACTGCGCTCGATCATGTCCGGCTTCTCCGGGGCGCTCGGCGTGCGTTGCCAGTTCTGTCACGTGGGCAAGGAAGGCGAGCCGCTCAGCGCGTTCGATTTTCCGTCCGACAAGAACCCCAAGAAGGATGTGGCGCGGGGCATGATGAAGATGGTGGGCTCGGTGAACGACCAGGTGAAGCAGATCCTGCCCGACGTTCCCGACCGCGTGACCGTGGGATGCATCACCTGCCATCACGGCACCTCACGCCCGCGCACGCTCGGCGACGAGCTGACGCTGACCTACGACAAGCTGGGAGCCGATTCCACGGTCGCCCGCTATCAGGCGTTGCGGGCCCGCTACGAGAACTCGGGCGCCTACGACTTCCGGGAGCAGGCGCTGAACGCCGCCGGCTACCACGCGCTCGAGAAGCAGGATCCCAAGGGTGCGATCGTGCTGTTCCGCCTGAACGCGGACCGGTTCCCCGACTCGGGGATGGTGCACGACGGCCTGGGCGAGGCCTATCGCGCACTGGGGGACACGACGAACGCGGTCGTGGAGTACCAGAAGGCGATGAAGCTCGAACCCCGCAATCCGAACCCGGCGAAGCGGCTCGACGAGATGCACCACCACTGAGAACCCGGGCGGGCACGACGAGGCTCCCTCCACGAATGGAGGGAGCCTCGTGTTTTTGCGCGGCGCGCCGGCCCCCGGTATCGGGACCGCGGCCCCAAGCCCGTCGTGCTACGCCGCGCCCGTCGGCCGGCGGAAGATGTTCGCGATCGTGGCGACGAGCTCGGACGGCTCGACAGGTTTTGCCATGTGCACCAGATATCCCGCGCGCAGCGCCCGCGTGCGGTCCTCGGTGCGGGCGAACGCCGTCAGCGCGATCGCGGGCAGCTTCGCGTTGCGCTCATGCCCCAGCTCGCGCACGCGCCGGATCAACTCGTAGCCGTCCATTGCGGGCATCCCGATGTCGCTGACGAGGACATCGGGCGTCTCGTGTTCGAGGCGCGCCAGCGCCTCCACGGCCGTGCCTGCCGAGATCACGCGCGCGCCGCAGCCCTCGAGCACGACGCGCATCAGGTTACGGGCGTCGGATTCATCGTCCACGACGAGCACGGTGCACCCCGCGAGATCCACCGGCGTGAACCCGAGCGCGGCGTCCTTGGGCGTGCTTGGATGGCGCCGGGAGTCGCCGTAGAGGTCGCGGTGGACGATGGCGAGCGGAAGCTGCACCGTGAACGTCGTCCCCAGGTCCTGGCCCCCGCTGCTCACGCGCACGGTGCCCCCGTGCAACTCGACCAGATTCTTCACGATCGCGAGCCCGAGTCCCAGCCCGCCAAAGCTGCGGGTGATGGTGGCGTCCGCCTGCCGGAACCGGTCGAACACCCGCGGCAGGAAGTCAGGTTCGATGCCGATGCCGGTGTCGGCGACGCTGATCTCGATGTGCGAGTTGACGCGTTCGAGGATCACCTGGATCCGGCCGTTGCGGGGCGTGAACTTGATCGCGTTCGACAACAGGTTCCACATGACCTGCTGCAGCCGCGCCGGATCCCCCGAGATCGGCCCCGCTCCGGGGTCGATGCGCTTGTCGAGGCGGATGCCCTTGGCGTCGGCGGCGGGCCGCACCGTTTCGAGCGCGGCCTCGATGAACAGCGCGGGATCGGCAGGCTGCACGTCGAGCCGCATCGTGCCCGCCGTGATCCGGCTCATGTCGAGCAGGTCCTCGATGAGCTGGGTCTGGATGCGGGCGCTGCGCTCGATGGCCTCGAGTCCGTGCAGGATCTTGTCGTCGTCGATGTTCTGGCGCAGCACCACCGACCAGCCGAGGATCGCGCTCAGCGGCGTCCGCAACTCGTGCGACAGCGTGGCGAGGAACTCGTCCTTCATCTCGCTCGCCCGCTCGGCGTCCGCGCGGGCCGCCCGCTCGCGATCGAGGAGCCGGAGCCGCTCCTGCTCCGCCCGCCGGCTCTGGGTGATGTCCCGGAAGATCCACACGCGCCCGACGTCCCGCTGCTCGACGAACTGCACCTTCGAGAACCGCTCGATCACCTGGCCGTCCGACAGCGTCAGCACGTCGTGGCTCTCGGACAGCGCCGATTCGTAGATCTGGGCGATCCTCGCGAAGTACGGTGCGGGCTCGAGGAAGCGCCGGCCCTGCGCCTGAGCCAGGCCGTGATGGCCGGCCTCCGCGAGCTCGCGCGACACGCCCCACATCTTCAGGTAGTTCTCGTTGAAACTCGTGACCCCGCCGGCCTGATCGGTGACCAGGATTCCGTCGGTCGTGGATTCGAGGGTGGCGCGCATCATCGACAGCGAGCGGGCCAGCTCCGCGGTCCGGATCTCGAGCGCCTGCTTGGCTTCGAGCAACTGCTGTTCGGCGCGCTGCCGCGCCACCAGGATGCTGTTGGCATTCTGGATGGCCACCGACCGCAGCTGGTCCTCCTCGCGATCGTCCCGTTCCATCACCGGCTCCCGAGCACCTCGGCCGCGAGCGCCGTACCCAGCACCCGTGCGCGGATCTTGGCGAACGCGGTGTCGCGGCTCGTGGACGTGTCGTCGCTGAACGGCGAGAACCCGCAATCGTCGGTGGTGCCGAGCCGGCCGACCGGAATGTATTCCGCCGCCTCGAGCGTACGATCCCGAACCTCTTCCTGGGTCTCGACGTGCGGGTCGATCGGGGAAATGACTCCGACGAACATCCGCTGATCCGGTTTCATGTGGTCCCGAATGAGACGCAGCGCATGCTTGCGATCCCGCTCGCCGGCGAGCGCGATATAGAAGTTGCCGGCCTTGAGCTCGAACAGGCTCGGCAGCAGCTCGGCATAGTCGATGTCCGCGCTGTGCGTGGAATCGATGTCGCCACCGGGACACGTATGAACACCGATGCGCTCACGCTCCTCCGCCGTGAACCGGGACAGCGCCAGGTTGTTGAGATCGATGAAACTGTTGAGCAGATGGCCGGTGGGATCGATCTTCATGGCGAGGCGACCCTCGGTGAAGTCGACCTGCACCTTGTACGCGCCCTTCTGAAGACAGCGGCGGATCTCGGTCTCGTGTTCGTGGAGCAGATCTTCGATGAACTGTTCCCGCGAGTAGCCCGCGATGCCCTCCGCGGGATACATCAGGCTCAACGCGGACGGCGAGATCACCGCCTGCTTGACGGGCACGTGCGCGTAGCGCAGCGCCACGTCGAGATAGGTATCGGCGGTGCGGCCATAGCGAAACGGGCCGCGCGTGAGCCGCGGCATCCGCCGCGTGTGGCCCGCGGAGAACGGGATCTTGAAGCCGTCGGGCGTGGTGTTCGGCAGGGCATGGACGGAGTACGTCCAGAAATTGTGGTACTTGCGCTGTTCGCCGTCCGAGATCACCGGCGAGCCCGTGGCCTCGAACCGCTCGATCGTGTCGCGGATCGCGGCCTCGTATAGCTCTTCGAACCGCGGGTTCATGGCGTCGGCGTCGGCCACCGCGCGGACGAGCGACAGCGGTCGGGGGATGCTTCCGATCGGCTCGGTGGGAAGGGACAAGGGGTTCCTCCGGTAGGTGCGGCACTGAACGGAGATCACCGTGACAATAGGGCAGTTCCTGCGCCCGGACTAAGGATTGCAAAAAACCTGACATTCCCGTTCAGGATCGGTTAGGATACGAACGCGCGATGGGTCAGGCAGCTCCGGTCACGGATGGCCGACCCGTATCGTTCACCCCCGTTACGCACCCAGGGCAATTCATTCCAGCAAAGGGCCGCGATGAACCGCTCCATTCAGGACACCCATGTGCCGCGACGCGTCCTCCGCACCCTCGCGCCCCTCGCTGTTGGCTTCCTGATCAACACGGTCACCCCGCCCGCGACGGCCGCCGCCGAGCCGGGCACGCAGTCGGGCGCCACGGATGCCGCATCGTCCCCGCTCGCATCGGCGGCGGTCCGGACCTCCACCGAACGGCGAGTGGCGGCGTCAGCAGACGACGCGGAACAGTCCTCCAGCGGGTCCATGAGCCTCACGAGCAGCCGGCTCCAGTTGATCCACGACAGCAGCGATCAGATCGTCGGCATGCGCTGGCGGAACCTGGGGATTCCCCAGGGCGCGGTAATCACCGGCGCCTACATTCAGTTCTTCGCGGCCGAATCGCAGACCGAGGCGACGAGTCTCGTGTTCCGCGGCCAGGCGAGCGACAACGCGCCGGCGTTCACCTCGAGCTCGAAGAACGTCTCGGGCCGCTCCCGCACGAGTGCCACCGTGAATTGGAAGCCATCCAGCTGGCGTTCCGGTGACGTGACCGCAACCCAGCGCACCCCTGATCTGAAGGCGATCGTCCAGGAGATCGTCGGCCGCCCGGGCTGGGCCGCGAACAACGGCCTCGCGATCATCGTGAACGGCACCGGGCACCGCACCGCGGTGTCCTATGACCAGTCGTCGTCGAAGGCGCCGTTGCTTCACGTCGACTACACCACCACGCAGACGCCGGCCGACGCGGCACCCGTGGCGAAGCTGACCGTGAAACCCGGCGCCTCGTCGCTGGCGGTCATCGCCGACGGCTCCGGGTCGACCGACGTGGACGCGACGCCCATCAAGACCTACCGGTTCGACTTCGGCGACGGCTCTGCCGCCGTGACGACGACCGCGCCCGTCGCCTCCGCGTCACACACGTACGCGAGCTCGGGCACCCATACCGTAACGCTGATCGCAACCGACACCGGCGGCAACGCGTCGGCGCCGGTGTCGGCGGACATCACGCTGGGCACCGGGACCTCGTCCGTCGGCCCGGTCGCGGTGTACGCCGGTTACTACGACACCCACCACCCCGGCCACCCGCGTCCCAAGCCCAGTCCGTGGCTGGGCGCGTCCAACGTGACGTTCGTCGGCAGGCCCGACGCCGGCACCTCGGATGCCTGGGATTCGAGCTGCATCCGCATCGACAACCTCGGCTCGAGCACGCTGTCGGGAGTGGCGGTGACCGTCACCATCGGCTCCAGGAAGTTCGCGCTGTGGAGCGCGACCTCGATCGACCCGGGCAGGACTTTGATCCTCGCCCAGACTGCCTTCGAGAACTTCGACGGGTCCGACACCAGTCCCGCGGGCTGCTATGGCTGCGATCCGAAGTTGTGCGTGAGCGAGGTGTCGTCGACCCAGCCGGTGGTGCACGTCACCGTCAACGGCAAGCTCACGGACTACACCGACTCCGGCCAGACCCTGAACACCCAGGGCGTCGACGGTGCCGGGTGCCCCGCGACCGGGACCCGCAATGACGAATCGCGCGCCTGGACGCTGCTGGCGACCAATGAGGCCGTGAAGCAGACTCCCACCCCGGGCAGCAATAATCCGGCGTTCGGGATCCCGGCACCGGGAGCGCTCGCGCTCGCGCCGCTGAGCCCCAATCCCACCCGCGGCGCGTTGAACCTGCACTTTTCCCTGCCGCGGTCGGGCCCGGCGAGCCTCGGGGTCTATGACATCGCGGGCCGGCTCGTGAAGAGCTACCTGGACGGCACGCTCGAGGCCGGTGAGTACCGGGGCCAGCTCGACATCGCGGGTGCCGTGCCGGGCATGTATTTCGTGCGACTGTCGACCTCCGGCGGAATCCTGCGCCGCTCGTTCGTCATGCTGCAGTAGCACGCGGGCCGCGCACCGTCGCACGCGTCGAGCGGCGGTGCGCGTCGCTGCCCGCGGACCCCTGCAGCCGGTGAGCGCCTAGGCCGCCGGCAGCTCCAGCCGGGCACGCACGCCGCCGTCGGGAGCGCGGCTGATTTCGATCGAGCCGCCGCGCAGCTCGGCCAGCTCCCGCACGATCGCGAGCCCGAACCCGGAGCCGGCGGCGGCTTCGTCGGCACGCACGCCGCGCTGGAGCACCCGTTCCCACTGCGACGGATCGATGCCCGCGCCGTCGTCGTCCACGGTGATCGCCACGTTCGAGCCGTGCTCCGCCGAGGCGACGGTGATGCGCGACGCGGCCCACTTGAACGCGTTGTCGAGCAGATTGCCGAGCAGCTCGTCCAGGTCCTCGCGCGAGCCCCGCACGACATGACCCGGCGGCACGTTCACCAGCACCTGGAGGCCGCGTCCGGCATGCAACCGTGACAGCGTCCGCACGAGCCCGTCCACCGACTCGAGCACCTGGGACCGCGACGCCGGCGACGCCCCCGAACTCGCGGCGCGGGCCATGACGAGATGATAGTCGGCCTGCCGGCGCATGCGCTCGACCTGCTGCCGGATCACCGTGGCGAGGTCGTGATGACCCGCCGCTTCGACCTGGTCCGCCTCGTGGTAGAGCACCGCGAGCGGGGTCTTGAGGCCGTGCGCGAGATCGCCTGCCCGGGCGAGCGCGCGCAGCACCGCCTGATCGCGCTGTTCGAGCAGCGCGTTGAGTTCGGTCACCAGCGGCTGCACTTCGTTCGGATAGCGCCCGTCGAGCCGGCGCTCGCGGCCCGCCCGCACCGCGGCGAGGCGCCTGCTCAGCTCCCGGAACGGCGTCAGGCCGCTCTGCAACCCGAGCAGCCCGGCAGCCATGAATGCCAGCGCGACGTACACGACCCCGCCGTGGCCCATGTGCAACACCATCGGATACCGCCCCGCCAGGGCGACCCACAGCAGATGTGTGGCGGCGAGCAGACCGAGAGTCCATAGCAGCGAGCCCACCAGCACGCGCGAGCGCAGCGACCGCAGGACGTTCACGGTTCCGCCCCGATCCGGTAGCCGAGGCCACGCACGGTCTCGATCGTGCCCGCCCCGAGCTTGCGCCGCAGCCGGGCGATGAACACTTCGACGGTGTTCGAATCGCGGTCGAACGGTTGCGAGTAGATGTGCTCCGTCAGCTCGGACTGCGACACCACGCGGCCGCGATGATGGAGCAGGTACGAGAGCACGCGGAACTCGTGGCTCGTGAGCTTCACCGCGACGCCGTCGAGCGTGACGCGCGCCGCGCGCGGATCGAGTGCCAGCGCCCCCGCCCGCAGCTCCGGCGTGAGCTGTCCGCTCGCGCGCCGGAGCAGCGCGCGCAGCCTCGCCAGCAGCTCCTCCATGCGGAACGGCTTCGCGACGTAATCGTCGGCGCCGCCGTCGATGCCCTGCACCTTCTCGTGCCAGCTGTCGCGTGCCGTGAGCACCAGCACCGGCATGGCGAGTCCCGCCTCCCGCCAGCGCCTCAGCACCGTGAGCCCGTCGAGCTTCGGCAGCCCGAGATCGAGGATCACGGCATCGAACCGCTCGGTCTGAGCCAGGAACTCCGCCTGTTCGCCGTCGGTCGCCGCATCCACGGCGTAGCCGGCGTCGCCGAGCGCCCTCACGAGCTGTTGCGACAGCAGCGGCTCGTCCTCCACCACCAGAATGCGCACGTGCCCTCCCCGATCGCCACGAGTATGGCCCAACCCCGGCTGAACGGCACATGAACGGTGCATTCAGAGCGGGTTCAGGGGCACGCGCCTAGTCTGCTGGCCATGATCCGACTCGAGAACGTCACCAAGACCTACGACAACCCCGCGGGGCCGTTCGCGGCGCTCCGCGGCATCGATCTCGACATCACAGCCGGCGAGTTCGCCGCCATCGTCGGCAAATCGGGCAGTGGCAAGTCCACGTTGCTGAACATGCTCGCCGGCATCGACCGGCCGTCGCGGGGCACCGTGACGATCGGCGGCACGCCGATCCAGGGCCTGTCCCACGACCGCCTCGCGGCCTGGCGCGGGCGCAACGTGGGGATCGTATTCCAGTTCTTCCAGCTGCTGCCCACCCTGACCGTGCTCGAGAACGTGCTGCTGCCGATGGACTTCTGCGGCACGATTCCGGGTCGCGAGCGCGCGGCGCGTGCACGCACGCTGCTCGAACGGGTCGGCGTGCCCGAACAGGCGGCCAAGCTGCCGTCGGCGCTGTCGGGCGGCCAGCAGCAGCGAGTCGCGATCGCGCGGGCGCTGGCCAACGACCCGCCGCTCATCCTCGCCGACGAGCCGACCGGCAACCTCGACTCGGCGACGAGCGCCGCGATCTTCCGGCT
This sequence comes from Candidatus Eiseniibacteriota bacterium, assembly GCA_038231135.1. GTDB lineage: Bacteria > Eisenbacteria > RBG-16-71-46 > RBG-16-71-46 > RBG-16-71-46 > JANLWX01. The sequence goes on along the minus strand of JBBRLX010000020.1, from coordinate 49,422 downwards.
GTTCGCCGAGCTGGCCGCGGACGGCAAGACGATCGTGGTCGTGACCCACGAGCGCGAAGCGGTGTCGGGCGCGGGGCGCACGGTGACGATCGTCGACGGCTGCGTCGCGTGAGGCTCCCCCCGCGCTGGCGGAAGGTGTTCCGCGACATCCAGCAGCGGCCGGGACGCACGCTGCTGGCCACGCTCGCGATGGCGACCGGGGTGTTTCAGATCGCCGCCATGCTCTATGCCTACTCGATCCTCAGCGGCACGCTGGGCGGCGCATACGGGCGCACCCGGCCCGCGTCGGCAGTGCTGGTGGCCGGTTCCGTGACGGATGCGCTCGTCGACTCCGTGCGACGCGTGCCCGGGGTGGCGGACGCCGAGGCGCGGCCGGTGATCATGGGCCGCATCGCGCTCGGCCGGGACCAGTGGGTGCCGGCGATGTTCTACGTGGTTCGCGACTTCGACCGGCAGCGGATCGACACGTTCGAGCCGAACGACGGCGCCTGGCCGCCCGGTCCCGGCGACGTGCTGCTGGAGCAGACGGCTCTGTCCGTGGCCCACGCCCGGAACGGCGACTCCGTCACGGTGCGGACGGCCGGCGGCACGGACGTGAGACTCGGCGTCGCGGGCACGGTGCACGCGGAAGGCCTGCCGCCGGCCTGGATGGAGCACATGGTGCCGGGGTTCGTGAGCTGGAACTCCGCCCTGCGGCGCAGCGCCGGTGACGAGGCGGCGCAGATCCGGATCGTCGTGGCCGACCTCCCGCTCGACGAGGAGCACATCCGCGAGGTCGCGGCGCGCGTCAAACTCGCGATCGAGCGCCAGGGGGTCGAGGTGTCCTGGGTGAACGTGCCGCCTCCCGGCCGGCATCCGCACGCCGACCAGATGGCGACGTTCCTCTATCTGCTGGGAGCGTTCGGCATCCTCGGCTTCGTGCTGAGCGCCGTGCTCGTGGCCGGGATGATTCACGGGTTGCTGGCGGAGCAGTTGCGCCAGGTCGGCATCATGAAGGCGATCGGAGCCCGGACCGCGCAGATCGCGGCGCTCTACCTGGGACAGGTGCTGCTGCTCGCGACGGCGGCACTCGCCATCGGACTGCCGGCCGGTATGTACGCCGGGCGCCGGTTCGCGGCCTACATGGCGGGCATGTTCAATATCCACGTCACGAACACCACGTTCCCGCTCTGGCTGCTGGGCGCCGAGATCCTCGCCGGCGTGCTGGTGCCGCTGCTGGTCGCGCTCGGCCCCGTGCTGGGCGGGGCGCGCATCACGGTGCACGAGGCGCTGGCCGGTGACTTCGGTTCGCGCGCGTTCGGCACGCGGCGCCTGGAGCGGCGGCTCGCCCGCATCGCGGGGCTGCCCCGGCCGCTCGTGCTGTCGATGCGCACCACGTTCCTGAGGCGCGGCCGGCTGGCGACCACCGTCGGCATGCTGGCGCTGGGCGGCGCGCTGTTCATGGCGGCGCAGAACGTCGCCGGCGCATGGGTGCGGGCGGTGGAGCAGGACTTCCGCACCCGCGGCTACGACCTGACCGTGGCGCTGACGGCGCCGGCTCCGATCCCGACGCTGGAACCGCTGCTCGCCGGAACCGCCGGCGTGTCCCGCGCCGAGTACTGGACGGAGGGCGGCGGTACGCTGGTCAATCACGATGGCTCGCAGGGCGCCCAGATCGGCATCAGCGGGGTGCCCGCCGCGACCCGGCTGCTCGCGATGCCGCTGCTCGCCGGGCGCTGGTTGAACGCATCCGATCGCGCCGCCGTGGTGGTCAACCAGGCGACGCTGACCCGGGACCCGTCGCTCGGTGTCGGCCGGCCGCTGCGGCTGCGCATCAAGGGTGCACGGGTGTCATGGCCGATCGTGGGCGTGGTGAACGAACTGATCCCGATGCCCGTCGCGTACGCGCCCCCCGCGGCCGTGGCGCTCGCGATCCACGCCGTGCCGGGCACGGCGCGCACGATCCGTGTGGTGACGAGCGCGCACGACGACGCCGCCGTGCGCTCGGCATCCGCCGCACTGGAACGGACGTTTGCCGCCGCCGGGCTCGAACTGGCGGGCATCCAGCGCTCGGGCGAGTTGAAGCAGGCGCTGCTCGACCACGTGCTCGTGCTGCTGACGGTGCTGACGCTGGCGTCGGCGATCGTGCTGTTCGTCGGCGCGGTGGGACTCGCGTCGACCTTGTCGCTCAACGTCGTCCAGCGCACCCGGGAGATCGGGATCCTGAGCGCCATCGGAGCGCGCCCCCGTACGATCTCGCGGCATGTGTGGATCGAAGGCGTCACGATCGGCGTCCTGAGCTGGGCGTGCGCCGTGGTGCTGTCCGCGCCCGTGAGCCTGGTGCTCGAGGCGGTGTGCGGACGGATGTTCTTCCGGGCCCCGCTCGCGTTCTACATGTCACCGCTGCCCGCGCTCGCGTGGCTGGGCCTCGTCGTCGTGCTGGCCACCGTGAGCAGCCTGCAGCCCGCCTGGCGCGCGTCGCGGCTCACCGTGCGCGAGGCGCTGGCTCACGAATGAACGGCATGTCCACAAGCCCGAACTCACGTCACTGTCAACTCAACGAGGAGGCCGTACCATGTCGATCCGCAAGTGGACGTCGTTCGTAGTGTCGATGACCTGCGCAGCCGCGCTCGCTTCACCGTTGTGGGCCGCAACGCCCACCCCCAAGCCCGTGGCTATCCAGGCCAGGACCGCGCCCGCCGCCGTTTCCGTGCCCATCCATGACGGCTGGCCAGACACCCGCGAGGGTGCGATCGGCCGCGGCTGGGTGCAGGCATTCAACGCTGGCGAGGCCCAGATGCGCGAGTTCTCGAAGCACAACCTGACCCCGGAAGCCCTGGGTCAGCGCAGCATCGGCGAGCGCACCATCAACTACCGGAAGCTCAAGGAACGTTTCGGCAGGCTCACCCTCGCCAACATCGAAAACCAGGACCCCGGCGCACTCCAGGTCAACCTCTACGATTCCAACATGTCGAAACACAAGTTCACCTTCGAGGTGCAAACCACCGCACCCTTCCAACTGGCATCCGTGAAGATGACCGACCACATGATGGGCATGCACGGGTGGTTCGGGCACTAGCCGTCTGGCAAGCCAATTCAGCAAGCTCGCAGTGGTGTCGCGTGGGGCGAGTATCCGGAGGCCGTCCCCGCCGGAGGATACTCGCCCCACGCGACACCGCGGGGCACTCCTGGAATTTCAACTCGTTGAGCGCGATTCCGCAGCGGTCGCCTTTCTGACCGCCGGCGCCACCACCGTCCCCATCAACTCGATCGCCTTCATCACGCGATCATGCGGCATGGTGCCCACCGTCAACTGGGCGAGAAACCGCTGGTTTCCGAACAGGCCATGCTCGAGCAGGATCTTGTCGATCACCTGTTGCGGGCTGCCCACGAGTAGTGCGCCGCGCGATGAGCGTGACGCCTCGTAATGCTCGCGGGTCACGGGAGGCCAACCACGCTCGCGGCCGATTCGCGTCATCGCCTCGGCGTACGGTGGGAAGAATTCGTCGGCGGCCCGTTGTGAATCCTCGGCGACCCATACGTGGGAATTGATGCCGACCGGCAACGTGGCCGGGTCGTGCCCCGCCTCCCGGGCGGTCTTGCGGTAGAACTCGATCCACGGCGCGAACTGCTCGGGCAGGCCGCCGATGATTGCGAGCGCGAGCGGCAGTCCCAGGGTCGCGGCGCGCGCGAGGGACGCGGGGGTGCCGCCGGCCGCGACCCACACCGGCAGCGGCTGCTGCAGCGGCCGTGGGTACACGCCCTGTCCCGCGAGCGCGGGGCGATGCCTCCCCGCCCACGTCACGTGCTCGGCGTCGCGGATCGCGAGCAGCAGCTCCAGCTTCTCCGTGAACAGCTCGTCATAGTCCGCGAGGTCATAACCAAACAACGGAAACGACTCGATGAACGAGCCGCGGCCGGCCATGATCTCCGCGCGGCCGCCCGACAGCAGGTCGAGCGTGGCGAACTGCTGGAACACCCGCACCGGATCGTCCGAGCTGAGCACGGATACCGCGCTGGTGAGCCGGATCGTGCGGGTGCGGGCCGCGGCGGCCGCGAGCACCACCGCGGGCGCCGACGCGATGAAGTCCGCCCGATGGTGCTCGCCGACCCCGAACACTTCGAGGCCGACCCGGTCGGCGAGCACGACCTCCTCGAGGAGGTCGTGCATCCGTTGCAGGGGTGAGGCGATGCGCCCGGAGCGCGGGTCGGGAGTGTTCTCCACGAACGTGTAGAGACCGAGCTCCATCGGCCGCGCGGGCGGGTCGGGCGTCGGGGTCGATGATGTCATGCGTACTCAGACTACAACGCTTCACGTGCGAACCGCGAGACCCCCGGCCGCAAGGCTCAATCGAGGATCGCAAACCTCGTCGACGCGACACCGAACGGCGTCTCGATCCGGCAGAAATACACGCCCGAGGGCAGCCGCGCGCCGTCGCGGCCGTCGCGCAGCACGGCAAGCACGTGCCGGCCCGCCGCCAGCTCCTCCCCGTTCACCAGCGTGCGAACCGAGCGGCCATTGACGTCCATCAGCTGGACCTTCGCCCGGCCCGTGCGCGGCATGGTGAACGCCAGCGTCGCCCGCTGACTCATCGGGTTGGGCGCCAGCGTCGCGGCCAGCTCGACGCCCGGCGCGCTGACGCTCGCCGTCACGCCGTTCGGCTTGATCGTCACCTGGTCGAACACGGCGCCCTGCGTGCAGGTGATGTCGTTCAGGCTCGAGCCGTTGTCACCGGCCGGTCCACAGATCGCCCGCGCCACGATCGCGGTGCGGGTGAACGAGAGCTTGACGGCGCTGTGATGGTACGCGCGGAACGCAGTGTACGCCGGCGCCGGGCAGCCGCCGCGCCACAGGCAAGTGCCCACCGGGTCCTCCTCGAGATTGCCGCCACCGCCGCCCGCGGTGATGTGGATCACACCGTGCTGCGGGTAGGTGCGCTCGTAGTCATGTGAATGTCCGCAGAGGTTGAGCACGTACTTGCTGTGCGCCGTACCCATCGCGTCGAGATAGCCCTTGAGTGTCGCGGAGCCCGGATGGTGGCCGGACGAGTATGCCGGACGATGGCCCAGCGTCACGATGAACGTGATGTTCGTGTCCCGCTGAGCGGTATCCATGAGCGCCGAGGCCCTGGGAGCCCAGTCGGCGATCGCGCCCGAGAACGGCTCGGGATAGGTGATGAACCGCGTGTTGCCGTAGTCGAACCAGTACCAGTCCTCGCCGATGCCGCCCGGCTGCGGCGCGTTGGGCGACGTCTGCGGATGTGGCAGGTCGAACCGGCCCTTGTAATTGCGGAAGTCGTCCGCGTAGGCGTCGAGTTCGTACTCGTGGTTGCCCCACGCCGGCATGTACGCGGCGTTGAGCGACCACGCCATGACGTCGTTGAAATGCTGATCGACCGACGCGGCGCCGTTGGAGTTGCCGTACGTGAGGTCGCCCACGAGCAGCGCGAACGTCGGCGGATCGGCGCCGATCATGTTCTGGATGATGCCGGCGCGGAAATAGTCGGCGGTGCTGCCGATGTCGGCTTCGACGTAGACCGTGAACCCTGCCTGCCCCGGCCGGCGCGGGGTGCGAAACGTGTGATCGGTACCGCCGCCGATCGAGTAATGATAGAGCGCGTCGGGCGCGAGCCCGGTGAGCCGCGCCTCCCAGAACGGGCCCGCCGACGAGAACGGCAGCGGGTTGGGCGTGACGGCGAGGGTCGACTGGCCGTAGGTGGGGGTCGGCCCGTAGGCGATGCTGCTCTCGGGTCCCCGCCAATCGAAGCTGACGGAGGTCGGGCCCATGATCGTCCAGTGGATCTCGTCGGCGGCGTGCGCCACGGCGACCGACGTCAGCAGCGTAACCAGAACGGCGGCAATCGATGTGAGGCGCACGATGATGTTCCTAACGCGGGGGTCGGTCCGGGGTGCGCTCGCGACCGGCGCACACCATCGGCATCGCGCGAACAACGCGCTATCCGCATGCGAGCCCGGTCAGGGGGGCGCAGAATGAACCACGAGGATGGACCCGGCGCCTGAACGGCGGCTGAATCGGGTCCACCCTCGCCAACCGCGGCCCCATGGGCTTTACCAGATCTGGACGCGTACCGAGTCGGCGCGATACATCGGATCGCCGGGCCGGACGCCATATGCCTCATAGAATTGCGTCATGTTCGTGACCGGCCCCGTCACCCTGAGGAAGCTCGGGGCGTGAACGTCGGTCTTCACCCGCACCGCGAGGTTCTCCGGCCGCAGCTGATTCATCCAGCCGAGCGACCAGCCGATGAAATAGCGCTGGGCCGGCGTCAATCCGCCGAGCGGCTTCCCGCGCTTGTACTGCTCGGTCTTCTTGAATGCGTCCCAGCCAAGCGTGATGCCGCCGAGGTCCGCGATGTTCTCGCCCTGGATGGCATTGCCGTTCACGTGCAGGTCGCCGACGGCCACGTAGTTGTTGAACTGCCGGACGATCTTCGCGGCGCGGCGGTTGAACTCCTGCTCGTCCTTGGGCGTCCACCAGTTCACGAGATTGCCGCGCTCGTCGAACTGCCGGCCCTGGTCGTCGAAACCGTGCGTGATCTCGTGGCCGATCGTGGTGCCACCCGCGTACGAATACACGATCGCGTCGTCGACCAGCGAATCCGCGATGCCCGGCAGGATGAAGATGGCGGCCGGCAGCACGATCTCGTTGTTCGACGGGTTGTAGTAGGCGTTGTAGGTCTGGGGCGTCATGTCCCATTCGCTGCGATCCACCGGCTTGTGGAGCTTGTCGATGTAGTAGTCGCTGCGCCAGATGTTGCCGCGCACGCAATTGCCGAGGAACGACGTCCGGTCGACGGCGTAGTTCGAATAGTCCCGCCAGCGCTTGGGGTATCCGACCTTCTTCGTGACCACCGACAGCTTGTGCAACGCCCGCTGCCGCGTGGCTTCGCTCATCCAGTCGAGGGTGCGGATGCGATTGCGGAACGCATCGAAGATCTCGTTGGTGAGCTTCTCGTAGCGCTGCTTGGTGTGCGGCGAGAAGTACTGCTGCACGTACAACTGCCCGAGCGCGTCGCCGAGGAAGCCCTCCTCCTCGTCGAGCATCCGCTTCCACCGCGGCCGCTGCTCCGGCGTGCCGTTGAGGATCGTGCCGTAGAAGCGGAAGTTCTCGGCGTCGTACTTGCCGCCCGCCTCGGCGGCGTAGGCATGCAGGAGCTGCCAGCGCAGGTAGGTCTTCCACTCGTCGAGGGAATGGGCGTGCAGCGACTTGTCGAGCTGCTGGAAGAACTCGGGCTGGCCGACGATCACGCTGTCGACGTTGCGGATGTTGCCCTGCTCGAGGAACGACTTCCAGCGGATGGACGGGGTCAGCGTGGACACGCCGTCGACGGACATCTTGTGGTAGTTCGCGTGCGGATCGCGCAGGTCCTCGAGCTTGCGGGACGCCTTCGCCAGCTCCGTCTCGATCGTCATCACCGTCGAGGCGCTGGCGCGCGCCCTGCCTGGATCGGGCTCGAGGAACCGCAGCATGCGCGCGACGTGGGTGACGTAGGCGCGCCGCAGCATCGTCGAGCGGGCGTCCTTGTCGAAGTAGTAGTCGCGGTCCGGCATGCCCAGCCCGCCCTGGTACAGGTGCATCGCGGAGCGGTCGCTGCGCATCTCGTCCTGCTGGATCGACAGCGCGCACAGGGCGCCGACGCCGATGTACTGGAGCCGCGACACCACGGCGAGCAGGCCGTCGTGGTTCTTGATCGCGTCGATGCGCGCGAATTCGGCGGCGAGCGGCGTGATGCCCTGGCGGGCGATCGCGACGGTGTCCATGCCGGCGTTCCAGAAGTCACCGATCTTCTGCGGGTTGCTGTTGTGTGGCGCGCTCGGATTCGCCTCCGCCAGTTCGCTGATCCTCAGCAGGCGCCGGTACGTCTCCTCCTGCACCACGTGCGCGATGCCCCACGACCGCTCGTTGGCGGGAATCGGATTGTTCGTGAGCCACTTGCCCACCGAATAGTGGAAGAAGTCCGTGCGGGGCGAGACGGAGTGATCGATGAACTGGTCGAGATAGTGCGCAGCGTCCGAGTTCTGCGCCAGCGCCGGGCCCGGATGCGGTGCAGCCGGCCGGTGCGGCGTCTCGGACCGGCGCGGGACGTGGCGGTGCGCCGGCGCCGCGGCGGTGACGAGGCAGGCGACAGCGATCAGCACGAGCACGTGTTTCATCGGGTGGCTCCCAGCGCCGCGAGCAGCGGCGGATCGAGATGGTAGATGTCGTCGGCGTAGCGCACCTCGCCCGATGCGCCCACGCTCACGGTCCAATATACGATGAGGATCGGCACGGGCTTCTGCAGTTCGACGTTCTGGGTCTCCCCCGACGCGATCACGGACTGGATCCGGGCCGCATCCCAGCCCTGGTCCCGCAGCAGCACCTCCGCGAGCTCGAGCGGATTCTCGATGCGAATGCAGCCGTGGCTGAACGTCCGCCGGCTCGCGGCGAACAACTGGCGGCTCGGGGTGTCGTGGAGGTAGATCGCGTACTTGTTCGGAAACAGGAATTTCACCTTGCCGAGCGCGTTGTCGTCACCGGCCGGCTGGCGGATGGTATACGGAAACGTCTCGGGCGTCGCAGTCTTCCAATCGACGGTCTTGGGGTCGACGACCGTATTGTGGTTGTCGTACAGCACGAGACCCTTGTCGCCGAGGATGTCCTTGCCGTCGCGCATGTCCGCGAGGAGCTCCTGCGCGATCACCGTGGGCGGCACCGTCCAGTCGGGATTGAACACGACCGTGCGGATGTCGGCGCGAAACGTCGGAGTTTGCAGCGCCTCCTGCCCGATCTGGGTGCGTGCCTCCCAGATGTTCCTGCCGTCCCGGATGCGATAGGCCTTGAACGCCGGCAGATTCACCAGCATGAAGTCGCCGCCCAGTCCCCCCAGCACCCAGCGGGCGCGCTCGAGGTTCGCGCGCACCTGCAGCGTCCGGTCCACCGCACTCACGTTCATGGCCGCGACCGTCGCCGCGTCGATCGCGCCCGTGTCGTCGAGCCGGTGCCGCGCCTGGAACAGCCCCACCGCCGTGCGCAGCGCGGGGTCGTAGCGCGTCGAATCGGCGCCGCCCTGGCCGTCGAATTCGCCGCTCACCCGCAGCCGGCGGCGGACCACCGGGATGCGGGCGTCCCGTACACCCGGCACGAGCTTGCGGCCCGCGGGCACCCGGGGCCACCCGCCGTTCGCCACAATCGTACGCAAATGATCGTAGGTCTCGAGCAGGCCACGATAGATGAAGTGATCCGGCCGCTGCCGCTCGATCGCGGTGTGGACCGACCCGCCGCCGGCGATCGCCGCGAGCGTGGTTTCGAGCGGCGGCGCACCGTCACGCGGATCCGCGTTCCATTCCGGGTTCAGCCGCGCCGGCTGGACACGTCCGTAATGCATGTGGTCGGCCATCGCCGCCACCGCGTCGCTCATCAGGATGTCGAGGCGGGCCGCGGTCGCGGCGTCGCCCGCGCCGTTCGCGGCCGCGAGCTTCCCGATGGCTGCGAGGTGATAGTCTGCGGGAACGAGCCCGTCGCGTTCCACGCCCCGGATCGACTGGGTGATCTCCGCGACGCCGTTGCGGTCCCAGGCCGGCATGGAGCGGCGGGCCGCGTAGAACTTCGCGAGCGTGCGGGGTTCCAGCAGGCTCTCACCCGCGACGCGCGATGCGCCACCATGCGCGGCCAGCTCATGAGCGAGAACCTTCGCGACGGCCGCCGGCGACGGGCCACCGGGGCTGCAACCCCACGGACTTGCGGCAATCAGGATCCACGCGGCGTAGCGGAGCTTCGGCATCCAGCTCTCCCGGGTCCGTGGGCGAGTATCGGTCAATGGAATCAGCGACGGATACTAGCCCACGGACCCGGGAGCCCGCACGTCGGGTGCTATGGACGATTGGGTGTCGGGATGCCGGACTGCCGCATGTGTACGAGATCGCTCACGCTCGGTGACGGGTAGCCGGCGTCACGAACTTCCTGGATGAAGTCGAGCGTCACGCCGGTCTGGTGCAGCCGCACCAGATCGTGGCTCGACAGGTTCGAGAACCCGGCCCCGGCCATCTCGGCCACGAATTCCGGGTCCACCCCCGTCTGGCGCAGCTCGATGAGGTCGTCGGTTCCGAGCTTCTCGTAGCCGAGCGCGTTCATCGCGGCGATGTAGTCGACCGTCACGTCCTGATTGCGCAGGCGGACGAGCTGGTCCACCGACAGGTCCTTGCGCAGCATGCCGAGGATGGTGGCGGCGTATTCGACGTCCACTCCCTGATTCCTCAGGGTGCGCAGCTCTTCCAGGGTGAGCCGATGACGGCTGAGGATGCGCAACGACGCGGCGTAGTCGGCGGTGACGCCGGCGTTCCGCAGCTCGATGGCACGGTCCACCGTGAAATCGGCATACCCCATCCAACGCAACGACGCGAACCATTCGAGCGTGACGCCATTGTTCGCGAGCCGGATCAGATCGGCCGGGGACAGGTCGCCCAGATCGAGTTCGCGCATGCCGGACAGGTACTCCGCTGAGATCCCGTTGTCCGCGAGCTCGATCACCGTTGGAACGTCGACGCGCGGCAACTCGCGGCGCATGGCGGCGGCGTAGCGGCTCGAGACGCCGTGGTCCGCGAGCGCGACCAGGTCGGCGACGCCGGGGGAATCGAACAGCTTGACCATCGTGCCGGCGTACGCCGACATGACGCCATGCTGGGCGAGGCGCATCAGCTCGTCGACCGTCAGCGCCGGATAACCGTTGCGCGCCAGGTTATCGACGTACCGCTCGTTGACGCCGGCGCTCGACAGCCGTTCCCGGTCGCGCGGCGAGAACCGGTCGCTGGAGGCCGCCGACCCCGGCGGCATGGGCGGCAGCGGCGCGGCCACGCCGTCGGGGGCGTCCGGAGCCTCGGGCGCCTCGGGCGCTACGCTCGCGTCCTGCGTGGGCGTGACGTCGGCGGGGTCGGGGGCGTCGCAGGCGACCGGCGCGTCGGCGGTGTCGGACACGTCCGTCCTGTCCGTCCCATCCGCCATGCGGGCCTGCGGGCAGCCGGTGCCCGAGGTCTCGCACTTCGTCGCGGCGGCGGGCGCGGACGTGGTGCTGACGACGGCGGCGTCTGGAGCCGGGCGCACCGCCTGCCGCACGAGGCGCGCGAGCTGCGCCGCCACGGGACGATCGTGGACGCGCACCGCGCCCCCCGCGGCGCCCACGAACAGCACCAGCGATGCCACCAGCACCCACGCGAACCCCTGCGTCCGCTCGATCGAGCGCGGCCGGGACGCGCCGACGAGCCGCGCGATGCGCGCGACCAGCGAGCCGCCGGTGGCGGCCATCGCCGTCTGCAGCGTCGCCCCGCGCAACTCCTCGAGCTCGCACAGCGCACGCGCGTAGACGACCGGATCCCCGCACGTCTGAACGGCGAGATCGTCACAGCACAACTCGCGTTCCTCGCGCACGCGCCGCGACACCCACCACACGGCCGGGTGATAGAACAGCACGGTCTCGATCACGCACTGCAACAGGTTGACGACGTAGTCGTGACGGCGAACATGCGCGAGCTCGTGGGCGAGCACCGCCTCGATCTGGGCGGGACTGAGGCCGAGCATCGTGCTCGCCGGCAGCAGGATCACCGGTCGCAGCCAGCCGACCACCGTGGGCACCGAGACGAGCGCCGAGCGCACGAGCCGCACCGGCCGCGTGATCCGCATGCGCTCCCTGAGCGCGCCTAGCGTGCCGTTCCAGTGTTCGAGCGTGGCGTTCCCGGCCGAGCGAGCCATCCGGCGCGCCAGCCACCAGCCGCCGGCGAGTCGCAGCGACAGCGCCAGCACCCCGAGCGACCATGCGGCGACGAGCCACGGCAGCAGGAAGGCCAGGTCGACGCCCCGGGTCCCGCCGAACGGCAGGACCGGCGCCGGAATCGAATGCGGCGCGGGGCGGGCGGCGCCGTGCGGCGCCGCGCCGGCCGCCATCACGAGTGGCGCCACATCCATCCGGTCGTGCGACACGAGCTGGCCACCCGGCATCGATTGCGACGGCGACCCGGCGCGAGCGGCGTCGCGCGGGGCCGCGGCGCGCGTCGTCACGAACGTGGCCAGCGGCATCGCGAACAGCAGCAGCATCGCGGCGCACGCCGCGAGATACCGGATCTGGGGCCGGCCGCGGGCCGCCAGCGCGTCGATGGCCGCGAGCACCGCCGCCACCAGCGCGCCCTGCCACAGGAAGTGCAGGAGCGTCCAACCCAGCGCCACGACGACGGCGTTGTCGAAGGAGAATCCGAAGGCACTCATGACTTGTCCCCTCCTGCCTGTTCGAGCAACCGTCGAATCTCCCGCATTTCATCGCGAGACGCGGGGCGGGTGGCGAGCGCCTGCAGGATGAGCTGGCTCGAGGAGCCGCCGAACGCGCGCTCCACGAGATCGGTCACGAGCTGACGCTGCGTTTGTTCGCGCGCGACCGCCGCCTGATAGACGTGGCTGCGCTGGCTCTCGTCGCGCACGACCAGCTTCTTGCCTGCCATGATCTGGAGCTGCTTGAGCACCGTGGTATAGCCGGGCGCCTTACCCAGCTGGCGCTGAACGTCGCGCACCGAACTCGGCCCCTCCTGCCACAGCACGCTGAGGATCTCGAGCTCGGCCTGCGTCGGCCGCGGCAGTTCCTTTGAGGTTTTCATGGCGGTCCTCCTCGTCCGCGAACAAGATCTACGAAGGTGTTCGTAGAGTCAACGAAAACCTTCGTAGTTACGCCGAACGCGGGCGCCCCATCGACCGGCGCGGAATCGCGATGGACGAGCGCCGGGGCGGGTCAGCCCCGGCCCGCCGCCGGTCGCAAAGTGAGGAATCCGGATTTCACCGGAGCACCACGAACCGGCGGCTCACCTGTCCGCTGCCTGCCCGCACGCGGGCGAAGTACATCCCGGCCGCGAGCGGGTTCGCGGGCCGCAGCGATACCGCGTGCGCCCCCGCCGCCATCCGGTCGAGATGCTGGCCCGCACACCGCCGGCCGGTGGCGTCGAACACGTCGACCGTCGCCGGCCCAGCGGCCGGCAGCGTCAGCGTAAAGGCCAGCGTCGCCGCGTTCCCTCCCACGATCACGGGGCCGAGCGACAGTTCAGCGGTCGCCGGCACCGTGATCGACACTTCTCCCTGGTACACCTCGCCCTCCGGCACGGGGAGGCCGAGCCGGTACGAATACGTCACGCCGGCGCGCACGGCGGCGTCGTCATAACTGACATGGTGTGTGCCGTCGGGAATCCGGACGTCGAGCGGCAGCCAGTTGCCCGCGCCTTCACGCCGCTCGATCGTGGCATGGTCGAAGCCGTTCACGCTCCACACTACATGCACCACGCCCGCGAGCGCATCGCCGGACACCACGGCCACCTGCACGGCGGTCGACATCGGGCATGACGCGGGCTGGCCCTGCCACGTGACGAAGTTCGAATACTGGGGGTTCGACACGACGGGATCGAACTGCGCTTCCGGCGTCTGGAACAACTGGATGTTGTTCAGCACGATGCAAGCCTGGTTCGCACAGCCGGCGCAATTGCCCGCGCCGGTCGTCTTGGCGCGCAGCAGGTTGACTTTGAACGCGTAGTACTCGACCGACGGATCCACCGGACCCCGGTTGTCGATCGGCACCGCACACGTGAGGCGCAAGCGCGCGCGCGCCGGCGACCCGAACGCCACGTCATACGCGAATCCGCCCGCTGCCATTCCGGCATAGAAATCGGTGCAACTGAACGGGCCCACCGTGAAGTCGAAACCGCTGCTGAGGCCGGTCGTGCCGCGGCATTGGCCCGCGCCGTGCCGCCACCAGTCCGGCAACGTCGCCTGATCGGTCGTGATGTCGACCTGTGCGTTAATTCCGAGGAAATTGCTGATACCGGGTGGAGGAGTGAACGACCCAATCAGTACGAACGGTGTCCCCAGATTGCTGTTGCACGCGAACGAAGTGTTGTGGAGTCCGAAGGTGCCGCAATCGCCCCACGACAGGTTGATGCCGCCGCCATTCGTGAACGAGCTGACGATGAAATCCGTGCGCGAGGTGTCGCTACCGGCGGCGTTCGTCACGATGATGGGCCCGTTGTGGGCGCCCAGGGGCACGGACGTCGAGAGTTCGACGTCGGACAGGGCCTGGAACGAGGCGGCCACGCCGCCGAACGATACCGCCGAGGTGCTCGTGAAATCGGTGCCGGTGACCAAAACGTCGAATCCGATCGGCGCCTGGGCGGGAATGAACGAGGCGATGTGCGGCGGCAGCACGAAGATCAGGGGCGCGATCGCCGAGCCGTAGTGCGTGAGCACGAGCACGGTGCCGGTTCGCGCGCCGGCGGGAACCGTGGCGGTGACCAGCGTGTCGCCTGTCACGCCAAACGTCGCGGCCGTACCATTGAAGCGCACGTCATGGGTGGTCGCCAGGCGGGCGCCGCTCAGCCGCACCGTGGATCCGACCGGGCCCGCGGCGGGGGTGATCGACGTCAGCGTCGGCGGCGGGCCCGGTGTGCCCTGCCAGTACACCGTGTTGCGATTCTTCGGCGCCTCGATCATCGGGTCGTAGCCGTACTCGGCGAGCTGGAACAGTTGCAGGCCGTCCAGCGTCAGGCTCTGCGGCACGTCACAGCCGTCGCACGCGCCCACGCCCGTCGTGTGGCTGGCGTCCACCAGCACGCGCAGTCCGTAGTACTCGGAGTCGGGCGACACGGCGCGCGACGTGACGGAGTTGAAGCTGGCGAATACGTGCAGGCGCGCCGTATTCGGCCCGTAGTAGCCCAGGTCGTAACTCGTCGTCACGCTCGGCACCGAATTCCACGGATTCGCGCACGATGCCGGCGGCCCGGTGAACGCCAGGTTCACCGCGGGAGCCAGTGCACCGCGGCACAATCCCGCGCCGAACTTCCACCAGTCGGGAACCTGACCGGACTGGAGCCGGAGATCGGCCGCGATGCCGCCGAGGCGGTTCACGTCCAGCGGCGGAACGAACGAAACGATCAGCGGGAACGTGGGAGCGTTCGAATCGCACGCAAACGTCTTGAGCGCGGTTCCCGCGGTTCCGCAGTCGTCCCACGCCAGGTTGAGGAACCCCTCGGACAGCGGTCCGATGTGGAACGCATCCGTGGTGTCGTTGCCGGAGCAGCTCGTCACGACGATGCGTCCAGTCGCGGCCGCCGCGGGGACGGTCACATGGAGCACGCTGTCGGAGCTGGCGTTGAACGTCGCGCCGATGCCGCCGACGGTGACGCCGGTGACCGACACCATGCCGCGACCGAACACCGCGATCACCGTTCCCGCCGGCGCCGTATGCGGCAGCGCGGTCAGCGTCGCGCGCAGCAGCGCTCCGATCGCGAAATTGTAGGGCCCGGACCCGGTGCCGTAGCTGCTCGTGAGCTTGATGGTGCCCGGTACCGCGTCATCGGGAAGCGTTGCCGTGACGACGCTGTCGGACACCACCGAGAATACGGCGGGGGTCTCGAGCGGGCCGAACGTCACCGACGTCACACCGGTGAAATAGTGCCCTTGGATCGTGACCACTCCCGCCGGCACCAGGCATTGCGGCGAAAACGCTGCGATCGCGGGCGGCGGGATTGGCACCGCCTGCCAGTACGCGGTGTCCCGGTGCAACGCAGTCGTCAGGATCGGATTGTTCGCCTGCGCGGCGGGTTGAAACAGCTGCATGCGGACGATCGACAGCGCGACCGGCGCCGAGCAGCCGGCGCAGCTGCCGGCGCCCGTCGAACGATCGGCCAGGATCTGAGCACGAAAAGCGTAGTACTCGGAATCGGGCCGCACCGCCGCCGCCTGGTCGTCGGACACGAACGCCGACACCCGCAGCCGTGCGGTGTTGGGCCCATAGTCGCCCAGCGTGTACGTGTAGCCTCCGAACACCGGCACCGACCACACGGGCCGGCATACCACCGGCCCCGAGGTGAAATCGAAGTTCGTGAGCAGCGATGACGTGCCCCGGCATTGCCCGCTGCCGTGCTTCCACCAGTCGGGCAGCGCGATCGAGGAGACCCGCAGGTCGGCGGTGATGCCGACGAGTTGCGTGATACCGCCGGGGGGCTGGAACGATGCCACCAGGTTGTAGGGCGAGCCGGTGTTCGACGCACAGGCCGAGGCCTTGAACTGGCTGCCGGCGAGGCCGCATTCGTCCCACGACAGGTCCACGCCGGCGGCAGCGGCCTCGTCCGCAACGAACGCCGCCAGCCCCAACACCGCACACAACGCCGGGATCCAGTGCAGGCGCCGCGACATGGAAACGCTCGAATGCAAATTCACTGTGGACACTCCCCCCGCGGATCGGCGGCGGTATCCGATGCACGAACGTGTGCTAAATGGCGAACGGCTGAAGGAAACGGCAGCCTAGACTCTATCACCGGAACTGGACAGATTCCGGACATAAAACGTGGGCCGACCGAAGTTTCGATCGACCCACGATTCCATTACCCCACGCAGTTCATGGGATCGCTTGGGGTTTGCCCGGCGGTTCACGAGCGACTGGAGTCCTCGATCACGAAGTCGAACCGGGCATCGCGCCGCTGCACTCCACTGCGTACCCTCATGAGCAATTCAGCGCGGAACAGGGAGTCCTCGGAATTGCGCGGCTCGCGGGGGAAATACAGCTGGGTGGTGAGCAGCCGGGCGCCCGGTCCCTGCACCTTCACGTGAAAGTGCCGGGTGCGTCCCGGGTACAGGCCGGGAACCACGGTCTCGAGGCGGTAGCGGCCCTCCGCGTCGGTGTACTGATGTCCACGGCAGCGGAAGCCATCGTTGTCGTAGTCGCCGTTCGAGTCCGCGTGCCAGAAGTCGAGCAGCGCGTTGTTCACGGGCTCGCAGTGGTGCGACAGCACCCTGCCGGTGAGCACGATCCGGGTGCCGGCGAGGCCGGACTCGATCAACGAACTGCGGCGTGGCGAGCGCGGCTTGTAGAACGGCCCCTCGGTCTCCGCGGGCGTTTCGTCGCCATCGTCGCAATCGGGCGTGGGCGGTAGCGCGGCGCGGGACGTCCCCGGCGGGATGGCGGCGCGCGCCGCCGACGCCCATGCCTCAGGGGTGCGAAGCCGCTCGAGCATCGCCCACAGCGCCGGCAATGCAACCGCGAGCTGCAGGAACCGGCGCCGTTTCATCGGCTGAGTATAGCGCAGGCGTTCCGCCCTGCGCCGCGCTACTCGATCACGCGCGCGAGCGCGAAGCCATCGTAACCCTTGGCGCCCACCGTCTGGATCACGGTGGCCGTCACCCGGCGGTGCCCCGCCAGTCGTTCGATCACCCGCCGCGCGCCGGCCACGTTTGCATCCCCGTGCGGATCGAGCACCGCGCCGTTGCGCACGACGTTGTCGATCACGATCGCGGTGCCGGGTCGCGACAGCTCGAGCGCGCGGTCGAAGTAGCCGGTGTTCCCGGGCTTGTCGGCGTCGATGAACACCAGGTCGAACGGCCCGGCCCCCTGCTCGACGAGCTGCGCCAGCGAGTCCGCCGCGGGGCCGAGCCGGAGTTCGACCCGGTCCGCGAGTCCGGCATGGGCGAGGTTCGCGAGCGCCACCCGCGCATGGTTCGGATCGATCTCCAGCGTGACCAGCCTGCCGCCCGGCGGCAGGGCGCGCGCGAGCCAGATCGCGCTGTAACCGCCGAGCGTGCCGACTTCGAGGATGTTACGAGCTCCCATCAGCATCGCCATCAGCTGCAACAGCTTGCCCTGCAACGCCGACACCTGGATCGCGGGCAGGCCGGCGGCCGCGCTGGCGGCCAGCGCGGCGTCGAGCGCCGCGTCCTGCGGCAGCAACTGGTCCGCGAAGTAGCGATCGACGGCGAGCCAGGGCGTGACGTCCATTCGAATCTCCGCGCGGCCGCCGCCGTGCAGCGTGGCGGGGCGGTTGGGAACCCTCTCAGCAGTATTGCTCGAGAGTGCCGAACAGCATCGGCAGGTTGATCGGCTTGCTCAGGTAACTCACAGCACCCAGGGTCGCCGCGTGCTGGCGGATATCGGCGACGCCCGACAGCACGACCACCTTGAGCCGGACCAGCTCCGGATCGCGCAGCAGCTCGGCGCGAAACTCCCAGCCGTTCATCACCGGCATCATCAGATCGACGAGCGTCAGGCACGGCCGGAGACCGGCGCGCAGCAGCGCGAGACCCTCCGCGCCGTCGCAGGCGGTGTGCACGACGTAGCCGCGGCCCTCGAGGATCGCCGCGAGGCTGTCGCGGATGTCGGCATCGTCCTCGACGACCAGCACGGTGCCCCCGCCGCGTCCGGCAGCGGGCTTCGCAGCGGGGCTCATGGCGCCTCCCCGCGCGCCGCGGTGTCGCCACCGCCGGCCGGCCGGCCGCAGCGCTCCTGCTCGATCAACGCCGTGGGTCCGAGACCTTTGATGTCGTAGCCCCCGGGATGCGTCCGATTGCGGCCATCCGTGAAAAACTGCGGCTCGCGGCGCGGCGGCAGCCACCGCACCACCCGGCCACGCAATTTGAGCGCGGCGCGCAGCATCGGCCGCGTGAACGGCAGCGGCTTTGGGAAACCGAACGCCTGGAGCATCGCGTCGTCGAGCAGCGCATAGATGCCGTAGCGCACGACCGGCGTCACGATACGTGGATACCAGGACGCGAACAGATCCCGGGTCGCGGACCCGACGCGGTGATTCGTCTCGGCGAACACCCGTCGCCGGGCCTCGTAGTCCGCCGTCCAGCGTTCGAACGCCTCGTACGATTCCGGTATGTCGTGGATGCCCATCCGCGTGCCAACCCCGCGCCAGAACCAGTAGAACGCCAGCCGCTCGTTCGATGACAACCGGCGCCAGCAGAATGTGTCGATCCACCGGATCGGCTCGAAGATGAACGTCGACAGCACGTACAGGAAGTCGTCGTTCGCGATCTTGTAGTGCCCGTGCGCCCAGTTCACCCGGTCGAGGGCGTCACGTCCGCGCCCGGTCTCGTAGCCCCACTCGCACAATTCGGCGATCAGGATCGCGGTATCATCGTAGCGCCGCTGCGTGTGGTTCTGGAACTCGCCGGTGCGGTCGAGCAGCGCCGAGATGCTGGGAATGCAATAGGACCGGTACAACGCGACTTCGAGCGCCCGCACCGAATCCCAGCTGAACTCGTAGCCGAACGACAGATGCATGATCCGCTGGTGGTCGCGCTCGGGATCGAGTCGTTCGATCTCCCGCAGGTTGTCGAAGCGGCCCATCGGTCCGTCCTCCTGGCGTGTCGCACCGCGCGTCCGGAGCCGCTGACGAGGCGGCGGCACCATCGCGGCATCCGCGAGACTCCGCGAATCCTAGGGCCATGCACCGCGGCGGGCAATCCCACCGGCCGCACCCGACCCGGCGGGCGCGCCCGTCCCATTGCGCGACGACGCTGAGTACCACAAACTGGAGCATCGAACACGACGTGACCCGTGGGTACTGCCCGCGAGCGCCCGGCAACAGGCCCCCGCACAGGAGGTGTCATGCGAAGCGTTGCCCACCCGCACGCCGTCCCGCCAGGCCGGCCGCGCCCGCGCGCCCCGGGTCGTGCGCTGCTGGTGATGGCGCTCGTGATGCTGCTCATGCATGCCGGCACACCCTCCGCCTCCGACTCCTCCATGCGCATCGTGACCGTGTTCGCCACGGCATCGCTGTCGGGGGCGTTCGGTGAACTGGGGCGCACGCTCGAACGCCGGCGGCCCGGTCTGCGCGTGCGGTTCAGCTTCGGGGACACGCAGCAGCTGGTGAGCCGGCTCGAACTCGGCGCGCGGCCCGACCTGCTGGCCGCGGCCGACGCGCGTACGATGCAGCACGCCGCCGCACTCGGACGGCTCGGCGCACGCCCGATCGCGTTCGCGCGGAACGGCTTGGGGCAGCGGGACGGCGGGTACTCGATGGCGGTGCTGCGCGACGCGGCGGAGGCCGATGGCGCCCGGGCGTTCGAGGAACTCGTCATGTCGGCGGCGGGCCGGAGGGTGCTCGCGCGGTTCCGGCTCGTGCCGGCCGCGACGCCGGCGACCCGGTGACGCGCGCACGGGAGCACCGGCGCGCACCGCGCCACGCCGCGCTGCAGGCCGTGATGATCGCCGGCACCGCCGTGCTCGCCGTGTTCATCGTGCTGCCGTTCGTGGCGTTGCTGCTGCGCGTGTCCCCGACTGCGGTGGTCGCCCGGCTCCGGGACCCGGTCGTCACCGGTGCGTTGCGGCTCAGCCTCGTCACCAGCCTCGTCGCGACCGCGATCGTCATCGCGATCGGCACGCCGGCAGCCTACCTGCTCGCCACCCGCGAATTCCGCGGCCGCCGGCTGCTCGAGACGCTGTGCGACCTGCCGATGGTGCTGCCGCCGACGGTCGCCGGGTTCGCGCTGCTGATGGCGTTCGGCCGCGCGGGCCTCGCCGGCGGCGCGCTCAAAGCGCTGGGCATCCAGTTGCCGTTCACGACCGCCGCGGTGGTGACGGCCCAGGTGTTCATGGGCGCGCCGTTCTTCGTGGCGCCGGCGCGCGTGGCGTTCGCGGGCATCGACCCCCGGCTGCTCGACGTCGCCGCGACGCTGCGGGCGTCGGAAGGCTTCGCGTTCACGCGCGTGGTGCTGCCGCTCGCGCGGCCGTCGCTGGTCGCGGGGGCGGCCATGTGCTGTGCGCGCGCGCTCGGCGAATTCGGGGCGACGATCACGTTCGCGGGCAACCTGCCGGGCACCACCCAGACCATGCCGCTCGCGGTGTACGTCGCGCAGCAGACCGATCTCGACGCGGCCGTGGTGCTGTCGATCCTGCTGCTGGTGATGTCGTTCGGATTGCTGTGGGGACTCAAGGCCGCGCCCACCGGGTGGCTCGGAAACCGATCGCGTGCTGGACTTCCAGGTCGCTAGGCGGCAGGGCGAGTTCGAGCTCGCGGCGGGGTTCACCGTGCGCGACCGGACCGTGACCGCGGTGGTGGGCGAAAGCGGCTCCGGCAAGACCACGCTGCTGCGGCTGCTCGCGGGGCTGACGCGGCCGGATGCCGGGCGCATCGTGGCCGACGGCATCGCGTGGGCGGACGTCCAGGCCGGGATCTTCGTTCCCGCGGCCGGACGCCCGGTCGGCTACGTGCCGCAGGATCATGCGCTGTTCCCGCACCTCGACGTCCACGACAACGTCGCGTTCGGGCTCGCGGCGACGGGCGTGCCGGATCGCGTAGCGCGCGCACGCGTCGGCGTGATGTTGGAGCGGCTGGGGCTGGGCGGCCTGTCGCGGCGCCGGCCGCACGAGCTGTCGGGCGGCCAGCAGCAGCGGACGGCGCTCGCGCGCGCGCTGGTGCTCGAGCCGCGGCTGCTGCTGCTCGACGAACCGCTGGCGGCGCTCGACGTCCAGACTCGTCGCGCGGTGCGGGGACAGCTGCGCGAACTGCTGGGCACGCTGGCGTGCGACACGGTCTACGTCACGCACAGCGCGTCCGAGGCGCTCACGTTCGGCCGCGAGATCGCGGTGCTCGAGCGCGGGCGCCTCACCCAGCTCGGCAGCGCCGAGCAGCTCATGCGGCGGCCGGCCTCGGCCTACGTGGCCGAGTTTCTCGGCGTGAATTTCCTGCGCGGCGCGGTCGGGGATCGAATGGCGGGCGGGCTGCTGACGGTGGCGGTGGGCGGCGGACGGGTGCTGGTGCCGGACGCGAACCTGGCGGGCGCCGTGACGCTGATCGTCCGGCCGCGCGACATCTCGATCTCACGCGAACCTCCCGCCGGCAGCCCGCGCAACGTGTTCGCCGGCGTCGTGGACGAGCTGATTCCGGAGCCCCCCGCGGGCGAGCTGCTGCGGGTGAGCCTTGCGACCGAGCCGCCGCTCGTGGCCGAGGTGACGCGCGAGGCCGCGGACGCCCTCGGACTCGGGCCCGGGATGCGCGTGTTCGCCTCGTTCAAGGCCACGGGCGTGGACGTGATCCCCGATACGGAGTCCGCCACGCTCGCGGGCTGACCGCCCCCGCGCCGCCCCGCGGCGCCAGGCGCGGGGCGGCGTCAGGGCCTCAAGACTTCCCGGTCTTCGACATGTTGGGAACGTCGATGCCGAGCGCCGTGGCCAGATCGATCTGGTGTTCCTGCTCCTGCACCAGGATCGTCCGGATCTCCTCGGCCATCGCGTATTCCTCGAGTGCTTCGCACTGGCGGACCCGCTGCCGGTAGTTGCGGATCGTCTCGGTCTCGTTGTCGAGGTCGAACTTCAGCATGTCCCGCGCCTTCGTCGAGGTCTTGACCGGCTTGGGGGTCACACTGGGCATGCCTCCCAGGTAGTCGACCTGCTTCGCCACGATCAGCGCGTGCGCGAGTTCCTCGTGCGCGTGCTTCTCGAGCTCCGCAGCGATGCTCATGTACTCGGCACCCTTCATCACCTGCGAATACACGACGTAGGCGATCACCGCCTGGTACTCACGGCTCAGGTCCTCGTTGAGCGCGTCGATGAGCTGCCTGCGCGTGACTTTTGAATCGGACGGCGTGGCAGTCCTGGGCATGCGGCCTCCCGGTGGGTGGGAACGTGGACGGCAGGATCGCGGGGCAGCGGCGTCAGACCGCGGGCCGGCCCCGGATCACACGGAACAACACGACGATGATGGCGAACACCACCAGCAGATGGATGAGTCCGCCGGCCACGTGGAACACCAGGAACCCCAGCGCCCACAACACGAACAGCACCACTGCGATCGTCCACAACATGGCGCACCTCCGACCGGGATCATTCGAGAATCGCGAACCGCTGTGTGATCGCCTGTGCGGCCGTCTCGATGCGGCAGTAATAAATACCCTGTCGAAGCGGCGGACGCTGTGCGTCGTCGAACGGGATGTGGTGTTCGCCGGCCGACAGCACCCGTCCGTCGAGCAGCACGCGGACCAGGCGGCCGGTCAGATCGACCACGCGAATGCGGACCGGACCCGCGTCCGGCAGCACCAACGCCAGCTCCCCGCGCCCCCGTATGGGGTTCGGAACGATGCGCGCCGACAACCCGACATTCGACATTGGTTCGACGCTCGTCGTGGCACTTTGGATTCGGACGGAAACGTTGTCCGCGAAGAAAGCCTCACCGGGCAGCGCGGGATAGTCGAGGATCTGCAGATCCAGCGTGGTGCCGGCCTGCTGGCAAACGAAGTCCGCCGTCACCGGCTGCCAGGTCCGGGTCAGCGTCAGCGGCGGCGACAGCGTGGTGGCGCCGACCTTGAGGCTGCCGCTGAACTCGCGCACCTGGAGCCGGGCCGACCCGCCGCCCGCGTCCGAGCGCACCCAGACCGTGAAGCGATACCGCATCTGGGCCCCCGGGGTCCGCGCGATCGTGTTCGGACTGTCGTTGATGCCGAACGCGGCCATGGTCTGGGGCCCGGCCGCCCGGGCGGCCCAGGCGTGGTCGAATCCACCCGCCACACGCTGGAGCGTGGCGCCGGCATAGCCTGCCCAGCCGGCGAGAGTGGTCTCGAACGACGGGTTGGCGGCGAGATTGGGCCCGCTCTGCACGGCGGCCACGAGGACCGGCGTGGTCACGGTCGCGCTGCCGCCGCGGTTGTCCTTGACCGTCAGGCGCGCCGTATAACTGCCTGCGACGTAGGTGTGCGATCGCAGCCGCGTGGTATCCGGGCCGGCGGTGACGCCGTCGCCGAAGTCGAACGCGTAGGACACCACGCTGCCATCGGGATCGCTCGATGCGCCGGCGTCGAGCATCGTCACGAGCGGCGCGTTGCCGGTGTTGGGCAGCATGTCGAGCACCGCGCGGGGCGTCTGGTTCGCGCCACCCGGCGACACGGTGATCACCCGCGTGTCGGGGGTCGGATCCTGGAAACCCTCCGAATCCCGAACCGTGAACGTGACGAGGTACGTGCCGGGGGTGTTGAACACCACGGGCCCCGGATCCTCCACGTGCGAATCCGCCGCGGCGCCGCCGAAGTTCCAGGTGAAGTACAGCGGATCGTTGTCGTTGTCGTGCTCGATGCCGGTGCCAGACCATTTTATGCTCTGGCCGGCGAGGATCGTCTGGTTCGAGATCGGAGTGTCGATGATGCCGTCGGGAGGCTTCACGACGATCGTCGTACTGTCGAAAATGCTGCCCTCACTGCAGGTGATGTCGTTCTTGCTCGAGCCAGTGTCACCCGCCGGTCCGCAGATCGCCTGCACGGTGAGTGTGGTGGACGACACGATGAACTTGACCGCGCTGTGGTGGTAGGCGCGGAACGCGGTGTACGCCGGCGCCGGACAACCGCCGTGCCACAGGCACGTGCCGGACGGGTCCTCTTCCAGGGCACCGCCACCGCCGCCCGCGGTGATGTGGATCACGCCGTGCTGGGGGTAGGTGCGTTCGTAGTCGTGTGAATGCCCGTTGAGATTGAGCACGTACTTGCTGTGCGCCGCACCCAGCGCGTCGAGGTAGCCCTTGAGCGTGTTGCTCCCGGGGTGATGCCCCGAAGAATAGGCCGGCCGGTGCCCGAACGTGACGATGAACGAGATCAGCGGATTCGCCTGGGCCGAGTCCATCAACGCCCTGGCCCTGGGATACCAGTCGGCGATCGCTCCCGAGAACGGCTCGGGATACGCGATGAATCGGGTGTTCCCGTAGTCGAACCACGACCAGTCCTCCCCCAGCCCGCCCGGCTGCGGGGCATTGGGCGAAGTCTGCGGATGCGGGAGGTCGAACCGGCCTTTGTAGTTTCGGAAGTCGTCGGCGTACGCGTCGGCTTCGTACTCGTGATTGCCCCACGCCGGCATGTAGGCGGAATTCAGGGACCAGGCCATCACATCGTTGAAATGCCGATCCACCGCCGCGGCCCCCTTGGCGTTGCCGTAGGTGAGGTCGCCGATCATGAGCGTGAATGCCGGCGGGTCGGCGCCGATCATGTTCTGGATCGCGCCGGCGCGGAAGTAGTTCAGCGTGCTGCCGATGTCCGCCTCGGCATACACCGAGAAATTCGCCTTGCCCGGGCCACGCGGGGTGCGGAATGTGTGCTGGGCCCCGCCGCCGATGGACCAGCGATACAGCGTATCGGGTTCGAGCCCCGTGAGGCGGGCCTCCCAGAACGGGCCGGCCGAGGAGAATGGCAACGGATCGGGCGTCACGGCGGTCACCGAACGGCCGAGTGCCGGTGTGAGGCCGAACTCGATCGAGCTCTCCGGTCCCCGCCAGTCGAACGTCACCGATTTGGGACCGGTGATGGTCCAGTGAATCTCGTCTGCCGCCTGGGCGGAGGAATTCCAAAGCAGGACGGCCGCGGCCAAACATGCTGCGCGCGTTTTCATAGTCGCATGTTCCCCGGTGATAGAGCGCCAGGCGGGTGGCAACTATCACAATATCAGTTACTTGCCCAAGATTCCCAGCAAAACCCGGTCACTCCCCCAGTGCGGGCAGCGTGAGCTCGAACCGGGCGCCCCCCAGCTCGGAACGGCCGGCCACCACGTCTCCCCCGTGGGCGTGCGCCACCCGTCGCAGGATCGGCAGGCCGAGCCCGGAGCCGCCCGCGCCGGCGCGAGCCTCGGCGCCGCGATAGAACGGATCGAAGATGCGCTGCTCCTCGCCGGGGGGCAGGCCGGGTCCACCATCCTCGGTCACCACGCGGGTGACGGCGCCATCGGCACTCACCCGGATCCGCACCGGCTCGCCGCGCCGGGTGAACTGAATCGCGTTGTCGACGAGATTCCGGATCGCCGATTCCAGCAGTCCGGCGTGGCCGGCCACGAGCACCTCGTCGGGAGCCTCGACCGCGAGGTCGCGCACCCGGCCCGGCAGCCGCAGCCCGCAATCGGTCACCACCTCCCGCACCAGGTCCGACAGGTTCACCGGTTCGAACGGGGAATTCTGCAGCGCCGTCACGTCGCCGCTGCGATGGAGCAGCAGGATCGCGTCGACCAGCTCGCGCAGCGCCCGGACCTGTCGCGACGCGGTGCGCAGGCTGTCGTCGAGCCGCGAATCGTGAACCGCCGCGGCACGCTCGGTCGCGATTTCGAGCTCGCCCGAAATCACGGTGAGCGGAGTCCGCAGCTCGTGCGAGGCGTCGGCGGTGAGCCGGCGCTCGGCTCGCAGCGCGTCGTCGAGGCGCGCGAGCAGCCGGTCGAACGCGCCCGACAGCCGGTCGATCTCCTCGAACCCGGCGCGCGGCCCGAGCGATCGCTCGCCGCGGTCGATCGCGATGCCGCCCGCGCGGGCGGCCATCGCCGACAGCGGCCGCAGCGAGCGTCGCGCGATCCACTGCCCCAGCAGCAGGCTGAGCAGCAGCAGCGGCAGCGCCGCCAGCAGCAGCGACCGGCCGAGCGCCGTCATGCCGGCGTGATAGAGCGCGTCGCTCATCGACGCCCGAACGATCGCGCCACTGGCACTGTGCGCGATCGCGACGCGCGGCCCCGGCGGGCTCTCGGCGACGGATCCGGCATGCCGCCGGGATCCGTTGGCGCCGAAACTCCCGAGCGTGCGGCCCGCGGCGTCCGTGAGCAGCACCGTGACCCCGGGCGTGGCGTCCTCGCGCACCACCGCCGCAGCCGCCAGCACCGGGTCGTGCTGCTCGATCAGCTCATCGTCGTAGGCGTGAGCCATGCGCCGGGCCGTTTCCACCAGGAACGCGTCCTGCTGGGTGCGCAGCACGTGCGCCGTGAGCGCCAGCGACGATCCGGCGAATACCACGATCGCCGCCAGCGTGGTCGCCTGCTGGACGAGCGTGAGCCGCGATGCCAGCGAGGGCCCGCT
Organism: Candidatus Eiseniibacteriota bacterium; assembly: GCA_038231135.1. Taxonomy (GTDB): domain Bacteria; phylum Eisenbacteria; class RBG-16-71-46; order RBG-16-71-46; family RBG-16-71-46; genus JANLWX01. Next base: position 22,845 of record JBBRLX010000020.1, on the reverse strand, counting down.
CATGCGCCGCCCGGTCCGGTCTCGAACACATAGCCCTCGCCGCGCACCGTGCGGATCCATTCCATGCCGCCCGCGGCGCCCAGTTTGCGGCGCAGCCGGCTGACGATCACATCGAGGCTCTCCGAGGCGTCGCTGCGGGCGTCGGGCCACGCGGCATCGAGTACATCGGCGCGCGGCACCACGCGCCCCGCGCGGGCCGCGAGCACCTCGAGCACCGCCCATTCGCGCGCCGTGAGCGGGATCGTATCGCCATCCCGCACCAGCTGCCGCGCGGAGAAATCAATGCGCACTCCGCCCCGCGTCAGGTGCGCCGGCGCCGCGGTTCCGGTCCGCCGGCCGAGCGCCCGCACCCGGGCGTGCAGCTCGGCGAGCGCGAATGGCTTGCGCAGATAGTCGTCGGCGCCGGCGTCGAGTCCCGCGATGCGGTCCGACACCTCGCCGCGGGCGCTCAGGAACAGAATGGGCGCCGTGACGCCATCCTGGCGGAGCCGCCGGCACAGCTCGAGGCCGTTGCCGTCGGGCAGCATGATGTCGATCACCAGCACTTCGAAGTCGCCGCGCATCGCGGCCTTGTAACCGCTGGAGCTGCGCGACGCGAGCGTCACCGTGTGCCCGGCGCCTTCCAGCGAGCGCTGCAGCAGGTCCCGGGTGGGCGCGCTGTCTTCAACGACCAGGATGCGCACGGCCAGCCCCCGGGGTGATTGCGAGCAGACCCGGCAGCACCATGAGCAGCAGCGGTGCCGAGTTCGTGAATCCGCCGATGACCGCGAGCGCCAGCGGTCGCAACAACGCGCTGCCCGAACCCGCGCCGAGCGCGAGCGGCGCCAGCGCCGCGATGCCGGCCGCCGTGGTCATGAGCACCGGGCGCAGGCGGCGATGCGCGGCGGCCGCGGCCGCCGCGCGGGGAAGCTCGCCGCGCGCGAGTTCGGCATCGAACGCCGCCACCAGAAAGTACGCGTTCTCGGCCACGATGCCGACCACCATGATGGCGCCCACGAAGCTCATGATGTTGAACGTCGCCTGGCCCACGTGCAGCGCGACGAACACCCCCATGAGCGACGCGGCCGCGACCAGCAGGACCGCTCCCGTGCGCCACCAGGAGCGGAACGAAAATATCAGCACCAGCATCACGGCCGCCACCGCACCCAGCAGCACGATCGCGAGGCCGCGGAACGACGACTGTTGCTCGGCCCACAGGCCGCCATACTGGACGCTCATTCCGGGGCCGAGCGGAATCTCGCGCGCCACCCGGCGCTGGATCTCGGTCATCGCCGATCCCAGATCGCGCCCCGACAACCGGGCGGTCGCAGCGGTCAGCGTGCGCTGGTTGTCGCGATGGATCTCGGTCTCCCCGGGCTCGACGCGCACGGTCGCGAGCTCCCCGAGCCGGGCCCAGCGGCCCGGCCCCACCGGCACCCGGACGTCCTCGAGTTGCAGGGGTCCGACGCTACCGGGCGGCGACGGCAGCACGATCCGGATCGGCCACGCGCGGACGCCGCGGGTGATCTGGCCGGCATCGAGTCCCTGCACGTAGGGTGACACCTGGCTCGCCAGCATGGCGGCGTCGATGCCGTTCCGACGGGCGCCGGCCCCGGGTACGATCGCGACATTGGGACCGCTCACCACCACGCCGCTGCGGACGTCCACCACGCCGCGCACCGCCGCCAGCATGTGCGCCACCTGCTGGGCGCGCTGCTCGTCGACGACACGGTCCTCGCCGAGGACTCGCACCTCGATCGGCTGGGGCGCCGTGGTGAGGTCCCCGACCACGTCCTCGACGAGCTGTCCGAACTCGACCTCGAGCGCCGGCTGCGTGGCCTCGATCCGGCCGCGGATCGCGTCCGCGATCGCGTCCGCGGAGCGCTGGCGCTTGTCCTTCAGCCGCAGCACATAGTCGCCGTTGTTGGATTCCGTGATGAAGAACCCGAGCTGATCCCCGGTGCGGCGCGACCACGCGGCGATCTCGGGCACATCCGCGAAGCCGGCCTCCACGCGGCGCAGCATCCGGTCGGTCTCGATCGCCGACATGCCGGCCGGCGCCACGAAATCGAGGATCAGCGCGCCCTCGTCCATCTCGGGCAGGAACCCCGAACCGAGCGTGGCGCGCAGCGGGATCACACACAGCAGCAGCAGCACCGGCACCGCGACCGCGATCCACCGCCACCGCAGCGTGGGGATGAGCCCGCGATCGAGCGTGCGCGCCAGCCGCCCGGTGCGCTCCGCGTGGGCCGGGCCGGCGACCGCGAACCACGGCGCGACGACCACGCACAGCATCCACGAGCTCGACAGCATCAACGCCATCGACAGCGCGAGCACGCGGAAGAACGCCCCGGCGACGCCGTCGAGGTACATGAACGGAACGAAGATCGCGAGCGTGCACAGGCTGGAGCCGGTGAGGATCGGAACGATCTCGGCGGTCGCCTCGCGGATGTGCGCGCGGGTCATGCCCGCGACCGCGCGATGCGCGAGATGCTCGACGATCACGATCGCGTCGTCGAGGACCAGCCCCACGGCCGCCGCGATGCCGCCGAGCGTCATCAGATTGAGCGCCTGGCCGGTGAGCGCCAGTCCTGCGAGCGTGAGCCCGATCGCCCCCGGCAGCACGACCGCGCCGGCGATGCCGAGCCGGACGCTGCGCAGGAATAACAGCACCACGATCACCGCCATCAGGGCGCCGACGAGCAGGCTGTCGCGCACGCTCCCGACCGAGGCGCTGACGAGGTCCGACTGGTCGTAGAACGTTTCGACGCGCACGTCGGCCGGCACCAGGGTGCTATGGGCGGCGAACCACGCGTGGACACCCTTCGACACCCCGAGCGTGCTCGCCGACGGCTTGCGCAGGATGTTGACCAGCACGGCCGGCCCGGGCCCGGCGGCATAGCGGGTGAATTCCGGGATCGCGGCGAGCGCCACGTCCCCGAGCGAACCGAGCGGAACGGGCGCGCCGCTGTCGACCGGCACCGGCACCGCGCGCAGCGCGGCGAGGTTGGCCGGGCGGGCGTCGGCGAGCGCGAGATAGAACTCGCCGTTCGACGGCAACAGTCCCACCGGCTGCAGCTCGGTGGCCTTCTGCACGACCTCCGCCACGCGTGCCGGATCGAGATGCCGCGCCTCGAGCGCGTGCGGATCGAGCGTCACGCGGGCCTCCGGCCGCTCGCCACCCTGGATCACCACGTCCGCCACGCCCTCGAGCCGCGTCAGCGCCGGCTGGATCTGCATGACCGCCAGATCGCGCAGCTCGGCCGGCGTGCGCGTCTTCGACGTCAGCGAGAGTCCCACCACCGGAAACAGCACCGGGCTCATCAGCCGCGCCTCGACGGTGGTGCCGGCCGGCAGCCGCTGGCGGATCGCGTCGATCTGCGCCTGGACCTGTTGCAGCGCGCGCGGCATCGACGCGCGCCAGTCGCAGTCGAGGTGGATCTCGGCCGAGCCCCGGCTGGTGGTCGAGCGCACCTGGACCAGTTCGGGCACCCGCCGCACCGCCTCCTCGATCGGACGCGTGACGCTGCGGACCATGTCCTCGGCCGGCCGCTCACCGCTGTCGGCGATCACGCTGATGCGCGGGAACGTCACTTCCGGCAGGATCGCGGCGGGCATGCGGAGCGCGCCCGCCACCCCCCCCAGGAACAGCAGCGTGAGCGTCGCGATGATCGCGCTGCGGCTCCGGTCGATGAACTCGAGGATCCGGATCACGGAGACTTCTTCACCCGCGATCCATCCGGCAGTCCGCGCTGGCCTTCGACGACGACTGCGGTCCCGGGCGCGAGGTTCGGCGGCTGGAGCTCGTGCCAGCCCGCGGCGCCCGCGCCGAGGGTCACCGCGCGCCAGTGGGCGTGCCCCGTCGAGTCCACGACCGCGACGCGCTTCACTCCCGTGAGGTCGTCCTCGACTACCGCCGAATCCGGGATCGCGGGCGCCCGGTGCGATGCGCCGAGCGTGATCGATGCCGAACCGAAGTGATCGATCTGCGGGGCGGGCGCCAGCGTCGCGGGGGTGAGCCAGGCCAGCGTCGACTGGTCGGCCACGTCCGCCGCCGGGAGCACCCGCTGCACCGTGGCCGCCCGCGGTGGCAGGCCCTGCTCGCGGATCACCGCGCGCTCGCCGGGGCGCAGCCGGCCGCGCCGCTCCTGCGGTACGTGGGCCTCGAACACCATGGAGCTCCACGGCACGATCGCCAGGATCTCGGCCGCCTCGGCGACCTGCGCCCCCGGCTCGATCGAGCGGCGCACCACGACACCGGCCTGCGGGGCGTCGATCGGCACGTGCACACGATCGCGGCGCGCCAGCTGCAGCGCATGCTCCGCCTCGGAGCGCGACTCGGGATCGTGCGCCTCCTGCGACAGCAGGGTGGCGCCGCGCAGGGCCGCGTGCGATTCCAGCGTGGTCACGGCGCCCAGCGGCTGGCCGGCGCGGACCACGTCGCCCGCGCGCACCGACAACTCGAGCACCACGCACGGGAACGGCGCCGCGACGACCGTCTCCCCCTGGCTCCGCCACGTGCCGGTCGCATCGACCTGGTCCTCGAACACGCGGGATTCGACGGCGGCGAGATGCACGGGCACCACGGGATCGGCGGCCGGCTCGGCGGGATCCTCGTGCTTCGCGCACCCGGCGCTCAGGGCGCACGCGCCCAGCACCAGCAACCCGCGGCGGAATAGGGTGAACGGCCCGGCCCCGGGACGCCGGCCGCGGTCATGGGACATCGATTCGCTCACGGGATCTCCGCCTGGTAGTGCGCCACACGCGCATCGAAGCTCGCCGATCCCAGTTGCTCGAACGCGTCGTCCAGGCGGCGGCGGGCGTCGAGCAGATCGAGCAGCCCGGTGCCGCCGCCCGCGTACAGCGATCGCAGCCGCAGCAGGTTCTCCTGCGCCTGCGCCGCGGCGATCGCCGCGGCGCGCGTGCGCCGGGCGGCCGTGCGCCAGGCATCGAGCCGATCCTGCGCCTCGCGGACGCCGCGCGCCATCGCCGCGTCGCGGCGCAGCAGCGCGGCCCGCAGCGCGTCGCGGCGGGCGGCGACGGCCGCGGGGACGGAACGGTCGAGCAACGGCTGCTTGAACCGCACGGCCGCGGACGCGCCGAGATCGCGGCGCAGCCGGTCCGCGAACGTGGCGCCGGGATGGGTGACCCGAAAATCCTCGGGAACGGCCGCGGTCAGATCGGATCCGGCGAGGCCCGCGTCGGCGGTGAGCCCGAGCTGAATCGCATTCCGGCGCCGCGACTCGTCGAGGGCCACGCGCTGGAGCGCCGCCTCGGCTTCGGCCTGCCGCACGGCCGGGGACGCCGCGAGCCGTTCGATCAGGCGCGTCGAATCCGCGGCCACCGGCGGCGTGTCCGCCGCGGGCGCCGGTGTGCGCACCGCCACCGGACCCGGGCTGCCCGTCAACTCCACCAGTTCCCGGGCCAGCGCCGCGCGCGTCTGCCGCGTGGTCAGCAGTGCGAGCTCGACGTTGGATCGCTCGAGTGTCACGCGCATGGCGTCCGCCTGGCCCCGCGCGCCGGCCCGCACCGCCGACGCGACGATGCTCGCGAGCCGGTCGATCCACTCGAGCGCGGCCGACTGCGCGCGCTCGTTGTCCTGCTGGCGCAATTCGTCGAGCGCCACCAGCGCGGCGCGCTGCCCGGCGTCGCGGCGCGCCGCCGCCAGGTCGGCCGCCGCGGACGTCACGCCCAGCGCCGCCCGGGCGCGCTCGCGGGCGCGGGCGCCGCCATCCAGCACCGGAAGCTCCGCGACCAGCTTGAGATCGTAGTCGCCGAGGTTCGTGATCACCGGATCGTAGAACCCGTGAGGGGCGACGGTGGCGCCCCCGGCCACCGACAGCGCCGCCCGTCGGTTGAATCCCGCCGCCATCGAATCGAACCGGGCGGCACCGTGGAGCGCCGCGGCCGTCAGCACGTCGGGTGCATGGGCACGTGCCAGCTCGATCGCGCGTTCGACGGTGAGCGAGTCGAACGGCACCGCACCCGTGCTCGCGGGTGCAGTCGCAGCGGAATCGGCCGGCGTGCCCGCGCCGGAATCACGCGGCAAGCCCGCCGCCCAGGAGTCGATCCCGTGGATGGCGATCAGCAGCGCGGCCACGGCGCTGCAGCGAATGACGCCCGGCCGTTCGGGCGCGCGCGGCGAACGGGCCGCACGCGCCCGGACTCTGCCGGGCGCGTCGAGGTCGGGACGGGTCATCTACGGGAGCGGCTCCGCTCAGTGACCGGTGCTGTCCTTGCTGGCCTCACGGGCCTCCTGCCGATGCTCCCTGGCCTCCTTCTTCGGACCCTCATGCGACACATTGAGCACCTTTCCCGTCATCGCGTCCACGTTCACCTCGTCGATCCCGGACTTACCGGGCACAACCATGTCGTACGAATAGATCAGATGACCGTGCTCCCGTTCCAGTTCCTCGGACTTCACGGTCGCGCCCGGGAGGCGGGCCGTGGCGATCGCGCGCGCCGAATCGGCGCTGACGCTGGGATGCATCGCCGCCGCCACCTTATGGTGCCGTGCCCGGGCCGGCTTCGCAGTGGCCGCCGCCAGCGCGCACGCGGGCACGAGCATGGCCAGGACCAGCAGGGTGAATCGCTTGTTGCTCATAAGCTCTTCCTCCGGTTTCGAGCATCCGGCGGTCGACACGGCCGTGGCCGGCCCGACGTTCCGCCGGCCGTCAATGCAGTCCGTAGGTGATTCCCGGACGCAACTGCCAGGCGAGGTTGTTGTCGTAACTGACTCCGAGCGACAGCACCAGATGTTGCACCGGCGCGTATCCGAGACCCGCGGTCCCCACCACTTCGCCGCCAGCGGCTTCGGGAGTCACCGCTGCGGGGCTGGCGGGGTTGTCGCCGCCGCCTTCGGGAGCCGACGCCGACGTCGCGAGCGCCTCACCAAACAGCAGCCAGGTCGTGGTGACGGCGTACTCGGCAGCCAGCGCCCCGCCCACGGTGTTGTTCAGCGTGGTTCCCGCCGGCTGGCCCAGGAACGTGTAGGTGAGGTTGGCGTGAACGTCGACCGCGCCCAGATGCCGGCTGGCGATCAGGTACCCGGCATAATCGCTCTTGCCGGAGCCGATCAGCCGGCTACGCGCCACGGGAAACTTGACCTCGAATGCCCCGGCGAGCGCCGGGATCGCGCCGCGCTCGTGGCACAGCAGGTAGAACGCCGTCGCTTCGAGGTCGCCGATCCCCGTCGCTTGCGCGCCGTGCTTCGGCAGGATGGCCGTATATGCCACTGGCTCGACGAGCAGCGAAAAGCGCTCCGCGACGCCGTATTCCACCGCCAGCGGCACCGCCCGTTCGGTGCCCTCGCTCGAAGTCTGGAATTCGAAGCCGGTGCCCAGCTCGAACGAACCGCGGCGTGGGAACCGGGCGGTCTCCGTCTCGAGGAGCTGGGCCTCGGACACCACTGGAATTGCCGTCACCAGTGTGACGATCATCGCGAGCCGGCCACCGCATGCCGCGACGTTCATGGAACCTCCCCTGAATCTCTATCCGGCGCGAGGTGACATGGGCACCCATCCCGGTAATTCAAACCGAGGTTCACACGGGGTCCTGAATGGCCTCTTAACCGGTGTGGGCGCGGGTTCCGGCCGTTCGCGGCGGGGTCACGCGCCAACGGTGGCGGTCGAGCTGGACCCGTCCGCGCGCGTCGAACCGCACCCCTTCGCGCTCGAGTCGCAGGCGCTGCGTGGCCGCTCCGGCGGCGTCGATCCGGCCGAGGCTCAAGCGGCCGGTGGCGTCGACGACCCGGTGCCAGGGCAGGGCGCCGGGCGGCGCCGCGTGCAGCGCGTAACCCACGAGCCGCGCCCGCCGCGGCAACCCGGCCAGCGCCGCGATCTGGCCATACGACGCCACCCGGCCGCGCGGGATGCGACGCACCACCGCGTAAACGAGCGTGTAGGAGTTCGGGCGGGCCTCCGCGCCCGGCCGCGCCCGCGGCCTCCGCACCCTCGGCGCCGTGCGCGCCGCCATGCCGCCGGGCCGGGGACGGCTCACGGCGCGTCTTCGGGCCGGGTGCGCGCCCATGCCGTGGTTTCCCAGTTGTACCGGGATCGCGCGGGCGGCAGCCAGCCCGGCATCGGCGTGAGCAGCAGCGCCGACAGCGACGCCAGGTACGGCATGTACATGCCGCGCAGCTCCGCCAGCCGGCGCACCGCGTCGTCGCCGCGCGCCACCGGCACGCCCGCTGCGGTCAGCCAGGCTTCGAGCTCCGCGACACCGGCCAGCGCCTCGGGTGGATGGTCCGGCAGCATGCGTCCCTTCATCAGGTTTTGACTCACGTCGACGAGCGTGTGGCGGCAGATCGCGAACGTGAGCCGTGCCTGGAACGGATCGATGCCCTCGACGCCGACGATCACCAGCGCGCAGGAATCGAGGATCGTGCCGAGCGCCGCGAGCCACGACTGGTTGTCGTGCTGCGAGCGGAAGAACGCGAGGATGCCGTACGACAGGTGGCTCTCGAGGATCTCGGCGGCCGCGTGCTCCCAGTCCCGCAACAGCGTGTTGAGCGCGGCGGACGGGTCGCGGCTCTCGAACGCGCGGCGCAGGATCACCGCCGCCGCCGGCGGAGACCCCGCCCACTCGTCGAGCATCGTGATGCGCACCTCCCGCCGCGAGAACGACTGGTACAGCACCGGCAGGTAGGCGAGCACGAGCGCCAGGAACCCGAACCCGGTGCCGGCCTCGACCACGGTGATCAGGCGCGCGGCGGCCGACGCCGGGACCACGTCGCCGAGACCCAGTGTGAAGAACGTGGTGCCGCTCATGTAGAGGTCGGCGAGCAGGCCCCCGTTCATGTCCTGCGCCGTCAGGCGGGAACCGGCGCCCCAGTGGAGAAACGCGAAGCCGACCACGAGGCCCGCCGCCCACACCACGAGCAGTCCGATCAGCGACAGCAGCGCGTAGTTGCTGAGGAAGTTCTCGCGCTGATTCCGGGCGGCGATGCGGCGGCCGAGGGCGGCCCACACGCGCCAGGTGCTGCGCAGCACCGTGCGGGAGATCCGGAACCGGCTCGCGATCCGCCGGGGCAGCAGGATGGTCTCGAACGCATCCCACAGCACGACCGCGATCAGCAGCAACCCGAACGAAGTGGTGACGATGACCATGGCCGCACGATAATGAGCGAACCGAACGCCGGCAAATCATGGCTCTGCGGCCGCGACTGCGTTCCGCCCCGGTTCAGGTCACGTGGTATTGTCGCCGCTAGCTCACGATCGACCCCTCCTGCCCATCGATGGTGGATCCCGACGATGAATCTCCTGCGTTCTATCCCGCCCACCGGCGCCGTCGCTCGATGGGCGCTGGGATTGCTGCTCGTTCCCGGCCTCGCACTGGCCGCCCACGCCGCGAAGCCGCAGGCTCACCCGGACCAGGTGCTGCAGCGGTTCGCGGTCGGCGGTGACGGCGGCTGGGACATCATCACGTTCGATTCCGCCGGGCACCGGCTGTTCGTGGGCCGCAGCTCGCGCGTCATCGCCGTCGGCACCGACTCGGGCCGCGTGGTGGGCGAGATCCCGGACACTCCGGGGGCCCACGCGGTGGCGCTGGCCCCGGACGTGGGGCGTGGCTACATCAGCAATGGCCGGGATTCGTCGGTCACGGTGTTCGACCTGAAGACGCTGGCGACGCTGCACAAGATTCCGACCGGCGGCCGCAACCCCGACGAGATCCTCTACGATTCCTCGACGAAGCGGGTGTTCGCGTTCAACGCCGGCACCCATAACGTCACGGCGATCGACGCGGGCGCGGACACGGTCGTCGGCATGGTCGCGCTCGGCGGCGCGCCCGAGTTCGCCGTGGCGGATGGCGACGGCCGGATCTTCATCAACCTCGAGGACACCAGCGCCGTCGAGCGCTTCAACGCCCGCACGCTGGGAGTCGAGGCGCACTGGTCGCTCGCGCCGGGCAAGGGTCCCACCGGGCTCGCGATCGATCGCGCCCACCACCGCCTGTTCGCGGGCTGCGCCAACCAGAAGCTGGTCGTGCTCGATTCCGAGCGGGGCACGGTCGTGGACACGCTGCCGATCGGCAAGGGCGTCGATGGCGTCGAGTTCGACCCGGCGACCGGCATCATCTACGTGCCGGGCGGCAGCGACGGCACGCTCACCGAGGTGCACCAGGACGCGCCCAACGTCTATCGCGTGCTGGCGACGCTGCCGACCCAGAAAGGCGCCCGCACGCTGGCGTTCGATCCCGCGAGCCATCGCGTGTACCTGCCGACCGCGAGCTTCGGCGATCCGCCGCCCCCGACTCCCGAGCACCCGCATCCGCGCGGGCCGGTGGTGCCCGGCAGCTTTGTGATCCTGGTGGTCGGTCCGAAGCCATGATCCCGGGGCGCCCGCCCTGTCAGGCGGCGGGCGCCTCGTCACCGGCGAGCCCGGCCGCCCGCGAGGGCGCGAGCGCCTTCATGAGCAGTAGGTACAGCAGCGCCGAACTGCCGAAGCCCACGAACCACGCGTAGTCGTAGAGCAGCCGCAGCGCCGGCACCACGAGCCCGATCCACGCCAGACCGCAGCCGACGAGCGTGGCGGCCACGGCGCGCCAGTTCCAGCCACCGTCGTACGTGTAGGTGCCCTCGGTCCGGTACAGGTCCGGCAGCACGAGGCGCCGCCGGCGGATCACCCAGTAGTCCGCGATCAGCACGCCGGCGATCGACCCCAGGCCGCCCGAGTAGCCGAGCAGCCACTGGAAGATGTAGCCCGACGGATCCGCGAGCAGCCGCCACGGCTGCATCGCGATGCCGAGGATGCCGGTCAACAGGCCGCCGCGCCGGAACGAGATCCACTTCGGGAACGCATTCGCGAAATCGTTCGCCGGCGACACCACGTTGGCCGCGATGTTGACCGCCAGCGTCGCGATCACCACGGTGAACATCGAGATCGCGATCACCCACACCTGATGGAACTGGCCGACCAGCTTCATGGGATCCCACAGCTCGGCGGGTGTCATCTGCGGGTAGATCACCATCGCGGCCGAGGTGATCATCACCCCCATCGCCGCGAACACAGTCATCGTCGTGGGCAGCGCCACGACCTGGCCGACCACCTGTTCGCGCTGGCTGCGCCCGTAGCGCGTGAAGTCCGGCATGTTCAGCGACAGCGTCGCCCAGTAGCCGATCATGCCGGTGAGCGACGGAATGAACACCGGCATGAACTCGGCCCACGTGCGGTACCGGGAGGCGCCGTGCAACAGGTCGCCGAGGCCGTGAGCGCGCGAGATCGCCCAGCCCAGCAGCACCGCCGTCATCACCAGCACGAACGGCGCCGCCCAGTTCTCGATTCGCCGCAGCAGGTTCATGCCGCGATAGATGATGAAGATGTTGATGCCCCAGAACATCAGGAACGACAGCCATGCCGTCGGCGCATGCCCCCCAACGGGCCCGCCGAGCAGCCCCGTCCAGCCCGGGACGAGCGCGCGGAACAGCGTGTCCAGCGCCTCGCCGCCGATCCAGGTCTGGATGCCGAACCAGCCGCACGCCACCAGCGCCCGCATCAGCGCGGGCACGTTGGAGCCGAACGTTCCGTAGCTGGCCCGGGCGAACACCGGGAACGGGATGCCGTACTTCGTGCCGGGGTGGGAATTCAACAGGATCGGAATCAGCACGATCGTGTTGCCGAGCAGGATCGTGACGAGCGCCTGCCACCAGTTCATGCCGACGCTGATCAGGCCCGACGCCAGCATGTAGGTGGGGATGCAGTGCGCCATGCTGATCCACAGCGCCGCGTAGTTGTAGGTCGTCCAGTCCCGGCGCTCGATCGGCACCGGCGCGAGATCGTCGTTGTAGAGCGGGCTCGAGCGGATCGAGGCGGCGTCGCGCAGCTGCACGCGTCCGTCCGGGTGCTCGACGACTTCGGAGTCTCCGAATGCGGCCATGCCACCTCCTCCACGGTGCGCCAGGCGCCGGCGGGAATTCGCACGGCGGCAACGGCGAGCTCCGTCACGGCGCCGGACGCCGGCTGCCGCGGGAACGACGCGCCACGATACCGGCCGCGGACCCGGAGCGCACGCACGGAACGCGGCGCATCGCGGGGCGTCCACCGGCCGTGCACACCTCGAGGGCTCGAGTTGACGCTCCGCGTTCCACGCCCCTAACGTCGGCCGGCTCGATGCCTCGAGGCCCCGTTCACGACGCGAGAGACCACCGATGCCCCGTGCCGTGCCCCTGCTGCTCGCCGCGCTCACGCTCGCCGCCGCGCTCGTGATCGCGAGGAGCGTTCCGCTCATCGATCCCGACGAGGGACGCAACGCCGAGGTGGCGGCGGAGATGTCCCGGTCGGGCGATTGGGTCGTCCCGGCGCTGGCGGGCATGCCCTACCTCGACAAGCCGCCGGCGCTGTTCTGGGCCGCGGCGCTCGCGATCCGCGGATTCGGGCGCACGGCGTGGGCGGTGCGGCTGCCGGCTGCGCTCGCGGCGGCGGCCACCATGGCGCTGCTGTGCGGGCTCGCCCGCCGCCGCGAGGACGACGCGTTCGCGCTGCGGTGCGGGCTGCTGCTGCTCGCGGCGCCGCTGTTCCTGATGCTGTCGGCCTACGTGATCTTCGACATGCCGCTCACGCTGTGCGTAACGCTGGTGTGGACGGGGCTCGTGGACGAGCTCGAGTCGGGCGCCACCGCGCGTGGCCGGCTGCTGATGTTCGCGGGCGTGGGCGCGGGACTCCTCGTCAAGGGTCCGGTCATGCTGGCGTGGGCCGCGGGCGGCAGCGCCGCGGCGGCGCTGATATCGCGGTCGCGGGCGCCGCTGCGCTGGCTCGCGTGGTGGCCGGGATGGGTGCTGGCGCTCGCCGTGGCCGGCGGCTGGTTCGCGCTCGCCTGCCGGCGTCACCCGGAATATCCGCACTACGCGTTCCTCGAGGAGTCGCTCGAGCGCCTGAGCGCCGGGTCGTTTCATCGCGACCAGCCGCCGTGGTTCGTGCCGGCGGTGCTGCTGGGGGGCGGGCTGCCGTGGTCGCTGGCGACACCGTGGAGCCGGAGGCTCGGCGCCGCCTCCCGGGTCGCACTGGGTTTCGTCGCGTTCGCCGCGGTGTTCTTCACGCTGTCGCACTCGAAGCTCGTCACCTATCTCCTGCCGGCGTTTCCCCCGCTGGCCTGGATCGCGGGTGAAGCGTGGACGCGGGCTGGTGCGGCGGCGCGTGCCACCACGCTGCTCGCGATCCTCTATGCGCTGCTGGGGGTGGCATGCGGCGTGGCTGCGGCATACCTGAACGCGAGCCGCGCGCCGGTGGCGCCCGCAGGCGTGGCGCTCGGGCTCGCGATCGGGTTGGCGCTGACGGCCCTCGCCACCGGCATCGTCGCGCGCCGCGCCCCGCGGGCAGGCTTCGCGATGAATCTCGCGTTCACGCCGCTGCTGCTCGTGATCGGCCATCCGGTCATCGCCGGCTATGCCGCGGCGAACTCCGGCGCCCCGCTGGCGGCGGCGATCACGCAGACGCTGCCGCCGGGCGCGCCGATCCGCTACGAGGGCTGCTACAGTCCGGGCACCGAGTTCCTGCTCGGCCGCCACTCCCAGCTGGTGAGCGACGCCGGTCACGAGACGACGAGCAACTATCAGGCGCGGTACCGGCGGATGTTGCTGGCCCGGGGCCAGTGGACGCCGGTGGCCGCCACCGCGGCCGGCCCGGCGCAGGGGGTGGTGCGGCCGGCCCGGGACCCTCGTCCCGCCCCCGCGGGTGGGGTACAGTTCCATGCCGACCGGAGGTTCGTCGCGTACCGTGGCGCATTCGCCGGGGCGGCCGCCGAGCCTTGAATTCCGGCACCACTTAGAGGGGATCGACAGCGAATGTGCGGGATCGCGGGATTGTGGGCGCCGGACCTCGGGCCGGAACGGCGGCGTGAGCTGGTCGGCCGCATGGTCGCATGCCTCGGACATCGCGGGCCCGACGGCGTCGCGGTGTGGAGCGACGATGCCGTGGCGCTCGGGCTGTCCCGCCTCGCGATCGTGGCCCCCGACGCGCCGGCGCACGTGTTCGCGAACGAGTCGGGAACGCTGCATGCGGTGGTGAACGGCGAGATCTACAACCATCGCGCGCTCGCCCGCCGGCTCGGCACGCTCGGCCATCACCTCCCGGCCGGTCCCGACACCGGCGTGATCGTCCATCTCTACGAGGAGCACGGGACCGAGTTCCCGCTCGACCTGGACGGCATGTTCGCGATCGGCGTGTGGGACGCGCCTCGCCGGCGGCTGGTGCTGGCCCGCGACCGGGCCGGTGAGAAGCCGCTGTTCGTCACCGGCGCCGCGGGCCGCTGGGCGTTCGCGTCCGAGCCGGCCGCGCTGCTGCAACTGCCATGGGTGTCGCGGGCGCCCGACCCGGGCGCGCTCGCGCGCTACCTGGTGCACGGATTCTTCGCCGGCCACGACTCGGCGTTCGCGTCGATCCGCCAGCTCCCGCCCGGCTGCCTGATGGAGATCGACGCCCGCGGCGAACGCTCGCGGCGCTACTGGCGCCCGTGGGACGTGCTCGGCCTGCCGCCCGAGCACACCGACGATGCGGGGCGGGTCCGGGTCGCGCGCGGTCACCTGGAGCACGCGGTCGCGTCGCGCGTGCCGGAGGAGATGCCGTTCGGGGTGTTCCTGTCGGGCGGGCTCGACTCGAGCCTGATCGCCGCCGCGGCGGCGCACTTCGCGCCTGGCTTCCCGACGTTCAGCATGAAGCTGGCGGGCGACGGTTACGACGAATCCGCCTACGCGCGACTGGTGGCGGACCACCTCGGCACCCGCCATCACGAGATCACGATGGACGCCCGGGAGGGCAAGGAGGCGCTGGACACGTTCGCCGCGGGCATGGACCAGCCGCTCGGCGATCCGAGCCTGCTCCCCACCTGGCTGCTGTCGCGGTTCGCCGCGGCACACGTGCCGGTCGTGCTCACGGGCGAGGGCGGCGACGAACTGTTCGCAGGCTATCCCACGTATCTCGGCCATCGCCACGCGGCACTCGCGGAGCGGCTGCCCGGGTTCGTCGCGGCGGGGCTGCTCGCCGCCGCCCGCCGCATGCGTCCGGCGGACCGGCACCTGAGCGTGCCGCATCTCGTCGAACGGTTCCTCGGCACCCGGGGGCTCACGCCGTTCGAACGGCATCAGTCGTGGTTCGGCAACTTCGCGCCGGCCGAGGCGCGTGCGCTGCTCGCGCCGGAGCTGGCGGCCGGCATCGACGACCGGGACGGCAACGCGCACATCGCGGGGCTCACCCGCGAGCTCGACCAGATGGGTCTCGGGCACATCGCGTCGCGGCCGACGCTCGTGAGTTATCAGCTGCTCGACTTCGTGCTCACGCTCGGCGGCGGGCTGCTCACCAAGATCGACCGCTGCACGATGGCGAACGGCATCGAGTCCCGCGCCCCATTCCTGAATCGGGAGTTCATGGAGTTCGCCTTCGCGCTGCCGGACTCCACCAAGCTGCGCGGCGCCACCGGCAAGTGGATCCTGAAGCAGGTGGCGCACGACCTGCTGCCGCCCCGCATCATGACACGGCGCAAGCAGGGCTTCTCGCCACCGTTCTCCGCGTGGGCGCGCGGACCGTTGCGGGACCAGGTCCGCGACACGCTGTCCCGCGAGCGCGTGCGCCGCGCCGGCGTGCTCGACCCGGAGCGCGTCGCGACCGTGGTCGAGCGTCACATCACGGGAGCCGCCGAGAGCGGGCGCGCGGTCTGGACGCTGCTGAGCCTGCAGCTGTGGGCCGAGCGCTGGCTCGCGGCCGCGCCGCCGGCAGCCGTGCCGCGCGCGGAATCACGGGGACGCTGGCAGCCCGCGGCGGATCCGGTGTCCGCGGGCCTGCTCGCTCCGTCGAGCGCCGCTCAGTAGTCCACGACCACGCGGGCCGCGATGCCGGTGTCCCGTGGGTCCCCGAGCCGCTGCGGGCCATGGAACCATTCCACGGCGACCTGCGTATTGGGATTCAGGCGGCGTGTGAGGTCCACCACCTGGTCGCGCGTGTCCTCCCGCGGCGTCAGCGGGGTGCGGGTGTGATACACGTGCTCGAGGCGCGCGGTCAGCGTCCAGCGGTCATCGGCGCCGAAGCGGCCGATCGCTTCCACCAGCCCGCTGTGGAACTTGTCGTGGATCTTGACGGCCGGGCGGTCGTCGAAGCGATCCTGGACGTAGGCCGGCACGATCGTGACGCGGCCCGCGGTCAGCGCGGCGCTCACCGCGGCCTGCACGTGCTGCAGCCAGGTGTGGACGGGCAGGTTCGAATCCTGGCGATCGAACCACACCCGGATGCCCATCCCCCGCTCCGCGTCGCCATGCATCAGGCTCCAGCAGGTGTCCTCGAAACGGTTGAACGTCCGGGTGCCCGGTTTGTCGAGTCCCGCGTTGCGCTGGCTGTCGAGCAGCGCGGCGGCGCCCGACCACGCGCCCTGTTCGCCGCCGAGTTCCACGCCATCGCCATCGATCGTGACGGGCGTGAGGTAGCGGCGCAGCGTGGTGCGGCGGTCCGCGGCCAGGAACGGGAACTCGGTCGGAAACCGGCCCACGCGCACGTGGAACGCCCGGGGACCGGATCCGCCGTCGAAGCGCACACTGGCGCGGCGCAGGCGGAACGTGCCGGTGTCGGGCGCGAACACGCCCGCCAGGTCGATCGACGTGCGCTCCCCCAGCGTGCCCGCGCTCGCGAGCTCCAGGTCGCCGGCTTCGAACCGGCTGTCCTGGTTCGCCCCCGCGTCGCGCGCGCTGTCTCCGCTCGTGAACGCGTAGCCCGCGGACACGTGCATCGACAGCGGGAACGCGCGCCGGGCGTCCGCGGGCTCGCCCGGCGCATGGAAGCCGCGGCGCTGGAACCGGTCGCCCGCGGCGTTGAGGCGCGGCACGGGCGCGTGGCAGTCGCCGCACGACGTCCCTGCCGTCACGAATCGCGGGAGCGCGAACACCGACCGCGGCGCCGCGGCAAACCCCACGAACCCCGCGAACCCCGCCCCCGCGAGCACCGCCTGGACGGCGCGAAACCACCGGCGGCACTTCACGCCATACCCCGCCGCGCCGCCGCGAACAGCGTGTCGAGATCGAGCGCGACCAGGTCGCCGATGCGATCCACGGAATAGTCGGCCGGCGGCAGTTCGCGCACTTCGGGAGCCGTCGCGTAGTGGCCCTGCCGCACGAACACAGTGGTGACGCGGTCACCCCACCCGCGCTTGAACGCGGTCAGCAACCGCAGCTTGTCGTCGACGGTCACGTAGTGGCGCGCGGGGAACCGCCGTTCCACGTCCTCGAGCTCGCGCTCCTTGTGGACGTAGATCAGCACGTGGCCATCGACCGTGTCGAACAGCCCCGAGCGCTCGATCTTGCGCGGCTGAAACACCACGTCGCCGTCGCTGAAGATCACGACCGGGCCGAACTCCGCCAGGTGTTCCAGCGCATCGAGCGAGCCCGGATACAGGCGGTTCGCGAACGGATAGTTGACGAGGTAGGACGACATCGCGAGCAGATGCGGGTCGCGCGGATGCTCGAGCCGGTAGCGCTGCAGGGCTCCGAGGTAGTCGGCGTAGCCCAGCTCGTGCCGCAAGGTCTCGAAGATCGCCCAGTAGCGCCGCTCCCGTTCCACGCCGACTTCGCGTTCGAGGAACCGCTGCAGGTCGCGCGACACCCGGTCGTTGTCGAGCAGCGTGTTGTCGACGTCGACGAGGAACACCACCGCGTGCGGCGTGGGATCGGTCGTTGCGGAGGTCTCGGGAGGTCGGGAGGCCATGCCTGCCTGTCGGGGATCGAAGGTCGAAATCGGGTGGGACCGGCTGGAATACCAGACCGGTTCGTGGTTCCATCGACGCATGCGACGCGATGCCGGTGGCACCCCGACGAACCCAGGATTCCGGAACGCCAGATGCGTCCGCCGCGCCCCGCGGGTACGGTCGCTCGCATGCATCGCGCTCGCGTCGTGGGTGGCCGCGTGTGGCTGCTCACGCCCATCCTCGCATTCGTCGGCCGCCGTCGCAACACCCGCCGGGCCGCCGGCACGGCCCGCGCTGGCCGGACCGCCGCCGCCCGAACCGGCGGCGATCGCCGACACGAACTGGCCGTCGCCGAGCCCCGTCGTCACCGACCTCGTCCGGGTGCGCACCCCCGCGCCCGGCGCCGTGGTCACGAGCCCGTTCACCGTCGAGGGCGACGCGCGCGGCGCGTTCTACTTCGAGGCGGCGTTCAGCGTGACGCTGGTGGACGCCCGCGGCCGCCTGCTGACGCGCGCGATCGCCCATGCCGACGGCGTTTGGCAGACGAACCACTGGGTGCCGTTCCGGGCGGAACTGGGGTTTCCCGCCGGGGCCGCGGGCGCCGCGACGCTGGTGTTCGATGCCGCGAATCCCTCGGGACTCGCGAGCCATGCGCGCACCCTGCGCGTTCCGGTTCGACTCGGGACCTCGGGTCCCGGTTGATGCGGGGACGGGTTCGCCCGCCGGATCGAGCCGCGCCGTCGAGCGCCAGTCGAAGTCCAGGCCCGGCGTTTCGCGCGTCCAGCGACAGCGTGCCGGTCAGCGGCCCGCGGGGCCCGGCAGCGGCAGCAGCCACGTGTCCGTCAGCAGGGACCAGAACCATGCGGGCAGCAGGTTCCGCTGGATGATGTTGGAGCCTCCGCGGCCGGGACCGCCGCCGGGCCTGGGTTCGCCGTCCATCAGGCGGGCCAGCTTCGTCTGCAGCACGTCGAAGCGGAATGGCTTGACGACGAAATCGGCGACGCCGAGCTCGCGAGCCCGGCCCTGCACGTCCACGTGCGCCGACGCGAGGATCACCGGGGTCCGGACATTGCGACGCTGCAGCTCCTGGACCACCGCCGCGCCATCGACGCCCGGCATCATGAGGTCGAGCACGATCGCATCGGCGGCAAACCCGTCGCCCAGCAACTGCAGGGCCTCCGACCCGTCGCCGGCCACGAATACCTCGTAGCGGGACTCGAACAACAGCGACAGCGTCTGACGTACGTCCGGATCGTCGTCCACGATCAGCAATCGCCGTCTGCCGGCGGCTGCACGCCGAGGTGCGTCCGGGTTGCCCTCGATCGTCATCGATACCCTCGTAAAGGCAAAGCCAAGGCCATGGGTCGCCTGCACCGAACCATGGCGCATCCTCCCCTCAGAACGGTGGCACTGTCAAGAACCGTCAGCCGGAAATCGACCGGAAACATCCTGCGGGCGCAGGCATGGCCCGGCGTGCGCGGGACTCCCCCGCCGCAACGACAGACGGGCGGCGGAGAATCCCGTCGCCCGTCCCTTGCCGAAAACCGCTTCCCGCATCCGGAGCGCCAGCGCCGGCCACCGCCTAGCGCGGGGCGCGGAACAGCGACATGCCGACGCCCACGTCGAACAGGTTGGCGGTCGACTCGAACGCGCTCTTCGAATTCGTCTCGTGCTGGTAGCCGAGCGACACGTTCAGCGACCGCGCGTCCGCCACCATCGACCGGAACCCGACGCGGATCATCGGCGCCAGCAGGGCGCGGTCCGCGGATCCCTGGTCCTGGTACTGCACGACGCCGAGGCTCGCGCTCATGAACGGGATCACGTTCTGCTGGGACTTGAAGTTGAACTGGCCGCCGGCGGACAGCCCGGCGGACGTGCGGCCATTGCCCGCGATGTCCTTGTGCTGCAGCAGCGCTCCCGCCGTGAGCTGAAACTGCTCGCTCATGGCGCGCGAGACGCCGGCATTCAGGTTGAGCTGGGTGATCGTGCCCGCGTCACCCCCACCGGCCGGCGTGAAGCTCGAGCGATTGAACGCCAGGGACGGCGAGAACTCGAACGTTCCGGCGGCGATCGGACTTGCCTGGGCGGCGGCGACCGCGGCGACGGTCAGCGTTACGGACAGCGCCATGAACGTGGCGACACGTGAAACGCGCATCGGACATCCTCCTCGATGATTCGCGACGAAACGGACGACGGGGAGCCGACGCGGTCGCGCGCTCCACCAGGGTTCCGCCCGATATGGCAAGAGCGGGGCCAGCCAGAAACGCTTGCCCCGCCCTGCCCGCGCGACCTCGAGTCCATGCGGGATGCAACGCTCGCCGTGCGGTTCGCACGGCCGCTCAGTGAACGATCGACACCTTGCGGGTCAACGAGCGCGCGCCCTGGATCAGCCGCACTTCATACATGCCCGCCGGCAGGCCGGCCAGCTCGTGGTCGAACCGCACCACATGACGGCCGGCGCCGAGACTGCCGACCTCGCGGCCCGCCACCCGGCGGCCGTTGACGTCGATCAACTCGAGCCGCCCCGGTGACCAGCCCGGCAGCGAGAACTCCACGCTCAGCGCGCGCGTGGCGGGATTGGGCGACACGGCCTGGATCGCGAAGCTCGCGACGCCGGGCCCCGGGACGGCGAGCGGACTCGACGCGCGGATCGTGAAGCAGCAGGTATGCACGCCGGCGCCCGCCTGCGATACTGTCACGCACACCCGCGCGCGGCCGTTCGCCGTGTCCGGCACCGTGATCGACACCGGAACATTCCCCGTGCCGTTGTTCTCGGCAACCGTGATCGAGCTCGAATTCGAGACACCCCAGGCCCGGTTGATCGACACCGCGATGTCGTAGGTGTTCGGGTACAGCGTGTTGTGGTTCGTGACCGGCAGATTCACCACCACCGTCGAGTTCGAGACGGCAAAGGTATCGCGGGGACAACCCACGGCGGCGTCGACGGGGACGTTGGTGCCCCACACGTTCACGTCCGCCTCGCCGGCGCGCGCGTCGCCCCAGCCCAGCGCCAGCGTTCCGCCGGCGTAGAGCCCGACGTAGTCACCCATGTTGGGCTGGATGTTGGTGTTGGCGGTCGTCCACGCGGTCTGCGCCGTGGTCACGAGCTGGTTCGCCGCCCACGTCGTGCCGCCGTCGGTCGAGCGGCTGGCATAGATGTGGGACCGGCCGGCGCAGGATCCCGCCGCATCCCGGTAGTCGTACCACGCGCAGTAGGGATAGCCCTCGGCGGTCACGCCGACCTCGGGCAGGAACTCGTCGTAGAGCGCGGCCGAGTCGTTCACCCGCGCGGGCGCCGACCACGTGCTCCCACCGTCGTCCGAATAGTGCACGATGATGTCGCGCTGATCGCGTCCGGGTTCGGCGCCGTGGTTGGCGACGCCCGTCTGGATGCGGTAGTTGCCGGCGCCGGTCCCGCCCGCCACGTACGCCATCCGCAGGTAGAACGTGCCCGAATTGGGGGCCGTCCACACCAGCAGCGACTGCCCGCCCGACGGCGCATCGACGTCGCCGCTGAACGACAGCCGCGTCGTGGTGTCGAGACCGCAGAACACCCGCATGGTATACAGCGGCCGCGGAATCGAATCGCAATAGAAGATGTACGACGTGCCCGCGGTGGCGGTGAACGAGAAGTAGTCGAAATCGGTGGTGATGGTGGTGAGCCCGCCCCGCAGCTTCTGTCCGGGCGTGAACGGCGTCGCGCGAGCGAAGAAGTTGTTGTTCTCGACCTCGTTCTTGTTGCCGCCGCCGCCGATGAAGTCGTCGTAGAAGTTCAGCGATTCGTGCGCCACGGCATAGATGCGGCCGCGGTGCGGCCCGGTGCTGCGGTCCACCGCGGCGCACGGCTCGACGACGTTGCGGTTGCGGTTGAAGCCGGGCGCGCCGCTGCCGAAGTTGTCGAAGAACGATACCGCGGTGTTCTGCACACCGAACGAAACGCCGTGGTCGGTCGAGCGCCGGATGTTGACGAAGTCGGCGTCGACCGGGCCGAACTCCTTCCAGGTCACGTACACCGAACCGTCGCCCGCCACCACCGGCCGCGAGCCCTGCACGGATCCGGAGTGGTTGCTGACCTGCAACTCGGGATCCCAGTTCGCGCCGCCGTCGAGCGACCGCTGGAAGCTGATGTCGCCGCCGCTCACCACGAAATGCGTGTAGGTCAGATAGAGGTTGCCGGTCGTGGAATCGGCGACCATCCACTCCTTGTCGAGGAAGTCGGTCGTCGCCGGGAGATCCCGGACGATGTGCGGCGTGTCCCAGGTGAATACCCCTCCCGGGAACGTCGCGCGCACCACGGCCACGCCGTTGTTCGACGCGCCGTTCTGGGTGAGGCCGCAGAACCAGAATTCACCGGTCTTCTCGTTCGCGGCCACCACGGGATCGCTGATCCAGTCGGTGATCGTGCCGGTGAGCGGGGGCAGGCCGACGTCGTGCCACGTGGCGCCGCCATTGGTGGTATAGCCCGCGGCCATGCCGCCGGGCGGTGTGATGAAGCCCTGGCCGTCGTTCCACGCGGCGAGCCCCAGCGAGCCCACGATCGCGATGCTGACTTCGGATTGCGCGGAGTTCAAACCGTCGGTCGTGGGATCGTTGAAACGAACGTTCGAAGGCACGGCGTTCGTGCCGGCGGGAGCGTACGACCGTAGCTCGGGCGGCAGCCGGCGGACCGGCGCCTCGTTCACGAGCCCCTCCTCACGCGAAGGCACCGGACGCACGCGGTCTCCGCGACGGCCGTGTTTCCGCGCCTTCGACACCCGGGCCTGCTCGCGCGCCTCCCGGATACGGCGCTCGCCCTCGCTCGCGAGGTCGCGCTGCAACTGCTTCACGGCCGGGACGTCCTTGAGCATGATGGCCCCGGTGGCGGCGTCCGCGGACGGTGTGCGCGGCGCTTCCGCGGCACCCGTCGTCATCGGATGCATCGTCAGGATCGCGGACAGGAGGATCAAGGGTCGTATCGGAAGGCGCATGGCATCCTCGAAGGGTCGGCGGAGGTCTGGGACACCGCAGGCGATCACGGTGCCCAACACAGGTCAAGCAAGCTTAAAGCCGCCGAGGGAACGGTTCAACCGTACGCATCAAGCCGTCTAAAATGTAACCCGAGGATGGATCGTCGAGTCATTTGACTGGTAACCCTCCCGCACGGGAGGGACACAGGAGATGACCAGCATGGGACGACGTGAATACCTCAGGACGATACACAGCCGCTACCGC
>JBBRLX010000019.1:0-74175 GCA_038231135.1 Candidatus Eiseniibacteriota bacterium | reverse complement strand
TGTGATTTCACGCGTATCGTCGTTCCTGATAGATTCTTGCACGGTGTAGTCCTCCGGTACACCGGCCCTCCGGCCGGCTGGTTTAGAGCAGCCGGAAGATTACGCCACTTCCTTTTTCAACACGACGCGGGGCACGGCCCGCAGCCCCATGACGATCGGCAGACACTCACGTGTCAGCCGCCACACTAATCCCGATCGGTGATTCTCGATCATCACGACGATCGGCCCCTGATTGATACCGAAATGCCAGGGCGACACCCATCCGAGAGGGGAACCGCCGGCAACGGGAAACGTCGGATTGAACGTCGCCTTGAAGCCGTACGGATGGACGTCCGAAAGGTGGAGCTCACAGAAGTACTCGAGCGTCGGCAGCACGATCTCCGGTGCGAACGGCAGCGATGCGACCACGGCCCACGGAGCAATCGTGCCGTCGTCGGGGCCGTCGGGAACCCCCCGCGCGAGGTAGTTGAAGAACCTCCTCTCAACGTCGTTCACCGCGCAGGTGATCTCGCCCGGTCCATCGCTCGCGGTGATTCCCCAGCAGGACTCCCCGTACCGGGCATGACCACGTGGATTGCGGATGGCGTACTGCTGTTGCATGAGCGTGGCGCGGCGGCTGTTCTCGAAGTAGTCGATCCCGCGCTCGCGCATGAATCCGTCCTGGATGCCGCGGAAATCGATCCACACTTGAGACAGTTGGTGCGTGAACAGCGGCCCGGCGTACAGGAACTGGGTGTCGTAAATGGTCATCCACCGATAGGTCGACATCCACGCCTGGTAGCTCTCCACAGGCAGCGGGTGCGTCGACGAGCCGAGCCCGAGCAAGAGGGCGGTGTCGACCGTCGACAACTCGCACTGCCAGGTGCGCGCGCCGGTCTGCATGTCGAGGAAATGGTAGTAGAACCCCTGGTAGCCCGTGGCGTCTGATCCGGGGCCCTGCTTGCTCTGCCAGAAGAAGCGCAGCGTGGTGAGTGTGCGCTCGGCGGCGTCGGCGCGCGTCACGAATCCACGCTCCACTCCGACGGGATGCGCGGTAAGTGCCAGGCCTACGCTCGCGATGCTCGCCGGCCAATCAACACGCGTCTTGTCCCGCACCAACCCGTTGGCGCGGTTCGTCTCGTGCCGGAAGAAGCTGAACGCGCGGCGCTGGATCGCGTCCAGCATGCGCGAGTCCCCGCGATCCAGTCGGACCGTCGCGCTCACGCGTGCATCGTGCGGGGGAATCGTGCTGGCGAGAGATCCGGCGGGATCCGCATGTGGTACCCAATTTCGTTCGGCCGAGCGTTCCTTGTGCCCAGGGCGGAGCGCGAGGGGTCCAGGAGCGCACCACGCCACGTGCATCGCAGGCAGGTATCGCGCCACCGCGGCGGCGCTCAACGGAGCTCACCCAACGCTTTGCGGGCAATGGTGATGGGAGACAGCGGTGGGTAGTTCCATGGGCCATTACGTGCCAGAGTTTGGCGGCGCCACGGAGGTCCTTGCACGTGGAGTGCAGATCCTTCAAGACCGAGGTGCACCCGCCGAACCCTCACGCTGCGCCGTAGTGTAGTTCGAACAGCACCTTGTTGAATCCGCTTCCAAATCTCGTCTGCGGCGTGGAAGTCGCGATTGGAATTGCCGAGCAGGCGCATGCCGAACCTGGCGGGATGGGGAACGCTGTGACCGCCGCCGTGAATCGTGATGAGCGTCACATTGCACTTGCCGGGGGCAGTCCAGCCGCCGCCCCACCGATGCATCAGGTCGGCAGTGCCGTTCATGAGAAGCAACGACACCGGCGCGCCCTTCGGCGTGATGGCCATGTTCTCCGGCACGGGCATGCTGGAGATCACGATGGCATACGCACGCGCGAAATCCGGCGTTTGCAGCGCCAGGCGAATCGCCATTGCCCCGCCATTCGACACACCGGTCACGTAGACGTGGGCACGATCGGCATCATGGTCCCTGACGAGGCGATCGACGAGCGCGTGCAGGAAGCCCACGTCGTCGATGTTCGCGATCTTTGCGGCGAATGGCCCCTTCACGTAGCAGTCATTCCAGTCGCCATCGCACCCCTGCGGATAGACCGCGATGAAACCATGCTCTTCCGCGAGCAGATCGAAGTCGTATCCGAAGATCTGCCGCACCCGCCCGGCCGAGCTCATCGAGGCGTGCAACGCAATCACCAGCGTCGGATGCGCCTGCAGTCTCGTGGACACATACGCAAACCACGTTCGCGTGCGCCCGCCATGTTCCAGCGCGCCGCGCTCGACCGTTCCGGGTAATTGGGGCTTGCTCGGCAACTTGCTGGGAAGCCCCCAATACGTGAGACCCGCGAACGCGATGACCGAAAGAGCGAGGGCCAAAGAAGCGACCTTTAGAACTTTGCGCATCCTGCCTCGTTCGGTCGCCATTCGATCGCAATCATTCGCGGCGCTCCCCGGGTTGTGCCAGCGCGAGGTGCCCTACGAAATGCGCGCGCGTGCTTCGCGCCGGGGGCGAGTGGCATCGGGTGAATGTACCCCACGGAGTGGACCACCACGCCGCGTGTCTTGGCGCTCGCGAATCGCGGGGGCGGGGCAGGAGGCGCGCCACGGGCGGCAGGCGGGCGGCCGGACCCCGGCAGCACCACGGTCCCGCGCGGGATCCGGGTGGCGACCAGACCCTCACGCGCCCGTTCGACGGAGGCCTCGGCGTCCGGTCCCGCCGTCTCGAGCACCTGCCCCTGGACACCAAAAGAATGAGGATTATCCTCTGGCTCCGGCAGTTGGTGATGCGGAGGTTGGGTGCCGGGGGGCGTCTCGTTTTGTGGGGGCTCTGGCGATGACAGCGAGGGGGTTCTGGCTGGGTTGGGCCAGGCTGTGAAACCGCCGGTATGGGTGCGTGCAGTCGTTGCCGGCAGTCTGGTTGCGCTGGTCGCCGCGAATGTGTGGCCGATCCTTCTCGTGAGCCTGGGCACTCCACTGGCTTCGGCAGCCGAGATCCTCTTTCTGGTGTTCTATGTCTGGTGGACGAATGGTGCGGGGCCGCCGCGTTCAACACGAGTGGCGCGTCGATCCGTCTCCCGCGCCGCGACCCTCTCGCCCGAACAATGGACATGGGGCCTGTTCGGTGCGCTCAGCTTCGCGGTGACGGTCCATGCCTCGATCGTTATCCTGTTTCGCTTGCAGTCGTTTCCGATCGCAGCATTTCGCCGCGGCTACGATCTGTCCTTCATTCCCTCTGTGGCGCTCAGATGGCTCGCCGTGGTGATCTCGGCGATGTCCGCTGGAGTCTGCGAAGAGACAGGATTCCGCGGGTACATGCAGCAACCACTCGAAGAGCGGCACGGCCCGCTGATCGCGATTCTGCTCTCCGCGCTCGTGTTCACGGCGTTCCATCTCAGCAAGGCCTGGGCGGTACCAGCGATGATTCCCGTCATATTCGGAGCCGGAGTGCTGCTTGGACTCCTCGCCTGGTCTTCGGGCTCCCTGATCCCAAGCATTGTCGGCCATGTCCTGATGGACATCGGGATGTTCGCCTATTGGTGGACTGGGATCGCGGGAGACTTTACCGAGCGCCCAATCTCAGAGGTCGGTATCGATCGAGCCTTCCTGCTTGCTTGTGTTGTGATCGGGATGACCTCGTTCGGGGTCTTCTATGCGATCAAGAGGCTGCGACGACTGAAAGCTCCTCCCCCACATTCCGAGCCGGCCTGACCGTTCGCGTCGTCGGCTCAGGAGCGTACCACGCCGGCCTGATGCGCGCGGTCGAGCGCGTGGGCGATTTGTGCGCCGATCCTCATCACCTCGGCTGGCAACAGCGGGCCGTGGCCGATGCGCTCCGCGAGAGACTCGCCATCGACAAGCTCCATGACGAGATAGTCGATCGCCCATCGTTGCCGACGTCGTGGAGCACGCAGATGTGCGGATGGTTCAGTGCGGAAGCCGTACGAGCCTCGCGCTCGAATCGCGCGCGAACCTCAGGTTGCTCCCGCAGGTGCGCCGGCAGAACCTTGACCGCAACGTCGCGGCCGAGTCGAGAGTCTCGTGCCCGGTAGACCTCCCCCATTCCGCCAGCGCCGAGCGGCGCGAGGATTTCGTAGGGGCCGAGGCGTGTGCCGGGTCAGTGGCATCGAAGTGCGTTCCTACCGGACCGGCAGCGGGAATGCCGGCACGCCGCGATGGCCCTGAGCGTCGACGGCGCGGACGCCGAACAGCCAGTTGTCCTTCGAGTAGGGCAATGTCGCCGCGGTCACGTTGCCCACGTCGGTGACCTCCGTCCAGACGGCGTCGGTGGTCTTCCGTCGCACGACTTCATAGGTCGCGGCGCCGGGAACCGCCGTCCAGGTCAGCTGGGTCTTGTTGTCCAGTACCTTGGTCAGGATGGAGGCGGTCGCCGGCCGCCCGGGGCCGATTGCCAGGGATGCCAGCACCGCCACGTTGTAGCGGGTGACCCGGGCCAGATAGTCGAAGTCCATCGACTTCGCCAGGTCGCCATACTCGACGCCGTTCTCGGTCCGCACGGTCTGATGCTGGTGCGCGAAGGTCTCGACCGGCTCGGTGAAGCGGATGGCGGCGAATCCAGCGGCATTGAACGACTCGTGATCGCCGCCGCGCAGGAACCGGTCGGCTCGGAAGATCAGGTCCCCGTGGAAGTCCGACTGGTAGCGGTCGCCCATCTCCTGGGCGAAACGGGCCAGCTCGCGTGACGGGGAGTCGTTCTCGTTGCCGATCGCGTTCACTTTCACAGGATCCGCACCGGCCGCGATCGCCTGCGAGAATATCCGCACCGTGCCGGGGTTCTGCTCGTCATGGTCGCCGACCGACGCGCCGACGATGTCGTTGTTGAGATCGCCCTGGACGTCGACGCCGGAATCCTTGAGCGCCGTTGCGTGGTGCGCAGATCCGAACAGGCCCTGTTCCTCCGAATCGTAGGTCGCGAATAGGACGGTGGCGTGCGTCGGCACGCCGGCCATCACGCGGGCCGCCTCCAGCACCGCCGATGTCCCCGACCCGTTGTCGTCGGCACCCGGCGCGTCCAGAGTCGCGTCCGCATCGTCGCTATTGCGCGAGTCATAGTGGCTGGACATCACATAGGTCCGCCTGCCGGGCTCATCGCCCTTCAGTGTGGCGATCACGCTCGAGATCTCCACGTCCCGCGGAATGCGCTTGCCGTCAGCCTTCTGGACATGGCTGTCATAGGCCACCGTCATGCGCCCATGGCTGGCCCTGGCGATCTCGCGGAACTGACCGGCGATCCATGACCGGGCGGCGAACACTCCGCGCTTGTCGCCCAGTTTTTCGGAGAAGGTGTTGCGCGTGCCGAACGCGACCAGCCGCGCATCGTCGGCCTTCAGGCGCTCGGCGGAAACCCTGGCGACGAGGGCGGCGATGGCGGGGTCGGGCGCTGGCCGGGTAGCAGCCTGTGCGGCAGGGATCAGAGTCATGAAAACCATAGCAGTCAGAAGGTCACGCACCACGTCTCCTCCATTGACCGCGCCGGCAAGGCACGGACAGGAACTGGGTTTCCGAGCGCGCCAGCATAGGCAATGCCCTGACCACCGTCCAAGCGCTCTGCGATCGAGCGTCTCCGCCACCCGGTCGCGCTCGCGGCGACAGCTGGCGGCCGCTCCACGCGGAATCGATCGCTGCGAACGATCCCATGATCTGCGCCGGCGACGCCCAGCTCCTGGGTGGCCGAATCGTATGCAACGATCGAGAACGTGCCGGGCGCGCTGAGCGCGCGCGCGCGCCGAGTATCCAGCGCGCGCGAGCAACGTGAAGACCAGGGCGGCCAGGACGTCGACGCGACGGCGACCGGGCACGAACGCACCTCCTCGGATGGAACCGTGGCTGGCGGGACGACGACGATCTCAGCCCGTGAGCGAATGACGGAGGACCTTGCACAGTAGCCGGTCTGCCGACAGCGTAGTTCAGTTGGGGGATTGGCAGAGCCCGACTATCCTCCGGGGATGCTCTCCCCTATCGCCGAACCTCAAGTCGAGGGCGGCGGCACCCATCGGTCAGTCCCGCACCGAGGCGGGTCGAGTACTCCGGTGGTCACGGTCTCGCACCTGAGGAAGGTGTACGGATCGACGGTGGCGGTCGAGGACGTGTCGTTCGAGGTGTTCGAGGGCGAGATCTTCGGCCTGATCGGGCCCAACGGCGCCGGGAAGACGACTACCATGGAATGCGCGGAGGGTATCAGCGCGGCCGATGGGGGGACGGCCACGGTGCTCGGGCTGGATCCGCGAAGGAACTCCTACGCTCTGCAGGAGCGCATCGGCATCCAGCTGCAAGAGGCCCAGCTCCAGAAGCGGATTCGCGTCGGTGAGGCGATCGACCTGTGGTCGTCACTCTACCGGCGCACGGTGGACGGGCACGCGCTGCTCGAGCAGCTCGGGCTTGTCGAAAAACGCAACGCCACGTTCATGTCGCTGTCGGGCGGACAGAAGCAGCGGCTGTTCATCGCGCTGGCGCTCGTCAACGATCCCGAACTGGTGTTCCTCGACGAGCTCACCACCGGGCTCGACCCGCAGGCCCGCCGGGCCATCTGGGACCTCGTGACGGCCATTCGTGACCGCGGCAAAACGGTGTTCCTCACCACCCATCTGATGGAGGAGGCGGAGCGGCTGTGCGATCGCGTGGGCATCATCGAGCGTGGACGACTCATCGAATTGGGCACTCCGGCGGAGTTGGTGCGCAGGCACTGTCCCGAACGCGGCGTCGTGTTCTCGAGCGACCGCGAAGGGCTTGCGGACCTGCTCCGGCGGATTCCCGGCGTCGTCGCGGTGAATGCCGTGGGTGTGACCTACACCGTTCAGGGCCGCGACGACGACTTCGTAAACCACGTCATCCGGTTCATTGCCGAACAATCGCTCAGTGTTCGTGATTTTCGCACCGTGTTCCCCACGCTCGAGGACGTCTTCCTCAAGCTGACCGGCCGCGTGGTTCGGGACTAGACGGCGATG
This sequence comes from Candidatus Eiseniibacteriota bacterium, assembly GCA_038231135.1. GTDB lineage: Bacteria > Eisenbacteria > RBG-16-71-46 > RBG-16-71-46 > RBG-16-71-46 > JANLWX01. Next base: position 67,247 of record JBBRLX010000019.1, on the reverse strand, counting down.
CTCCGGGGCTTCGTGAAGCTGACGTGGCTGGAGATCAAGATCTTCGTTCGCGAGCCGCTCGGCGTCGTGGGGACGCTCATCATCCCGGTCGCGATATTCCTGGTGTTCGGACGCTCGCTGCGGTCGACCGCCACGCATTCCGACCAGGTGGCCCAGCTGCTGGGAGAACGCTTGCCGATCTTCATCACGCTGCTCATGGTCTTCAACGCCGTCATTTCGCTCGTGACCGTCATCTCCATCTATCGCGAGGGCGGCATCCTCAAGCGGCTGCGCGCCACACCGTTGCGGCCCACGACGATTCTCGGAGCCCACGTGGCGGTCAAGCTGGTATTCACGGCAGCCTCGCTGGCCTTGCTGGTGCTGGCGGGAAGGCGACTCTATCCAGTTCAGCTGAGCGTTCACGTGATCAGCTTTACGTTCGCCGTGCTGTTCAGCACTTTGAGCATTCTCACCATCGGCTTCGTGATCGCGAGTCTCGTGCCGACCTCGCGCTTCGCCCAACCCATCGCGGGCGTGATCCTCTATCCGTCGCTCGCGCTGTGCGGGCTCTTCGTACCCCTCGAGTCGCTGCCCCGGGCGTGGGCAACATTCGGCAGCATGCTCCCCATCACCCACGCGGTCTCGCTCATGCAGGGAGCCTGGCGCGGGGACAGTTGGCTGAACCATTCGGCTGACGTGGGAGTCCTGAGCCTGAACATCGTGGTTTGCGTGGCGCTCTCGGCCCGGATCTTCCGCTGGAAGTGAGCGATATCCTTGCCGCATCCCTCATCTCACTCCGTCGAATTCGAGCACCCATCGCACGGCTTCGTGCCGGGGCCCGACCGTGAGACGCGCGAGGTAGACGCCCGGGCGGTTCACTTCACGCACGACATCGGCCATGGCGCGAATCGGCAGCCGGACCCCGGTGCTCGAGTGCACCCATGTAACATCGACCGCGCGCGTCCTCGGGCGGATCGCCTTGAGCAGGCGCTCGAGGATCTCAGGCGTGCTTGCCCGCTCGGGCTGGTCGTAGAGCGGCACGCGCCGCCACGTGGCCCCCGCCTTCTCGGTCGCGAACTGGATGGAGCGATGATGCGAGAAGTGGTCGTGGGTCGTGGTCACGATCTCGTCCCGGCTTGAGCGGCAGTCCGGCGTAGACGAGCGCGAGGCTCATGGTCGTGCTGGGCGTGATGGCGATCTCGTCTCGCTGGCCGCCGAGGTGATGAGGAAACGGCGGCGATCGAGTATGGCGTCCCCCGAGGGTGGGTCAGAACGTGCGCGAATCAACGAGTGCTCGCGATAGTTCACAGCAATCCGCGAATCCATCCCCCATCCACCGCAATCGACTGCCCCGTGATGTACGACGCCTGCTCCGACGCGAGAAACACCGCCAGGGCCGCGAACTCCCGCGGCTCCCCGATGCGTCGCATGGGGATCTGCTCGCGAAACCGGCGCTCGACCACGTCCGCGGTCACGCCTTCGCGAGCCGCAGTCGCCTGATTGAGCTCGGCGACGCGCTCCGTGTTCATGAACCCCGGCAGGATGGTGTTGACGGTGATGCCGGCGGCGGCGACTTCGTTGGCGAGCGTTCGCGAGAATCCGGTGACGGCGGCGCGGATCGACGTCGAGAGCATGAGACCGTCGATCGGTTGTTTGACCGCGAGCGAGGTGACGTGGAGGACACGCCCCCAGAGTCGCTCACGCATTCCGGGCAGCACCCCGCGCGTGAGCTCGACGGCACTGCGCAACGTCAGTTCCGTCGCGCGTTGCCACGCGTCCCAATCGAGCGTTTCGAACGATCCCACGGGTGGGCCGCCGGCGTTCGTGACCAGCACGTCGACATGGCCAAAGCGCTCGAGCGTCGAACTCACGACCTGCGCGATGCCCTCCGCACGCGACAGATCGGCGACGACCACATGCACCGGAGCCTGCGTGATGCGCATGAGCGCGTCGCGCGCGTTCGCGAGACTGTCCGCGCCGCGTGCACAGATCGCGAGCGAGGCGCCCTCGGCCGCGAACGCCTCGGCGACCGCCCGGCCGAGTCCCTTGCTCGCGGCCGCCACCAGTACGACCTTGCCCGGCAGTCCGGTGTCCATGCTCAGCGCCTGAGGTAATCGTCGCGTTGCGCGAGCCAGTCCTCGCGGATTGGGCCGAAGGAATCGAACACGACCGAATCTTCGAGGGCTTCGGCCGAATGCGGTAGCCGCGAGGGAATGAGCAGCGCCTCTCCGGCGGCGACGTCGATGACATCCTTGCCGTCCGCGCCCAGCCGGAAACGCAGACAGCCCTTGACCACGTTGGCGAACTGTTCGCTGTCGTGCTCATGCGTGGGAACGACGCAACCTCTGGCCAGGAAGAATTGGGCCTGCGTCAGGTGCCGGCCGGTCACGTAGCGGCGCTCCAATAACGGTCCGAGTCGTTCACGCGGCTGGTCATCCCAGCGGACGTGCGTCGTCGTGCTCATCGTCAAATCCTCCTTGCGCCGAAACAGCGAGAACCCCGGTGACAGACGGAAGTCATTGGCATGCAGAAGTCTACCACGACAAGTGACGGCCAATTCATGTATGCCGCCCGGCGTCCCCGAAGGGCATTCGCGTCGACACGGCGGCCAGGACGTGCCGGTCGGTGATGTGGTGGTCGCCCGCCTCGCGCCTGAACGCATCGGCAGCTCGCAGGACGTCCGCCTCGCGCACGCCGTCGGGCGCGTGGAACTTGTAACAGGCCAGTTCCAGGCGGAGACCGTTGGGGTCGCTGAAGTAGATGGAATCCATGAATCCACGGTCGTGCGACTTGAACGGGATCCCCCGCGCCTCGAGACGCTCCGCCACCTGCGTCTGCGTCGCTCGCGAGACGGTGAACGCGATGTGCTCGAGGTGTCCGACCCCGCGCGGATGGGGACTGGGGTCGTCCGTGCGCTCCTCGTTGGTGAACACGGTGACGAGCCGGCCGTCACCGGGATCGAAGTACAGATGATTCTCTTCGGGGCGGGCCGAGATTCGGCTGCTCGAACAGGAACCGCATGCCGAGGAGTCCCTGCCAGAACTCGATCGCGCTCTGACGGGTCGACCCGTTGCAGCTCATGATCGTGACCAGGTGGTGAAACGGCCAGGGACCACCGCGACGCGAGAAGTCGCAGGCGGACGATAGTCCGTCGTCCATGGAGTGGCAACGTTCGGTTGGAACGCAGCTCGTGCCAGTCTGGGGCACTCCCACGGAAGGTAGGTTCGCGGCTCAGGTCAGGCGCATTCTCGCGAGGAGGGCCGCGAACCGGGGATGGTCGCGAAGCGGCGCCAGGAGAAACGAGCCCTTGATGGCAAACAGCGCGCCGTTGCCGGCGTCGAACGCGCGCTCGAGGCAATCCATCGCGCGTTCCGTGTCGCCGAGGCCCGTGTAGACGTACGCCACCACATAGGGCGAGGCGGGCGCAGGTCGCGACGGGTCCAGCAACTTCTGTAGGATCTCCCGGGCCCGATCAGGCATGCCCGCCATGGCGCAGGCCTGGCCAAGCTGTGACAGCCACATGTCTCCGGTCTGCGAGAGCACGACCGCCTGCTGTAACTCGGCGAGCCCTTCGGCCGTTCGCCCCATCCTGAACAGAGCCCACCCGAGGGTCGCGTGAAGCCGCGGGAATCCGGGTTCGAGCTTGATCGAGAGCCCGACTCGCTGGGCGGCCTCCTCGTTACGCCCTGCACGGAGCAGCGATGTGGCGATGTCCGCGAGGTTGGAGAGCGGGTCCAGTTCGAAGGCGCGTTCATGCAGCGCGATCGCCTCATCGAATCTCCCGAGCGCGGCGCACATGCGTCCATAGAGATCGTAGCTGTAGGCACTGCTGGGGCTCAGTTCGATGGCCCGCTTGAAGTCCGCCTCCGCGCCCTCCCAGTCGTACTCGTAGTACAACCGGGCGTACCCCCGTGCGCAGTGCGCATCCCCGAGCTCTGGGTCGAGCGCCACCGCGCTGGCCGCCGCCTCGGTGGCCCGGCCGCCGGCCTCGGCGCGGCTCATCTCGCTGGTCTCCTCCATCTCCGTGTATGCGATGGCGAGGCCCACGTAGGCCAGGGCGAACCCGGGATCCAGCCCGATGGCGCGCTCGAAATACTCGATGCTGCGCAGCATGTCCTCGCGGGTGTAATGGATGAGGTGCTGCCGCCCGCGCAGGTATAGCTCGTAGGCCTGCACGTCGCGGGTGGGCTCGCGGTGCATGCGCTCTCGTTCATCCGGTGACAGTTCCGCCTTGAGCGCGGCCGAGATGTGGAGCGCTACGTCCGTCTGAATCGCGAACACATCCGTGAGCTGCCGGTCGTAGGTCTCGGCCCAGAGATGCCTGCCCGATTCGGCGTCGATGAGCTGCGCCACGATCCGCACGCGATCGCCGATCCGTCGGACGCTGCCTTCGAGCACGTTCCCCACCTGAAGCTTCGATGCGATCTCCTGGATGCTTTCGTCGCGCTTCTTGAACGGCATCACGGACGTGCGGGAGATCACCTTGAGCGTGCGCACCTTGCAAAGTTGCGCGATCACGTCCTCCGTGATGCCGTCGGCGAAGTAGTCGTCGTCTTTGTCGCGTCCGAGGTTCGCGAACGGCAGCACCGCGATCGAGGCGGCGTCCTTCGCCGAAGCCACGAACGGAGGCGCTTGCGACGCGCGTACCTCCAGCCTGCGCTGGACGATCTCCAGCTCGTTCCGCAGGTCTTTCGCCGTCTGCAGCCGGCGCTCCGGGTCCTTCTCGAGACACCGGCCGATGATCCGCGCGACGTCTTGTGGCGGGTCATCGCGAAGCGACGGTATCGACGGCGGCGCGTCGCGCAGGATCGAGGAGATCACGTCGGCGGGGCTCGCGCCCTGGAACGGCCGGCGGCCGGTAACCAGTTCGTACAACAGGATGCCGAACGCGAACAGATCGGTGCGCGCGTCCGCCGCTTCGCCGCGGATCTGCTCCGGGGCCATGTAGGGCAACGTCCCCAGCATCTCCCCCGCTGCCGACATCGGGGAGGTCATCGTCGACGCCTGCGTCGCCTCGATCATGGACGCGGGCGGCGACACCTTTGCCAGTCCGAAGTCCAGCACCTTTACCCGGCCCTCGCGGGTCACCATCACGTTCGTGGGTTTCAGATCGCGATGCACGACCCCGCGGCCATGCGCCGCCACCAGTGCGTCCGCCAGCGGAATCGCGAGGCCGAGGACGGACGCCAACGGCAACCCCTCCGCTGTGATCTGCTGGTCGAGGGTCCGGCCCTCGACCAGTTCCATCGTGAGGAAGCGAATGCCGCCGTCATCTTCGACGGAATAGAGGGTGACGATGTTCGGGTGATTGAGTCCCGCCACCGTTCTCGCCTCGCGCTCGAACCGGGCCAGGAAATCGGGGTTCGATGCGACGCTCGCGGGGAGCACCTTCACCGCCACCTCCCGGCGCAGGCGCGTGTCTTTCGCGCGATACACCTCGCCCATGCCTCCGGCGCCGAGGGGGGCGATGATCTCGTAGATGCCGAGTCTCGTGCCGGAATTCAGGGGCATCTGGTGACTCTACCGCATCCCGGGAGCCGTTGGAGCATGGCGACGGCAAGCCCGTGCGGGTCTCGCCGGCGGCAGATATGGTCAGCGCAGGCGAGCCATGTCGTGCTCGAGGCGCTCGAGTCGTTCCAGCAGATCGACGATGATCGCGCCGGCCTCGAGATCGACACCGAGGTCGCGATGGAGTCGAAGCATCCGGCGCAGGCGCGTGGCCGCCGCGACAGTGAATTCGGCGGCTTCCGGGGCGGCCGGCTCCACCAGGCCCAGTCGCACGAGGCTCGCGAGACTCTCCTCGCTGATGCCGGCCGCGGCCGCGAGCGCCTCCCGCGACAAGCGTGTTTCGGCCGGCAGGTAAACCTCGGTGAACACGACCTGCAGCGCGGTGCGAGGCGTTTCGCTCATGCCTGACTCAGTCTTCCGCCGGACGGTCGGCGGGTGCGGCTGCGGCGCCCTTGAGCGCCTCATAACCGGCGCGCTCGGCGTCGCTCGGGTGTTTGGGGATCACAATGCCGACGACGGCGTGAAGGTCGCCCCGGCTCCCGTCCTTGTGCGGCAGCCCGCGACCCCGCAGGCGCAGGCGCTGTTCGGCCTGGGTGCCCTCCGGAACCTTGAGCGTCACGGCGCCGTGCGGGGTCTCGACCCTCACGGACGCTCCGAGCACCGCCTGCCATGGCCAGAGCGGCAGGGCCATTTCGACGTCGTCGCCCTCGACGCTGAAGCGCGGGTCGGGCGTGAGTCGAAGCCGCAGGAACAGGTCGCCGGACGGTCCGCCATTCCGGCCCGGCCTCCCCTGCCCCGCGAGGCGCAGCATGGTTCCGTCGCGGGCGCCGAGCGGAATCGCGACCTCGAGGCTGCGGCCACCCCCCAGCGTGATCCGGCGGCGGGGACCGTGGACGAGGTCATCGATCGTGACCGGCAATTCGGCTTCGAGTTCCTCGCCGGCGCGCGGAGACCGGGCGCCGCGGCCATTCCCGTGGACGCCTCCGAACAGCGAAGAGAAGAAGTCGCTGAAGCCCTCGATGTCTTCGAAGTCCTGCGGAGCGGCGGTGCGCCACTCGGACCCCGGGGGCGGGTTGAAATCGGCTCCGTTCTGCCAGCCTTCCCCGAGCGCGTCGTACTTGGCCCGCTTCTCGACGTCCTTGAGCACCTCGTAGGCTTCGTTGATGTGCTTGAAATGCTCCGTCGCCGCGTTCCGCTCCGCTCCCGTCTTGAGATCGGGGTGATGCTTGCGCGCGAGCTGCCGATAGGCGCGCTGGATCTCGTCGACCGTCGCCGTTCGAGGCACGCCGAGCACCTCGTAGTAGTCGCGGAACTTCACCGCCATGGGTCAATGTCCTCGAACGGGCGCGCTGCACGCAGTTCGCCGCCCGATACGGCGCCGATCATACAGGCGCCGAGGCGAGTGCCGGAAGTCGGATGCATCCGATGAATCTACCGCATCCCGAGGTGTTTCTCCGACCCGTGCCCATTCATCGTGGGTTCCGCTCACCGCGCGGCGGTTCGCGAAGACGCTCATCGGAGTCGCCCCCATGACTCGCCACCATGCCCGCCTGCTCCGTCCATCGCCGATCGTTCACTCCGGCCACGAGGAGCCATAATTCCAGCGGTATTTCCGCAAGGCACGAGCCAGCGGCGATGAAGGGCACGGGAGACCGCGGGCATTTGGAGGGCGCCGCCCCGCCTATCCCGCAAACGACTGGAGCGTCTTCTCCGCCAGCCGGTCGAACGCCGTCACGCACAGTGCAAGATGTTCCTCGCGGGTGTCTTCGATCTTGTTGTGACTGATGCCGTGCAGGCTCTGGACGAACATCATCACCGTCGGCACGCCGGCGCGCGCGACCTCGGCCGCATCGTGAAGCGGGCCGGACGGCAGCCGGTGCACCGTGCCGCAGGTCTCGAGGATCGACGCCTCGCAGAGCGCGACCAGCCGCGGGTCGAACAGCACCGGTTCGATATTCCAGAGCCGGCTCCACTCCACGTCGACGCCACCGTCCTTCGCGAACCGTTCGCTCGCCGCGCGCGCATCCGCGAGCAGCCGCGCGAGCCCGGCCGCGTCCAGATGGCGCTGGTCGAGCGTGATGCGGCAGTCCTCGACCACGCTCGTGACGATGCCGGGCCTGGTCGTGCACGAGCCGATCGTGCCGACTCCGCCGTGCTGCTCCGTGATTCGGTAGATCTCGGGGCTCATCCGGGCCGCGGCGAGGAACGCGTCCTTGCGGCGGTTCATCGGCGTGCTGCCCGAGTGCGCGGCCTGGCCATGGAAGCTGATCGCGTGGCGCTCGACTCCGTAGGTGCCGAGGACGACGCCGAGCGGCAGGTCGAGGTCGAGCAGCACCGGCCCCTGCTCGATGTGGAGCTCGAGATACGCAATCGCATGCTGCAGTTCGCGGCCGCAGTCCTTCACGCGCTCGAACTCGACGCCGACCTCGCGCAGCGCGTCGGGGAGGCGGATGCCGTCCTTGTCGACGAGCGTGCGTGCCTCTGCGAGATCGAGAGTCCCGGAACAGGCGGACGAACCGAACAGGCTGCGCCCGAACCGTGCGCCTTCCTCGTCCGCCCAGTCGACGAGCCGCACGGTCAGCGGCGGCACGTGCTCGTACTGCGCGTCGATGCGGCGCAGGACTTCGAGACCCGCGAGCACGTTGAGACAGCCGTCGAGCCAGCCGCCGTTCGGCACCGAGTCCATGTGGCCACCGATCAGGACGGCCTGCTCGGAACGCCCCTTCAACGTGCTCCACAGATTGCCGGCGGCATCGGTGTGCGTCTCGACCGGGAGTGCCGCCAGCCTGCGCCTTAGCCACGCACGAGTCTCGACCCACTTCGGGGTGAACGCGACGCGCTGAGCGCCGTTGTCGTCGGCGGTGAGCGCGCGGAGCTCCTTGAGCTCGGCGATCGTGCGTTGCGGGTCGAGGGCGTTCATGGGCACTCCGGCGCTGGCGGGCCGCCCGGCCCGGCGCGACGGCGGTCTCGCAAGGGCAGGGCTGTGGCGGGGGCAAGTGACACGACGGCGCGGACTATACCCGACTATGGCGTCCGGACACCCACGACGGCAACGCGCCAGCTATGGCTTACGAATCGCCGCCGGCCAGTTTTCCAGAATCGTCGCTGCCTGCGGCGCCGGCTTCTCCGCCGGCACCAGGCGGAGGATGCGGCGCTCATCGCGGGCGAGGGCCCAATTGACCTGATCGCCGGGAATGTGAAACACGACCTTCGCGGGACCCAGCGAGAACGCGGGCTGAGTGCGGACCTCCGCTGCCCAGACGGCGCGTGGGTCCTTTACCAGCGCATAGTAGAAACGCCTGGCGTCGAACGAGAAGGCGCCGTCGCCGCCGCCGATCGTCACCTGGTACTTGAGCCCCGGCGCCTTGAACGGCACCACGCATGCTTCCGTTGCGCCCGACTCGTCGGACGTGTACTTGAGCCAGCGCCCGTCCGACGAGATCTGGGCCGCCAGTTCGTTCGCCGGCGATCGCAGGCACGGCTGCGGCGGGCTGCCGTCGACCGGCAGCAGCCACACGTCCCATTTCGTCGCGGCGTCGAGACGGCCGTAGAGCACCGCCCGGTCATCGGGCGTCCAGCCGTATACGCGTTTGAAGGCATGGTCGTCGGCGAGGAACGCTCGTGTGGAGCCGTCGATGAGCGAACGCACGCGAACGGTTCCCGACGCGCCTTCCACGTAGGTCACTCGCGTTCCATCGTTCGACCACACGGCATAGTCGGCATTGTCGGGGGCTTGCGTGAGACGCGATGTCACCCCGCGGTCCAGTTCCACGAGTACGATGTCGGAGCGCGTCGGTTCGCTCTGCTCCGAGACGATCGCCCGGCGGTCGTCGGGGGACAGATTGACTGTAGTATAGGGTCCTGCAGCGAGCGGGGGCGTGCCCATCGGGTGACCCGCATAGAGGTCGTACCATTCCAGCCGGGCGGGCGTTTCCTGGCGAGTGAGGAACGTGAGCGTGCCGCCCGCCGAGGCGCTCACCACGGGTCCGCCGGAGTACTGGCTGCCGACGAGCGGGTCGCCGATCGTGGCCGGATCTCCCACCATTTTGAGTGCGTGGAAATCGAATCGCCACGCTACGAGCGCGGCGTTGCGCGTCGTGATGAGCCAGTCCGGCGCCTGCCACACCACGCCCGATTCGACGCGCCCGATTTCCCGGGTGGGACCACCGTCGAGCGAGCCGACGCACAGGCCGCCCTTGTTGTCGAGGCCGAATGGCACGCTCACAAACAGGAAGTGCCTGCCGTCCGGCAGCAGCACCGGGAAGCGATGGCCCGTGACGCCGTGGGCCGAGTCCGGCCGCGTCACCTGCACCGGCGTGCCGCCGTTCGCGGACACCCGGATAGATGCCGCCGTTCGAATAGGGCGCGAACAGAATGGTGCCGTCGCGGCCCCACGCGCCGCCGCGCGCGGCCTTCGTGTCGCAGATCCGTTCCGGTGGCGCGCCGCCGTCCACCGCCACCTTCGACAGCGCGTCGTCATTCGCGAAGAACGCCAGCGAACGGCTGTCGGGCGACCAGAACATCATCCGGACACCCTCGGTTCCGGCCAGCCGCCGGGGCACGAGTGAGTCGAGTCGCCGGACCCAGAGCGAATACGTCCCCGAGGAATCCGACGCAACGATCGCGAGCTGTGTGCCGTCCGGCGAGATCGCGACGCAGGCCCCGTCCGTCATGGCCCGGCCCATGGGTGCCGCAATCTCGAAGCGCTTCGCCGACGGTGGCACCGGATGCACGAGCAGCTTCGGGCCGAACCACGCCGCGGCCGTGGCGACCAGAGCGGTGATGGCGAATGCCGCCCACGGTTGTGCGCCGGTGTGTCCAGCCCGCGCCGCGGGCGCCGCGATGCTGCCCGAGTTGCGCATCGCGATCAGATCCTCGATCTCGATACGCGCCTCGCCGATGTCGCGGAGACGCCGCTTGGAATCCTTCTCGAGGCATCGGCGCAGCAGCGACCGCAGTCGCTCCGGCGTCCTGTCCGGAAGGATCGCCCAGTCCGGCTCCGTCTGCAGGATGTGCGCGACGATGTCCGATACCGTGTCGCCCGCAAACGCCTGACGCCCCGTGAGGCATTCGTACACCACGCAGCCGAACGACCAAATGTCGGTGCGCCGGTCGACGCTCTTGCCGCGCGCCTGCTCGGGGCTCATGTAGGCGGCGGTGCCGAGGATGACGCCGGCCTGGGTGGCCGCGTAGGTCATCGTCGGTGACGCCGACAGGCTGGCATCCGGCGTCGAACCGGTCGCCCCACCCTTGGCGAGGCCAAAGTCGAGAACCTTCACGTCGCCCGACGGCGTCACCATGATGTTGCCCGGCTTGAGGTCGCGGTGGACGATGCCGCCCTCGTGCGCGGCCTCGAGCGCCGCGGCGATCGCGCGCGCCACCTCGAGCGTCTCGGCCAGCGGCAGCGCGCCCCGTTCGAGCCGCTGCGCGAGCGATTCACCCTCGACGAGCTCCATCACGAGGAAGCTGCGGCCGTCGGAGTCCTCGAGCCCGTGGAGCACGGCGATGTTCGCGTGATGGAGCGAGGCCAGCAGCCGGGCTTCGCGGTCGAAGCGCGCCAGTCGCTCGGGGTCCTGGGCGAACGCGGCGGGCAGCGCCTTGATCGCGACGTCGCGCCCGAGCCGCGGGTCGCGCGCGCGGTACACCTCTCCCATGCCGCCGGCGCCGAGCGGCGCGATGATCTCGTAGGGACCGAACCGCGTGCCGGGGGTCAGCGTCATGGGGCTACATTACTTCAAGAGCGGAGCGTCGGGCGACGCCGGGTGACGGGGCGATCGAGTTCGTCGAGGACCTGGGCCGGTCATGTCCCGGAGGCCGGCGGCTCTCGATCGAGCGTCATCTCGACCATCGTGTGCCGGAACCCCAGCTCGGCGAACAGGCGTTGTGCGCCGTCGTTCCCCGACTTGCTCCACAGCACGATCTGGGTCATGCCCTTCGAGTGGATCCACTCGATGGCCGCGGCCATCAGGTCGCGCCCGGTCCCCTGCCGCCGCACGCGCTCGTCGACGAACACGTCATGGATGAATCCACACGGCCCTCGCAGATCTCTCCAGCTCGTGGGCTCGATCGCCGCGAGGGTGTAGCCGACGATCTCACCGGACAGCTCGGCGACCAGAACCGCATAGTCCGGATTCGACAGGATGGACACGAGAAACCGGCCATACCCGGCCTCCGGCCGGTCCACGAGGATGAACCGCCTGGGATCGGCGGCATGGTGCTGGCGCATGAGCTCGGCGCCGTAGTGTCCGATGGCGGTCTGGTCGGCCGGACGGGCGGGTCGAATCGTGATCATGGGTGCGGAAGATAGTGCACGAGCGGCTACGACCGAAAGCCGGCGGTGTGGCGCAGATACGGTCCCGCTATGGCTGGTCCTCGTACTGAAACGGCTTGTCCTTGTCCTTGTCCTTGTCCTTCTTCTCGGTCCGGCCGTAATGGTAGATGACGCCGGCATAGACGATCCGTGAATCGCGCCGGTTGGTCACCCGCTGGCGGATGCCAGATACGTCCAGTTGGGTGTCCTGGCGCTGGGTCTTGAACAGATCCGAAACGGTCAGCGTCAGCGACACCTGGTCGCGTACGAGATTCTGCTTTGCCCCGAGGTTCAACACGAAGCTGGGGCGGGAATTCCCCTGCGGCGTGAGGACGGTGGACCGATAGTTGGAGCTCAGCTGGAGCGTGGTGGCGGTCCACGGAGTGAGGTTCACATTGCACGCTCCGCTCCAGGACACCACCGACTTCCGGCTGCCGTAGCCGATGTTCGAGGCATCGATCTGGTCGTAGAACACGTTGGCGTTCAGGTTGCCCTGCAGCACCCGGCCCACGGACACCGTCAGCACGGGCTCGAAGCCGGCCGATTGATCGCTCGCCAGATTCGCCTTGGTTCGAAGGAACACCGAGTCGTTGACCGCCGTTGTCAGCCGCGTGATCCCGTCCTGCTTGTAGCGATAGTAGAGGCTCGGGAAGAACGAGAAGTGCTCGCCCCGCTGCCGGTAGCCCAGTTCGACCGAGTGAATCGATTCGGGCTTGAGATGCGTGTTGCCGGCCTCCATGTTGTAGGGATCGGTGAATTCCGGAAACGGGTTGAGGTCGTCGCTGTCCGGCCGGTTGATCCGGCGGCTGTAGTTGAGCTGGACTTCGCCGCTTGCACTCGCCTTGTAGGCCAGATGTAGCGTCGGATACAGCCCGGAATAGATGTGGACGAACCGCACTCCGTTCGAAACGAGGTCCGGAGTCACGTTCGCGTATTCTCCGCGCAGGCCGCCGAGTGCGCTGAGCTTCCTGAGGACGCGTGCATAGGTCCCGTAGACGGCGTGAATGGCCTGATCCAGCTTGAACCGGTACGTCTTCGAGCCGTCCGCAAAGAACCGCTGCTGCGCGACGTCGAGGGACTCGGCATGCGAATGGATGTCCTGACGATGGATCTCCAGCGCGTATCCGGCCTCGAGCTTGGACTCGTCGCTCACGGGATCGCTGTAATCGACGGACACGTGCGCCTGCTCCTCCCGCTGACGGAACTGGATGTTGCTCGCCTGCCTGGCCTGGGCCGGGGTGCGCCAGTCCTCCACGAAACTGGCCACCTCCGACTGCGGCGCGTTGGACACGCTGGCCTCGACGCGCACCTCGTGGTCCGCCCGGGCGAAGTCGTGCTGGAACGCGGTGGTAACTCCGGCCTCGGTCTCCAATTCGTAGCCGGTCTGCCGCCGGTCGTAGTCGGAGACGATGGCGCCTGCGTCGTCCCGCGAAACGATCGTGGACACGCCGTTCCGTGACGGCCGCCGGTGAAAGTACTCTCCGCTCAGGTCGACGGTGTTCCGCGGGTCCGGGTGGTAGCTCAGGCCCAGGTTCCCGAGGTTCACGTGCGGCCGCACGAGGATTCGGTTGCTCTCCTCATAGGTTCGCGTCGGCCCCGAGTCGGACAGGTCGCGCTGGTCCGTGCCCGTACGGTTCCTGCGGTCGTCGCGATAGCTGTAGTTCCCGAACAGCTCGAGTTTCCGGGGGTTGTACCCAAACGAAAAATTCTCGTTGTGCCGGTCCGCGGTGCCGTAGTGGCCGGTCGCATCGCCGTTCACTCCCGCGCCGGAGCCCTGCTTCATCACGATATTGATGATTCCCGACGTGCCCTCGGGCGTGAATCGCGCGGACGGATTCGTGATCACCTCGATCTTCTCGATGTTCCCCGCGGGCAGCTGCTGCAGGACGTCCGCCCGGCTCTTGCCCATCAGCGGCGACTTCTTGCCGTTGATCAGGATCATGACGTCGGGGGAGCCGCGCAGGCTGACGTTGCCGTCGATATCCACCTGGACCGCGGGGATGTTCTGAAGGATTTCGCTCGCCGAGCTCGATTTCGCCATCAGGTCGTGCTGAACGTTGTAGATCCGGCGGTCGATCGCGTGGTTGAACAGGCTCTTTTCCGAATGGATCACGACCTCGTCCAGCACCAGCACCGATTGCTTGAGTGGAATGGTCTTCAGGTTCATGCGCGGATGGGCGGGGTCGATCTGGAACTGCGGCGAGCGGAAGCTGACATGCCCGATGAGGCTGCATTCCACGAGGTATGCACCCGGCGGCACATGGGCGAACAGGAATCCGCCGTCCTTGCCAGTGGTGGTTCCTACGACATGCGTCGAATCGCCGCGGTCGCGGAGCGTCACCGTGACGTTCTCCAGCGGAGCGTGGGTCTTCTGGTCGGTCAGGATGCCGGTGACGGCGCCCTCAGCGGACGTCTGGGCGAGCAGGTTGTGGGCGGGAAGCACGAGCAGGATCAACAGGGTCAGGTTGCGACAGAAGTTCATCTCGTTGGACTCCGATGGCAGTCGTACGCTGCGTTACTCTCGACCCGGAGCTGCGAATCGCCTCGTTCCGCAGCAACTCTGGAGTCCACCACGGGTCCCTTAACCGCCGGCGAACCAAACCCCGTCCGCCGGACCCGACGCGACGAGCCGCGAAAACTCGGCACGGCAACCGCCGTGATGCATCCCCCCCGGCGCACTTTTCATTGCATTGGTTCCCGGGACGGAGCACCCTGTGAATCGTCGGCGTCGGGGTTTCAGCGCGGAACCCGTCCGCCGGCAAGCCGGTGGATCCTCACGCCCGGCTCACCCCTCACGATGGAGAATTGAACCCATGGGACTCTTCAGTGACTTGATGGCCAAGATCTTTCATCACGCGGACGCAGCCCAGGCGGCGCCGGCGCCGGTATCCGCCGGTTCCACTGCCGCCGCACCCATTGCCGCCGCTCCGGCAGTCGTGGACGTCACCGCCATCCTCGACAAGCTCGCCGCCGAGAACTCCCAGAAGCTCGATTGGCGGCACTCGATCGTGGACCTGATGAAGCTCGTCGGAATCGATTCGAGCCATGGCGCGCGCACGGCACTGGCCGCCGAGCTCGGCTTTACCGGCGACACGGGTGATTCGGCGGCGATGAACATCTGGTTGCACAAGCAGGTGATCACGAAGCTGGCCGCAAATGGCGGCAAGGTTCCACAGGAGCTGCTGAACTAGCGTTCCCGAACCGGAAGTCATGTTCACGTCGGCGGCAAGCCATCGCGGACCAGGGCAAGGCGCGAGTGCTGGCGGCGGTCGCGACCTGTCCCGCATACGATTTGGGAGGTGAACGCATGAGTATCTTCGATAATCTCGGCAACCTGTTGAAGCAGGCGACGAGTGGTGGCGCACCCGAGGCCGACGTCCACGCCGCGTATGATCAGGTGTCGCAGGCCGTGCCGCAGGGCACGCTCGCGGACGGCCTCACGCACGCGTTTCAATCCGATCAGACGCCGCCGTTCGAGCAGATGGTGGCAAACCTGTTCTCCCACTCCACCCCCGAGCAGAAGGCCGGCATCCTGAACCAGTTGCTCGCGTCGCTCGGTCCGGCGGGGGTCGCTCAACTCCAGGCCGCGACGGGCGGAGTGGCCGGCACCATTTCACCTCAGCAAGCGCAACAGGTGACGCCCGCAACCGTGCAGGCCGTCGCGCAGCAGGCCGCCCAGAAGAATCCGTCGATCATGGAGCAGGCGGCGGGGTTCTACTCGCAGCATCCGACGCTGGTGAAGAGCATCGGGGTGACGGCCCTCGCGATGCTGATGTCCAGGATCTCCTCCGCGAGACGGGGCTGATCATGATCTCCTGGATCGTCGTGGGTCTCATCGCGGGGTGGCTGACCGGCAAGCTGATGGGCGGGCCGGGCAAGGGCGCCCTGATGGACATCATCATCGGCTTACTGGGCGCGCTCGCGGGTGGTTTCCTCATGAGCACGTTCGGGTTCAAGGCCGAGGGCGGCTTCTTCTACACGCTGGCCGTTGCGGTGTTCGGGGCGGTGGTCCTGACCTGGATCTTCCGCATGGTGACCGCGAAGAAGGCCTGAGCTTCGCCGGCGCATCCGCGGCGCGGCGCGCCATCACAGGCGCGCCGCGCCGGCAACCTCGCCTGAGGGATCCCCAGAGCCCCGTAGAGCAGTCCCGTCACGGCTTGTGCCGATCGCCGAGCCAGTCGAGCACGACGGTCGTGGCGCCGATCTTGGCCTCGCCTTCGATGGTGTTCAGCAGGAACCGCTGGCCATCGCGGGAAGGAACGTATCGGCTCCGAACATTGTTCCCGCGAATCACGGGTGCGTCGAACAGCTTTTGCGGAAGCCCGAGATGCGGCGGCGGACCGGCGTCGAACACGACCGACATCAATTCTCGCGAGAGCGTGAGATAGAACAGTTCGTGTCCGTCGCCGCGCCACAGAGGTTCGGTGCCTCCGTGAGTGGAAACGCGCCACTTTCCGCCCGGCCCCGGAAATGCCTGCACGTACACGTCAGGTTGCCCGGACTCCAGTGACTTGTACGCGATCCATGTTCCGTCCGGAGAAAACGCGGGCCCGACTTCGATGGACGGTGTGGCCGCGACGGAGATCACCTGCGGCGGTCCGGTCAGCGAGAGCGCTTCGATGTCCCAGCTTCGATTTTGAATACCGGACCGCTCGATGAACGCGATGTAGCGTCCGTTCGATGACCAGCAGTACGGATACTTCTCCTCGTTCGTCGAGAACAGCACGGAGTCGGCGCCCGAGCCGCCCAGCGGCTTGATGTGGAGGTCGGTGCCGCCTTCGCGCGCCACCGAGTACACCAGTTTCGTGCCATCCGGGGACCACGTGGGGTAATTGACGTCCGCGCTGGCGAAGCTGAACCGCGAGCCGAGATCGCGCGCGAGATCCCAGATCCAGATGTCTCCGTTCGTGTGGCCGGAGGCGGTCACCTTCACCGCCAGCTGGGTGCCGTCGGGCGAAAGCGCTGGATCGTCGTACAAACCCGGGCTGCCCACGGTGCCGATCGGACGCCCGGTTCGATCCACCCATACCAGACTCCGATTCGCGTTCCCCCCTCCCGCCCGGTAGACCAGCGTGCCCTGTGAGGAGGCCGAGAACCGCGCGCTCCCCATGGCATTGAACTCGACACCCTCGGCGATCGGATACGGATCACCCGTGAACTTGAGCGCGCCGGGATCGAACGGCCGCGCGAACAACGTGCCCTGACGGACGAACATCAAGTGTCCGGACGCGTATTCGGTGCGGGAACCGGCCGGACCGAGCACCTTCACATCCTTCGAATCGAGGCGCCCGATCTTGAGCGTGGCCTCGCCGAGGCCGCTGGAACCCAGGTAGAGAAAGTGCTGTCCATCGGGCAGGAATTGCGGCCAGGCGTTGAACGTCTCCCGTGTCGTCCGGTTCAGAGTGGTAGCGCCGGAGGGGGCACCGCCGCCGGCCGAGACCCGCTGGACGGTGTCCGTGCCACTGCCGTCGAACAGGATGACACCGCGGGTTCCCCACGAGCCGTCGGCGCCGCGCGGCGCATCGCAGACGACCTGCGGTGGCCCGCCGGTGATGTCGATCTTGTTCAGCTTGCCTCCCGAGAAGAATGCGAGGTAGCGGCTGTCGGGAGACCAGAATGGCCGCGTCGAACCCTCGGTGCCCTGCAGACGCTGGGCGTCGAGCGAATTCATGGGGCGCACCCAGATGCCGGTGGTGCCGCTGGAATCGATGGCGTTGAACGCGAGCAACCGTCCGTCGGGCGAGATGCGAGGCAGGTCCACGGCGCCCACCTGCCGGGGAGGCGTGAGCTCGAAGATCACGGGGTTCGGACGCGGTCTGGGAACGAGCTGAAGCGCGCCCAGCGCCGCGGCGGTGACCGCGGCGAGCGCGAACAGCACCCAGGCGGTCGATTCACGATGGCGGCGCTTCACCGCGACCGGCGCGGGCACGCCGGCCTGCGATCCACCCTCTGCGATCCATTGCAGCTGCAGCTTCGCATCGTGGGCGGTCTGAATGCGTTCTTCTGGATCCTTGGCGAGGCACGCGCGCACCAGCCGGTCGAGCCCCGGCGGACTCATGGGCGCGACCTGAGCGATCGGTGCGGGTTCGGTGGCCATGATGGACGTGATCAGCGAGGCCTGGCTCCTGCCGCCGAACGCGCGGCGTCCGGTCGCCATTTCGTACAGCACGCAGCCCAGCGCCCAGATGTCGCTGCGCGCGTCGGCCTCTTTGCCCTCGAGTTGTTCCGGCGACATATAGAGGAACGTGCCCACCAGCGTGCCCTCGGCGGTGAGCGGCTGGGCGACGGTCGGCGAATGCGTGAGGGCGGCGAGGGTGACGCCCGAGCCGGTTGCGGGGCCCGTCATGCCCGTGGCGCGCGCGAGGCCGAAGTCCATGAGCTTCGCGCCGGTCTTCGTGAGCATGATGTTCCCGGGCTTGAGATCGCGGTGCACGATTCCGGCGCGGTGCGCGCGATCGAGCGCGTCGGCGATCTGCATCCCGATCCGGATGCCCTCGTCCGGCGGCAGCGGGGCCTTCTCGAGACGCGTGGCCAGGGTTTCGCCTTCGACCAGTTCCATCACGAGGTAATCCGCGTCGCCCTCGCTGCCGACATCGAACAGCGTGCAGATGTTCGGATGATTCAGGCTCGAGATGGTGCGCGCCTCGCGCTCGAACCGCGCGCGCACCTCCGGCGACAGCGAGAGGTGGGCGGGCAGCACCTTGATCGCCACGCTACGGTCGAGTCGGGTGTCGCGAGCGCGATAGACCTCGCCCATACCGCCGGCGCCGAGCGGCGCGACGATCTCGTAGGGGCCGAGCCGGGTGCCGGGCGTGAGGGTCATCGGAGTAACTCCGTCCAGTTGAGCAGCAGGTTCACTCCAGTCGCATGTGGGTCGCGGGTCGCGGTTCCGACCAGGAACCGCTGCCCGTCCGCCGACACGTCGAATTCCGGCGTGAATCCGTCCGGCATCATGTGGGTCGCGAACAGCGGAATCGGCGTGCCCGGCTCGAGCCTCGCGCCGTCGACCTTGATGCTCGTCGCCATCAGCCGTCCGTCTGCGGCGCTGATCGGCGCCGAGACGTAGAACAACTCGCGGCCGTCACCGCGCCAGCGCGGTGCGAATCCGCCGCCCGTCGAGATGCGCACCGGGTCGCCGACCCCGGTCTCGGGCGAAAACGGCCGCGCGTAGACCTCGTAGCTGCCGGTCTCGTCGGAGGCATAGGCCAGCCAGTGGCCGTCGGGCGAGATCTGCGGTTGCGAGTCGTTGAATTCGGTGGCCAGTACCACGCGCGCCGGGCCGCCGCCCGTGAGCGGCAGCAGCCAGATGTCCTGGCGCGTCTTCTCGCCGCGCTTCATGAAGATCAGGAACCGGCCATCGGGAGTCGTTGCGGTGGGCCAGCCGCCCTTCGCCATGAATCGCTCGTCGCCGCCGTTCGCGGAGATGCGGTAGATGCCTGCGACGCCGTTGCGGCGGGTGTTCTCGAACACCGATCGACCGTCGACCGCCCACAGGGGCAACTGATCGAGCGTGGGGTCGCTCGTGAGCCGGTTCAGCGTTCCCCGTGCGACGTCGATCGTCCAGATGTCGCCGATACCGGTCTGCGGATCCTGGCGCTGGAACACGACGTGGCTGCGGTCCGCCGACAACGAGGGCGACTGAGCCAGGTGAACCTGCATTTCGGGGCCCAGCAGGCCGAGACGCTTCCCGGCACGGTCGTACCACGTGAGTTGAAAGGAGTACGCGGGTTCGATCTGGGCCACCAGCACGCCATTCTGCGACGTCGAGAATCGCGCATTGGTGAAGTTCTGGTCGATCGGTGCGCCAATCTGGATGGGGAGCGGTTCTCCCGACAGTCGCAGCGCGGCGGCATCGAAGCGCTGGGCGAACATCGAACCGCCGCGCGCGAACAGCAGCCAGCCGGGCGGCGCGTACAGCGCGGCCGGGGAGCCCTGGATCAGCCGCTTCGTGTCGTTGCCGTCGAGACGGCGGACGAACCAGTCGTAGTTGGGGTAGCCGCCGGTGTTGTCCACTCGGTAGAGCAGGTGGCGGCCATCGGGCAGGAAACTCGGCGAGCGATAGCCGGTCTCACCGCGTGTGGAATCGGGACGCGCGACGAGCGTCGTCGGGCCGCCGTCCGCGGACACCCGATCGAGCACGCTGCTGAAGTCGGGGCTGAATACGATGACGCCCGAGCGACTCCACGTCCCGCCGCACATTCGCGCGGCGTCGGCGAGCACCTTGGGCTGCCCGCCCGACAGATCGAGGCGCTTGAGTTTGCCGTCGGCGGCGAACGCGATCGAGCGGCCATCCGGGGACCAGAACGGCTCGTTCGCGCCGTCCGTGCCGGCCAGCGGTTGCGCCACCATGGAATCGAGCGGACGCAGCCACAGTTGCCGCACGCCATGCGGTGTGCGGCCCGCGAACAACAGATTCCTGCCGTCGGGTGAGATGACCGCGAAGTTGCTCGCGCGGTCGTCGACGCTCACGCTGTCCGGTGGCAGGAACGGCAGCCGGAGGATGCCGGCGCGCGCGGACCCGTCGTGCGGTCCCCATAGCTGCAGGATGCCGAGCGTCGCGGCGATGCCGAGCCCGAGCAGACCCAGGGCGACGAGCCACGGCACTCCGGCACGAGCCGGCGTGGAGGTCGCCGGCGCCTCGACGTGCGTGCGCGCCTCGGTGAGCAGCACGCGTGCGTCGCCCGCGTCGCGGAGGCGCTCGCGCACGTCCTTGCGCAGGCACCGGGCCAGCAGCTCGCGAACGCGCAGCGGTGTATCGCGAGGCAGCGCAGCCCAATCCGGCTCCGACTTGAGGATCGACGCGAGCGTCTCGGAGACGTCCTCGCCCGGGAACGCGCGCCGGCCGGTGAGCAGTTCGTAGAGCAGGCAGCCCCACGCCCACAAGTCGGCGCGCCGGTCGGCGACCCGTCCCTTGGCCTGCTCGGGGCTCATGTAGGCGGCCGTGCCGAGGATCATGCCGGGCATCGTCGCGGGGCTCGTCATCGTCGGCGACTGGCTCAGCGACGGAGGAACGCCCGGCGTCGTGGCGCCCAGCGGGCCGCGCGCGAGGCCGAAGTCGAGCACCTTCGCCACGCCGTCGGGCCGCAGCATCACGTTGCCGGGCTTCAAGTCGCGATGCACCACGCCCGCTTCGTGGGCGGCCTCGAGCGCGGCCGCCACCTGCGCGGCTACGTCGAACGCCTCGTCCATCGGCAGCGGCCCGCGCTGGAGCCGTTGCGCCAGCGATTCGCCCTCGATCAACTCGAGCACCAGGCACAGCATGCCGTCCAGATGCTCGACGCCATAGAGCACGGCGACGTTCGGATGATTGAGCGAGGCGAGCAGCTTCGCCTCACGCTCGAACCGCACGATGCGATCGGGATCCGCCTCGAAGCCCTGCGGCAGCACCTTGATCGCCACGTCGCGGCCGAGGCGCGTGTCGCGTGCGCGGTACACCTCCCCCATGCCGCCGGCGCCGAGCGGCGCGACGACCTCGTAGGGACCCAGTCTCGTGCCGGCAGGCAGTGGCATTCGTGGACACTACCTCAGGGTCGTGGCGTCACGCATTCGCGGAGCGGCCGGGGTTCGAGGTGAACCCGTTCGGACACGCGCGGCGTCACGCGGCCGGTCCGAGGTAGCGATCCAGCCAGGCCAGCGTCTCGCGGATCGTCTCGGTGCGCGGAACCGAATGGCCGCCGGGGAACGTGAGACGGCGCTTGTGCTCGGCGGGCGTGCCGAGCAACTCGAACATGGGCCGCTGCGAGGTCTCGGTCGGGAAGAAGAAATCGAACTCGCCGTTGAGCATCAGCGTCGGCTGCGTGACACGCGTGATGTAATTGATCGCGTCGACCTCCGGCAGCGCGTGCTGGAAGCACAGCCCCGCGACGTACAGCACATTGGCCCGGATCCGCCGCTCGACCGCCGGCATGATCGCGCCCAGCGCGCCGCCCCAGCTCAGGCCGAAGTACCCGATGTGGCCGGCGTCGATGTCGTCGCGCGTCTCGAGGTAGTCGATCGAACGGGCGAGATCCTTGACCCACATGATCATGTAATCGCGATACGACGCCGTCTCCGCGGGGTAGTCCGAGTGCAGCTCGCCGCCGCGGTGATACGTGCCCTTGAACACGGGGAGCGCGATCGCGCGCCCGCTGCGCGTGATGAAGTCGATGCGGCGCAGGTCCTGCGGCGTGAACGTACGGGTGTGGATCGCGTTCGAGCCCGGGACCACCACGATGGTCTGGTACGGCGGCCGGCCCTTGTCGGGCAGGAACAGGTACAGGCTCATGCGCTCGGTCCCGTAGGCCGCGGCGAACGTCACGGTCTGCCAGCGTCCGAGGACGCTCGGCTCTGAGGCTTCGATCGTCGCGGCGAGCGGCGTCGCGTCGTAGCGAAACTGGCGGAGGAAGAACTCGAACACCGCATCCGGCACCGGCGTCTCGGCGTGGAAATCGCGGAACGGCAGGTCGATCACCTGCGTCAGGTGCTCGAGGTTCGTCTCGGGCTCGAGGATCCGGATGCAGCGGAAGCCGTTGGTCGGCGAGCGGTCGAGCGCCGACTGCGCCCAGGCGTCGTTGAACGAATACTCCGGGTCGTTCCAGCCGCCGCCCAGGAGGAACCGTTTGTCCCCGCGCGAGGTCGCGTTCCACGCCCACTCGCGCACGTTGCCCGCGAGGTCGCGCACGCCGTAGCGGTTCATGCTGTGCGTCGAGCCGACCGCCACCGGTCCGCGTGCGGCGAGATTCGCCTGCGCGATGACCTGTGCGCTGGCGACGGTGAACGCCACGCGATTCCAATGGAACACCGTGGGCAGGCGCTTCCCGGCCCAGGCGGCGTACGCGGCGGCCTCGTACCAGCTGACCCCCGACACCGGCAGCGCGGCCTCGCCGGGCGGAGGGTCTCCGACCTCCCACCCCGCGGGCCCGGCATGTCCGGTCGAGTCGACGAACCGGGCCATGGCCTCGGGCCGCGCCAGCTCGCCACCGTCGGCGACCACCGGTTCGAGCCAGAACGCTGGGTCCGCATATCCGCCGGCGTCGACGAAGCGCTTGTATTCGGCGTTCGTCACCGGATCGCGGTCCATGAAGAAGCCCGCCATCGGCTCGGCGTCGAGATGGTCGAGGCCCGGCATATGAAGAGCGAACTTGCCGGCCGGGACCCACTCCATCTCGGGCGGCGCCTGGTCCGGCGCCGTCATATCGTAATGCCACGCGGTCCCGATGTAGTCGTGGTTCCAGATCAGGTCCTCGGCACTGCGGACGCCGTCGTGCTCGAGCCGGATGCGCGTGAAGCCTTTCGGCCACGACACGGTGTCGAGCGGTGTGACACCCATCGCGGTCCAGTCGGCATCCGGCGTGCCGTAGTACTTAACGGACACGTTCGCCCCGGGGGGATCGGACGTGACCGCGATGTCGCGGGCGAACATCGGGGCCAGGCGCTGGAGCTGCGGGTCGTCCGGCACCAGCTTCGCGATCTCGCGAGCCAGCACGAACGCTTCCCACGCCTCCGGGCCTTCCTCGAGTCCCTGGATCCGGTCGACGATGCGCGTGAGGCTCGTCAGGGCGTCGCCTCGCGCCCAGTCGTGCAGCGCCACGAGGTCGTCGCGCAGGCCGGCGGCCGTCGGGTAGCGCAGTGCCGCGTCCTTCTCGAGGCAGCGGTGGATCACCGCCGCGAGCCGCGCGGGCACGGCAGGGTTCAACCGGTCGCAGGGCGGCGGGGTGTCGCGCAGGATCGCGGCGAGGATCGACATCTGATCGCCGCCCGTGAACGGGCGGCGGCCCGAGGCCATCTCGTAGAGGATGATGCCGAGCGAGAACACATCCGAGCGGGCGTCGGCCGGCCGGCCCTGCGCCTGCTCGGGCGACATGTACGACACCGTGCCGAGGATCGTCCCCTGCCGCGTGAGTTCGGCGGACACCGCCACGGTGGGAGCATCGGGTCCGCCCGCTGGCTGCGCCGCGAGGAGTTGGGCCCTCGCGAGTCCGAAATCGAGCACGCGCAGCCGGCCATCGTCGCTCAGCATGATGTTGTCGGGCTTGAGATCGCGATGGACGATGCCACGCTCGTGGGCGGCGGCGACGGCCCCGGCGATCGTGATCGCCAGCTCGAGCACGCGCGCCGGCGGCAGGCCCGCGGGCGGGATCTCGTGCGACAGCGTATGCCCGCGCACCAGCTCCATCGCCAGGAACGGCCCCGCGCCCGACTCCTCCACCGCGTGGATCGTCACGATGTTCGGATGATTGAGCGCCGCGAGCGTGCGGGCCTCGCGCTGAAACCGCTCCAGCAGCTGCGGATCGGCCGCGAGCGCCGCCGGCAACCGCTTGAGCGCCACGGACCGCCCGAGCCTGGTGTCCTCGGCGAGCCACACCTCTCCCATGCCGCCCTCGCCGAGCTTCTCGACGACGCGGTAATGGTCCAGCTTCAGGCCCGGCTCGAATCGCATGGAGGTCCCGGCGGAGTGGAGTGGATGCGATGTGATCCACGGCAGCGTATCACGGCCGGACGCTTACACATTCGTTCGAGCTTGGCCGGTCCGAGCCGCCGCCGTGGCTGCCGGACGACTTCCAGCAGCTCCTCGCGGGATGGACCCGGTCGCGGTCGCCGGCGGGACACCACCTCGCCGAAATGATATACGATGCCGCCGTGAGCGGATGCAGGTGCGGGACCCGCTCGAACCGGTATGCAACTCCGACCAGGAGGATCTCATGGCGAACAAGAAGCCGGCGCGGAAGGCGAAGAAGGTCGCGAAGAAGGCCGCAAAGAACAAGGTCGCGAAGCGGGCCGCCAGGGAGTCCGCTAAGAAGGTATCGAAGGCCCCGAAGCAGGCTCCGAAGCAGGCTCCGAAGAAGGCCGCGAAGAAGGCCGCGAACAAGCGTCCGACCGCCCGGCGGCCCAAGCGTGCGGCCGCGTCCAGCGCCGCCGCCGCAGCGAAGTCCCGGATCGGGGTGATCACGCACACGGAACTGGCGAGCGCGAATCCGTCGATGACCCGGGCATGGTGCGAGCAGGTGCTGGGCTGGAAGTTCGGGGACGCCGTACCCACGCCGACGGGTCCCTACCACATGTGGCAGTTCGCGATCGGCACCGGGGGTGGGATTCGCGGCACGAACCCGTCCGAGGCGCCGGGGTCGGTCCCCTACTGTGAGGTTGCGGACATTCAGGCCACGTTTTCCAAGGCGCTCGAGGCCGGCGCGACCGCGATATTCCCTCCCGACCAGCTCCCGGGCGGAATGGGATGGATCGCAATCGTCGCCGCGCCCGGTGGAGTCGTGATCGGCTTCTGGGCGAACAAGTAACCGATTCGACGCAGCTCCCGACCGCGCACGGGCCGCCGCGCGTGGTCGGGCTGCGTCGGTGGGAGGCGGAGTCAACGCCAGCTTCGAATCGCTGGTAGCCGGCACCGGCGACGGGGTGAAAATCCTCGCGTTGCGGCTACTACCGAACGCGCACCACTCGCACCACCCCGCTCCTGTGCAGTAGAGCCCCCGCCGGCGGGAACGCTCGTTGTCGTCCCCTGCCGGTGCGTGAGCTTCCCGGCGGTCTTACGACGCCGGCCGGATGTTCTGGTTCATGCGGAACAGGTTCGTCGGGTCGTACTGCTTCTTGAGCTGTGCCAATCGATCGAAATTGCTGCCGTAGGCGGCGCGGACGCGCTCGGTCTCGTCCTGGGTCATGAAGTTCACGTAGGCCCCGCCGGTCGCGAACGGCGCGGCGGCCGTGAACAGTTCGCGTGCCCAGGCGATGACCTTCGCGTCGTTCGCGGGGTTGTCCCAGCGCCCATGGACGTTCATCACGAACTGCGCGTCGCGGTGCGTGTAGGCGGTCGCGTCGTTCGCGACCCGGCTGACGGCGCCGCCCAGCTGCGCGAACGCGATCTCAGTCTGCGGATCCGGTATCTTGCGAGCGTGCGCCACGAGCACGTCGATCAGCCCCTCGGTGAGCTCGGTGAAATCGTGCGACTTCCAGTAGTTGCGCATGCCCGGCGTGAGCAGCGGGTCGAGGATCGCCTGCCAGGCCGCGAACGGATGCGGCGCGACGACGTCGGCGATCGACTTGCCGAACTCCCGCAGCGGCTTCGCCACGCGTTCGCCGTCCTCAATGGGGCCCGCGTAACACATCGCGAGCGCGAGGATGCCCTTGCCGTGCCACTCCTCGGGCAGGAACGGCAGTGGCGGCGCCTGACGGAGCACGAGCCAGCACACGAACTCCTCGGGGGTGGTGGCGATGAATTTGCGGTAGAACCGCAGCACGTCCCCGGCCGCGTCGAGCGGATGGATGACCAGCCCCGACAGCACGTTCGGCCCCACCGGGTGCAATTTGAACTCGAACGCCGTCACGATGCCGAAATTGCCGCCACCGCCGCGGATCGCCCAGAACAGATCGGGATTGTCGGTCGCGCTCGCCTTCAGCATCGTGCCGGCGGCGGTGACCACGTCCGCGGAGATGAGATTGTCGATCGACAGCCCGTACTTGCGGCTCAGCCACCCGAACCCGCCGCCGAGAGTCAGGCCCGCCACGCCGGTCGTGGAATTGATTCCGAGCGGGGTCGCGAGGCCCACCGCCTGGGCCGCCGCGTCGAACTCTCCGAGCGTGGCTCCGGCTTCGACGCGCGCCGTCCGCTGCCGTTCATCGATGCGGACGCTCTTCATCGGCGTGAGATCGATCATGAGTCCGCCGTCACAGACGGCGTTGCCCGCGATGTTGTGGCCGCCGCCGCGCACAGCGACGAGGATATCGTTGTCGCGCGCGAAGCGGACGGCGTGAACCACATCCTCCGCCTGGGCGCAGCGTGCGATGAGCGCCGGCCGGCGGTCGATCATCGCATTCCAGATCGTGCGGGCCTCGTCGTAGCCGGGTGAGCCCGGCAGCACGACCCGTCCCTGCAGCGCGCGTTCGAAGCTCTGAAGCTTGGTGGCGTCGAGGACCGTCTCGTTGCCAGCCTGCGTTCTGACGTTCATGGCACGTCTCCTTGTTGGATTGTGGACGGCTTGCCGGGCGTCGGGGAAGCGTGACCCGTCGTCCGGAACACGAGCACCAGGCGCGCCGTAGGAGGCGCGGACGGAAACGCCGGACCCCGTGAACGGACGGGCTCGTGGCGCTATTGCTTATCGAGCAGCCGTGGCCAGCCCAGCACGACATCGAGCGTGGAGTGGCTGGATCGGGGATCGAAGGACCCCGTCAGGAACCGCTGCTCGCCGGTGGCGATGTCGACCAGGAACGAGGGCGGAGTCACCGTGAACAGCCGGCGCGGCGAGTCGAGTTGGATCGCGGAGCCGGTCGTAACCGGAATCGAGAACACTTCGTTCTTCTGATTGCCCACCAGCAACTCGTCGCCGCGATCCGACCACCAACAGACCGTGGGCGGGACGCGGATGCCCCCGCCCGGCCATGGGTATGACCCACAGGTCGAACGCTCCCGTGGAATCCGAGCACTGGGCCACGAGCCAGCGGCCATCGCGCGACCAGCTGAGCGGATACGAGAACAGCGCGGGCCCACGGAATAGCAGTGAGTCCTCTCCCGACCCGTCGGAGTCGGGTGCCGGCGGCGAGGGACATGCGCAGACACTACCTCAGGAGCGCCGGGACGCGCATCCTTCCGACGGCGGTGTACGGCGCCGCTTCTCCGACAGTACGAACCTCACGAAGGAACGGGAGCCCAGGTCCCACCCGAGTCCGGGTGATCTTTGGGCTCCCTGGCAAAACATGGGATGAGCGAACGGTCCGCCGGTCCGGCTCAGGATCCGTGGACCGCGACGTTCTCGATGACCATCGTCACGCCGGGCGCCGCCCATGCCGCACCCGAGGCGTCCTCGATGGCATGCCAGCTCGACGCGTGGCCGGTCAGCGTCACCGTGCCTCCGGTGCTATCCACCTGGATCGAGCGGGCATAGGCTTCTGCCTGGCGCTGCAGCGCGGCCTCGACCTTCTCCTTCACCTGGGCCGATGACGTGCTGGGCATCAGGTCAATATGGTTCATGACGTTCAGGATCCCCTTCAGGTAGCGGACGGCACGCTCCGCCGAGTCGCGCTGGTAGTTCCACTCGACATGGCCTTCGAGCGTCACCTGACCCTGATGCACTTTCACCGTGACGGTGGGCGGCACCCACACGTCCCACGCCAGTGCGCTCCCCGCCGCGGCCGCGATCTCGCTGTCCGAATGCTGATGGGGTCCGAATGCCTTCACGGTCAGGTCCTGCGCCAGATCGCGAACCCCGCCGACGCGCTTGGTGGCATCCTCGACGGCCCACTTCGCCGCGTACGTGTCCACCGCGCCCATCAACGAAACCGCGCCGTTGTCGACGCTGACGCCGATCTGGGCGGAGTTGACCCTGGGATCCCAGCGAAGCTCGTTCTCGATGTCCTGTTTCAGCTGAACGTCGGACTTGTTCATTGTGCCTGGCCCTCGTTTCAGGGTTCGATGCGGTGTTCGCCGCGGACGCGGCGCTCCGGCGAGCGCCCCGCATCGAGCATGCCTTGATCCGGGGGGCCGATCCCCGCGTGATTCTGCACGGAAAGCGTGCAAATCGCACGACGTCCCGCGCAACAGCCACCCGTCGTGTGCAGGCTATTGCAACAACGGCTCGCAGCTCTTTCAATTGCTCGCAAACCGTGGGTGCAGGCGTCTCGCAGGACGAGTGGCAGGCATTTCCTCTGGCGATTCGCACGTTCCTAAAGAATCTTTGCGAGTTGCTTTCCGGCGAGTAGTGTCGGGGCCTTCAGGCAGTTCCCACATCGATCCAAGAGGAGCAGAGCGCCGCAGCTGGTTCCTCTTCGAGACCGGCCGGCGCGGCGACTCGTCGGGGCATTAGGGGCCTGGCGAACGCCCCTCGGGGGATTGACAGACACGTGAAGCCGGGCATCCTTCGATGATCGATCGCGAGTCAAATGCGGCCGAACCCGCTCCCCCGACGGGGTGGCTGAATCGCAACGTCGTCGGGATGACGGTGACGAGCTTCCTGTCGGACGTCGGTCACGAGATGGCCACGTCGATCCTGCCGGCGTTCCTCGCGTCGCTCGGCGTCGCGCCCGCGGCGCTCGGCCTGATCGAAGGGGTGGCCGATGCCACGTCGAGCTTCGTCAAGCTCGGCACCGGCTGGCTGTCGGACCGGTTGGGGCACCGCAAGGCGATCACCGTCGGGGGCTACGCGCTGACCGGCGCCTCCCAGGCGATCTTCGCCCTCGCCAACGGCTGGGGCATCGTGCTGCTGGGCCGGGTGGTGGGCTGGTTCGGGCGCGGGATTCGCGGGCCGCTGCGGTCCGCGATGCTTGCGGATTCGGTCGCGCCTGAGCATCGCGGCAAGGCGTTCGGGTTCCATCGCGCGGGCGACACGCTCGGCGCCGTGCTCGGGCCGCTGCTGGCGGTGGCGTTGCTGCCGTTGCTCCACGCGCGCTTTTCGGGCGACCCGACCCGCGCGTTCCGGACGATCTTTCTGTTCACCGCCATCCCCGGTCTGGGAGGCGCGCTGGTGTTTGCGCTCGTCGTACGCGAACGCCGCCGTTCGCCCAATCACACGCTGCCGTTCTGGACCACGATTCGTAACCTGCCAGGAAGTCTGCGGCGCGCCATGGTGGGCATCGGGATTTTCGGCCTCGGGGACTTCTCCCACACCCTCATCATCCTGGCGGCCATTCAATTGCTGACGCCGTCGCTCGGCACACTCAAGGCGTCGGCCGCCGCGGGCCTGCTCTACGCGCTCCACAACATCACCTATGCCCTGGCGCCGTTCCCGGTCGGGGCGCTGAGCGACCGCATCGGCCGGCGACCCTTGCTCGCGTTCGGGTACCTGCTCGGGGCCGGCGTCAGTCTGACGCTCGGGATCATGCTCGCGCATCGACATGCGGGGATTTCGGGACTGGCCATCGTATTCGCGTCGGCCGGCGTCATGGTCGGCATCGTGGACACCATGGAGGACGCCATGCTGGCCGATTTCTCCTCTGTCGAGGTGCGGGGCACGGCATATGGCGTGCTGGGCACGGTGAACGGCTTGGGCGACCTCGTGTCGAGCGCACTCGTCGGCGTGCTGTGGACGCTCCATCCCCTGTGGGGCTTCGGCTACGCGGCGCTCATGATGGCGCTCGGCTCGGGGGTGGTGCTGCGCCTTCGCTAGCGAGCGGCCGGCCGGCGGTCGCGTGAAGGGCGAGGCACCGCGCTAGATGCGGCCCCCGAGATTCTCCTGCAGCAGGGCGATCGCGGCATCGGGATCGGCGACTTCGATGATCAGCTCGTCGTAGCTCTCGTGGGCGAGCTCGACGACGATCGTGCGGTCGGGGTCATGCACGTCCCAGAACACCCGTTTGCCGTGCTGGTAGAACGTCCCCGCCGTGATCACGCCCGGCACGTTGGTGCCCGGCAGCTTGAGGCCATGCCACCAGCCGCGCGCCGCCTCTGTGTCGGAGCGCACCCCGCGGATGTGCGCCAGCGGAATCTCGAGCCGGCTCCGCAGCGCCCAGAACTTGTCCCAGCTCTGGACCTCGAACGTCGCCGTCTCTCCCGTCACCGTGATACCGACCATGACGCCTGCCCCCGCGCGCGCGGATTCTGAGGTTGGAAGTCGAGCCCGGACGGGCTCACCATGCGACCGCCTTACTTCACGTCGCTGCCCTGCGGCAGTCCCGATTCGATGCGCACCTCTCGGAACAGCCGATGGCGGGCGGCATCGATCATCGGGGCTTCGAGCGGCCACACCAGCGTCGCATCCCAGCGCCGCGGCGCGAGCGGGGCGTGATCGAGCAGCGGATGCAGCTCGGCGTCGAGCCGTGCGAATACGGGTGCCAGGTCTCTCACCAGCTGACGCGCGAGGAAGCTCTTGGCCATCTCGAGTTCGCCCGCGCGGAGTGCGGCGCCTGCCGCCAACATCATGCTGATGCCCAGCAGGCCGGGCGTCGCGGCCAGTTCGTGAATCTGCACCCGTGCCTGATCGACGCGCCCGGCGCGCACCGTAATGGCGGCCTCGATCGCCAGCTGGTCCTTCGGCCGCGCCCCGTCGGCCGCGCCATCCTGCAGAGCCTGCGCCGCCGCCGGGAGATCGCCGCGCCCGAGCTGGATCCAGGCACGCGTCGAGTGGTAGGAGCTGACGTAAAATGAATCGTCCGACAGCCTGCGCGCGCGTTGTGCCGCGGCAATCGACTCGTCGCCCCGCCCGGTATGGCCCGTCACGGTCGCAAGCCACAGGCACGCGAACGCTTCCTGGGGGTCGATGTCGAGTGTGCGGCGCACGTGCCGCTCGGTCGCCGCGATGTCGGCTCGGCAAAACGCATCCACTGCGAGGTTGAGGAGCGCGGGAACGAACCGGGGATTCGCCTCGATGGCCCGATCCAGCGCCACGCGGGCACCCTCGAGATCTCCCGCAAACCGTAGGTTCATCGCCTCGGCCTTGAACGCCTCCGCGAGGTGGGGATTGAGCGCGATCGCGTGGCGGGCGGCTTCGAGGCCCGAGGTCGTCAGGGCGGGAACGTCGGGATCCCTGCCCCACTGACACAACTGGCCGCAGCAGTCGGCGATTCCGGCCCAGGCCAGCGCGTAGTTCGGGTCGAGCGCGATGGCCTGCCGGAACAGGGCCTGGGCCTCGTGCAGCGACTCGTCGGTGTAGCGGCCATAGAGGGCGCGGCCCTTGAGATAGAGGTCGTACGCGCGAACGTCGTCGGGCCGGTCCTTGACGAGACTTGCGGTCTCCGCCGGCGTGAGCGCGACGCGCAGGGCGCCCGCGATCGACGACGCGATCTCCTCCTGTACCGCGAACACGTCCTCCAGCGTGCGGTCGTAGCGTTCGGCCCACAGGTGGAAGCCGTCCACGGCGTTGATGAGCTGGGCGGAGATGCGCACCCGATCGCCGGCCCGCCGCACGCTGCCCTCGAGCACGGCCCCGACGCCGAGATCGGCGGCGATCTTCGGAATGTCCGCAGGAGCGCCGCGATAGCGGGCGACTGCGTTGCGCGACGCCACGCGCAGGCCCTTGATCTTCGACAGATCGGTCAGGATGTCCTCGGTGATCCCGGCACAGAAGTACTCGCTGTCCTTGTCGCTCGCCAGGTTCTCGAAGTACAGCACGGCGAGCGACGGCACGGCTGCGGCCGGCGACGGATGGAGGCCGGAATGCGACGACAGATCGAGACCGATCGCACTCAGTTCGCGGCGCAGGTCGCCGATGTCGCGCGGGCGCTCGTCGGCGTCCTTGGTGAGGCAGCGCCGGATCACGTCGCGCAGCCGCGCGGGAACGGTCGAGGGCAGCGCGTTCCATTCGGGCTCGCGCTCGAGCACCCGCGCGATCACGTCGGACACGGTCTCGCCGCCGAACGCCTGGCGTCCGCTCAGGCATTCGAACAGCACGCAGCCGAACGCCCACACGTCGGCGCGCCGGTCGACCGGGCGGCCGCGGGCCTGCTCGGGGCACATGTAGGACGCCGTCCCCAGCAGGACGCCGGCGCTGGTTCCCGACAGCGCCATGGTGGGCGACACCGACAGATCGGAGGACGACGCGGCCTCGGTGGCGCCGCCCTTGGCGAGGCCGAAGTCGAGCACCTTCACGACGCGGGACGGGGTGATCATGACGTTGCCCGGCTTGAGGTCGCGATGCACGATCCCGCGCTCGTGGGCGGCCTCGATGCCCGCGGCGATCTGACCGCCGATGTCGAGCGCCTCGCGCACCGGCAGCGGGCCGCGGGCGAGGCGCTGCGCCAGGGTTTCGCCTTCGACCAGCTCGAGCACCAGCCACGGCGTGCCTCCGGACTCTTCAAGCCCGAAGATGCCCCCGATGTTCGGGTGGCTGAGAGCCGCGAGCAATCTTGCCTCGCGTTCGAAGCGCGCCAGCCGCTCGGGATGCTGCGCGAACGCCTCGGGCAGACCCTTGATCGCGACGTCGCGCTGCAGCCGCGTATCGCGCGCGCGATACACCTCGCCCATGCCGCCCGCGCCGAGCGGGGCGATGATCTCGTAGGGGCCGAGGCGGGTACCGGCTGCGAGTGACATGGTCGGCGTTCCCTGGGAGGAGGTTCGAAGCAGGATCAGCGAAGCGGCGCGGGCGTCCCGAGCGTCAGCATACCCGGTGGAGGGGCCCGGGACACCGGAGCGGCCGAAGCATCGCCGATTCCGCTGCGGCACTCAACGCGACCTGCCCGGGGCGAGGTCCCGCCGGGCTCGCGGCCACAGCCGCTGCATCACGAGCGCCGTACCCACGGCGTACAGCCAGCCCAGCAGGATGTCCACGACATAGTGCTCGGCGGAGTAGACGAGGACCAGCGCCATGCTCACCGCATAGAGCGCCAGCAAGGCCCTCGCCGCAGGCCGCGCTCCCGACCAGAAGAACATGGCGATCATCACGGGATACGCCGCGTGCAGCGACGGAATCGCGGCGACATCGTTCGCGTACACATTGCTGCCGGAGAACGTCTGGGCGATCGCGTGCTGACCAAGGTGTTCCCACACCTCGAGCACCAGCCGATGCGTCGGCGCGAGGGCGCCGCGCTGGCTCGCGAGCCACGGTGGCACCGCCGGATAAAATACATACGTGATGTAACCGAGCGTGGTCATGACGACGAACCACGTCATGAACTTCAGATACCGCGCGCGCGTGCGGACCCACAACGCGAGCGCGATCACGACCGAGACGAAGAAGTGCGACATGTAGATGGCCAGCGCCGCGAAATCCCACGCATGAGGACGGCCGGGAGCGTAGAACGCCCGTTGCAGCCGGAGGGTCGGAATCGGCGCGCCGAACAGTGCTTCGTCGGCGTGGATCTGGGGCAGCGTGTGCGCCGCGGGCAGGAACGCGCCGAGCCGGTTGTGGATCGCGTCGTACGCGAACAGCACGATGAACACCGGCAGCCAGTCCAGCACGAACCGGAAGACACCGCGAACCAGCGGCGCAGCACCGAGGCGGGGAGCCGTTCGCACTACTGGAGCTTGACCAGCTTCGCCTGGAGGTGGCGGCCGGGGCCGTCGAGGTGGACGAAGTAGATGCCGGCGGCCGCGCGCCGTCCGCCGTCGTCGCGGCCGTTCCAGTCGAACCGATGCGGACCGGCGGTCAGCAGCCCGCGCTCCAGCGAGCGCACCAGCCGTCCGCTCAGATCGTAGACACCGAGTTCGACCGGCTCCGCCGCCGCCAGCGTGAACGCGATCGTCGAGCCGCCCAGGAAT
Source organism: Candidatus Eiseniibacteriota bacterium (assembly GCA_038231135.1). Taxonomy (GTDB): domain Bacteria; phylum Eisenbacteria; class RBG-16-71-46; order RBG-16-71-46; family RBG-16-71-46; genus JANLWX01. Next base: position 33,342 of record JBBRLX010000019.1, on the reverse strand, counting down.
GGGTTGGGGCTCGCGAGCAACACGGCACTGCGCTGCGCCGGCATGCCTGCGGGCACCCCGACCCGTTCCGTGCTGTCGTAGGTCGCGGCGACCAGCGTGCCGCACAGCCGCTCCATGATGCCGTCGCCGTCCGTGTCGGCCTCGAGCACGATCTCGTAGCGCGCCGCGGGGTCGTAGCCGTTGGGGAGGCTCGCCGTCACCGCGAGTTGCTGGTCCGCGCCCGGTCCCGCGGTCACGGTGCCGGTCACCGGCGTCCCCGGCGCGAGGCCGTCGAGGCTCAGCTCCAGCGGGTCTTCATGGTCCGGATCGAGCCACACTGCGCTCAGACGGTAGGCCAGCGTCGCCGGGTCGCACGGGTGGCCGACGCCGATGCCGATCACCGCACCCGACGCCCGCGCGGGCACGCTCACCACGGTCGCCTGCTGCGGCGTCACGCACCAGCAGCTGTTGTCGGCGCGCAGCGTGGCCGTCGTCGTGCGGCAGGTGCCGGTGGCGTTGTTGACGAACGTGAGCCCGAAGCACGCGGTGGCGTTCTGCGCCGTGAGGCCGAGCGGGCGCGCGATCGACACGCAGATCGGCGGTGAGATGCCGGGCGGTACGATCACGGTGCCCCCGGACGGGCTGAACACGGTCGGACCGGCCACGCTGCAGCCCGGGCCTGCGGGCAACCCGGCGAACGACCAGGTATAGCTCTGCGGCGTGCCGTAGTTGTTCGAGATGTTGAGGCATACCTGGGCTGACGTCTGGGTCTTGCAGAGCGTCGTCACCGCCGGCAGCAGCGCCGATTCCGGGCACCAGCCGCCCGGGCCGGTCGCGGCGGCCTTGCTCACCGTCGCCGCACTCAGCGGCGTCGCGAACAGCGCCAGGTCGCCGATACAGCCCTGGAATCCGGACGAGGTGCCGAACGCCGGGCTGACACGCCCGATGTAGAGATCGGCGGTGCACGACACCAGCCCCGAGATGGGCGTGAAGTCGAACGTGGGGACCGGGCTGCCATTGAGATACCACTGGCCGTGACCCGTCGCGCGGTCGACCGACACCGCGAGGTGCGACCACACATCCCCCGCCAGCACCGGCCCCGCGACCACTTGCGGCGTGCCGCCGGTGCCGATCTCGAGGTAGCTCTGGAGGCCATCGAGATATAGCGCCCAGCCGCGCGTCTCATGGGCCGACGCGGACAGCAGCACGCGTTTTTCGACGATCGTGCGCGCACCGGCGGTGCTCGAGGCCGGATTGAGCCAGGCCGCGATCGCGAACGGGCCGCCGGCGAACTGGAGCCCGAGCTGGTTCGCGTTCGGCACTCGCGCGTAGTCCGCGGCGGTCGCCACGCAGATCACGCCGGGAGCCGATCCCCCGCTCGCGGCGGCGCCCACCAGTTGCGCCACATTGCGCGGCGGGCTCAGGTGCGTGGCGTCGCTCGCCGTCGTTGGGCCCGGAGTGTCGTTGAACGGCCACCATGCCGCGAGCCCCGCCGGCCACGTGAAGCAGCCGACGGTCGACGTGCACACGTAGTTGCCGAAGTCGACAGCGTTCTGCGTGGTGCCGGTCCCGAGGTTGAGCGTGTGGACGGCGGGCGCCGGGAACGTCTGCACCGAGTTCGGCTGCTGCACCTCGGTCACCTCCCAGGCGCCGCACGGGATGTTGTTGAAGCAGTAATTGCCCTGGGCGTCGGTGGTGATGGCGGCATACAGCGTGCCATTGGGATAGACGAGCTGAATCGTCCAGTTGGCGAGCCCCGGCTCGCCGTTGTCCTGGACGCCGTTGCGATTCACGTCGCTGAACTTGCGGCCGCAGATCTTGCACAGCGTGTTGCACACCGTCGTCGAGCACGGCTGGTTCGGAAAGAACGCCGTGCCCCCGAGCGCCGTGCACTGGCTCTGCGACTCGACCGCCACGCACGTGAAGTCCACGCAGCACGCGGAGCTCGGCGAGCAGAACTTCGCGATGTAGCCGTCATCGAACCCCGCGTTCGCGGGCTGATAGTAGGCACCCAGACCCGGATTTACGGTGGTCAGGTTGCCGGCGCCCACCGACTCGCCGGTGGCGAACAGGCAGCCATGGCTGCTGATCGACACGCTGGTGCCGAAGTCGAGCTGGTTGCTGCCGAAGTAGGTCGACCACAGCATCGTGCCGGTGTTGGTGAATTGCCCGAGGATGGCGTCCCGGAACCCGGCGTTCGCTCCCTGGTAGTAGGAGCCGGCGCCGGGATTCAGGACCGGGAAGTCCGACGACTGGGTCATCCCCGTCACGTACACCCTGCCCTGCGCGTCGAGTGTGATGGGTTTGCCGGCGCCGCCTTCGAGGAACTCGTAGCTGGTGCCGCCATAGTAAGTCGCCCACAGGGTGGAGCCGGAACTGCTGAACTTGAGGATGAACAGATCGTGCTCGCCGGCCAGGGCGGGCTGGTAATACGCCGTACCACCCGGATTGACCGTCGGGAAGTTGGCGGAGTTCGTGTAGCCGACGACGAACAGGTTCCCGTTGGCGTCGACGACCGGTTCGTCGCCGTAGTCGGTGCCGTCGCCGCCGTAGTACGTCGACCAGGTCTGCACGCCGGCCAGCGTGAACCTCGAGATGAAGACATCCTGGTCGCCCGCCAGCGCACCTTGAAAATACGCGCCGCCGCCCGGGTTCAGCGTGGGATAGAACGCGGACTGGGTATACCCCGTGACGTAGACGCTGGTGGGCGACGTCGTGATCCCGTAGGCCTCGTCGAGGCCATTCTTGCCGCCGAAGTAGGTGCCCCACTCCAGCACTCCGAGCGGGCTGAATCTCAGGACGAACGCGTCCTCGGACCCATTGGCGGACGTCTGGAAGTACGCACCCCCGCCCGGATTCGCAAGCGGCAGGTTGGTCGAGCCCGTGACGCCGCACACGTAGACCTTGCCGCTCGCGTCGGTCGTGATGCCGGTGGCCTGATCGCTGCCGTCGCCGCCGTAATAGGTGGCCCACTGCCGCACACCGGCGGCGTTGAACTCGACGATGAACCCGTCGCCGCCGCCGCCGCTCGCGGGCTGATTGTAGGCGCCGCCGAGTGCCTGCGTGGGGAAGTCCGTGGAAGTCGTGTAACCGCACACATAGAGATTCCCGGACGCGTCGAGCGTGCAGTCCTCCCCGGTCTCGATGCCCGTTCCACCGTAATAGGTCGCCCACTTGCGCACGCCGAGCTGGCTGAACTTCCAGATGAACGCGTCCTGATTGCCGGCGATGGTGCCCTGGTAGAAGGCGCCCGCCAGGTTCTGCAGTGGAAGATTCGTCGAGGCGGTGTAGCCGACGACGTACACGTCGTCGTTCACATTGTCGCAGTAGATCGTGCGCGGACCGTCGTAGCTGTTGCTGCCGCCGTAATAGGTGGACCACACGAGCGGCGGGTCGATCACCAGCGGCGCCGCGTGATCGTAGGGTTCGACGAGCAGCGATGCCACGTTGCCGTCGACGCGGAACCGGGCGCCGATCGGCTGGCGCCCCTCGCCCTGCCAGCAGTTGAGTGCGCCCTCCCGCACCTCTCCCAGTGGTGTGCGGATGCGCAGCGCGCGCCGATCGTCCGACAGCTCGATGGAACGCGCGCCGGTGTATTGCAGACGAATTCTCGAAGCGTCGGCGCCGGGGTGCACGATGAAGTCGTGGTGCACGCCCTCGCCGGGCTTGCTCAGCACGACCCAGTCGATGCCGGGATAGACGTCGAGGAACGTGACCTTGCCGTAGGTGGGCACGTCGAGCACGCCGGCCGGACAGTGTGGCAGGTAGTAGTTCGTGGCCCCCTGATCGTAGAGCGGATCCTCGAGCCGGACGTGGTCGGGGCGGATCGCGGCCCCTTTCAAGTCGAGGTCGACCCGGCACCAGCGGATCGGTCCGGCCGGCGCTGCCGGTTTGCGCGCGCCGCGCTTGGCCGCCGGGCCGGCGGCGTCCGCGTCCACGTCATCGTCGTGCGCGAAGAAGTATTGCGAGATCCCGGTGGTGGTCACGTAGACCTGCGCGCCGCGGACGCTCGTGGTGTAGAGGATATTCGGGGCGCCATGTCCCCCGGTGTCCGTGATCTGGCCCAGATTGGGAATCCATCCGGACCTCAGTTGATCCGTCCACCCGGACACTTTCGCTTCCGTCGCGGCGTCGGCCTGGTGCCAGGCGGTCGCGGTCAGACCGTTGACCCCTGGGGCGATTTCGACTGTGGACGCGTTGGACAACACCGGAGCAACGGCAGGGGACGAGCGACCGGATGCGTCCCGCGCACTCGCGGAGTGCGCCCATGCGGCCAGGGCCATGGCCGTGGCGAGCAGTGCCGTGAAGGGGTGCGGCCCGCGCTTCATCGGTTCTCCGGGCTTCGGTGGGCGTGAGCCGGCGCTGGAGGAACCGCTGGTGCGGCACACCCGTCCGGTCTTATGGGCTGCCGGCCGAGTCGCCCGGCCGTCCCTGGAGCACAAGTCTATGGGCCAAATACCTGTCCGGCAATGCATTTCGCCGGATGCCGCCCACCATGGCGACGGGGAATCCTGTCACCGCGTGTGATCGGCCACTCGGGGGAGATGGTAGAGTGCAGTTCGGTCGCGAGGGCTCCAACCACCCGAACCTCAGGCGGTGCTTCATGGGCGACAAGTCTCCGAAGTCGAAAGAGCGGCTGAAGAAACAGGACGCAACCGAGAAGACCCAGAAGAAGGCCGACGCGTTCACCAAGGCGCACCCGGCTCCGGGCACGCTCGGCAGCAAGAAGGGCAAGTAACCGTCGAACTCCAGGGTACGAAGTCACACGCCGCGATTGCGCCGCTGAAAGGTTCAGGCCGATGGGCTCGAGACGGCACCGTGCAGGCGTTGTCCTGGGACTCGCCTTCACGGTGCTCCTGGGCTCGCTGACCCATGTCCGTAGTTCCTGCGGGCAGGTGGCGTGGGGCGACTACGGCATGAACCCTCAGCACACCGCCCTGTCGGGGACCGCGTCGCAGGCGCTCGGCCGCGTCGTCTGGCAGACGCCGGTCGATCTCCACCCGCAGTACAGCGGCACGACCCTCTACATCCATTACGGGTCCCCGCTGGTCAGCGCGGCCAATACACTCGTGATCCCCGTCAAAACCGGCGCGTCCGACAGCTTCCGCGTCGAGGTGCGAAACGGCAGCGACGGTTCGCTGCGCTGGCAGTTGGACTCGGACTACACGCTGCCCGCGTACTCCTGGACCCCGAGCTATGGCCCGACGCTGACGCCGAACGGACGTCTCTATATGCCCGGCGCCGGCGGGACACTCCTGTTCGCCGACAATATCGATGGGCCCGGGGCTCCGGCGCTCACACGGAGCGCGTTCTATGGGATCGGCGCGTACAACACCGACCCCGCCGCCTTCAACGCCGACATCCGGATCTGCACGCCGCTGACGTCCGACTCGGCGGGCGACGTCTACTTCGGCTACCGCGCCACGGGCGCCAACCCGCTCGGCATCCAGAGCGGGATCGCCCGGATCGATGCCGGCGGCGCCGCGGTCTACGTTCCCGTCCCCATCGCCTCGGACGGGGCGGCCACTCAGGTGGAGATGAACTGCGCACCCGCGCTCAGCCATGATGGCCGGACGCTGTACGTGGCGCTGAGCGGGGGTGGCTGGTCCAGTGGAGTCCTTGCCGCCCTCGACGCGACGGATTTGCACGCGATCACGAAGGTCGCGCTCAGGGACCCGCGCGGCGGCGATGCGGGCCTGGCCGACAACAGCTCGGCCTCCCCGATGGTGGCGCCCGACGGCAACGTGTACTTCGGCGTCCTCGAGGCGCAGTTCCCGTCGAACGGCGCCCGCGGCTGGATGCTGCAGTTCGACGCCGACCTGGTGCCTGCCGGGGCCCCCGGCGCGTTCGGCTGGGACGACACGCCGTCCGTGGTGCCAGCCGGCATGGTGCCGTCGTACCACGGCGCGTCGAGCTATCTGTTGATGACCAAGTACAACAGCTACGCCGGGTTCGGTGGCGTCGGAATCAACAAGCTCGCCATCCTCGACCCCGGCGCCACGCAACTCGACGCCCAGTCCGGCGTGACGGTCATGAAGGAGATCCTCACGATCGCCGGCGTGACGCCCGACCCGGAATACATCGACACGTACCCCGATGCCGTTCGGGAATGGTGCATCAATTCGGCCGTGGTCGATTCCGCCACCGGCAGCGTTCTCGCGAACAGCGAGGATGGCAGACTCTACCGCTGGGACCTGCGCTCGAACGCGTTCACCCAGGCCATCACGCTCACACCGGGGATCGGTGAGGCCTATACGCCCACGCTGATCGGACGCGATGGCAAGGTCTATGCGATCAACAACGCCACGCTGTTCGCAGTCGGCGCCGCCACGTCCGCCGTCGTGGCGAATGAGTACGCGGGTTCCGCGCTGGCGCTGACGGAGGCGCGGCCCAACCCGTTCCGTCATGCCACCACCATGCGTTTCTCGTTGCCCGCGGCCGGACGAGTCGACCTCGGGATCCTCGACCCGGCCGGCCGGCGTGTCGTGGACCTCGTCGGCGCAGAGCTGGCGGCGGGCGATCACACGGTGAACTGGGACGGCCGCGATGCGGGCGGACGCCGTGGCGCGCCCGGCCTGTACTTCGCGCGGCTCACGGCCGGCGGACACACCGTCGTCCGCAAGCTCGTCGTCGCGAGATAGGAGATCCTCCCCCGTGCTGGAACGCTTCGCGGCCTCGCTGGGTCTGACCCTGACGCCTTACGGCGCTGCGGGTCTGCTCCTGATCCTGCTCTATTGCATTCAAGCCGAGATCCGCTTTGGTGCCAAAGCGCGTACGAACTCGGCCGGAGCCTCGGATCGCGGCAGCACGGCTGCCTGGGGTCGCTGCTGTGCCTCAATGGCATCGCGATGACATCCGGGAACACGATCGTGGTCGTGGGCTCGATCGTCGCTACCTTTGCGGCGTACGCCTACCGGATCCACGTCGAGGACGCCATGCTGGTCGCCGCGTTCGGAGCGCCCTACGAAGCCTACCGCCGCAAGGTCCGGGCGGTGCTGCCGTTCGTGGCGTGATGGAGAACTAGCATGCGGGACTGGCATCACCCACGTTCCCGCCGTGCGCTGCGCCTCGCCATCGTGTTTGCGAGCCTGCTCCTCCCCCGCATCGCGTCGCCGGGACCGGCGCCGCAGCAGCAACCCCATATCGCGATCGACGACCCGTCGTGGCGCCTCGAATCGTCGAGCGATGGCATTGCGCTCTACAGCAGCTCGGTCCGCGGCACGGGCGTCGTCCCGTGCAAGGCCACGATGACCATCCCCGGCACGATCGAGCAGGTCTCACTGGTGCTCGAGGACATTCCGCGGCGGCGCGAGTGGGTCGCAAATCTTGGCGGCAGCGTGCTACTCGAGCGCACCAACGACTACGACCAGACGGAGTACATGCGCGTCGACGTGCCGTGGCCGGCGTCCGACCGCACCGCGGTCGTCCGGGCGCGGATCACCGTGAGCGACGACCTCGACCGGGTGACGATCGCCGCCGAGTCCGTGGACTCGCCCCGGGCGGACACGCTGCCCCGGCTCGTGCGGTCGAAGGTGTACGCGAGCACGTTCCAGATGACCCAGGTGGGCGATCGCGTCGAGATCGTGGCGCTGGTGTTCATCGATCCGCGCGGCAGCGTACCCAAGTGGATCGTCAACTATTTCACGCGCCGCGTGGCGCGCTCGACGCTCGGCGGGCTGCGCCGCCAGGTCGCGCGGAACCTCTACACCCCGGCGCAGGTCGCGGCGATGGGTCAGCGGAAACGCGCATATCGCGCGTTCCGGGATCTGAAGTAGTCGTCCCCTGCACATGCGGTCACCTGCCGGGCCTGCGCTCTTTATTGAGGAGCTCAGAGGATGGGCTCCGCTGGTTTTGTCCCAGTCATCTCTTGAACGCTCGAGATGTCAGTTTTTCGGGGCGTCGGTGTTTTCAGATGCAAGACATCGCGATTACATTTACAGTACACGCCTCGCAAAGTACGCGTGAGAGCGCACTTCGTGGAATGAAAACGTTTTCACGCGTCGTCCCCTCGCCGACGATCTGCGTCCCCCTTCCAGATATGGAGTCCATTGTGCCCTCACTCGGCAACGGCCTACGGCTTCCTGCACGTGCATGGTTCCCGCTCGCAATGCTGGTTGCGGGCCTCGCGTTCGCGAATCCCGCCCTGGCCGCACCCGCTCCCGCCGCGCACGCCTACGACCGGACTGTCGATGGCGATTGGACCGTCGCGGGAGCGTCCGCGAGCGACAGCTATCGGGGTGTCGCCTACGTCTATCACCGTACGGGACGGGCCTGGGTGCTCGATGCGACGCTGGCGCCGGCGGAGCGCGGCCGGTTCGCGCGGTTCGGCAGCGCGGTGGCGATCGATGGCAACACTCTGGTCGTCGGCGCGCCGTGGGACGATGGCTGGAAGGGCGCTGCCTATATCTATGAGCGGGTCGCCGGAACCTGGACGCTGACGTCGCGAGTCGCGCCCAGGAGTTCGGTGGGCGATCGCTTCGGCTCGCAGGTGAGCATCGCGGACGGCGTGGTCAGCCTCGCCGCGGATGGCGGCTCGGTCGCGCGATTCGGTCGTACGACGACGGGCTACAACGAGACCGGGCGCATCGCGGCCGGCGCCGCCGGGCTGACCTCCGGCAGGACCGTCGAAGCGGCGGTGCTCCAGGCTGTGGCCGTCCGGGACGCCCAGGCCGGCGTGCCGCGCGGCGCCTCGACCCTGGCGATCGATCCGCCCGCGTTTGTGAGCGCGACCGATAGCGTCTACGAGGATCGGACGGACATTCGCTGGGCCTCGGTGAGCGGCGGTCCGTTTCTCTACAAGGTCTACCGTCGGGTGTCCGGCCAGCCGGTGTCTGCCAACGTGCTGATCCGCGTCGCGTCGCAGGACGACTCGCTGTATTCGGACACCTCCGGGGTTCCGGGCGTCGTGTACACGTACTGCGTGACGGTGCTCGACATGACCAGCACCGAGGGTGCGGCCGCCTGCGACGACGGCAGCCGGATCATCTTCCGGCCGACCGAATTCACCGCCTCGGACGCGACGTACGAGGGTTTCGTCCGGCTCACCTGGTCGGATCGGTCGAGTGTCGAGTCCGGCTACCGGATCCGGCGCAACGGCAGCCTGCTGGGCGTCACGATTCCCGACGCCATCGCGTTCGACGACAGCACGGCCGCCCCGGGTACGACCTACTCCTACAGCCTCGTGGCGGTCGATGCCGCCGGCGACACCACCGCACCCCGGATCGATTCCGGCTCGAGCGCGTTCATCGCGGCACCGCTGCTGGTCTCCGCATCGGATGGCCAGTACCCGAGCAAGGTCGTCGTCACCTGGGTGGATAACACCGCGCTCGAGGTGAACTACCGCGTCTACCGCGATGGGGCGCTGCGGGTCACGCTCCCGCCCAACACCCGGACGTTCGAGGACGTGCTGGCCGCCCCGGGAACGACCTACGAGTATTGCGTCGCCGCCGTCGATGGCTCGGCACGTGAATCCGCGCGCGGCTGCGACACCGGCGGCATCGGTGTCCTCCCGGCGCCGGTGCACGTCATCGCGAGCGACAGCACGTTCGACGACAAGGTGCACGTCGCCTGGCAGGACACCTCCACCACCAACGATGGTTTCCTCGTGTACCGCATGCCGGTCGGCACCACGGACTCGTCGCTGGTGGCGAACCTCGGGGCCACGACGACCACGTTCGACGATCCGGGCGGCGAGCCCGGCCGCACGTACACGTATTGCGTCGTGGCGTTCAGCAACTCCGGCGGCCGCTCGGCGCCGGTGTGCGACGACGGCACGCGCGCCGTCGTGCTGGCGCCGTCGTCGGTCGCGGCGACGGACGGAACGTTCGAGGGCCACGTCGACATCACGTGGGAGAGCAGCTCGACGTCCGCGGTGCTGTTCAAGATCTACCGCGGCAGCGTCTTCATCCGCTCGGTCGGTGCCGATCGCAGGGCATACTCGGACGACGGAGTCGCCTCCGGCGTAGCGACGACCTATGCCGTGACCGCAGTGACGAGCCTCGGCGTCGAGTCCGCCAGGAGCACAGACAACGGCTTCCGCAAGATCGCGGTCCCTTCGGCGGTCAAGGCGTCGGACGGCGACTTCGAGGATCGCGTCGCCGTCACCTGGACCGATCAGTCGCAGATCGAGGATGGCTACTTCGTATACCGCCGCCTGGCGGGGACCACCGATCCGCTGCAGCGGATCGCGACGCGGCCATCGAACGCCTCCGGGTACGACGACAAGACGGGAGTGCCGGGCCAGGCGTACGACTACTCGGTCACCGCGTTCCAGGTATTCGGCCCGGGCAAGTCCGACACGACCGAATCCGACCCGGCGGCCGACACCGGTAGCCGTACGCTCGCGGTGCCAACCTCGGTCGAGGCGTCCGATGGCGCGTTCGAGAACCAGATCGCGCTCTCGTGGGTGGACAACTCCCGCTACGAGGAGTCCTACGAGGTGTGGCGCCGGGATCTCACGACCAACGATTCGTCGCGCGTCGCGGTGCTGCCGCCCAACTCCGATCGCTACGTCGACCTGTCCATCACGTTCGGCGTCCACTACGAGTACTCGGTGCTCGCGGTGGATTCGCTGGACGGCGTCAGGCTGGGGTCGTCGCCGGCAGGCAAGGACCAGGGCCACACCACGCTGCTGCCGCCGCTCGGCGTCAGCGCGTCGGAGTCGTATGACAATCGAGTGCAGGTGGCGTGGATCGACCAGTCGTCGCTCGAGACGGGCTATCGCATCTCGCGCGATGGCGTGGTGATCGGCAACGAGCCCCCGAACGCAACGTCGTTCAGCGACCCGACGGCGACGTTCGGCACTCAGTACACGTATTGCGTGCAGTCGGTGTCCGGCGCGAACGCCTCGGACCCGGTGTGCGACGCGGGGCAGACCACGGCGCCTACCGGCGACACCAACCCGTTCCACTTCACGACCACGCCGGGAATCATCTTCAACTCCGCTTTCGACAACTTCGGGTATTCCGTGGGTGGGCAGAGCCGCTGGCTGAGCGTCGGCGCGCCGTTCCGCAACTACTTCGGCGGCGCCCCGAATCCGAACGTTGTGGATCGCGGGGCGGTGATGATCTTCGATACGCAGTTTTTGGCCTTCAACACCGTTGGCAGCTCGCTCGACCTCGAAGCGGACAGCTTCACCGCGAAGTACCTCGGACAGCAGGTTGCGACCAGCGGCGACTGGACGCTCGCCACCTACAAACTGGGTTCGGCGGACATGGTCGCCTTCGCGCATCGGGTGGATGGGGTGGGGTGGCAGGCGGATCAGCGCGTCACCGTGAGCACCACCGGGGCTGGGCCGAGCGAGGTCGCGGTGGACATCGACGGTAACTACGCGGTGGTGGGAACCCCGAACGCGGGAGCCGCGTTCTGGGAGGCGGGCTGGACGCCGAGCACGACGGTGCCCGGCGTGGCGCGGTCGGTCGCGATCTCGGGCACCACCGCGCTGCTGGGCGGCAACGGCTCGGTGCGCGTGTGCACGCGCGCTACCCTGGGCGGATGGACCGTGGTCCAGACACTGCAGCCGACAGCTCCCGATGCGGGCTTTGGATTCGCCGTGGATCTCCATGACGGTTGGGCGGTGGTGGGTTCGCACGCGGACGGCGTCGCCGGCAGGGCGTACGTATTCGAGCGGGATGCGGGTGGCACGTGGACGCTGAACGCCACGCTGGATCCCGAACGCAACGCGCCGGACTGCGCGTTCGGACAGTCGGTGTCGATTCGTGACGAGCGGATCCTGGTGGGCGCCCCACGCGATAACACCACGCGCGGCGCGGTGTATCTCTACACGCGTTCCGGCAGCTCGTGGACCCGGCAGGAAGTGCTGGGCGGGCCTCAGGGCTGCTTCCGCTGCATCCAGACCCCGAGTCTCCGGGGATGGGCCGTCCGGGTGCTGGACCAGTACCTGGCCGCCGGCGATCCGAGCGGCTCCAACGACAACGTCCAGAGCTACGTCGAGACCGCGCCGTACCCGTTCCCGGCGCCGGTCGAGTCGCCGGGCGCGGTGTCGGCCACCGACAACACCTACCGCGACAAGGTCCAGATCACCTGGCTGGACCGTTCCACCACCGAGAGCGGCTTCCGCGTCTACCGCGACGGTGATCTGATCGCGACTGTGGATCCCAACACCCGGATCTACACCGACGTGGACGCGGCGCCGGGACGGACCTACGAATACTGCGTAACCGCGATCATCGATTCGGCGGCTCGTCCGTCGGGCGCCGTCTCGAACGAGTCCGTGCGCGGCTGCGACTTCGGCCGGCGGCCTCCCGACGGCAACATCACCGGCCGCGTCGCGACCTTCGCAGGTGCCGGCGTCAGCGGCGCGAACGTCTGCCTGGATCCGGCGCCGAACCGCTCGATCCTGTTCGACGGCTCGGGCGGCAACATCGCCGTCGCGGACGGCGGCGTGTTCGGCGCGACGTTCACCACCGAGTTCTGGTATCGCGGGCACGCCGGCGCGGCGGGAACGCTGATGGCCTATTCAACCGCGGCGACGGTGGACGTGTTCGCAGTGAAGAACCCGGGCAATCTCGCGATCTCGCTCAACGGCAGCGCCGCGCCGACCGGCGTGGCGATCGACGATGGCGGCTGGCATCACATCGCGATCGACTGGACCAGCGCGAGCGGCGCGCTGCACGTCTACAAGGACGGGCTGCCGGCGTACTCCGGAATTGGCGCCGCGGGTGTGACGCTCGAGGGCGGGGGAGCGCTGGCATTCGGCGCCACGCTCGCCGGCGCGATGGACGACATCCGGGTGTGGGATCACGTTCGCACGCAGGCGCAGATCCAGGAGTTCATGCCGGAGTTCCTGGCAGGCAACGAGAGCGGGCTGGTCGCGTACTGGCCGCTCAACGATTCCCAGGGCTCGGGCGCCGAGGAGCTGCGCGGCAATCGTTACGGCCGCATCTCGGGCGGCGCCACCTGGATCAACGAAGCCCCGCCGATGAGTGCCTGCGCAGTGACGGACAACCAGGGCAACTACGTGCTGGCGAAGCTGCGCTACGGCACCTCCACCACGTTCAAGGTGATCCCCACGATCGCCGGGCACCAGTTCACGCCGGCGTTCAAGACGATCACACTCTCGACCGGCAGCCCGGTGCAGAACGAGGTCGGGTTCACGGACATCACGTCGTTCGCCGCCTCCGGCCTCGTCAGTTACAGCAACACGTCGTGCCTCGCGGCCAACGTCGAGATCTACGTGGACGGCGTTCTGCGCGGTTCGACCGACGGCAGCGGCCACTTCTCGGTTCCGGTGCCGCCGGGCGACCACACCCTCGAGGCCCGACAGGCGGGCCACACGTTCTCCCCGCCCATCATCCATCTGGCCGGCGTCACCGGTGATCTGGCCAACCTGAACTTCCTCGACACGACCGTGCGCCATCTGTCGGGACTCGTGGCCGGCGGCTGCAACATCCCGATCGGGACGCTGACGCTCGCCATCGAGAGCGAGGACCGCTGCTTCAGCCGTACCATCACCACCGCCGCCCAGTACGACGAGGCGCTGCCGCCGCTCAAGTTCTTCGTGCGCGTCACGGGCATCGTGGGCGCGCCGGGCGGACCGGACCAGGCGGACGTGATCCGCTTCTTCGACAAGCTCGGCGCGCGCGAGGTCGATCTGTCGACGGCGAACTACACCCTCGACTTCAAGTATCGCGCGCCGCTCGAGGTCGAGGTGAGCGGGCTGCCGGTCGCGGACCCCTCCTGCCCGCTCGGCGTTCCCGTGATCGACCAGATGCAGCGCTTCCCCATGACGATCAACGTGTTCGAGGACTACGGCACACTCGGCAGGTGCCCGGTCGACACCGGCACCGTCACGGTATTCGACGAGATCATCGACCAGGAGAAGAACCCGGTGACGCTCGTCGTCAAGAACGGCGTGGCGAAGCTGCAGACGGACAACGGCCTCAAGCCCTACGAGACCGCGGCGAACACGCCGAACATCTTCGCCGGCCGCATCGATTCGCAGGGGCACGACCGTTCGTACCAGAAGTCACTGACGGTCGTGGCCGAGGCCGAGGGTGAGGATCCGGTCACGCACATTGACTGGGTGATCGTAACCGGTCAGCGGCCGCGCACGGCCACGTTCACGGCCGAAGCCGACGGCGTGCCGCTGCTCATCCTGCACGATCCGCCGGGCGATCACTCATTCAGCTTCGTCGAACAGGAGTCGACGTTCTGCAGCAAGATCTCGGGCATCTCGCAGCAGGGCAGTTCCGCCAGCGTCGAAGGCAAGGTGCACTTCGGCATCGAGGCGCTGCTCGGCTTCATCTACATGACGCCGACGCACGTTGACGTCACGCTGGCGGGCGGCGTCACGCTGGGCTTCAAGGCGAAGGAGGGGAACGAGCTCGAGATCTGTGCCAAGACGAACCAGGAGTTCCGCACCTCGTCCGACGACCTGTTCATCGGCCGCGACGGCGACGTCTACATGGGCCTCGCGATGAACCTGCTGTTCGCGAAGACCGATGTCGTACGCGTGCAGGGCTGCCGGGTCGTGACCTCGGTGGAAATCGCGATGGGGCTCGACAAGGTGCGCTCGGTCTACAACTACACGGACTGGCACATCCGCAACACGATCATCCCCCAGCTTTCCGAGCTGGCGCGCCTGGCGCCCAGCGATAGCGCTGAATTCAACTCGGCGCGGACGAACTGGCAGGCGCATCTCGACCTGAACGACTCGCTGAAGCGCGTGGCGCCGCTCGAGAAGAACCGCTCGTTCAGCGCGGGGGCGGAATATTCTTACAGCTCGACCGTGGACGAATCGAAGTCCACGAACTGGAGCTTCGAAGCGTTCACCAAGGCCGAGATCTCCGAAGGCATGGAGTTCAAGATCGCCGGCAACGGTGTCGAGACGAAATGGAGTTCGAAGTTCGACTTCTCACTGGAACGCGAGGGCGCCTCGACCGCCACCAGCTCGCGCACAACCGGATACACGTTGTCCGACAACGACATCGGTGACGTGTTCAGCGTCGACGTGAAGAAGGACGTGTTGTACGGCACGCCGATCTTCGACCTCGTCGCCGGCACCAGCTCGTGTCCGTGGGAGCCGTGGCCGGATCCGCGCACGGGCGCGCCGCGCAGCCAGCCGGTGGACGGCGCCAAGCTGACCGTGGAGCCGCCGGTGCGCAACAGCGTTCCCATCGGATCACCCGCGGTGTTCACGCTCAACATGACGAACGACAGCCAGGCGGAGGGGACTCGCGAGTACCTGATCCTGCCGATCCAGGAGTCGAACCCCGGCGGCGCCGTCATCAAGATCGACGGGCAGACGGTTCCCTCCGGTCTGTCGTTCTTCCTCAATGCCGGCGAGACCCGCCAGGCGACGATGACCGTGGAACGCGGCCCCAACCGCTACTTCTACGACGATCTCCAGATCGCCATGGTCCCGCCGTGCGAATACGAGCTGTTCCGCAATGGCGGCCCGTTGCACCTGGCGGATACGGTGAAGGTCAGTGTGGCGTTCGACGCGCCATGCAGCGACATCACGCTGCTGCGGCCGGAACCGGGATGGTCGGTCGCCGCGGGCACCGATTCCCTCGCGTTGATCCTCACCGACTTCCAGCTCGCCATCAGCGAGAAGGACAGCCTGGTTTCGGTCGGGGCCGAGTATCAGCTCGCGGGCACGGATCACTGGCTGCCGATCGGGCCCGAGATTCCGGCGGCCTCCGTGCCGCTGAGCCTCTCCGGGATTCCCCAGAGCGTCTCGATCAAGTGGCCGATGGCAGGGATTCCGGAGGGCACGTACGCCGTGCGGGCGTTCACCCGTTGCTCCGGAGGGAAGGGTGTGTCCGGCCCTGCCACCGGCGTCATCGACCGCACCCCTCCCGTGGTGTTCGGAACCCCGCAGCCGGCGGATGGCACCCTGTCGTTCGGCGAGGACATCTCGATCACGTACAACGAGAACATCGACTGCGCCTCGGCCAACGGAACGAACGTCACGCTCGAGGCGCTGAGCCCGACGCAGGCGCTGGACGTGCACGCGACGTGCAACGGCCGGACGCTCGTGCTCACCCCGTCGACCGATCTGTCGGCGTTCGAAGGCCGCACGTTGCGCGCGACCGTGACCGGCATCAAGGATCTCGTCGGCAACCCGTCGGGCACCCGGTCGTGGACGTTCATCGTCCGGCAGGGCGATCTGGCGTGGGCCGACGCGAGCGTGTCGCAGGACGTCGGATTTGGCTCGGGCGGCCGCGTTGCAATGGACCTGATCAACGGATTGAACCAGCCGGTGACGTATGCGCTGAGCACGCTGCCCGCGTGGCTCGCGGCGGACACTCCCCCCACGTACACCGTTCCCGCGAAGAGTCGGGTGTCGGTGTCGTTCCAGATTGCCGCGGCGACGGCGCTGGGCGCCTACGACACCACGGTCACCGCGACCGCGACGACCAACCCACCCACGACTCCGCACTCGGCGACGCTGAACGTGCATGTCAACGTGCTCCGCGTGCCGCCCACCTGGACGCTGGACCCGGCAGGCTATGAGCACAGCATGACGGTGCGCGCCCGCGTGTTCGTGGGGGTGGGGGCCGACTCCTCGGTCTCCCCCGACGACATCCTCGCCGCGTTCGTCGGCAACGAGGTCCGTGGCATCGCCCATCCGCTGCACGTGAGCGACGGCTGGCGCTACTTCCTCACCGTCTACGGCAGGCCGCCCGCGTTCGAGCGTATCCACTTCCAGGTGTGGGATTCCCGCACTTCGAAGACCTATACGGCCACCAACCAGACGCCGAAGTTCATCGCGGACAGCACGTACGGGTCGTTCGCCGGGCCGCTCGACATCTTCACGCGCACGCCCTCTCCCGCGAACGAGCAGATCATCCCGGTCAACGCCGGCTGGACGTGGTTCTCGGTCAACCGGCGCCCGAGCACCCAGGACGACCGCACCGTCGCGGCGGTCCTGAGCAATCTCGTGCCGGCGGCCGGCGACCTGGTCAAGGCCCAGGACGGCTCGATCTCGATGTTCGACGCCACGGCCGGCTGGATCGGCACGCTCGATACGATCGCGGTCACGAAGAGCTACCGGATGAAGACCACGACCGCGGGCGAGATCCGCTACGAGAGCACGCGCGTGCTGCCGAGCGGCTATCCCATCCCGGTCAAGAAGGGCTGGAACTGGATCGGCTACACGCCGGACGATGCGCGCGTCGTCACCACCGCGCTCGGCGGGCTGAGCTCCGCCACCGCCGACGTCCTGCGCAGCCAGACCGCGTTCGCCGAATTCAGTCCGTCGGCGTGGGCGGGCAGCCTGGCTCAGATGCAGCCCGGTTTGGGCTACGAGCTCTACCGCTCGAACCCGGCGGCGGGCCAGTTCACGTACACCGACACCAGCCCCGCGGGACCGTTGGTGGCGGCCGCCACGCCCGCGGGTGGCGGGACCGCGGCGACCGGCGCGTCACCGGAGACCCCGGCGAGCGCGACCGGACTACCCGGGTTCGAGCTCGACTATCACGCGTATCAATACGACATGGTGGTGACCGCGCAGCTCACGGGGCTGTCCCTGGGCCCGCAATACCAGGTGGCGGCACTCGTGGACGGAGAAGTGCGTGGCATCGCGGTGCCGGTCCACGTGGCCGCGCTCGATCGGACGCTCCTCTTCATGATGGTGCGCAGCAACGCGACGCGGGGCGAGACCGTTCACTTCCAGGCCCTCGATCGCACGAGTGGCAAGGTGTACGAGGTGCAGGGCTCGGTGACGTTCGAGGCGGATGCGGTGCTGGGCTCCTCGGCGCATCCGCTGGCACTGGCGTCCGATGGCGTCGTGATCGAGAATCTCAGCCTCCCCGTGGCGTTCGATCTGGGCGCGAGCCAGCCGAACCCGCTGCTCGGGAACGGCACGGCGACGCTGCGTTACGCGCTGCCGACCGCTGTTCATGTATCGCTCGAACTGTTCGACGTAAACGGCCGCCGGGTGCGCAGGATCGTCAACGCGACTCAGCCTCCCGGCTGGTACGACGTGTCGATCCAGCCCCGGGAGCTGCGCGGGGGCATCTACTTCTATCGCATGCGCGCCGGTTCGTTCTCGGCCACCCGCCGAATGGTGATCGTGCGATGACGGCGGCCTGCGACGATACCGTCGAAAGCGTTCCCGGGACGCGAATCCCCGCGGGCTACGTGGGGATCGCGGCGGCGCTGTGCGCAGTGCTGGTCGTGACCGCGGCGGCCGCGTCGCCGGTTCCGAGACTCAGGGTGGGTGCGACCGCCATCGCCCCTCCCGGCGTTGCGCGTGGCCGTACGAACCATGTGCTCGCCGGAGGCACGCTCTACGACAACACCGGCAATCCGGACAACACCTACTACGCGGGGCAGGGTGGCGCGGAGGCAATCGACGATCTGCACCTGGTGAGGGGCGGGTCGGTCGACACCCTGGTGTTCGAGTACTACGACCCGGCCGTGGGCGGCACGCTGTCCGCGACCGTGACGATCTACGGCAATCCCGGCGGCCTCGATCTCGGCACCACTCCCCTGGCCGGCCCGTATACGGTCTCCGGTCTCGCGCGGGGTCGGCAGATCGTCGCGGTGCCCCTGCCGGATGCGCCGGTCGTGGGCACTGACGTGTGGGTCGGCGTCCAGTTCTCGAGCGCGACCGCGGGATGGATCATCAACAACGTGCCGTCGGTGGGCGTCAGCCACGATCTCTACCTCGAGAACGGCAACCTGTTCAGCTTCGGCGGAGATCCGAAGGCGAACTTCGCGGTGCGGCTGATCGACGTTCCGCTCTACCGGCTGAACGCCACCACGCTCGGGCTCGGAACCGTGACGAAGAGCCCGGATCTCGCCAGCTACCTCGATGGCGCTGCGGTTCAGTTGAACGCGGCCGCCGCGGCGCACTGGCACTTCGTGGGCTGGGGCGGCGATGCGTCCGGCGCGGACAATCCACTGTCGGTGACGATGGATGGCGACAAATCGATCGTCGCGACGTTCGCGATCGACACGCACACGCTGACCGTGAACGTGGTGGGCAACGGCACCGTTGGGGCCGATCCGCCGCAGGCCGCGTACGATCATGGCACGCTGGTGACGCTGACCCCCACTCCCGCGACCGGGTGGCACTTCGCGGGCTGGGGCGGCGATGCCGCGGGGAATGCGAACCCGCTGGTGGTCACGATGGACGGCAACCAGACGATCACGGCGACGTTCGCGATCAACACCTACACGCTGGCCGTGACTCCCGTGGGGAACGGCACGGTGGCGGTCAATCCGCAGCAGGCCTCGTACGACCACGGCACGCCGGTGACGCTGACCGCGACGCCCGCGACCGGCTGGCACTTCGTGGGCTGGAGCGGCGACGCGTCGGGTGCGGTGAATCCCCTGCCGGTGGTGATGGACGGCAGCAAATCGATCACGGCCACGTTCGCGATTGACCGCTACTCGCTGACCGTGACCACGACGGGCAGCGGCGCGGTGGTGACGGCGCCCGTGCAGGCCGCCTATGACTACGGAACACTCGTGGCGCTGACTCCGGTCCCGACCCTCGGGTGGCACTTCGTCGCCTGGAGCGGCGACACCGCCGCAAGCTCCAACCCGCTGCCGGTCCCGATGATCCGCGGCAAGACGATCACCGCGACGTTCGCGATCAACACCTACACGCTGAGCGTGACCGTCATTGGGAACGGCACGGTCGGTGTCAGCCCGGCGCAGGCCACCTACGACCACGGCACCCCGGTGACGCTGTCGGCGAGCGCCGCGGCAGGTTCGCACTTCGTGGGCTGGAGCGGGGATACGACCGCCGGCACGAGCCCGCTGCCGGTGGCGATGATCCGGGGCAAGGCGATCACCGCGACGTTCGCGCTCAACTCCTACGTGCTGTCGAGCGCGGGCTTCGAGACGGGGCTCACGGGCTGGGAGGAGTATGGCGGTGGAACGCTGGCGCAGACCTCGCCGGGACACGGCGGCTCGTCGTTCGCGGCTCTGCTCACCGGCCCCGGCAGTACAGCCGAGTTCGGACTCAACGATTCGCCGGCCTGGCTGCCGGACACCGGGCCCGCCGGCACCCACTACCGCGTGACCGCGTGGGTGCGTTCCGATGCCGGCCACGGCACGGCCCGAATCCGCGTGCGCGACTATTTCAACGACGTGAACCAGCAGACGGTGTTCTCTCCGGTGAAGACATTGAGCCCGGCCTGGCAGCAACTCGTGCTCGACATCTTCACGCTCAAGGCGCATTCGTTGTGGGACCTGCAGGTACTGGATCAGCCGACCGTGGCGCGCGAGGCGTTCCAGGCTGACGACCTGATGATCGAGGTCCTGACCCCACCCGTCGCTTCGGTGACGGACGACGCGGCAGTGGACTACGCGCGCCCCGTGGTGTTCCCGAATCCGGCCGCGGGCCGTGCCACGCTCGGACTGTCGCTGGCGCGGCCGGGCAGGCTGCGCGTCGAGTTGTTCGACGTGACGGGCCGCGCCGTCCGCGTACTGGCCAACGAAGCGCAGGCCGCGGCCGGCACGCACCGATTCTCGCTGACCCGCGAGCATGGCGCGAGGCTCGGCACCGGGATCTACTTCTACCGGGCAGACGTCGCGGGCACGGTGCATCGCGGCCGGTTCGTGATCCTGGATTGACGGTGTTCGCCGCGATCGCACTGGCGGCGGGTCTGACCACGTCCGTCATCCCGGCGCCGTCGTCGTCGTCTGCCCTCACGCGGCTCTACGACAACACGGGCAATCCCGCCAACGCCTACTACGGCGCGCAGGGCGGCGCAGAGGTGCTCGACGACCTGCACCTGGCGTCGGGCGGCATGCTCGACACGCTGGTGGTCGAGTACTTCGATCCAGCGCTCGCGGGGACGCTGTCGGCCACGGTGAAGCTCTACGACAATCCGGGAGGGCTCGACCTCGGCGCCACGCTGCTCGCGGGACCGTTCGTCGTGACGGGACTGCCGCGAGGGCGCGGGGCGGTCGCCATCCCGCTCTCCCATGCGCTGGCCGTGGGCCCCAACCTGTGGGTGGGAGTTCAGTTCACGAGCACGACCGCGGGGTGGATCCTCCGCGGCACGCCCGCGGTGGGCAGCAGCCACGATCTGTATCTCGAGAACGGCAACCTCTACTGGTTCGGTGGAGATCCCAAAGCCAACTTCGGAGTGCGTCTCGTCGGGACCGCCGCCTCGGTCTCGGTCGGCGGTGACCCGCCCTCCCGCCTCGCGCTCGCGCCGGCCCGGCCGAATCCGTTCCACCGGGGCACCACGCTCGACTATTCGACCGGCCGCCGCGGGCCCGTGCGCCTCGATGTGCTCGATGTGGCGGGACGCCGTGTGCGCTCGCTGGTGAACGACGTGCGGGACGCCGGCCGGCACACGGAACCCTGGACGGGCCGTGACGACACCGGGCATATCCTGAAGGCCGGCGTGTACTTCGTGCGACTCGAGGCTGCGGGGACGGTCGTCACTCGGCGGATGGTGTTCGCGCCGTAGCCGCCGCCCCTCAGATCGTCGCGGGTTCCATGCGCAGCGTGTCGCGCTTGGTGATCGCCAGATACACGACCAGGATCAGAATCGTCACGAGGAACAGCGCACTGGTTCCGACCGTGCCCAATCCCAGGCCGCCGTCTTTCGGCGATTGCGACAGCAGGTCTCCGATCGATGCGCCCAGTGGCCGGGTGAGGATGTAGGCGATCCAGAAGGCCAGGACGCCGTTCAGCCTGAAGCGGAAGTGAGCCACGGCGACGAGCGCGATCACCGCGCCGAACATCACGGCCGACATCAGGTAGCCCACGTGCAGGCTCTCCGCCACGAGGTCGCCGGCCGCGGTCCCCAGTGCGAACGTGAACAGGATGGCCGCCCAATAAAAGGCCTCGCGGCGGGTGGTATGGATCGTGTGAATCGCGAGGGTGCGCTCCCTGGCGTACCAGGCGCCGAACGTGATCGCCAGCAGGACGCCGAACACGATCGTGGTCGTGACGAGCGATACGCCGAGGTTGTCGGTCAGGTTGTCGGTGATCAGCGTGCCCACGATGCTGAGCAGCACGACCGCAAGCCAGTAGATGCCGGGAACGTATTTCCGGGACCGGAACTGGAACACCAGGGTGACGACCAGCAGGGCGCCCATGGCGCAGGTCGTATTGACCAGGCCCAGCTTCAGATTCGTATTCAGGAAATCGGCAAACGTCTCGCCGACGGTCGTACACAGCACCTTGATGATCCAGAAGAACGCGGTAATCGCCGGCACCTTGTTCAACATCGTGCGCACGTCGCTGGCTGCCGGACGTTGCTGTACAGGAGTCACGGGAGACCTTTCCTCTGGGAACGGCGCGCGGTGAACGCGACTTTCGGCTACGGCCAGCGCGGCGGGCCAGGCAAGCGGCTCAGTCGTGACGCCCATCGCGAGATGCCATGTTCGCCCGGCCGGCTGAACGGCGGGTATCCGGCCCCGGCGCGTTGCGGCATGGGTGACGGCGAAACTCGCGTGGCCGCCGGGCGTCACACCTTCCGCGCAGGGCGGGTGGGACGATCTCGCAGGCGCGGGCGCCACGTAATTCCGGAGGGCTCACTTCGCTTCGGGTGGCGGGACCGATCCCGTATAGAACGGCACGCACGGCTTGGCGGGAAGGATGCCCCGCAATGTCCCGAGGAGATGCAGCACCGGGTGCACGAGGGCCACGAGTGCCTCGGGTTTGTCGATCACCGGTTTCGCGAACGGACCGCGCACCCGCTGCTGCACGCGGGCACAGCCGTTCGCGTCGACCACGGCGAACGTCACGTCGCTGAATTGCCGGCTGGCGAAGTCGAGCCCGCCCTGCATCGCGATCCGGTTGGCGTTCGTCGCCATGGCCACGTCCTGTGCCTGAGCCACGCCGCGACCGACCCGCCATCTGGAAACGAGCAATCCAATCCTGCTCCCGCCGCTCGTGCCCTCGAGGGCCCTGCCGAAATCGACGCCCTTCGTGACGGCGGGGCCGAACGGGCCGGCGAGGAACAACGCTCCCAAGTCGACGAGGTTGAAGCTCTGACTCGAATCGAAGCGCTGAATCGTCTTGTCGAGATCGCCGCCGTCGAGCGTGATGGACCTCCCATGAACCGTGACCTCCCCGGACGCCGTCCGGATCCATTGGCTCGTGGTCCTTCCGCGCATCGCGAGGCTCGCGGTGAGATCCATGGCGCCTTCCGCCGTCTTCTTCGGCAGGAACGTCGCGAAGAACTCCTCGATGCGGAATTGCCGCAGGGAACCCCGGACCGCGACGACCGGAATGGAATCCGACAGGTTCGCGCGAACCGATCCCGATCCATCGCCGCCGAACACGTGCAGCGTGATCGGATCGAGCGTGAGTTCCGCGTCCCTGCCCACGGCGGCGAGCTCGAGGCCCGACACCACGACCTTGCCGCTCCGGGCTTCACGACAGTCGAACCTGGCTGTGAACGACGGGTTCCTCCAGCGGTCCGGTAATCCTCCGCCGTGAAGCCGCAGGTGCTTCATGGACAAGTCGAAATCGCGCAGCTCGAACGTCGTGCCGGATCCGGCGTCCGTGAAGAGCAGGCTGCCATCCGCCATCGACAGCGATGGGAGATCATGGTCGCGAATCAGCTCGGCCGCGTGGGTGAGCCCCGAGACGTTGTAGGCGCCGTCGCGGGCGCGCGCGATCGAGAACCTTGGCTGCGCGAGCGCCACCCCGTCGATGCGCGTCTCGCCCCGGAGCAGTGGGAGCCAATCGATCCATAGTCGCGCTCGTTCCGAAGAGCAGAGTTCCGATCCCCGGCTCGAGAGGTGGACGTCGTTCAGAGTCAGGTGCGGGCTCGGCAGCAGGTCGATCCCGATCCGGCCCCGGACCGTCACGTCCAGACCCAGCAGGCGGGAACCGGCCGCCTCGAGCTGAGGCTTGTAAGAATTGATGTCAGCGAGCCGAAACGCGACCACGATCACGACGAGGGCGGCGATGGCGACCCCGCCGGCAACCATGAGAGACGGTCGCGGTACCCGGGGAACCGGTCGTACGCCCATGCCAGTGCCTCATGTCAGCGCCGCGCTCGTGGCGGAACTTCCGGCCGCCCGCAGCGCCGCGAGGATTTGATTGACGAAGCGGAGAACTGTGTCAGAGTCGCGCGTCGGAAGTCCGATCTCGAGCAGTCGCAGAGTATGCGGGGCGGATTCCCTTCTCGCAACCGTTCCACGCGCCGCCGCTTCACCATGGAAAAAGGAGTCCCTCATGCGAGTTGCCACAACAGCAGCGCTAGCGGTCATGACCGTCGGATTGCTCGCCGCCGTCCGTCCTGCTGCCGCCCAGCTCTATGGGTATGGGCTGAGCCACAGCTCACTCGGCCAGGCAACGATCAGCTACGATCCCGCGCTTCGCCGACTGCCGGTGGGCAACATCGGCAGCAGCGGCCAGGATGGCGTCGAAATCAAACTCGGCAGCAAGTCGTCGGGGCACGCCATGGAATTCCCGGGCCCTTCGGACCTCGATGTGGCGGGCGCGACGAGCGCGTACGAGATGCGCGGCGTTTCCGGAGGCATCGGAACGGTCGTCGGTCGCATTGACTGTGTTCGTAACAGCGACGGCAGCGAGGACCTGTCCCCCGATTTCTCGGGAGTGGGCGCGACCCGCTGCTGGGTCGTGCTGGTCGATGCATCGGGCGCGGTCGTCAAGCGCATCAACAAGCCGTTGCCGCTCTCGGTGCACGTGTCGTCGGCTGCGTTCCTGAGCAAGAAGGGCTACGACTACTACATGACGAAGGGCAAGTTGTATAGCTGGATCAAGGCGAGCTACGACCACGAGGTCACGATCTCGGCTGGCGGCGGCGGCGGAGCGGGCGGTACGATCTGCGTCGAGGCCCGGTTCATCTGTGACACCGGCACGAAGGTCGACGAAATCGACGCGGCCCGGCTCACGTGCGCCGTGCCGTCCGGCACCGGATCGTTCACGCTCAGCCAGGAAGGCATCGTCCCGCCCTGCGCCGGCTGCCCCAACGGCCCGGACGACAATGGCATCGGTGTCGCGCTGGGCGACGCGCACTGGGCGCTCGACGGACCGTCGGGCGATCCGCCGGCCATGGAGAACATCGGCTCGTCGGGTCAGGACGGGGTGTCGATCCAGCTGATCCGCGAGAGCCCGACGAAGACGTCCCTGGGATGCGTGTTGGACGAGCAACCGCTCGCGCCGGGCACGCTGTCGTGCGAAGCGACCGGCAGGATCGGCGGCCTCGAACACTCGCTGGGGACGTTGAGCTGTCTCGTCGAGCTCGATCATTCCGAGTTCGTGCCGGACTTCTCCGCGGTGGGATCGGGCGGCTACCGCGTGCTGCTGTACCTGAATGGTGTCGTCGTCGCGGACGTCACGAATCCGGCCTCCCACGCCAGCCACCAGAAGCCGCAGACCCAGTGGCTCGTGCAGTCGGATATGATCGGCGGCTCCGGCCCCGCCGAGTTCCGGATCATCTGCATCACGTCGCCGTGCCCCGGCTGGTCGGTCACACTGAACGGGGCGCTCTACACGGTCGACCAGATCGTGTTCCAGCCGGTGGGTGCGGCCGTGACGGCTCCGGACTACATGACGTCGCTGGCGCTGCGGGCGTCCGGTGGCTCGGCGGGGCTGGCGCCTACACTGCCGATCTACGAAATCCGGACGGGCCCCGCGGGTCCACTCGTCGGAGTGAACGGTCCGTCGCCCACGACCGAACTGGCGGCGCGGATGTCGCCGAATCCGGCCGCGGGACCGATGCGACTGGTGTTCGCGATGCCGCTCGCGGGAACGGCGAACGTCGCGGTCATCGATGCGGCGGGCCGCAAGGTGCGGGGACTCGCGTCCGGCGCGTTCACGGCCGGCGCGCACGAGCTCGTGTGGGACGGTCGTGACGCTGCGGGCCGCATCACGGCTCCCGGCGTCTACTTCGTCCGCGTCGAGGCCGCCAATGCGACGCGTGTCACGCGGGTGACGCGGCTGTGGTGAGACCCCAGAGCTCGGCGGAATGAAGGCATCGGGACCTCGCGCGCAGGCGCGGGGTCCCGTCTGGCTGTTGGGGCATCACAGCCGTCGAAGGAGTGCAGGTGAAGGTCACGATGGGTCCCATTCTCAGCCGTTTCAACGCGACGGCTGCGGGAACTAGCGTCCCCCCGCCGTGCCCGGCGAAAGCGCGGCTTCCGTGACGTCGTCGAAGAACTCCACCACGCCGGTCTCCAGCGAGTATTCCGCGCCAACCACGAGCAGGCCCTGGTGCAGGATCAACTGCTCCAGGATCTCGGAGCCGTGCCGCAGGTGGTCCACCGAAACGCCGACGTTCGCCCGCGTGGCCTGAGCGAGGAGCGCCTCGCGGTCGTGTCGCAATTCGGTATTGAGCAGCCGCTCCACCGACGGCCGGATGCGGTCGACGATCGAATGCAGGTTCCGCGACCGGTTCGCCGTCGGCTGCTGCAGCTCCTCCAGCGTGGCTAGCACCGCGCCGCACTGGGTGTGCCCGAGCACCACGACCAGCCGGATTCCGAACCGCGCCGCGGCGAACTCGACGCTGCCGACCTGGGACGGGGCGACGATGTTCCCGGCGACCCGGATGACGAACAGGTCGCCGAGGCCGTGGTCGAACACGATCTCCGCGGGCACGCGCGAATCCGAGCAACCGAGGATGATCGCGAACGGCTGCTGTCCGCCGTCGGGCCGGGGGCGCGCCGGGTGACCGCGGAGCGCATCGGGGCTCCGCTCCCCCGCCACGAAGCGCAGGTTGCCCTGGCGGAGCCGTTCGAGCGCCTGCCGCGCGGGGATCATGCGCCGCGCACCCATGCCCCGGCACGAATCACAGCCGGAACCCCGCGGTGACGCCGATCGTCTCGCCGGTGATGCTGCGTGCCTCGTCCGACGCCAGGTACAACGCGGTCGCGGCGATCTCCTCCGGATCGATCATGCGCTTGAGCGCGGTCGGCTCGACGTAGAACTCGCGCTCGATTTCGTCCTGCGCGCGTCCGAGCGCGGCCGCGCGGTTGCGGATCACGGCCTCCACCCGCTCGCCGCGCACCGCGCCCGGAGCGATCGCGTTGACCGTGATGCCGTGCTCGCCCACCTCGATCGCCAGCGACCGGGTCAGCGCGATCATCCCCCACTTCGAGACGGCATACGGGCTGCGCAGCGCGTAGCCGATCAGCCCGGCGATCGACGTGATGTTGATCACGCGGCCGCTGCCGCGGGCGATCATGTGCGGGACGGCATGCTTGGAGCACAGAAAGGCGCCGGTCACGTTGATGGCGAGCGTGCGGTCCCAGTCGGCGCGGTCGAGCTCGACGATCGGGGCCGTGGGGCCGGCGATGCCGGCGTTGTTGACCAGCACATCCAGGCGGCCGAATCCGGCCAGCGTGGATGCGATCAAGCGCGTGACGGCCGCCTCATCGGCCACGTCCGTGACCGACGTCAGCGCCCGGCCGCCCGCGCCGCGGATCTCGGCCGCCGTCTCCTCGAGCGCGTCGCGGCCGGTCGCGGCGAGCACGACCGCCGCCCCTTCGGCGGCGAAGCGCAGCGCGATCGCGCGGCCGATGCCGCGGCCGCCGCCGGTGACGATGGCTACCCTGTCGGTGAGTTTCACGCCGGCATCGTAGCATGGCCCGGCGCGACGTCCCTCACTCGCCCGCAGCGGCGCTCAGTGCCCCCGGAATGCGGTCTTCGCGGCTGCGGGCTCCGTCGCCGGCGTCACCGCGCCGACCGCGGCGAGATCGCTGCCCACCCATTGCAGTTCTTCGCCCGGGAAATCACGCACGAGATAATCGAACGCGAAGTGGACGGACGGGCTCCACCGCCGCAGCACGAACCGCACCGGCGTGGCCTTGGGACGCTGCTCGAGATAGCCGTCCAGCGCGTCGATCGACTCGAATCGATGGCCGTCCACCGTGTCTACCATGTCGGGCGGGCCGATCCCGAGCGCTTCCGCCGCGGAACCCGGCTGGACGGACTGGATCGAGAACGGCGGCGCATCGTGAAGCATCGCGCTGTCGGTGAGGTTGGTGGTAGCGATCAGCGCCCCATCGAACAACAGCGCCCTGCGGTCCAGCACAGACGGCGAGGGGTCGGGATGCGCCATGACCTCGACCGTCTTGCCACCCCGCTCGACGGCGATGCGCACGTCTCCCTTGCGGCCGCGTAGGCTGGTCACGAGGTCGCTCACGGTGTTCAGCGGAGCGGGATCGCCGACGACGGACCGGATCTTGTCCATGGGTTCGAACGGCCAGCGGTCATGATCGAAACTGCGGCCGACCTGGAGCGTGTGGCTGCCGTCCTCGTTCTCCAGCAGGGAAAACGGCATCTGCTGCGGATTGGGTTTCACGCCGTGCGCCAGCAGGTCGAGGATCCGGCAGACGTCCTTGAGGGGCGTCGCGAAGTTGACGCGATCGGCGCGCGGGCCGCCCGCTCCGGCGGTGGCGATGCCGACGACCCGGCCGTCGCGCAGCCGGATCAGCGGGCCGCCGGAATTGCCGTGATCCACCGTGGCGTCCGTTTGAATGTATTCGGGCCCGAACTGGTCGGTCCGGCCCGAGACGATGCCACGGGTGCCCGTGAACAGCAGTCCGAGCGGGTGCCCGAACACGCCGACGTTCTCGCCGATGGGGGTGTCCGAGCCATCGAGCGTCGCCTGGTGCAACGAGCCGGGCGCGGCGTCGATCGCCAGGATGGCGACATCGGTGAACGAGTCGACGTAGATCTTGCGCGCCGGGAGCCACGGGCCGTCGGCGAACGCCACGTGAACGACGGCCGGGGATTGTCCCGCGACGTGGGCGTTCGTGACGATCCACCCGCGACGTGCGTCGACCACGA
The DNA here is from genome assembly GCA_038231135.1 of Candidatus Eiseniibacteriota bacterium. Lineage (GTDB taxonomy): Bacteria > Eisenbacteria > RBG-16-71-46 > RBG-16-71-46 > RBG-16-71-46 > JANLWX01. Next base: position 4,652 of record JBBRLX010000019.1, on the reverse strand, counting down.
AGCCGGCGCCCTGGAACGCGCCGCGTGCGTCCTCGGCGAACGGGGTCGTGATCTCCGTGCGCACCCGGACGGTGTAGGCGCGCGCGTCATGGAAGATGGCCTGGGCCTCGTCGCGTCCGGCCGCCGCGCCGCCGGCAACCGGAAGTGCGAGACCCGCGAACATGACCGCTGCGGACGTGATGGCAAGGATGCGGGATGTCATGGAGCTCTCCGTTGTCGTTCCGCCGCGCCGCAGGCTTCGAGGCCCGGGACATCCGGGTGGCCGTGAGGGGGTGTCTTGCGAATGAGCAAGCCACGATCCTGAACACGGCAGCGGTGGAAGCGCTTGCGGGGCACCGGTCGCCGCCCGCGGGGAAGGGCGCCGGGCGTCGGGTGTCGTGCAGCATGCGGCTCGCATCGCCGGGTCCAGCGCGCTTTGCACGGAGCACGGCGGGAAATGTGTTGCAACACATATCGACGTCCTGCATCCAAATCACCGTTGCGGGCCATCTCCCTCACGGGGCGTCGAAGACGCCACAACGTCGCGGAGCGGGCTGGGCCGGCCAGGGCCCAGCCTCACGATCCTCCGCGCCACGCCGCTCGAGGCGTCACAGCACTACCGGTGGCGCCTCCCCGGCGGCGGTTGATCCCTCGAGTCCTCGGGCCGTGGCCGCGGAGCCACCGGCGCTGACGCCGGGGGCGGTGGTGGGGGCGGTGGCTGGCTGATCGACCGCTCCCGGGCCTTGAACTCGCGTTCCAGGCCGCCAGGTGTGGCCGCGGGCGCGGGCTTTGCCGGCCGCGGGAATTCGCGCATCCGCGGAATCGGCGCGGACCTGCCGGGCGACGCGGGCGCGGGCACGCCGCGTGGCTGCGACAGAGGCCGCTCGCTGGGTTTGCGGTACCGCGGTGAATCGCCGACGACGCGCCGGACCGGCGGGGATACGGCGGGTACCGGCGGCGCCGGCAGCCGGGTTGGCACCCAGTTGCGCCCGTCGTTCACGTTCCACTGCCCGGTGGGCGTGCGCTGGTAGACCTTCCCGTCGCGGCCCGCGAATACGTTGTTCGGCAGCGGCGCCTCCCGCCGGCGGATGTTGACGACGGGCGCGTCCGATGGATTCTTGAACCTCACGACACGGCCCGAGTTCTCGGGACGGTTGTAGAGCCCGAGCGGTGCCATGTCGGTCGACAGGCTGTGGCGGCGCGGCGGTGGAGTGCGCAACAGCGTGCGGTCGCCGGCAAGCCACGGCCGGCGGTAACCGCCCGGCCCGAACCAGGGAATGTCACCGCGCTCGTGTTCACGGCCGCCATCCGGACGCCAGCGCGTGCCCGCTCTCAGGAACCCGGCGCCGTAGCTGTAGCCGAAGCTCCAGCGGCTCACCCACGGGTTGTAACGCGCGCCGAAACCCCACGTCACGAACCGCGGGTAGTAGTGGCGCCGGCCACGCCACGGCTTGTAGCGGTAGCCGGTGCCGTACACAACGGTCCCGCCGCACGGATAGTACCCGAGGTACCCCGGCAGATACCCCACGTAGACGACCGTGGGCGTGACCTCGTAGATGTCAACCCAGCGCAGGTTGTACACCGGGCAACTCGGCGGCACGTCGTCGAGGCCGACCGGCACGTCGACGCTCACGCTCCACGGCCCCTGGGCGTCGTCGGCGACGTACCAGACGCCCACGTTGCAGAGATAGTAGCGCCGGCCGTCGGACAGCACCTCGGCGTCGGTGTTCACGCCGTATTCGAGCGCGGTGCCGGGAATGCGCTCGAATTGCGGAGCGCCATCCCATGCCACGCTGACGTCGCGCGCATCACGCCGGATTGCGCTCGTCTGCGGGATCTCGTCGTCGGCCACGGCGTCATCGGCCTGGTCGGTGCCCGCGACGCTGGCGAGCACGTTGCCCCGGGGGGAATCCGGCGGTATCTGGCGGAACGCGTCGGGCAACTGGTCCGGGGCCACGTAGGTCCAGGGTCCCTGCTCGGAGCGCGCCGTGTACCAGCGGCCCGACAACAGCACGTAGAGCGACTGCGTGTCGACGTAGCGCAGCACGTCGCTCTCGGTGTTCGTCACATAGAGCAGCCGGCTGCCCACCAAAGGCTCGAGCAGCGGCTCGCCGTCGAACGCGATCAGTTCGGTGGGCTCGGTGGCCGTCACGATCGCGGGCGGTTCGCCTTGCCCGGGATCGGCGGTGGAGGTGTCGGGCGGCAGGGCGCCGGCAACGTCCGCGGGCACGCTGTCGGTGACGTTCCACGGCCCCAGCGGATCCTTCGCCGTGTACCACAGGTTGGAGCCGCGCAGGTAGTACGTGCGGCGCGCCGGATCCTGGACGACCGCGTAGGGCGTGTTGGACACCCGCTGCAGGCGCGATCCGTCGATGGGCTCGAGCACCGGGGCCCCGTCATAGGCCACGAGCAGCGCGCGATGGTACACGAACAGGATCCGGGGCGGCCGGTGGTCGAGATTCTCGATGCTCGCGCGCTCCTTGGCGCTCGCGGCGAGCCCCGATTGCAGCTCCTCGAACGAGCCATTGAGATCCCAGCCGTTCGCCTCCGACTCGACCAGCGTCTCATAGCGCTTCGCATCGTCCGGGCGAATGCCGGGCATGCGCACCAGCGTCACGTCCAGGTTGCGCTGCTCGACGGTGCTGCTGTCGCGATCGATCTGCACGATCGTCTGGAACCAGATCACGCCGAACGTCGAATGGTCCTCTCCCGCCTTCTGGACCGAGAACGCCATGCGGCCCGTCAGCACGTCGCCGTGCAGCTCCTCGGGCTGCGGCTGATAGACGACGAACGCGCCGCTGGCCGAGTCGAACCGGCGCGGCCATTCGCTCCCGTCGCCACGGGCGCGGGCCGTGAGCACGAGGCCGGCGGACAGCGCCACCAGGACGGCGAGGACGACGTTTCGTATGGGGCGCACCGGGCGCATGGAGAACTCCGCATGAGGAATGGGAAACCAGGACTGGCAACGGCGCCAAGGACGCGCTCAGGCTACACCACGAGGCGCGATCGCCGCAGCGTTGCCGCCGCGTTCAGCCAGGGAGCGAAGTGACGATCCGCCGCGAACCTCCATACTATCCGATACTGCCCGGAGCCTCCGGGTTCAGCTTCTCGCGGCGAAAATTACAAACGCTGGGCACGACTCCTTCCGTCGCGACGGGTCGCCGGCGCCATCGACGGGTACGCAGCATGCGGTTGACTCCAGCGTGACGTCGCCCGCCCTTGGCATGAAGCGTGCGGCGGGAAATCGCGGCACTCGGGATCTTGGCGTTCACCCGCCCCCGAAGGTCTCACGACGAGGAGGGCCCATGAAGCGCGCGATCATGATGAGTCTGGCAACGGTTCTGGCGCTCGGGGTGGCCATTCCCGCGCTCGCCGAAACCAACACGTACTTCGGATTCCAGATCGGAGTCGGCAACGCGCCGCCGCCCCCGCGAGTCGTGTACACCCGCGCTCCGAGGATGGTGAGAGTTCCCCAGTCCGAGGTGCTCGTACTCAGTGACGATCCCGGCTACGACATGTTTCGAGACGGCTCCATGTACTATGTTTCCGACAATGGCTACTGGTACCGCTCCCGCAGTTACCGTGGCCCGTTCGTCGTGGTCGATGCGAGATCGGTGCCCCGCCGGGTCTATGACGTCCCCGCGGATCGCTGGCATCACCGGATGCTGGCCGGCCCCCCCGGGCAGATGAACCGGGGCTATGATCGCCGTGAGGACCGGGGCTATGACCACAATCAGGATCGCGGCCATGGCCGGGGTCACTCGAAGCGCCACTGGAAGGATCAGGGTCACGGGCACGGACAGGAACATGACGACCACTGACCGCAGGTCGAATCATCGATGACCACCTCCCGCCGGCGCGCGAGTGCCGGCGGGATTACGTTGTACGGTTCGCGGCGAACGAGGCTGCGGGCCGCCCTGCCGGTGTTCCACTCCGCGAGGACCACGACATGACCGAGGCGCTGGGCTACCTGGCGGCCGCCTGCACGACGTTCGCGTTCGTCCCGCAGGCGATCCGCGTGTGGCGGACGCGCTCGGCGGACGGAGTATCGCTCGCGATGTACCTCATCACGATCCTCGGTGTCTGCCTGTGGATCGCCTATGGCCTGCGCATCCATTCCGTCCCGCTGATCGCGGCGAACTCCACGACGTTGGTTCTCGCGATCGCGGTTGTCGTCGGCAAACACGTGTCGCGCGGCGGCGGGACCTAGGCGTCCTCGAACACCGCCGCCCGGTGCGTCTCGGGCAGGAACGCGTAGACCCGCTGCGCGCCCTCGTCGAACGCGATGGTGTGGGCGTTGCGCTCCGTGGCCACGACCTCCAGCCGCTGCCACGCTGCGACGTCGATCACATCGATCACGCCTGGGTCGCCGATCGCCACGTAGAGCCGCGATCGCGTGCGGTTGAGGAACACGACGTCGGGGGCGCCGCTTAATTCGAGCGTGCCCGCGACCTCGCCGGTGCGGGAGTCGATCGACACGAGTGTCCCCGCGTCGCACGCGCAGTACAACCGGGACCGTTCGGCATCCAGCTCTAGCAGGCTGCTGAAAAAGGGGTGAACTTGAGCCGCTGGAGCGAGTAGGTTGGAACGTATCCAGGAAGGAGACCTCTCCCATGATGGGCACGACCAACACTCAGGCTTCGATGTTCCAGTATACGTCGCTCGAACAACTG
>JBBRLX010000018.1:0-79476 GCA_038231135.1 Candidatus Eiseniibacteriota bacterium | reverse complement strand
CCGCACGTTCCAGCAGGCGTTCATCATGACGCCGTGTCAGATCCTCCGCACGGGACGACGCATCGTCTATCGACTGCTGGCGTGGAATCCATGGCAGCGGGTGTTCCTGCGCGGCATCACGGCGCTGCGCTGCTGATGGAGTCGAATCGGGAGGCGGTGCGGGGCGGAAACCAGTCCATCACGGTTCAGCGATGAGGGAGCGGCGGCGGAAGAGCAGTTCAGACGAAGTAGCAATCCAACGACCGTGTTTGGCCGGAGGTTCTATCATGCTCGTACAAATCAGACCCGCGTGCGCAAATGCCGCTGCGAAACCGCGCTTGTTTGAGGCCTAGGAGCTGTTACTTTACAATGCAAAGTACTTGGGAGGGCAAAGTGACTGTCTTCGATCTCCTCTTTATCCTCGTGTGTCTGCTTTCAGTCGTCACGTTACTTGCGGTCCTTGGCAACGTCACTTTCGGCCGCGGGAATCGAGCACTCCGGATTCTCCGAGTATACGGGGGCTTGGTCGCGATCTATCTCGCCATCGTCGTGGTCACCTCCCTGATCTCGTCCCGCGAAATCCTGAAAGTCGGCGAAAGCAAGTGTTATGACGATTGGTGCATCGGCGTCGAGCGGTTCGATCGGACCATCGCGGCGTCTAAGGTCACCTACCGCGTGACCCTGCGCCTTTCCAGTCGCGCCCGCCGTGTCTCGCAGCGTGAGAGGGGCGTAGCCGTCTACATGCTCGATACGCGCAATCGCCGATTTGACCCCGTCACGGACCCATCCGCAGGCCCGCTAGATAGCCTCCTCCGGCCGCAGCAATCGGTCTACTCGGTGCGGGTGTTTGTGTTGCCGACTGACGCCAAGATCGCGGGTCTCGCCATCGCACATGAGGGCGGTTTCCCTATCGAGTGGTTCATCATCGGGGGCGGGCCATTCCACAAACCGCCGATCGTGTCCCTGCGTTGACCCTACTTCCTTCCCCGAGGGTCGTTCAGAACGATTCGCGGTCGTGGGCTTGAACTCAGAGGCCGGGCTTGGTGTGGCCGAGCAGAATGGAAGCGGGTTCTGAACTGGCGCAATCGTGGCTCCCTTGGATCGAGTCAGCGCATCAGCCATGTAAGGCACACGACACCCCCCCCCGGCCGCCATCCCCGCGCTCGTCCCGTCCCCCCCCCGCGCCCGCCCGTCCCGGCTTTGGCCGCTCCGCCGAGCGCGTGCTAGGGTCGTTGGAATCGCAATCCCCTACCGGGCCGCCTCGGCGTTCCGAACCAAGCCGTCGCAGCACCTCGTCCGCTTCGATCCCGCGCCGCCGTTCCCGAGGACCCACGTGAGTCTCGAAACCGCCTCCGATCTCCAGGCCGTCGAACAGCTCAAGGACGCCCGCCAGCGCATCGTCACCGAGATCCGCAAGGTGATCATCGGGCAGGACGACGTGGTGGATCAGCTGCTGACCGCGCTGTTCGCGAACGGCCACGTGCTGCTGGTCGGCGTGCCCGGCCTCGCGAAGACGTTGCTGATCTCGAGCCTCGCGCGCGTGCTCGATCTCGATTTCAAGCGCATCCAGTTCACGCCCGACCTGATGCCGAGCGACATCACCGGCACCGACCTGATCGAGCAGGAGGAGGGCACCGGCAAGCGCATCGTGCGGTTCATACCGGGGCCGGTGTTCGCGAACATCGTGCTGGCCGACGAGATCAACCGCACGCCGCCCAAGACCCAGGCCGCGCTGCTGCAGGCGATGCAGGAGAAGGAAGTCACGACCGGCGGCCAGACGTACAAGCTCGAGCTGCCGTTCTTCGTGCTCGCGACCCAGAACCCGATCGAGCTCGAGGGCACGTATCCGCTGCCCGAGGCGCAGCTCGACCGGTTCATGTACAACGTGCTGGTCGACTATCCCAAGGAGGACGAAGAGGAGCGCATCGTCGCCACTACAACTTCGGCGTACGAGGCCAAGCTCGATCGCGTGCTCACGGGACAGCAGATCCTGACGCTGCAGCAGTTGGTGCGCCGCGTGCCGGTCGCCGAGCACGTGGTGCGCTACGCGGTGCGTCTGGCGCGCGCCACGCGCGGCCGCGAGGGCGCGCCCGAGTTCGTGAAGCAGTGGGTGTCGTGGGGTGCGGGCCCGCGGGCCTCGCAGTATCTCGTGCTCGGCGCCAAGACGCGCGCCGTGCTGCTCGGCCGCTACGCGCCCGGCATCGAGGACGTGAAGGCGGTGGCCCCGGCGGTGCTGCGGCACCGCATCGTGAGCAACTTCACCGCCGAAGCCGAAGGCATCAAGCCCGAGCGCATCATCCAGGACCTGCTGAAGGCAGTGCCGAGCGAGTAGCGCGGCGCGGGGCGCTGGCCCCGGCGCGGGTCACGAATCCGGAGATTCTTCATGAGCCCGGCAGCCGCCGCGCCGGACACCGGCGGGCATCGCGGTCCCTACGTCGATCCCGTCCTCTACGACATCGTCTATTCGTGGTACGACGCCGACCTCGCGTTCTACGTCGAGCTGGCGAAGCGGAGCGCGGGGCCGGTGCTCGAAGTGGCGTGCGGCACCGGCCGCATCCTGCTGCCAACGCGCGCGGCGGGCGTGGACATCGACGGCATCGATCTCGAGCCCGCGATGATCGAGCGGCTGCGCGCCAAGGCTGCGGCCGCGAACCTGTCCGTGGATGTGGCCGTCGCCGACATGCGCGACTTCACGCGGCCCCGCCGCTACGCACTCATCACGATCCCGTTCCGTGCGTTCATGCACCTGAAGACCACGGAGGACCAGTTGCGCGCGCTGCGCTGCATCCGCGATCACCTCGAGCCGGGGGGCGCGCTGGTGATGAACCAGTTCTATCCCAGCCCGCGGTTCATGGCCGAGCACGACGGCAAGCGGACGTGCGACCGGGAATTTCAGCATCCGGACGACGGCACGCGGGTCGAGTTGTGGGATCTCTCGCGCTACGACCGCGTGAACCAGGTCACGACCGTGGAACGCGAGGTCGTGCGAACGGACGCGGCGGGGGCGCGGCACACGCTGCACCGCTACACGTTCACGCTGCGCTGGTCGTATCGTTTCGAGCTCGAGTTGCTGCTCGAGGCCGCGGGCTACCGGCACTGGGAGGTCCGCGGCGGGTTCGACGGCCGGCCGCTCGAGCGCGAGACCGACGAGATGATATGGACCGCGAGCCCGGATTGACGCCGTCACCGTACGACGCCCCCGACCTCTACGACCTGATCTTCGAGTCGCTGCAGTTCGACGTGCCCTACTATGTCGCCCAGGGCCGCGTCGCGAACGGCCCGGTGCTCGAGGTGGCGTGCGGCACCGGCCGCGTGCTGCTCGCGCTGCTCGCGGCAGGAGTCGACGCCGACGGTTTCGACCTGTCGGAGCCCATGATCGAGCGGCTGCGCGAGAAGGCCGCCGAGCGCAACTTGCCGGCGCGGGTCAGCGTCGCCGACATGCGCGACTTCACGCTGACCCGTCGCTACGCGCGCGCGTTCTGCGCGTTCAACGCGTTCGCGCATTGCGACACCATCGACGAGCAACTGCGCGCGCTGCGCTGCATTCGCGACCACCTGGAGCCGGGCGGAGCGCTCGTGATCCACATGTCCTATCCCAGCACATCGCTGTGGCTGGGCACCGACGGTGAACCGGTGTTCGAGCTCGAAACCCCGCACCCGTTGAACGACCACCGGCTGCAGATGTGGGACACGCGGTTCAAGAACATCGTCGAACAGCGCCAGCGCTCCGAGGTCGAGCTCCGCGAGTTGACCGCCGGCGGTGACGTCGTCGACCGCACGCGGTTCGAGACCACGCAGCGCTGGATCTACCGGTTCGAGTTCGAGCTGCTGTTCCGGCTCGCCGGCTTCGCGCGCTGGGAGATCTTCGGCGGGTTCGAACACGAGGCACTCGAGCGCGACGACCAGCAGATGCTGGCGTGGGCGTGGCGGGATTGATGGACGCCGGGTCGTACGCGCGTCGTGCGATCGACGGCCGGTCTCGCGACGCATCCCGCCGGGAGGCGCAGGGCCGTCCGGTACACTATGATCGTGCTCCCGCCCCCGGCACTGTTGCCGCCCGGCCCTTGCTCCCGGAGCCCTGCGTGACGATTCCGAGATCGAACCCGACATGACCGACACGCCGTCCGCACCCCGTTTCGGCAACGCCGCGGGCCGCTCCGGCCGCAATATCCTGAGTCCCGAAGTGGTGGCGCGCCTCGGGCACCTGGACGTGCGCGCGCGGCTCGTGGTCGAAGGCTTCATCGCCGGCATGCACCGCTCGCCGTTTCACGGCTTCAGCGTGGAGTTCGCGGAGCACCGGCCGTACATGCCGGGCGACCCGATCAAGAACATCGACTGGAAGGTGTGGGCGCGCAGCGATCGCTACCTGATCAAGCAGTACACAGAGGAGACGAACCTCCGCTGCCATCTGCTGCTCGACCTGTCGGGATCGATGGCATTCCGCTCGCCGCGCGCGGTGATGAGCAAGCTGGAGTACGCCCAGTCGGTCGCGGCCGCGCTCGCCTACCTGATGATCCACCAGCAGGACGCGGTCGGGGCGCTGATGTTCGCCGAACGCCCGCTCACCTATATCCCGGCGCGCGCCGTGCGCTCGCACCTCGACGTGCTGCTCAAGGCGTTCGAGCTGCACAAGCCCCAGGGCAAGACCCGCCTCGGCCCCGTACTCCACGAGCTGGCGGAGCGCGTGAAGCGACGCGGACTCGTGATCCTGTGCTCGGATCTGATGGACAAGCCCGAGGACATCATGTCGGGGCTCCAGCACTTCCGCCACCGCCACCACGAGGTCGTGGTGCTGCACGTGCTCGATCCCGACGAGGTCGATTTTCCCTATACCAACACCACGACGTTCGTCGACATGGAGAGCGGCGAGCGGCTCACGACCGAGCCGTGGGAAATCGCCCGGCGCTACCGCGAACGGCTCGCGGCGTGGACGGACTTCTATCGCCGCAACTGCCGCGAGCGCAGCATCGACTACGTGCAACTCGACACCCGCACGCCGTTCGACCGGGCGCTGCTCGCCTACCTCGAGAAACGCGCGAGGCTGATGTGATCCTGCGCATCGCGGCCGCGCTCACGCTGCTCGCCGGACTCGGCGCGCTGGCGGCCTACCTGCACGTGATGGGCCGGTTTCCCACCGCGAGCGTGGCGGCGCGCCATCTGCGGACCATGAAGGATCGCGTCACGCCGCCGGATTCGGTGGCAAAGTCCTCCTACGACGCGTTCGCCGCGATGCCGCGCCACCTGCCGCTCGCGGAGTTCGCGCCGCGCGAGCGCCGCGCGGTGTCGCTCGAGGGCTACGTCCAGCGCATGCTGCGCGCGGCCGACGACGACATCCATCTCGAGGTCGCGCCATTGCCGCGGCGCCCCGGCGATCCCAACCTGCGCTACGTGACCGCCGAGATCACGCCCCAGTGGCGCGCCGGGTCGCAGCGCTGGGGATACGAGCGTTTGCTGCAGGCGTTCCGTCCCAATACCGGCGGGGTCACGCCGTGGGACAGCGGCACGCGCCGCGTGCGGGTGAGTGGCTGGCTGCTCTACGACTACGAATATGAAGGCGCGTCTGGCTACGGGCCCATACGGCTCAGCTCATGGGAGATCCACCCGGTGACGCGCATCGAGTTGTGGAGCGACTCGCTCGGGCGCTACACGGACTACCCGCGATGACACTCCGCCGCGCGGCCCCGGGTCGTACGCGATGAGTTTCCTCAATCCGTTCCTGCTGTTCGGCCTCGTCGCCGCGGCGATCCCGGTGATCATCCACCTGTTCACGCGCCGGCAGCCGAAGGAGACGCTGTTCCCCTCGCTCGAATTCCTGACCGAGGTGAACCAGAGCGAGATCCGGCGGCTCAAGCTCAAGCAGTGGCTGCTGCTGCTGCTGCGCACGCTCGCCGTGGCGGCACTCGCGATGGCGATCGCGCGCCCCGCACTCAAGGGCACGGTCGGCCTCAAGAGCGGCGCCGGCACCACGGTGGTGGTGCTGATCGACCAGAGCGGCAGCATGAGTGCCGCGGGCGCGGGACCGGCCGGGGGCACGCTGCTCGACCAGGCGCGGCGCGTGGTCGAGGACCTGCTCGGCACGCTCGGCCCCCAGGATGAGATCCAGCTCGTGCCCTATGACGTCGCGGCGCACCCTGCGACCCCGCGACCCAGTTCGGACCTGGGCCGCATGCGGGCAGCGGTGCAGGGCGTGGCCGCGACCGCGCGCACCACGGATCACGACGCCGCGCTCGCCGTCGCCGCCGCGACGCTCGGCGCCTCGCACTCGCTCAACCGCGAACTGTTCTGGGTGTCGGACTTCCAGCGCGACGGGTTCGGCGCGGCGCCAGGCACGGCGGGCAACGCCGGACGCCTCGTCGCGCCGCCCGGGCCGTGGGACCAGTCGCGGCTCTACCTGATCCCGCTCACGCCCCGCAGCCGTGCGAACGTCGCGCTCACCGACGCCGCGCTCGCGCCGACCGAAGGCGACATCGCGCTGACCGTAAGCGGACGGTCGTTCGGCGCCACGCCCGGCGATCTCGCCGTCGACGTGCACGAGGCCGGCGCGGGCACCGAGCTCGGCCGCGGGTTCCTGAACCTGCCCGCCGAGGGCGAGGCGTCGAGCCTGCTGCCGCTGGCGCGCAGCCCCGAGCAGGGCGGCATCGCGCATATCCCCGACGACGCGCTCGCGCTCGACAACACACGAGCGTTCGCCGCCGGCCGTTCGGGCACGCTGCGCGTGCTGGTGCGCGAGGATGGCGGCCCGTCGCCGCTCAGGCTCGCCCTCGAGGCCGGCTCGCCCGCCTCGGGGATCGCCGTCGAAGCCGTCGACCCGGCGGCGCTGCCCGGGAGACTGCGCGACGCCGATGCGCTCGTGATCCACGACGTGGAGCGTCTGGGATCGTCGGAGCTGCAGGCCGTGCTCGACTACCATCGCGCCGGCGGCGCCGTGCTGCTCGTGCCCGGCGCGCGCGCCGACGCCGCGTTCTGGAACACCTCGCTGCTGCGCGAATTCGGCGCGGGCACGCTCGGCGGCATCGAACAGGCCCCGGCGGGCGCGGCGTGGCGGCTGGTGCGCTCGGTGGCCGGTCATCCCGTGCTCGCCGGGTTCCCGAGCCGGCCCGGCGAGCCGTTGTCGAACGCGCGCTTCGCCGCGATCCGCGGCTTCACCCCGGCCGTCGCGACGCGCACGCTGCTGGCGTTCGATCGCGCGCATCCGGCGCTGGTGGAGGCGCCGCACGCCATGGTGCTGCTCACGCCGCTCGACGCCGCGAGCACAGACTTTCCGATGAGCGGCGCGTTCCTGCCCCTGATGCATCAGGCCGCGAAGGTGCTGGCCCGCGGCACCGCGGCATCGTCGCTCGCGCCCGGCGACCGCTACAGCGCGCCCGCCAGCACCGGAGTGTGGCGCATCGAGGACACGGGCGGCCACGAGATCGCGTCGGAGCTGGTCTCGGAGCGCGGCGCCACACGGCTGCAATCGGTGCCGCTCGAGCGCACCGGGCTCTACCGCGTGCTGCAGGGCGGCCGGCTCCGCAGCACGTTCGCCGTGAATCCCGACGTGCGCGAGTCCGATCTCACCTCGCTGCCCGAGGACGCGCTGGTGGGCGCGTTCCCGAACGGCCGTGCCCAGGTGGTGCGCCCCGGCGCCGACCTCGCGCGCCGCGTCCGCGAGGCGCGCTACGGCCGCGAGTTGTGGAGCCTGTTCATCGTGCTCGCGCTGCTGCTGCTGATCGCCGAGAGCGTCCTGTCACGCTGGGGCATGCAGGCGCCGGCGAAACGCGCGGCGTGAGCTGTCAGTTCGACGCCTGCGTCGGCCCCGCCGGAGCCCCCTCCGGCGCCTGCGTCACCTGCACCGTGCACATGTCCAACTGCACGTTGTCGACGCGCAGCACGAACGTGTAACGCCCCGGCTTGGGGAATGCGGTGCTGAAGTTCAGGATCAAGTTGTTGATGCCGCCGCCCTGGGGGGCGGTGAACTGGCCCTGCATCTTCGGCATCACCTCGGCGCCGTCGTCGGTCATGCACCGCAGATCGAACTGGTGCGGGCCGGCATCGCCCATCTCGGCCTCGATCCGCGACACCAGCGAGGCCTGCAGCCCATAGGGCGGGTTCTGCACCCACACGTGCGTGATGCCCGCACGCAGCATGCTGATGGTCCCGTCGGGGTGTCCGGTCGCGGCCTCGGCAAGCATCATCTTGGCTTTCATCTCGGCTCGATCCTTCCGCTGCAGAGTGCTCCCCCGGCGGGCCGGGAGCGTCGCGAACGCGGCATGTCCGCGCTCCGGCCGGCCGGGAGATCGTGTCCTTTCAAATACGCATCAATGCGTGGTGTCCATCTTCACGCCCTTCGGCAGCACTTCCGGATTCAGCACGCGCAGCACCACCCGGCGGTTGCGCAGTAACTCCTCATCGTTGCGCTCCCTGGTCTCGGGGCGCGTCTCGCCATAACCCTTCGCCGTGAAATTCTCGGCTTCGAGATGCGCGTTCGCGAGCAGGAACGCGCGCACCGATTCCGCGCGCAACTGGCTCAGGCGCAGGTTGTAGCGCGCCGCGCCGCGCGTGTCGGTGTGGCCTTCGATCTCGACCCGCAGTTCCGGAAACTTCTCCAGCGTGCGGTCGACTTCGCGCAACGTCTCCTCGCTCTCGGGCAGCAGCCTGGCGCTCGCGGTCTCGAAGTACACGTTCTCGAGCCGGATGCGGCCGGTCTGAATGAGCTGGCGCTCGATCTCGCTCGTGGGCTCGGCCGGTTTGGGCGGCGGCGGCGCCGCGTGCTCCGGCTCCTTCACCACAGGGGTCGCAGCGGCCGTGCCGGTCTTCTGGCTGTCCGAGCAGCCGTGCGAATCCACCTTGGCGCCGGGCGGCGTGCCGGGGCACTGGTCGAGCCCGTCGCACACGCCGTCGTGATCTTCATCGGTCTGACACCCCCACGCATCCACCGTGCAGCCCTTGGGCGTGTTGGGGCAGTGATCGATACGGTCGAACACACCGTCACCGTCCATGTCGACTGCGGGCCAGCGGAAGCACGGAGCGTTCGGGTCCACGTGTTGCAGGGTCGCGGGGGGAGGCGAGGCGTGCGCCGCCATGGTCACACCCGTCGCCAGGCACAGGAGCAGGAGTACGGATTTCATGAGGGACCTCCTCGGTGATGTGGTTGCGGCTCTGGCGGAACATATACCGGATTGGGCGGTCGCGCGCACTTGCAGTAGGCTTTTCCCCATGAATCCCCGCGCGACCTCCCGAGTGACCACGCCGACCCGTCATTGGCGGCGCCTCGGTGCCGGAATGCTTCTGGCGTTCGCGATATCGGCGACCGCCCATGCCGACGCCAGCGCGCCTGCAGTGGCCGGAGATCCCGATTTGGGATCCGAGCTGATCGGCACCCCGGCACCCGCGTGGACGTTCGACCGCTGGATCCGCACGAAGCCGCTCACGCTGCGGTCGCTGCGCGGCAAGGTGGTGCTGGTGCGCTGGTGGACCGACGGTTGCCGGTATTGTTCCTCGACGTTGCCGGTGATCGAACAACTCGAGCGCGATCACGGCGGGCAGGGGCTCGTCGTGGTCGGCGTATACCATCCCAAGCCACCGCGGTTCGTGGACGACCGCCACATCCTGGCGACCGCGAACAAGCTGGGGTTCTCGGGCCCGATCGCCGTCGACGGCTCCTGGAAGACGCTCGATCGCTACTGGCTCGACGCCAGTCCCGAGCGCAACTGGACCTCTGTGTCGTTCCTGATCGACCGCGTCGGCATGATCCGCTGGGTGCACGGTGGCGGCGAGTACCATCCAAGTACCGACCCCGAGCACGCGCGCTGCGACATGGAATACCGCGGCCTCGAGCAGGTGCTCGCGCAGGTGCTGGCCGAGAAACCGAAGCAGGCACTGGCGCGCTGACCCGAGTGCCCCCGCCTTGAGCCGCCCCACACGCGGTTGTTAGGCTGCTCGCCGCCCTGATTCAGGGGCGGACATTCGAAGGCCGTACCGCCACGGGAAAATCCGCGGCGGGTTTTCGCGTTTGGGACCCCGGCGCCGCTGACCGGCGTTCGCCGCTCGACGAGGAGCACCCGGTGACCGAGACGTACCTCAAGGACGAGCTGGCCGAATCGCTCGCGCAACAACTCGACCGCGTGTCCGAAGCCCGGACGCTCGCCGAGCGGTTCGAGCGTGACGATCCGGGCGGACGCGTGGCGGTGCGGGGGCTGATCGGCTCGGCGCGCGGCTACCTCACGTCCTGGTTGCAGCGCACCACCGGCCGGACCGTGCTGTACCTGGTCGCGCATGCCGACGGGTTCGAGGCCGCGCGCGACGATCTCGAATACTTCCGCGGCCGCGGCGACACGCTGGTGTTCCCGGAGCCCGACAACCTGCCCTACGACCCGGCGTCGCCGCACCCGGCGATCACGGCCGAGCGCCTCGAGACGCTGGCGCGGCTCGCGCGGGGCGAATCGGGAGTGGTGGTGGCCACGGTGCGCGGACTGCTGCAGCGCGTGCCGCGGCCGGAACGGCTGCGCGCGGCCGTGATCCGGCTCGAGGTCGGCCACGACTACGATCCCGCCGAGCTCGCCGAGCGGCTCGTGTACCTGGGCTACGAGCGGCTGCCCGAGGTCGAGGCGGTGGGCCACTTCGCGCGGCGCGGCGGCATCCTCGACATCTACGCCGTGGGCCTCGCCGATCCGATCCGGCTGGAGTTCGACGGCGACACGCTCGAGTCCATGCGCCGGTTCGACGCGGGCACGCAACGCTCGCTCGAGCAGCTCAAGGACGCGACACTGCTGCCGCGCTACGAAGTGGTGGTCATGCGCGACGAGGTCGACGCGGTGATGACGCGGCTGCGTGCGGCCGAGACCCGCGTGGACGCCGACACCGAAGTCGTCGGCCGTCGTGATCGCACGACGGGTTCGCTGTTTCACGATGGCATGGAGCGGTTCGCGTCGCACTACGATCCCCAGCCGGGCTCGCTGCTCGACTACCTGCCGGCCGACTGCATCGTGGTGCTCGACGATCCGGGCAAGCTGAGCCAGCGCGCCGCGGAGCTGGGCGAGCTGATCGCGCGCGGCTTCGAGGAATCTCGCACGCACTACCCCGCGATCTCGCGCCCCGAGGAGTTGTTCCTGCCCGAGGATACGCTCGAGCACGTGGCGGCGGAGCGCCCCGGCGCCGACTGGATGGGCCCGATCGGCGAGGTTGGCGAGGGCCGCCGCTACGTGCAGACGCTGCTGCTCGAGTGCACGCCCGCCGAGCCGATGCAGCGATCGATCGAACGGCTGCGCACGCACCTCGCCGAGATTGGCGCCGCCGGCCTGCTGGGCGTGGTGCTGTGCGACAACCCCGCGCAGCGCGACCGGCTGCAGGAGATGCTCGGCAACACCGGCGCGACGCTCGGCGTGGGACTCGTGTCGCAGGGCTTCACGATGAAGTCGGCCGGGCTCGCGATCCTGACCGATCACGAGGTGTTCGCGCGCTATCACCGCCGGCGCCGGCGCCTGCGGCGCACCGGCGGACTGTCGATCGCCGAGCTGTCGGCGCTCAAGGTCGGCGACTACGTGGTGCACGAGGACCACGGCATCGGCGTCTACCGCGGCATGCAGCGGCTCACGCTGAACGGGCAGGAGACCGACTGCGTCGAGATCTCCTACGCCGAGAGCGACCGGCTGTTCGTGCCGGTGCAGCAGATCGCGCTGATGTCGCGCTATTCGGCGAGCGAGGGCGCGCGCCCGGCGCTCTACCGGCTCGGCTCGGGCGCGTGGCAGAAGACCAAGGCCCGAGCCAAGAAGGCCATCCAGGACATGGCCGAGGCGCTGATCCGCGCATACGCGGCGCGCAAGGCGCTGCCCGGGCATGCCTTCAAGCCCGACACCGTGTGGCAGCGCGAGTTCGAGGCCGCGTTCCCGTACGAGGAGACGCCCGACCAGCTCAAGGCGATCCAGGACGTGAAGCAGGATCTCGAATCGGGGCTGCCGATGGACCGGCTGATCTGCGGCGACGTGGGCTACGGCAAGACCGAGGTCGCGATGCGCGCCGCGTTCAAGGCGGTGCAGGAGGGCAAGCAGGTCGCGGTGCTGGTCCCCACCACGATCCTCGCGCAGCAGCACGTACTCACGTTCCGCGAGCGCCTCGCCGACTTCCCGATGAAGGTCGAGGTGCTGTCGCGGTTCCGCACCGGGAAGCAGCTGAAGGACACGCTCGCGAAGGTCGCGACCGGCGAAGTCGACATCGTGGTCGGCACCCACCGGCTGCTGTCGAAGGACGTGAAGTTCCGGGACCTGGGGCTCGTGGTCATCGACGAGGAGCACCGCTTCGGCGTGGCGCAGAAGGAGAAGATCCGCCAGCTCACCCGCACCGTGCACGTGCTCGCGATGACCGCGACGCCGATCCCGCGCACGCTCAACCTGAGCCTCGCCGGCGCGCGCGACATGTCGGTGATCGAGACGCCGCCGCGCGACCGGCTGCCGGTTCACACCGAGACGCTCGAGTACGACGAGGAGACGATCTCGGACGCGATCCTGCGCGAGATCGACCGCGGCGGGCAGGTGTACTTCGTGCACAACCGCGTGGAGACGATCCATAACGTCGCGCTGCGCGTGGAGAAGCTGGTGCCGCAGGTGCGCGTGGCCGTGGGCCACGGGCAGATGCACGAGCACCAGCTCGAGCAGGTGATGCTCGACTTCATCGACAAGCGCACGGACGTGCTGGTGTCGACGATGATCATCGAGTCGGGCCTTGACATCCCGAGCGTGAACACGCTGATCGTGGATCGCGCCGACACCATGGGGCTGGCGCAGCTCTACCAGCTGCGCGGGCGGGTGGGGCGCTCGTCGCACCGGGCGTTCGCCTATCTGCTGGTGCCGAGCCGCCGCGTGCTCACCGAGGACGCCGAGAAGCGGCTGCGTGTGATCGAGGAGTTCGACGACCTCGGCGTCGGGTTCAAGATCGCGCTCAAGGACCTGGAGATCCGCGGCGCCGGCAACATGCTGGGCCCCGAGCAGAGCGGCTTCATCCTGGGACTCGGGTTCGACCTGTACGTGAAGCTGCTCGAGGAATCCGTGGCGGAGCTCAAGGGCGAGGCCAGCGAGATCAAGCCCGAGCCGCGGCTCGTCACCGACTGGAGCGCGTACCTCGCCGACGAATACGTGCCCGACGAGCACGAGAAGCTCAACCTGTACCGGCGGCTGGCCGAGGCCCGCGACGAGGCCGCGATCGACGACCTGGTGCTCGAGGTCATCGACCGGTTCGGCCAGCTGCCGCCGGCCGCGATCGCGCTGTTCGAGCTGCGCCGGCTGCGCGTGCTGGGCGCCGGCAACGACGTCGAGAGCCTGCGGGTATTCCACGACGTCGCCGAGCTGGCGCTGCGCCGGCCACTCAAGCCCGGCGAGATCCGCAGCCTGGTGGGCACGCTGAACTTCCAGATCGAATTCTTCACCGGCCGCGAGTTCGGCCTCCGGCTCCGCGGCGAGGGCCTGGCACTGCTGCACCGCACGCGCGAGCTGCTGCAGGGTCTGAGCCTCGCGACCGCGAACAGCGGACCCGCGGCCGGACCTACGGGACCCACGGGACCGGATGGCGGCGCCCCGACCGGCGGGGTGGCGGGCGCCCCGGCCGCATCGGCGGCATCGCACCCTGCGGCCCGTCCGCAGCCGCTGCCCCCGCCACCCGGCCCGAATCGCCGGGAGCCGCTGAAACGCCGCTGAAAACCGTGTGGAACCCCCGTTCCCAGGGGGGTCCGTGGCGAGCCGCGGCTTTTTCTTGATCGGCGGCCAGCCTCTTGTATCCTCCGGTTCCTCTCTCGACGTTCCGTGTTCGCCCCTGCGGAGACACCCATGAAATCGCATCGTCTGCTGTTCGGCTTCTGTTCCATCATCTTCGCCGGCATCATCCTCGCGTTCCTCGGTGCGCCCGGCACGAGCTGGGGTGATCACGACAGGGATGACGACGATCACGGTCACGGTCGCAAGGACGATGGCAACGAGATCCATCGCGCGGACGAGCGCATCCAGCGCGGATTCGACATCGCCCCTGTGCGCCTGGAACTGAAGGGCCGGAACAAGTCGCTCGTCGGGCTCGGCAGCTACATCGTGAACGCGCAGAGCGGCTGCAACGACTGTCACTCGTGCCCGTCCTACGCGGCCGGCCACAATCCGGCGTCCGGCGGCGACGGCCTGCTCAACACCGACCACTACCTCGCGGGCGGCGTTCACTTTGGCCCGTTCACGTCGGCGAACCTCACACCCGACAAGAAGACCGGGCTGCCGGAGAACAGCACGCGCGAGCAGTTCATCAACACGATCCGCACCGGCCACGATCCGGAGCCGCCGCACAATTTCCTGCAGGTGATGCCGTGGCCCGTCTATCGCCACATGACGGACGTGGACCTCAGCGCGATCTACGAATACCTGAGCGCGATTCCGCACGCCGAGCCGGGTACGGCCTGCACGGGAGGCGGCGAATAGGCTGCGGCATTCGTTCGACGATCGGCGTGGCGCCGTGATGGCGTCGCGGTCGATCGTCGGCGGGGCGCCACGCAAGGACGCACGCGCCGGCGACCTGGTCCCCACGATCGGCGCGTCCGGTGTTCGACGCGCCCCGGCCCTGAGTTTGCGGCCCGGCCAGCGCTGCTCTACCTTCGCGAGCCGATCCACGAGGGGGAGCGAGACCCATGACCACGATGGTTGATTCCACGCCGGCGCGCCGCCGGATCGCGCTGGGGTTCGCCGCGATCGCCGCGCTGACGCTCGCGTCCTGCGCCACCCAATCCCGGCCGGTCGCACAGGTCGGCCCTCGCACGATCACGGCCGCCGACCTCGTCGCGTTCGCGAGCACCGCCCACGGCCAGTATGCCTGGCAGCCCGACAGCGCGAAGCGGATGCTGCTCGACGACCTGATCCGCCGCGACCTCATGCTGCTCGAGGCGGAGCAGCGCGGCGTGACCCAGGACACCCAGCTCGTCCTTGTGCGCCACGCCGCCGAGCAGGAATTGCTGCTCGGTGCCCTCACCGAACAACTGGCGCCGCAGAACGTGCCGGTGAGCGAGGCGGAGATTGCGACGTTCTACGACTGGCATCGCACCGAACACCACCTGCAGGTGATCCACGCCGCGACTCCGCTCATGGCGGGCCAGGCGCTGGCCCGGTTGCGCTCCGGCGAGCCGTTCCGGACGGTGGCGACGGCGTTCAACAGCAGCGGCGTGGTGCCGCCCGACGGTGACCTCGGCTGGATTCCCGGCGGGGCGATGCCCGAGCCGCTCGACACGCGCATTCGCGAAGCGCGCGTCGGCGAACTGGTGGGCCCGGTTCCGGCCGGCGACAACTGGTTCATCGTCCGCGTGCTCGAACGCCGGGCGGGGAAGCTGCCCCCGCTCGCGTCCGTCCAGGCGGAGGTGCTGGCGCAGTTGAAGCAGCGCAAGCATCGCGCGGTGGTCCAGCACGCGATCCAGACGCTGAAGGACGAATACCGCGTGCGGCTCGAGCCCGGCGGCGGCCAGGAGTTGTTCATGCGCGCGAACCGGCCGGCCGGCGATTCCACCGCCGCGATCCAGGCGGAGGACTCTGGCGTCGTGCTCGCCCGCTACGACACGCCGGCGGGCGAGGCGCGCCTTACGATGGCGGACGCGCTCGGCGATCTCCAGAGCCAGTCCGATCGCCCGAACTTCTCCTCGCTGCCGTCGATCCAGCGCTGGATCGAGTCCCGCGTGGTGCAGCGCCTGGTGGTGATCGAGGCGCACCGGCGGCACCTGAACGAGGTGCCCGACATCGAGCGCGCCATTCAGGACCGCGTGGATTCGAGGGTGCTGCAATCGATCTTCGAAGCCCAGGTGACGAGCCGCCTTCACGTGACCGAGGACGATCTTCGCGCCGAATACCTGCGCCGCGTGCAAAGTCCCACCGCGCCGCCGTACGAGTCGGTCCCGCCCGAGGTGAAGGAGCAGTTGCGCACGTTCGTCGTCGAGGGCCAGCGGGACGCGATCCTGCGCGTCTACACCGATCAGTTGAAGCGCAAGTACCCGGTCACGGTGCACGAGTCGGAGCTGAAACGCGTCCAGCTACCGCCGCCCGAGATCGTCCCGGGGATGCCGCAGGGCTGATTGCGCGGGAATCGCACGGGCACGGCCGTCCACGCCGCCGCGTCTGAATTCCGCCGTCAGCGCAGCCGGCGCCTGACTTCGGCGGCGCGGCGCTCGCTGGCTTCGACGCGGGTGCCGTCCTTGAGGCGCAGCACGAGCACGCCGTCCTCGCCGCCATAGGACTCGATGGCTTCGAGGTTCACGAGCGCTCCGCGATGCACACGCACGAACTGGTCGCGCGGCAGCCGGGTCTCGAGTTCCTGCAGCGTGTAGTCGACCAGGTATTCCTTGCCCTCGGCGCGGGCGAGCACCAGCCGGTCGCGCGAGAACACGATCGGCACCTCGTCGAGGTCGAGCAGCTTCACCTCGCGCCGGTGCCGCACCGGCAGTCGCTTGAGTGGCGGCATCGCATCTTGAAGTTCGGGCGTGTCGAGCGCGGTCTTCAGCGCCCGCAGGTGCGCCGCCGGGCGCCCGTTGCGCACCTCCGTCACCACGCGCCGCACGGTTTCGCCCAGCCGGTCGCGCTTGAGCGGCTTGAGCACGTAATCGAGTGCTGCGATCTCGAACGCTTCGACGGCATAGCGGTCATAGGCGGTGACGAACACCACGTGCGGGAACGGTCCGACGCGGTCGCGCACGATGTAGCGTGCCACTTCGAGGCCGGACAGATCCGGCATGTGGATGTCGAGGAACGTGACGTCGGGCGCGAGCCGCGTGGTGAGCTCGATCGCCTCCTGTCCGCCGCGTGCCGCTCCCACCACCTCGATGTCGTCGTGTTCACCGAGCAATTTCTCCAGGAATTGGCGCGCGCGCGGTTCGTCGTCCGCGATCAGCACCCGCACCGGGTTCTCGACCGTCACGCTGCCATCCTCTCGCGCAGCCGCCAGCGCATGCGTACTTCGAATCCGCCCGTCGTCCGTGCTCCGGCCACCACCGTGGCGTCCGCGCCGCCGAACCGCCGCAGGCGCTGCTCCAGGTTTTCGAGTCCCACGCCGAGCCCGACGGCGCCGTTGCCGTTGAGGGAGCCGTCGTCGGTGAACGTCAGGTCGAGCCAGCGCCCGTCCATCCGGGCGTCGAGCGCGAGGTGTAACGGCGTCTCTCCCGCCGGGCAGCCGTGCTTGAGGCTGTTCTCCACGAGCGGTTGCAGCAATAGCGGCGGCACGGCCAGCGACAGCAGGTCCGGCGTGCCGCGGTATTCGAACACCATCGGATTCTCGTAACGCTCCCGCGCGACCCCGAGGTAGTCCTCGACGAACGCGATCTCGTCCGACAGCAGCGCCGCCGGCCGGCTGCCGGCTTCCACGGTGTAGCGCAGCATGTCGGCAAGCCGCTCG
The DNA here is from genome assembly GCA_038231135.1 of Candidatus Eiseniibacteriota bacterium. Taxonomy (GTDB): domain Bacteria; phylum Eisenbacteria; class RBG-16-71-46; order RBG-16-71-46; family RBG-16-71-46; genus JANLWX01. Next base: position 62,130 of record JBBRLX010000018.1, on the reverse strand, counting down.
GTGAACCGCTGGGCCGCGCCGGCGTCCGTCTCGATGAGATAGGCCAGGGCGTTCAAAGCGTTGAAAAGAAAATGCGGCTGCACCTGGGCCTGCAGCGCCCGCAACTCCGCGCGGATCGCGGCCTCCCTCAGCTCCACTTCCCGCCGCTCGTGAGCCGCCCGCTCCTGCTGGAGCGCCAGGTTTTCGAGCCGGATGCGGGCCTGGACGAGCAGCGCCTCCACGGCGCTGCGGGCGTGTTCGGGCAGCTCCTCGCCGTCGGCGATGCGGGGCACCCCGCGGTCCGGCCAGTCGATCGCCACCGGATGCCGGAGGCCGGTCTCGAGGCCCTGCTCGACCGAGCGCTTCACCTCGGCCTCGTCGAGCGCCCCGAGCAATTCGCGCCCCGCGGTGTCGAGCGCCAGGCGCAGCGCGTGCGGGTCGCGGCCGTAGAGCCGGTCGAGCCAGCGCTGCAGCCGCTCCCGCAGCGGCGCGAACGCGAACGCCACCACCAGCGCAGCGACCACGTTGAACAGCATCGCCTGCTCGCCGGTGACCGCGGCGAACAGTCGCTCGCCGAGCAGGGCGCAGCCCAGGTAGAGCGCCGCCAGCACGCCCGACAGCAGCGCGTAGGGCAGCGACCGCACCAGCAGCCGGCGCGGGTCGAACACCGGGTCGTTGGCGATCAGCCAGGCGATCAGCACCGGCGCCACCAGCCACGCCACGAAGATGGCGGTGATCGCGATGCGGGCGAGCGGCATGGAATAGAACGCGATGAACCGCGGGTCCTCGGACACCGCGCCGAGCCCGGTGGCGAGGATCAGCACGCCCGCGACCACCAGCGCCAGCACCCGTTCGCTCATCGTCGGCCGCCGGCCGTCGCCGGGGCGCGCGTAGCTGCCGACCAGCGACAGCACGCCCAGCGGCAGCGCGATCGACTGGAACCACACGTAGGGGGTGTCCATGACCTTATGCCGCGCGAGGCCGTAGACGATCATGACCACCGGCACCACGTTTGCCGCCACCACCAGCCGGAACCACCAGCTCTGCCAGCGGCGGCCGGGCTGCCAGCGGGGGCGAGGGAACACGGTCATGAAATGCAGGAAGCTCGCCGGGAACCACAGCAGCAGATCGCGGTAGACGTCGAGGTAGACCTTGAACGCGCCGGTGGGCTCGAGCGTCGGGTACTGGTAGGTTTCCCAGATGCCGCCCAGGCCCTGCAGGGTCGCGAACCACAGGAACACCCAGGCCGCGCTCAGGTCGGGCCGGCGCCACACCAGCAGGAAGGCCACGAGCGGGGCCGCGATCATGGCCGCGACGTTGAAGAAGAACAGGCGCAAGCGCTGCCAGGCACCGAGCTGCACGGGCGGCACCACGATGTTGAACGTGCGCTGGGTGCGATCGATGGTGAGCGTGAACGGGCCCTTGGGCCAGCCGTTGCGCTTGAGATACTCGAGCATGTCGCGGGAGCCCGAGAACAGCACACCATCGATGCCGCGGATCTCGTCGCCCTTTTCGAGCAGGTATTCCGCCGGCGGCCCGATCACCCGGTCCACCTGCGGGAATTCCTGTCCGCGCACCCAGTTCAGCGAGACGCCCAGCCGCTGGTAGGGGTTGTGGGTGAGGAACCGGGGCACGGCGAACGCGACCGTGGCCAGCACCGCCGCCACCGCCAGCAACCGCCTGCCGCCAAACCCGAGGCTCATCGCCCATACCTCCAGGACCCGCCGGAACGCATCGGATGATTATCCTCTGTCAGGGCACCCGGCCGCGGCAATCCTCGGACGAGCGCGGCAAACGGCGGGGTTCAGGGCGGCAACGACTGTCCGGCAGTCGCAAGGCCGCGTCGAAACTCACGATGGAAGGAATCCCGGGGCCCCGGCGTATCATCTTCAGAGTCACACTCCCCCGTCACAATTGGCCATGTCTTGTTGCCGCAACCGTCACCGGTGCGGCTATACTGGCCCGCTGTTTTGCAGGGCGTTCCTCCGGCGTCATGGTGAGGCAACCAGGCGCAGCGGAAGCGGGCGCCGCACTCTCTTCGGGAGGTTTCGTTGAAGCGCTTGAAATGGCTGGTGCCCGTGCTGATCGCGGGCGCATTCGCAGTCTCCGCTCGGGCCGAGCGGCTGGATGGCATCGCCGCGGTCGTGAACGACGACGTGGTGCTCGAGAGCGACGTGGAGGAACAGCTCGGGCTGGTGCTCGCGCGGTCCCAGGCGACGCCGGATTCGGACACGGTCGACACGCTGCGCACGCAGATCCTGAACCAGCTGATCGACGAGAAGCTCATCTTCGCCGAAGGCAAGAAGCAGGGGCTCACGGCCACCGATGCCGAGGTGGCGAAGGAGCTCGAGACCGCGATGAAGGAGATCAAGCAGCGCTTCGGCGGCGACGACGGCTTCCGCCAGCAGCTCATCAAGGAGAACACCACCGAGGACAAGCTGCGCGAGAAGTTCCGCGCCGAGATCCAGCGCCAGATCATCGGCCGCAAGCTGATGGCGAAGACACTGCCGAAGAAAACCATCTCTCAGGTGGAGGCCGAGGCGTATTTCAAGATCAACCACGAGAAATTCCCGAAGGTGCCGGCCGAGATCAAGCTGCGCGTCATCCAGATTCCGCCGTCGGCCGACTCGGTGACCGATGCGCGTGCGCGCGTGCAGGCGCTGGCGATCCGCAAGCGGCTGTCGAACGGCGAGAAGTTCGCGAAGGTGGCGGCCGAGGCGTCCGACGATCCCGCCACCGCCAGGAACGGCGGCGACCTGGGGTTCGTGAACCGCGGCCTGCTCGACACGCCGCTGGAAGCCGTGGTGTTCGGGCTCAAGAACAACGAGATCAGCGGGCCCGTGCGCTCGTCTGCGGGCTGGCACATCGTCCAGGCGCTCGAGCGTGACACGGTCAAGAGCGTCGCGGGCAAGGACAGCCTCGACGACCATGGCAACCCGCCGGTCGAAGTCCACGCGCGCCACATCCTGGTGCGTGTCCAGCTCACCGAGGCCGATGCGGACCGCGCCAAGAAGCTGGCCGAGAGGGTGCACACCCAGGCCGTGAAAGGTATCGATTTCGCGGAACTGGTGAAGCGCTACAGCAAGTACGACGGCCCGGCCAAGGACGGCGATCTCGGATTCATCTCGGTTGCGACGCTGCAGCCGCAGATCCGCGCCGGTCTCGACTCGGTGAAGATCGGCAACGTCAGCGACGTGCTGGTGAACGCGGCCGGCTTCAACATCTTCAAGATCGTGGACCGCAAGGGCGAGCGCGAGTACGAGATGTCGGAGATCAAGGAAGAGCTGCCGGACGCGGTTGCCGAGCTCCAGCAGCGCGAGCGCTACGACGGCTGGATCAAGACGCTGCGCGACAGGGCGCACATCGAGATCCGCAAGTCCTGATCGGAGGGCCGGCGCCGTGCCCGCCGGGCCGGCCGTCCGTTGAGGGCGGCCGGCCCGTCTGGTACGGTGCGAATCTCATGATCACGTTCGAGCAGGTCACCAAGCGCTACGGAGAGCGCCTGGCGCTCGACTCCGTGTCGTGGCACATGGACGAAGGGGAATGCGTCGTGTTCCTCGGCCACAGCGGCGCCGGCAAGACCTCGCTGCTCCGGCTCATCACCCACGAGTCGCGTCCAACCTCGGGCAGCGTCGTGGTGGGCACGTTCCGCAGCGGCCGGATCTCGCGCTCCCAGCGCGCCCTGCTGCGGCGGACCATCGGCGTCGTGTACGAGGACTTCCGGCTGCTGAGCGACCGCACGGTGTTCGAGAACGTGGCGCTCGCGGTCCACATCATGGGGCTGTTCTCGAACGAGGACGTGGTGCCGCGCGTGACGCACGCGCTCGAAGAGGTCGGGCTCGCCGGCAAGCACACGGCCTACCCGTCCGAGCTGTCGGGTGGCGAGAAGCAGCGCGTGGCGATCGCGCGGGCGATCGTGAACCGCCCAGCGGTGCTGATCGCCGACGAGCCCACCGGGGCGCTCGAGAAGCGCAGCGCCGATGAGGTGATGGCGCTGCTGCGGGCGATCCACGCGGAAGGCGCCGCACTGCTGCTCGTCACCACGAACCCCGCGGCGGCGCAGGCGCTCGGCGGCCGCGTGCTCACGCTCGAGGACGGCAGGCTCGTGAACGGCGACACCGGCATGCCGCGTCCGGGCCGCGCAACCCGGGCGGGAGGCGTGTGATGCACGTGTTCTACTTCCGCGAGGCGTGGCGATCGTTCAAGCACCATCGCGGGCTCGGGAGCACCGCGATCTTTTCGCTCACCGCGGCGCTCGCGCTGTGCGCGGTGTTCGTGATGCTGGCGGACAACGCGCGCGTCGCGCTGCAACTCGTCGGCGACCGGCGGGAGATGGTGGTGTATCTGAACGACGACGTCACCCCCGCGCAGCGCGACGCGCTGGTCGGCCGGCTGTCGCAGCTCTACGGCGTGGCGACGTACGTGAGCAAGGACGACGCGTGGAAGGAGTTCTCGGAACAGATCGGCGACCCGGCGCTGCTCGATGCCGTGGGCGGCAACCCGCTGCCCGCGTCGCTGCGCCTCAAGCTCAAGCCCGAGCTGCTCAACTACGAGGCGATGGAGCGCGCGGCGCAGCAGGTGTCGAAGTTCCCCGAGGTCGAGGACGTGCGCTACGGCGGCGACTGGGTGCGGCGACTCGACCAGCTCAAGGACGGCATGGTGCGGGGCGCGATCGCGGTGGGCGCGCTGGTCGCGCTGGCCGTGGTGTTCGTGCTCTACAACACCATCCGGCTCACCGTGCTCGCGCGGCGGCCGCAGGTCGAGATCATGAGCCGCCTCGGCGCCACGGACCGGTTCATCGCCACGCCGTTCGTGATCGAGGCGATGCTCGAGGCGCTGGTCTCGGGCGTGCTCGCACTGGCGCTGGCATTCGGCTGCCAGCAGGCGCTGGCGGCGCAGATCGGCAACGTGCAGTTCCTGCCGTGGACCTGGGCCGCCGTGTTCCTGGGTGCGGTCGTCCTCCTGGGGTGGCTCGCGGCCATGCTCGCGCTGTCGAGGGTGCTGCGCTCGGTCGGCGCATGACCACCTGGGTCATGGCGCCGCGCGCCCGCGGCCGGTTCCGCCGCTTCGTCCAATCGTGCTTCGCCGTTGCGCTGCTCGCCGCGGTCGCGATGCATCCGGCGGCCGCCCAGGACAGCCTCGAGGCCTCCAAGCGCGCCGAGCTCGAGCGCATCCAGCAGCAGGCCCGCGCGCATCGCGAGGCCGCGAAACAGCTGCGCGGCCAGGAGCAGAAGGCGCTGGTCCAGCTCCACCGTACCGAGCGCGAGCTGAACTCCACACGCAAGCGCCTCCAGTCGCTTCAGAGCCGGCGCGGCAACCTGGATCGCCAGCTCGAAGTGACGCGCGCGAATCTCGATCGCAATCTCGAGTCCCTGGACCAGCAGCGCGCCCGGTTCGCCCACCGGCTGCGTAGCCTCTACAAATACGGCGTCGGCCGCGAGCTCGAGTTCCTGCTGTCGACGCGATCGTTCGCGCAGCTCCTGTCGCGGTGGGACTTCCTCGTCATGGTCGCGGAGCAGGACCGCGTGCTGCTCGAGGCGATCCAGCAACAGAAGGACGTGGTCGAAGCGTCCCAGAACCGGCTCGAGCAGAATCTCACCGACGTCCGCCGCACCGCGACCCGCACGACGGTGGAGAACCGGCGCCTCGACGGGCTCCGGCAGCAGAAGGCGCAATCGGTGCACACGATCCAGACCCAGCGCGAGGCCTACGAGGCCGCCGCCGCCGAGCTCGAGAAGACCGCGCGCGCGATGCAGAAATTGCTCGCCGATCTCGATCGCAAGCGCCGCGAGGAGGGCGCCAAGGCCCGCTCCGAGGGCCGCAATCCGCAGCCTTACACCGGCAACTTCGCGGCGGGCCAGGGGCATCTCGATTGGCCGGTGCGCGGGCCCCTGGTGGGCCGGTTCGGCCCGGAGAAGCACCCCAAGTGGGGCACGATGACCATGAACAACGGCATCGACATCGATGTGGCGATCGGCACCTCGGTGCGCGCGGTCGCCAAGGGCCGCGTGGACTACGTGAGCGAGGACTTCGGCACCTACGGGCAGATGGTGATCCTGAACCACGGCGACGGGTACTACACGCTCTACGGCCACCTGTCGTCGATCGCGGTGTCGGTCGGGCAGGAGGTGCAGTCCGGCCAGGTGATCGCGCAATCCGGCGACTCGGGCTCTCTCAGGGGTCCGGTCCTGCACTTCGAGGTCCGCAAGGGCGGCACCTCGCTCGATCCCGAGGGCTGGCTGCAATAGTCTGTAGGATGCTGCTCTCAGGGACCGACTCCCGCAACCGCCCGGAAAGGCCTCCCAAGTGCCCGTGATCCTGCTGTCCGAGCTGCTCGGACAACCCGATGCCCAGCGCTTCCTCCGCCACACCGTGGCGAGTGGCCGCTACGCGAACGCCTATCTGTTCCATGGCCCGGCCGGCGTCGGCAAGGGCACCGCGGCGCTGGCGTTCGCGCGCGCGCTGCTGTGCGAGCGCATCAACGGGACCGCCGGCATCGCGGCGACGCCGGGGCGGTTAGACGCGACGGACTCAGGCCCCGCGGGCGCGGGCGGCGCCGGCGCAAAGCTCAACGATGCCTGCGGCGAGTGCGCCGCCTGCCGCAAAACCGCAGCTCTCCAGCATCCCGATCTCAAGTTCCTGTTCCCGGTGTCGGGCGAGGAGAAGGAACTCGACGAGACGATCATCGATACGCTCGAAGCGTGGCGCGAGGATCCGCTGTTCGTGTTCACCTACGACAAGGCCGCGTCGATCCGCATGTCGCTTACGCGCGACCTGCTGCGCGACCTCGCGTACAAGCCGTACGAGGCCGCGCGCCGGGTGGTGGTGGTGCGCGATGCCGACCGCATGCGCCTGGATCAGTATTCGGCGATGCTCAAGGCCATCGAGGAGCCCGGCGACACCGTGTGGTTGCTCACCACCTCGCGGCTCTCGCGGCTGCCGGCGACGATCCGGTCACGCACCCAGAAGGTGCGGTTCGCGCCGTACCCCGAGTCGCTGGTCGCGGAGTTCATGGTGTCGCGCGTCGGCTGCGACCCCGCCGAGTCGCGGATGCTGGCCGCGCTGTCGTGCGGCTCGCTGTCGCGGGCGCTGGTGCTGCGCGAGGGCCAGCCGATCGCAGCGCGCAATCAGGCGCTCAAGTTGCTCGAGCCCGCGCTGCGTGGCGACGGCCCCGCCCTGTGGCTGGCCGTTCAGGGCTTCAACAAGTTCGGCCGCGCGGGGCGCGAGTCGCTGCGGCGGCTGATCGAGTTCCAGGAGCTGTGGCTGCGCGACCTGCTGCGGGCGCGCTATGGCGCCCCGCGCGAGGACCTGCTGAACCGCGACCGCGAGCCCGAGATCCGGCGTCAGGCCGAGCGCATCGGCGCCACCGAGGTGCGGCGGAGGCTGATGGCGCTCGAGGAGGCGCTGCGGGCGATCGAGGGCAACGTAACCCCCGACCTGGCACTGTTCTCGGCGCTGATGCGGGTGGCCGACCCCGGGTTCGAGACCACCGCCTGGCCCGCCTATGCGGCCGGGCGCTGGCGGTACTGACAAAGGCTCGATTCGGGCCCCCGATCGGCCGATGACTCCAAGAACGTTCGCGCGTCTTCAGCCCCCTCGGGCCACTGCGCGAACAGGGAGGCCCAGCTGTCCGACCCCCGCAGAAAACCGGTCTCAAAACCGGCCCCGAACGACGACGACTCGTTCCAGATCATTCGGTTCGACGCCATCCACGAGCCCGAGACGGCGCAGCCGCCGCTGCTCGTGGGCTCGTCGTTGCCGCGTCCCGGGCGCGCGGACGATCTCGAACTGACCGCACCCGGCTGGGATCGGTCTGCGGCGATCGCCGCCGTGGACGCCCTGCATTCCCAGGGCACCCCGGTCGAGGCCGTGCACGTGGTGCGGACCATCTGCGGTCAGGCGGAATACGTGCTGCAGCAATGGCACTTCGAGCGGGCTCCCGGCGAGTCCGACGGCATGGCCGGCGAGCACAGCCGGAACCTCGCCGAGGAGTTCATCGAGGCGTTCACCGACCCCGGCGATGGCACCGTAACGTACGTGCTGTTCACGACGGACGAGTCGGGGAGATTGCACCGGGCGGCGTGAGGCGTTCGTTCGACGAAGCTGTGCCGGGCTTACATCACCGCCATCGCGCCTTGAGGCTTCCCCATGTCGATCTGACAGTCGGCGTCACAGCGCTGGGCACCCACTTCTGTACCGCGCCCTGGACCAGCACGTAGACCGCACCCTGCGAGTCGGAAGCGATCATCTCCCCGCCCTGAGGCAAGTCGAAGCGCGCAAGCCGAGCGTTGACGCCACTGCCGTAGCGATCGACCGAATAGGCGTAGCTGTAGTTTCCGAGGCCTCTTCTGGCGAGAACGAAGCTGCCGCCCTGGCCATCGGAAGTTCCGAACATTGGGATGTAATCGGTGGGCTCGCCTTGCCCGCAGTCTCGCCCGGTGACGCCTGGTCCGTTCGCGACCCACACTTGATACCTTGGGCACCCGGCGCTCTCTTCATTGGACAGGCACAGGCGATCGTCCCAGGACACGCCCAAGATGAATGCATACGGGTGTCCAATGGTGCTGGCACCGATCTCGTCTCCGGCGGCCGAGATCGTGATGAGTTGACGGTCGCCGTAGTCGTCCCTGCCAATGGCGTACATGAGGCCTTCGTGGTCCACCGCCTCCACCGGCCATGCCAGCGCCCGTCGAGGAGCCACGCTCGCTCCGTTGGGTGCATACAGGTCCAAGCTGCCGCTCACGTTATCGAAGTGGGCGACGTAGACGTTTCCGGTGGGATCGAAGCCAGCGAGGTTCGTGGACCGGGCGTGGTCTGGATCCGGAGCGACTGAGAACGAGCCCGTAGTCGCTCCCGACAGGTCGAAGTGCGTTACGAGCCCACTCGTCGAATTGAGGACGTAGAGCGAAGCACCGTCGGAGACGAGCAGGTTGCCATCGACCGGCCAGGACGTGGTGAGCGTGTAACTCTGCGAATGAGCGGCCCGCGCGGTGCCGATCACCAAAGCCAGAATTACGAGCGCGCGTCTCATCGTTACCTCCGGGGCGTGGTGCGAGGATGTGAACCGCTAGCTGATTCTAGCGGGGTGCCACCTCCAATTCCACGCGTAACGCCGGCGGAGGTGCCGGACGGTGACCGAAAGCACAAGACTTGTTGCGTAGGTCCCCAAGCGAGCGGAAGTGACCACCCGGGCGCAGCACCCGATTCCACCCCGATTCTTCCCCCAACCGCTCCTGCGCTATGCTGCCCGGACTGCCCGCTCTCGAGCGGGATGCCCATAGCCGGCGGTGAGCCTCGGCGGCGTGCCTGGACGGAACGCGACGACGTGAGCCTCCGGATTCATGACCTATCGAATCCTCCGGCTCCTTAGCCGGCTCACGGGGCGGGCTTCCGCCCGATAGAGGCAGCGATGTCCGACATCGTGCAGGTCGCTCTGCGCGGTTCGCGCAGGGAGTTCTTTCTCAATTCCCGAAATCTGTGGCTGACGTTGCGGGACCCGGTGATCGTCCAGGGTGAGCATGGCGAGTCGCTCGGCAAGGTCCATCTCAAGGGCTCGCTCGTCGAGCTCAAGCGCCCGGGCCACGTGACGCGCGAGATCATCCGCAAGGCGACGGAAGAGGATCTCGATCAGGACGATCACAACCGGCTCCGCGAGCAGGACGCGTTCGAATTCTGCCGCGACCGGATCGAGTTCCGCGAGCTGAAGATGGACCTGTCCGAGGTCGAGGTGGGGTTTGGCGGCCAGCGGATCATTTTCTTTTTCTCGGCCGAGCATCGCGTCGATTTCCGCGAACTGGTGAAGGATCTGGCGGGCCGGTACCGGTGCCGGATCGAGCTGCGCCAGATCGGCATTCGCGACCAGGCCAAGCGGCTCGACGGCTGCGGCCCGTGCGGGCGGGCGTTCTGCTGCTCGACCTGGCTCAAGGACTTCCATCCGGTCACGCTCAAGATGGCGCGCGAGCAGCAGCTGTCGCTCAACCCGGGCAAGATCTCGGGCGCGTGCGGTCGGCTGATGTGCTGCCTGGCGTACGAGTTGGTGCAGTACCGCGGCAGCGCGGAGAAGCTGCCGCCGGTGGGCACCGAGATCCGCACCGGCAAGGGCGTCGTCCACGTGACTCGCACCGAGACGTATCAGGAGGTGGTGTGGGTGCGCGACAACGAAGGTGCCGAGCATCGCATCGCCTATGCCGACCTGCCGCCCGGTCCGTACCACAAGTGCGGGGACTGCAATTGCGGGCAGAAGAAGCCGCCGCCGAAGGACGATGGCGACGAGGGGCCGGTAGCGTGGGCCGATCCCGACGGCACGGTGCACTGATCATGAGGAGCTCATGAGCGACCGCAAGACCGTGTCCTCGGGCTCGCCGTACGAGCCCAAGATCGGCTTCAGCCGGGCGGTGCGGGTCGGCGACCGCGTGCTGGTGTCGGGCACGGCACCCGTGTGGCCCGACGGCCACTGCGATCCCGATCCCTACGCGCAGGCCAGGCGGTGTCTCGAGATCATCGTCGCGGCGCTGCGCGAGGCCGGCGCCGGCCCCGGGCACGTGGTGCGCACGCGCATGTACCTGGTGTACGCGCACGACGTCGAAGCCGTGGGCCGCGCCCATGGCGAGGTGTTCGGCGAGACGCGTCCCGCGGCGACGATGGTGGTGGTGGCGCGGCTGCTCGATCCGCGCTGGCGGGTCGAGATCGAGGCGGAAGCGATCATCGGCTGAACGGCTAGAGGCCGCGCTTCGAGAACAACCGGATCGCGACCAGCAGCGTCACCAGCGCGTAGGCGCCGGCCCAGATCACCATCGCGACGCTCGGCACCGACACCGGCGAGAACGGCGAGACGCCCAGGTCGCGCATCACCGTCGGCTGCATGTGATGCGCGGCGAGCTGCCACATCGCCTCGGTCGGCATGATCAGGCTCGCGATCGTGCCCACGGTACGCGCGGTATCGTTGCCGGCCCTGGTGCCGATCTGCTCCACCCAGCTGCCGATGAACGCGAGGCCGTAGAGGCCAAACACGAACACTCCGTTCGTCACCGTGCTGAGCCGCGTGCCGCCGAGGATCGACAGCGTCACGAGCACCACGCCCTCGAGCAGCATCAGCGGCAGCCCGAGGTATATGCGCGGCGGCGTGATGTGGCCGATCCAGTGCGCGATCACCAGCACGCCGCCGGCCATCAGCGCGAGGTAGCCGGCGACCAGCAGCACGTGGGCGAGCCACTTGCCCAGCACGATCTCGCCGCGGCGAATCGGCTTCGAGGCCACGGTCTGCATGACGCCCGACGCGATCTCGCCGGACAGCGAGTCCACCGGCAGCAGCACCGACGTCATCACGGTGAGGAAATTCACGGCGTAGAGGCCGGCGAGCGTGATGAACGTCAGGAACATCTTCTGCTGAATGAGCGCGGCGCCGTGGCGGATCATGTCGCGCGCGATGAAATGCACGCCGATGCCGTAGAGCAGCAGGAACGCGCTGCCGCACACCAGCGTCGCGGTCAGGATGCGCCGGCGCACCGCCTCGTGCAGCGTGAGGCCGGCAATCGTGAAAATGCCGCGCATCAGCCGGGCCTCTGGTCTTCGCCCATCACCTCGAGGAACCACTGCTCGAGCGACTTGCGCACGGCGCTCATGCGATAGAGTCGCGCGCCGCCCGCCACCACCGCCTGCGCCAGGCCGGGCAGCGCGTCCTCGCTGTCGACCTCGAGCCGCACCACGCCCTGGTCGTGCTCGAACCGGCGGCCGAGCCGGGCCAGGCCTGCGAGCGTGGCGTCGTCGGCACCCGCGATCTCGAGCTCGACCGCCAGCGACTTCGCGACGCCCCCGAGGCTCAGCTCGTGAATCGTGCGGCCCTGCTTCACGAACACCACGCGGTCGCAGGTCGCCTCGACCTCGCCGAGCAGATGGGAGTTGAGGAACACGCTCGTGCCCTGCTGCTTCAGCTCGTGGATGATGTCGCGCACCAGCAGCCGGCCGATGGGATCGAGCCCCGAGGTCGGCTCGTCGAGGAACACCACGCGCGGCGAATTCATGAGCGCCTGCGCCAGCCCCACGCGCTGCAGCATGCCCTTGCTGTACTCGCGCAACCTGCGGTCGGCGGCGTCCACCAGATCCACGCGCGCGAGCAGTTCCTCGACGCGCGGGCCGATGCTCCGCGCCGGCATGCCGAACAGCCGGCCGTGGAACCGCAGCAGCTCGCGGCCCGTCAGCCAGTCGTGGAACCGGAAATGTTCCGGCAGGAACCCGAGCTTGGCGCGCGTGGCGCGGTCGCCGACCGGCGCGCCCAGCACCGTGGCGCGGCCGGCTGTGGGCTCGACGAGCCCGAGCAGCATCTTGAGCGACGTGGTCTTGCCGGCGCCGTTGGGCCCGAGGAAGCCGAACACCTCTCCCGGGCCCACCGTGAGCGACAGGTCCGCCACCGCGGTCTTGCGGCCGAACTCCTTGCGCAGACCGGTGGTCTCGATGACGGGTGCGGTCACGAACCCGTCAGCGCACCGACTCGGCCATCTGCACCAGTTCCACTCCCTCGAGGTCGCCCATCAGCGCATACACGCGGTCATTCCCGGACCATAGCACCAGCGCGCCGTCGCGTGGCGGGCCCGCTGCCTGCGTCGGCGTCGGTGAGGAACTACCGCCGGACGCGTTCGGCCCGCTCGTGCGCTCGTGCTCCCAGGCGAAGTCTCCCTGCGTGGTGATCAGCAGGCCGTGATTGCCGTTCACCTCGATGCTGCGGAACGAGCTGGCGTTGGGCGGCACCGGCACCAGCAGCGTCGTGTGCCAGTCCACCGTCTGCGCGAGCTGGTGCGCCTGGCCGCGCTCGACGCCGAGGATGCGCATGCCGATCTCCGCGAGACGGTTGAGATCGACCCCCGCCGGCAGCTCCACGTCCGGTGACTTCGCCTGGATCAGCACCGCGTGCCGGTGGTCGCTGCCGAACGACTGCACGACGACCGCGGGCTTGCGCACCGTGATGGTCTTGCCGTCGATCGATTGCGGCACGTCGAGGTCGCGGATGTCGAGCGCTTCGAGCAGCGCGCGCAGCTTCGTCGCGTCCGCGGTGAGCCGGCCCGCCGCCGCGCCGTCGACCGTAATGTGCTGCAGCACCAGGTTCCGCGGCAGCTCCGACGGGGTCTCGACGTCGATGCCCGCGATCGCACCCGCGGCATCCGGCGTCGACACCGTCAGCGGCTTGCCCGGCTCCTGCAGCGTCTCGGTCTTGCCCAGCATCAGGAGCCCGTCGTTCTGCCCCTGCCCGTGCAGCTTCTGGAGCCGCGACGGGTCGAACTTCACGGCCGCGAAGTTCCGCACCCGGAACATGTCGAGCATCGACTGCGCCGACACGCGCAGCGACGGGAACGCGAACAGCGACACCACCACCGCCGCCACCGCGGCGACGGCCACCGCCGGCCGCCACGGAAACGCCGCGCGTAGCGGGGCCGGCGCCTGCCGGCGCAGCCGCGCACCCAGCTCCGACTCGAACGCCGGGTCGGGAGCCTGCTGCAGCTCGTTCAGAAACCGATCGTCCATATCATGCTCCCTGGGTTCGAGGGCGCGGTGTGCGCCTGGATGTGTCGTTGCGTTCGGCCCCTGCCTGTGACTCGCGGCGTGCCTCGATCATGGGGCCTCCACCGCGGGAGTCTCCCAGCCGGCGCGCAGCGCTTCGATCGTGCGGTGCAATATCGTCCCGACGTTCGATTCACCGAGCCCGGTCAATTTCGCGATCGAGCGGTTGGTCATCCCGGCGCCGTACTTGAGCGCGATCAGCTCGCGCTCGCGTTCCGGCAGGCCGCCCAGCAGCCGCCCGAGCCGCTCGACATTCGACCGGTGCTCCGCCAGCTCCTCCGGCGTCGCGCCACCCGCGATATCCCGCGCCTCGTCCAGAGGCACGTGATGCCGCCGGCTGCGGAAGTGATCCGTCGCCACGTTGCGCGCGATGGTCACGAGCCACGTAGAAAACGCCGCGAGGTCGCTGCGGTATCGATGCCGCGCCTGCCAGGCCTTCTCGAACGTGGCCGACGTCAGATCCTCGGCAACCGGACCCGGACCCACCCGGTAGCGGAAGAAGTTGTAGACGCGCGGCAACTGCTCCGCGTAGAGCGCGTCCCAATCCGCCTCGCGCGCGGGCGACAGCCAGCTCGTCCGTCTGCCGATCACCGCTTCACTGGCCATGTCGAAGCATTGTACGGATGGGGGACGCGAGTATCACAAGGTTGTGTTCGCCGCGGCGGGCGCTATCGCGTCGCCACGACCTTGCCGGTCGCTCGCGCCGTTCCGAGCGTCGCCCGCACGAAATACAGCCCGGAGCGGAGCGCCCCGGTTCCAGAGAGCGGCACGACGTGAACTCCGAAGCCGGGCGCCACCGATCCACCCCATAGCCGCGAACCGGTCACGTCGAACACTTCGAGGCGGATAAGGGCCGCACCCGGAGATGCGAGACGTACCTGGAGCCCGCCGGACGCGGCGTTCCAAGTGCCCTGAATCGCCAGCGGGACCGCCGCCGGGATGCGGACTTCGAGTTCGGCCGTGTAGGCAAGGGAATCTCCCACCGGAATACCGAGCCGGTAGCGGTAGCTCATGCCCGGCGCCACGGTTCGATCGTCGAAATGAATCTCTCCGGTCGCGCTCGTGCCACGGGCCTCGATCGCGCGCCAGTCCACAACCGCGTCGCGGCGCTCGAGGATGGCCCGCTCGACCCGGGCACCGAGCCGCCACGCTACCTCTGCGTGATCGTAGAGCCCCGTCGCGGTGGCGGACAGGACCGATGGACCGGGGACAACCACACTCTGGCTCGCATATCCGTGTTCATCGAACCATAGCTGATAGGAATAGGTCCCGCCCGCCACGAGGCCGCCGTCGGCGATCCGAAGCGTCTCGCCAACCGGAAGATCCACCTTGCGAATCTCCGTCCAGGGGTGCCCGTCTTCGCGGCGCTGGAGGCTGAGGCCGCGAACTCCGAAGGGGGCGTCCCACGCCACCCGAACCGAGTCGCCGTCGGCGCGCGCCCCGGCCGCATGAATCCGGAACCCATCCAGCGGGACGAACACGCCCACGGTGTCGCTCGTGAACCCGTTGCCACCGCCACCGCCCACGAGGCGATATGCGTACAAAAGGTTCGCGTCGAACCGTTGGTCGACGAATTCCAGAAAGGGCAGGGCGCCCGTCGCCGGACCCAATGGCAGCCAATCACCTCCGACCTCGCGCCGTTCTGCCCGTGCGAACTCGACGGCCCCACCCACACGCCATCGCAACTTCGGACCGTCCCACGCCGGGTCGGCCCGGATCTCCTCCGCGAACGGCGCGTCACCGCCGGCGCTTAGCTGCATCGCATAAGTCTGCGCCGATGAGATCGCGAAAATGCGGTCCCTGAGGACATCCACGGCCATGGAAACAATGGCCGGTTCAAAGGGGATGTTTGCGGTGGCGTTGCTCTTCCACCGCGGTTCGTCGATCGCCAGGGTCGGCCAGAAGCCGGCGCCCGGCGCATTGACGATGCGATGCCGGCGCGGGTCGTAGACCTGGGCCACCCCCGAGCCCTTGAGGTCTTCGGGACCTGCGGGGACGACGCGGATCAGGGAAGCAACATTCGCATCGCTGAAGTTCAGCCGCAGGACGACCCGGTCCTGGACATATCCGTCCCGATAATATTCGATTCCTGGCAGGACCATCTCCCCGGTGGCGGGGTCGAGCACGGCAGTGCTGACCTCCGTGTTTCCGATGCTGGCGGATACCGGGATCTGTCGCCAGGAGCTCGCGCCATCGAAATCGAGATCCCACAATGTGGCCGAATATGGATAGAACGCGACCAGACGGTTCCCATGCGGATCGAATATGGTTTGCGGCGATTCAAGGAAGCGCGTAGGTCCCGGTCCGTCCTGCAAGCGTGCCCAGTGCGGCGCCCCAGCGAGCCCCAGCGACCACAGCTCCTCGATCGTGTGGCCGGGATCACGCCAGCACAGCAGGAGGATGCGATCCGCTCGCGAGTCGTAGCTCACGGGGGAAACGAGTTGGAGCCTGGGCGCATCGCCCCCGACGTCGAGCGGTCGCCAGCCATCATCGCGCCCTAGGTCCCAGGTCCAGACGTTCACCACCTGCGCGGTGTCGTGTGGGAATCCGAACAGGAGAATCCTGTCCCGCAACGAGTCACCGATCGTGACGAACGAGTCTCCGGGCCGCGCCACCGGTGAATGGGATTCGAGGGGATACCAGACACCGAACACCCGGGCTTCCGAAACGGCCGCATGCGACCGGCCAGCCGGCCCAATCCCCGCCAGGCTCACGAGTACCGCCGCCAGTGCGCTCCGCTGCCATCGCATGGTTCGTCAATAATACGCCCGCAAGCCACGGCCGCCCATGCATTTCGGCCCTCGTTGAGTCGCCGGGCCACCCGACCGTATACTCGATCCCCCTATGAATACAGGTCTTGGCCGCGCTTCGATCGTATTGGGCAGCTCCCGCATCCAATTGGTTCCGGCCCTGGCGGCCCCCGCGGGGGCGCCGCACCTCTCTGCCGGGACGTTCGGCCCGCACACTCGGCTCGACTGAACTTCGACTCTTTCCCGGGACCCCACCGTGCCCAACCGTTTCTACATCACGACCGCGATCGACTACGTCAACGGCAAGCCCCACGTCGGGCACGCCTACGAGAAGGTCGTGGCCGACACGCTCGCGCGGTTCCATCGCCAGCAGGGTGACGCCACGTTCTTCCTGACCGGCACCGACGAGCACGGTCACAAAATCGCCCAGGCCGCCGAGGCGGCGCAGCTCGAACCGCAGAGATTCGTCGACGCCATGGCCGAGCACTTCAAAGCCGCCTGGCAAGTGCTCGGCGTGTCGTACGACAAATTCATCCGCACGTCCGATCAGCGGCACACGCTGGCGGTGCAGGAGTTGTTCCGGCGGCTGTGGGACGCGCGCAGCCCGAAGACCGGCGATGCGGTGCTGTACGAGGGTGTCTACGAGGGCCTGTATTGCGACGGCTGCGAGGCGTTCAAGCAGGACAAGGATCTCGACGAGAAGGGCCGCTGTCTCGAGCACAAGAAACCACCGCGCAAGATCCGCGAGACCAACTTCTTCTTCCGCCTGTCCGAATACGACGAAGCGCTGCTCAAGCACCTCGAAGCGCACCCCGATTTCATCCAGCCCGACTATCGCCGCAACGAAGTGATGAACGTGATCCGCGAGGGGCTGCAGGACGTGAGCGTCACCCGGCCCCATGTGCCGTGGGGCATTCCGCTGCCCGACGAGATCCCGGACAGCCACGGCCATACGGCGTACGTGTGGGCGGACGCGCTGCTCAATTACCTGTCGGCGATCGGCTGGCCCGAGCGCAAGTATTCGCTGTGGTGGCTCGCCAAGGAATCCGAGGTCGGCGGGCCGGGCGCCGCTCGCCAGGACGAGTTCCAGCATCTCGACGGCCAGGGCCGCCCCGGCGCCGCGTGGGCGGGCACGACCCAGCCCCAGTTCACGAACGCGCTGCACCTGATCGGCAAGGACATCAGCCGGTTCCATTGCGTGCTGTGGCCCGCGTTGCTGCTCGCCGCGGGCGTGCCGCTGCCGCGCCAGGTCTACGTGCACGGCTTCATCTACATGAAGGGCGAGAAGCTTTCGAAGTCGCTCGGCAATGCGCTCGATCCGATCGAGCTGTCGAAGCTCGGCGGGCCCGACGCGCTGAGGTTCTACCTGATTCACGCCGTGCCCACCGGGCGCGACGGCGAGTTCACCTACGAGCAGTTCGTCGAGCACTGCAACACGCATCTCGCGAACGACCTCGGCAACCTCGCGAGCCGCACGGTCGCGATGGTGCAGAAGTATTTCGGCGGCGAGGTGCCGGCCGAGTGGGGGCCGACCACGCTGCGCGAAGAACCGGCGCGCGAAGCGCTCGAGGCGCTGATCATGTCCGCCCGCGAGGCGCACACCGGCGTGCCCAAGGCGTTCCACGACCTTAGGCTCCACGAGGCACTCGACATCGCGTGGCAGCCGGTGGTGCGGGCGAACGAGTTGATCGAGAGGGTGAAGCCGTGGGTGCTGGCGAAGGATCCCGAGCGCCGCGTCGAGCTCGCAACCGCGCTGAGCGCGCTGCTGGAGACGCTGCGCCTCGTGGCAGTCTGGTCGTGGCCCGTGATCCCCGGCAAGAGCGATGAGCTGTGGGCGACGCTCAACCTGCCTGGCAAGCCGGGTGAACTGCGGGGCGAGGCGGCTTCGCCGCGGTTCGGCGACCCCGCGCTCGCCGGCCGCAAGCTGGGCGAAGGCACCATCCTGTTCCCACGGATCGAGCTGCAGACGGATTCGGCGACGGCGGAATAGGGGCGTGCCCGGACGCGGCAGGCTTGCGTCATCTGGGCTGTGGCTGCTGGGCCCGCTTTGCCTGGTTCTGATATGCGGCGGT
Source organism: Candidatus Eiseniibacteriota bacterium (assembly GCA_038231135.1). Lineage (GTDB taxonomy): Bacteria > Eisenbacteria > RBG-16-71-46 > RBG-16-71-46 > RBG-16-71-46 > JANLWX01. The sequence goes on along the minus strand of JBBRLX010000018.1, from coordinate 43,778 downwards.
TCACGAGCTCCGGCGCCGCACTTCGTACTCCAGGTTCATGTCATCGACTGGGTCAGCAAGATCAGCGTGAGTCGTCGCCAGGACTCCGACACCACCGTCACCGTCAGCGCCGGCGACGTGATCCCCTTGCCGTCACGGGCAGGTCAGGAGTTCTTCGAGTTGCGGGCCGGGGTTCCCGCCGATGACCGGCGCATGTGGATTCGCCATCACGGCTGGGTAGTGGCGAGCGCACGGTTCAGCACCGTGGACTCCGTCATGGCCACCAGCGCGTTTCGATGGTTCAGCTCCAACAGTTCTGACGGCGGACAGCTCATAGCTGTGCGCATCTTGCCAGCTGACGCCGCCGCCATGAGCGACACCACCTGCATGGACATCACCGTCACCGGGGAAGGACGATACGGGGACTCGGTTTTCGAGCAGGCGGTGTTCAATTCAGTGGCAATCGTCCACGGATCGATCGCGGCCATGCAAACCGTCCAAAGTCGTGATCCCGCGACTCCGGACAGTGCTGTGAACCCGTCCACCGAGATCGATCTCGCCCCTCGCGAATCCTGGAAGTCTTCCGGACCTGAGTGGACTCGCCTCCCGATTCGCGCCGTGGGACCAATGGTGAGTGATACATCGTGGAGCGTGCCCTACCCCCGCGCGACACCGCTCGTCATCGGCGCCGAGACGATCTATTTTCTGCAACCCAACCGGACCGATACCACTCCATCGGTTACGTTCAGTCCCATTTCGGGCGGCTATGGCATCGTGTTTCAGGGTCGCGTGTTCTGCGCTCCGTACGCCCGCGGCATGAAGCTGTCCGAGTTCCATGCGCTCGTGAGCGAAAGCGTCCGGCGGCAATCGAATCCATATTTGGCGGAACTCACCGGCAGAGTCGTGGCCCGAGGGTCGGGCGCTGCCCTCGCAAACATCCCGCTCTCCGTGGGAGCTTCACGAACGACGACGGACTCGCTGGGCCGGTTCCGATTCGATGAGCTGGCCGCGGGGCGGCAGCGACTGAAGGTGCATCTGCTTCCGGGTCGTGATGTGGAGCGCTGGTTCGACGTTACGGATGAACGCCGCGATACGATCCGTGTCGAAGTCGCAATACCGTGCGAAACGGGTGGCGTCCCATCACGAGCACGTCCCGGTCGATGACCGGGTGGCTGCCGCCGTAACGCGCGGCCGTGCAGCCCACGTGCCGCGCCATCACTTCAGATCATCCGCGCCCCAGTTCACGACGCGAACTACCTGCCTGGCCACGTCGACTGTGATCTCCCACCGGTACCGCCGTCGCTCGAATCCCCCGCCCGCCTTTACCAGATATTCGGTGCGCAGCAGCGTGGCGGCATCGCCGGAATCCAGCTCCAGCTCGCTGTCGCGCCGCACGTCGTCGTACTCCGCTCCCAGCGCATTCCAATCGGCCGCGAGCCGCTGAATCACGACGTCGCGCCCGCGCAACGTCACGCCCGGCGCCCGGTACTCGCAGTCCGGCGCGAGCAGGTTCGCCGCCGTCGAGAAGTCGCCGGCATCCACGGCGGCGGCGAACGCCATCGCGGCGGGCCCTGCGCATTGCGGGTCCTGGGGGTGGTCGGTCATGATCGCGAGAATGGGTAGCACGTTTCGCGCGCGCGATCACGAAGGCGCCCGTTCGCACCCGGCTCGAGCCCGCGGGAGTTCCGTTCGATGATCGACACCCATTGCCACCTGTGCGACAAGCGCTTCGACAAGGACCGCGAGGACGCGCTGCGGCGCGCGTTCGACACCGGTGTGCGGCACTTCATCGAGATCGCCTATGCCCCGGCAATCGTCGCGCGGGCCCACGAGCTGGCGCGGCTCCACGCCAGCGTGTTCCTGTGCGTCGGCGTTCATCCCAGCGAGTCGGCGAAGGTGGGCGACGACTACCTCGCGACACTGCGCGATCATGCGGGCCACGCGCGGGTGGTCGCGATCGGCGAGACTGGCCTCGACTTCTTCCGCGACCATGCGCCGCGCGAGGACCAGGAGCGCTGGTTCCGCGCCCAGCTCGCGCTCGCGGAGGACACGGGCCTGCCGGTGGTGATCCATCAACGATCGGCGCTCGAGGACACCTTTGCCATCCTCGAGGAGACAAAGCCCTCGGCCGCGGGCGTGCTGCACTGCTTCGACGACGGCCCCGCCGCCATGGAGCGCGCGCACCGGCTGGGATTCAAGCTGGGGCTGGGCGGCTGCCTCACCTACGGGCACGCGGAACTGGAGGAGGCGGTGCGCCTCGCGCCGCCGGATATGCTGATGCTGGAGACGGACGCCCCCTACCTCGAGCCCGAGCCGCGCTCGCTGCGTCGGAACGAACCGGCGCTGCTCGGGCGGGTGCTGCGCAAGCTGTGCGAGCTGCGCGGCTGGACCCCCGCCGAGGGCGAACGCATCACCACGGCGAACGCGCGCGAGCTGTTCCGGCTCCCGATCGGGGCTCCCGCCCCCTGACCCCCCCGGGGACCGGCCTCAAGCGGCCCGCCCCCGGGGCCGAAAACCCAGTACATGCTCAATCCCCAGGTATTGGTGGTCTGGACGCTGTCGGCGGGCTGCTTCGCGGCCGCGTTGTTCGGCATCCTCAGCGTGGCGCGCGCGGCCGAACGCCGCAATCGCCACCTGCAGCGCGAGCGGCAGACCACGCTTGTCGCCGCGTGGCGCCGCTATGCGCGCGACGGCGGCGACCCGAAGCAGGTGCGCCGCCAGGCGCGGAGCGCCGGCGAGACGATGTTCTGGAGCGTGCTCGAGGCGCTGGAGCTCGACCTCACGCGCAAGCAATGGCGCCGGCTGTCGGACACACTGTCGCGGTCGCGCGCGATCCGCGACGAGCGGCGCCTGCTCCGCACCGAATCACCGTGGCGGCGGGAGCTGGCGGCACGGCGGCTGTCGTTCATTCCTTCGAAGCCGGTCCGCCGCGCGCTGCGCCGCGCGCTCGAGCAGGGACCGAGCAGCGTCTCGTTCGTGGCCGTCATGGCGCTCGCGCGCCAGCGCGACGCGTGGGCGCTGCGCTGGATCTTCGACCACGACTACTACTTCGCGGCGCGCCCGTCGCGGGCCCGCACCGCGATGTTGCGCGCGTTCGGCCCCGGCGCCACGCCGATACTCGCGCAACGGCTGGCGGCCGGCATCTCCGACCTCGCGCTCGAGCGCGCGGTGATCGAGCGGCTGGGCGCCGCGTGCGACATGGGCTCCGCCCCGGCGATCGGCGCGCGGCTCACACGTCCCGAGCTGGAGCTCAGGGTCGCCGCCGCGCGGGCGCTGGGCCGGCTGCGCTCGGTCGCGCATTCCGACGCGTTGATCGCCGCGCTGCGTGACGACGCGTGGGAAGTGCGCGCGCAAGCCGCGCACGCGCTCGGCCGCATCGGGGTGTCGGACGCGGTTCCCGAGCTGGCGGCGTCGCTCACCGATCCCTCGTGGTGGGTGCGCCGGCATTCGGCCTATGCGCTGACGCGACTGGGCGTCGAAGGCACTGCCGCGCTGCGCGACGAGGCGCTGGAGTCCCAGGATCGTTACGCACGCGAGATGGCTCAGGAAGCGCTCGACGCCACGCAGCGTCGCCCCGCGTAACGAGACGCGGTCGCCGTTCCGCCGCCAGCCCTGCGCGGCGCCTGCTGGGAGGTTCCGCCGCCGTTCGGCTCCCGCCCGGGCGTTGCGTACACTGAAGCATGCCCCGCAACCGCAAACGTCCCACCAGCACCGATCATCCCGGCCGCGTCCCGGCGTTCGTGCGCGAACGCGCGGCGCTCGAGTCCGGCGGCCCCACGCGGGTGCGCGACATCCTCGAATCCCGCGGCCTGTCGCCGCGCCGGCGGTTCGGGCAGAACTTCCTCGTGCGCCCGGAGCTCGCGAGCCGCATCGTGGACCACACGCACGTCCGCGAGGACGACGTGGTGGTCGAGATCGGCCCCGGCACGGGCGCCCTGACGGCGACACTCGCCAGCCGGTCGCGCCACCTGATCGCGATCGAGAAGGACACAGGCCTCGCCGAGTACCTGCGCGAGGAATTCGCCGAACTGCCGCGCATCACGATTGTCGAGGGCGACTTCCTGGAAGCCGACCTCGGAGCGATCGCCCGCGAACACGGCGCCGACAAGCTGTTCGTCGCCGGCAACATTCCCTACAACATCACGACGCCGGTGATCGAGCGGATCTTCGAGCAGCGCGCCGTCGTGCGCGTGGCGGTGCTGCTGGTGCAGAAGGAGTACGCCGAGCGCCTGGGCGCCGCCCCCGGCACGCCGGAATACGGCTCGCTCACGCTGTTCGCGCGCTATTACGCGCTGCTCGAGCCGCTCATGACGCTCAAGTCATCGGCGTTCTGGCCCCGGCCCGCCGTCGACAGCATGCTGGTGCGGTTCTTCCTGCGCGACGAACCGCCGGTGCAGGTGCCGAGCGAGGCGCTGCTGTTCCGCATCATCCGCGGCTCGTTCCAGATGCGCCGCAAGCAGCTCATGAGCACGATCGAGGAGGCGCTCGGGATCACGAAGGACCAGGTCGAGCGCCTGTGCCGCCACGCCGGCATCGCACCCACCCGTCGCGGCGAAACGCTGAGCCTCGACGAGTTCGCGAAGCTGGCCCGGGCCGCGGCGGACTATGTGGAGCCGCAGGATCCCGGGAACGCCATCACGAATGCGGGCGGAACTCCGCCGGCGTCATCCTGACGCCAGCCTCGATCCATTACCCCGTCGCCTTCGCGCCTTCCGGCTCGACGAACTTGTAGCCGACCTTGTGCACGGCGACGATGAACGGCTGCGGGAAGCCCTGGCCGAGCTTGGACCTGAGGTTCGACACGTGGGTATCGACGGTGCGTGTCGTGACGCCGAGCTCCTCGTCGACGCCCCAGATCTCCTCGAGCAGCTCCTCGCGCGACACGGTGCGGCCGCGGTGTTCGATCAGGTACTTGAGCAGCTCGAATTCCTTGTACGAGAGCGCGATCTGTTTGCCGGACTTCATCACCTCGCGCGGCTCGAAACGCACTTCGACGTCGCCGAACGAATAGGTGGTGGGGCGCAGCGTGGGCGCGGTACCGGTGCCGCGCTCGACGAGCCGCTTCACGCGCGCGATGACTTCCTTGATGCCGAACGGCTTCGTCACGTAGTCGTCCGCGCCCAGGTCGAAGCCCTTGAGCACGTCGGCCTCGAAGTTGCGCGCGGTCATCACCAGCACCGGGATGTCGCGGTGCCGCTGCCGCAGTTCCTTGAGCACCGTGAAGCCGTCCTTCTCGGGCAGCATGATGTCGAGCAGGATCGCATCAGGCTTCTGCTTGAGCGCCAGCTTGAGCCCTTCGTTGCCGTTCGTGGCGGTCATGACTTCGTACCCCTCGAACCGGAAATTGTGAGCCAGCCCCTCGAGCATGCTTTCTTCGTCTTCGACGATCAGGACTTTCTTCATGGCGTTTCCTTTCGATCGAGCTGCCGGGGAGACGGCCCGGGTAGGTTCGGTGGTGGGGCTTCCGAAGTTGGCCTGCGGACTTAACAAACCCGCAACTTCTTTCAGGAGGCCGTTTTCCGCCGAGCCTCGGTGGTATCGGATACCATACCGCTTGCCACGGGTAAAACCAGCGTGAATGTGCTGCCCTCCCCGGGGGTGCTTTGCACTTCGATGCGCCCATTGTGGGCGCGGATGATCTGAGTCACGAGCGACAGCCCCAGTCCGGCGCCTTTCACGTCGTGAACCAGCCCGTTTTCGAGCCGGACGAACTTCTCGAAGATCTTGTTCTGGTCGTTGGGGGAAATGCCTATCCCCCTGTCGGTTACGGAGACCAGCACCATGTGGTCCCGCTCCGCGGCGGCCACCCGGATGAGCTTCCGTTCCCGCGAATACTTCATGGCGTTGTCCAGCAGATTGATGACGCACTGGCTGAGCGCCGTGGGATCGCCGTTCACGGGCGACAGCGTCGCCGGCAGGGCGACTTCCAGCGTGAACCCCTGGTGCTCGATCCGCGGCGCCAGGCTCTCGACGGCGCTCCGCACCAGCTCCACCATGTCGACGAGCTCGAACCGGAACACCCGCTGGCCGGCCTCGAGCCGCGCGAAATCGAGGATCTTCTCGACCAGCGTGCTGAGCCGCAGGGTCTCGCGCGAGATCATCCCGAGGAACTTCTGCGATTCCTCGATCGTGGCGTAGCGCCGCATCTCGAGCGACTCCACGGCCAGCCGGATGATCGCGATCGGCGTCTTGAGCTCGTGGGTGATGTTCGACACGAACCCCGATTTGAGCTGGGCGAGCTCGAGCTGCCGGACCGTGTAGCGCAGCCCGAACGTGGTGGCGATCAGGATCACGAACCCCATGAGCGTGATGAACGCCAGCTCGATCTGGACGAACCGGCCGGCCCACACCACGGGTGAATTGGCGGTCGCCGACACGCGCACCGAATAGCCTTCGAACGGCCCCTGCAGCGCCTCGATCCGCGCCGTCCCCGGCGGGCCGGGAGTGCGCACGCGGCCGATCTCGGCGTTGTTGGGGGCGAACAGCTGCACCGCCAGCCGGCGCGTGGATTCGAACCCGCCGTAGAGCCGCGGGTTGGCGGGCAGCCGGTCCTGGATCACGGGTTCGAGATGCGCGGTGAGGAACTTCCGCGGGCTCATCCACCAACCGCCCGCCCCGGCGATCTGTCCGGTGGGATCGCGCAGCAGGATGCCCACGAAATACTGATCGCGCCGCGCGCCGGTGCCGGGCGCAAACACCAGCGGCTGCGCGGCGACGGTCAGCATCGAGTAGCCGTCGAGTTGGTCGACCGGCACCAGATGGGCGCCTTCGAACTCGGCGCCTTCGCTCTCGAGTCCGGTGACGATCTGCCCGACGGTGGCGCCATTGCGCGCCGCGGTCTCGGCCGGGTCGACGTCGCGGACCATGTGCGCCATCAACTCCTGCTCGAACGTCTCGGCGATCTGCTGCGACAGGTAGGTGTTGTACTTGAGGCTTTCGAGATCGATCACCCGCGCGATGCGCAGGGTGAGGAACACGCCGAGACCGGCGAGGATCAGCGCGGGGACCGCGACGCCGAGGCCGAGCACGATGAGCACGCGACGGCTGAAACGGGATTCGGACATGCTCGAACCCTAGCGCACCCGGGTCATGACAGCACCCGTCTCGCGCGGCGACACACGAAAGGCCGGCCCGACTTCGGACCGGCCCTGCGCCCCAGAGAGGACCGCTCTCAGCTCTTCACGCCTTTTTGCGGCGACAGGCCGGCCATCGCGTACAGACGGGCGACCATGGCCGGATCCGTCGAGGTCACGAGGCTGATCGCGCCGCCTTCGATGTTCACGACTTCGCGGGTCAGCTTGCCGCTGGCCATCGCGCCGCGCATCTGCTTGCAGTCCGGGCACAGCTTGGCGTTGTCCGCCGTCACGATCGCGTTGATGCGCTCGGTGCGGCGCGCGATCGCCGACTGCACGGTGCGCACGTTCCGGGGACCGTCGGCGGTGTACACGTACATCACGCCGTTCTTGAGCGGCACGACCTGGAAGTTCGAGCCCGCACTCTTGAGCTCGGACTCGCAGTTAGCCATGTCGGCGCAGGCGTCGCAGTCGCGCATCGCGCTGTGGCTCGCCATCGTGCCAACGCCCTTGCCGCCGCACGAGCTGCCGCCCGGTGACATCGCCTCGAACGCCGCCGCGGCGCCCTTGTGGGCGCAGGAGCCCGACGCCGATGCCATCGAGTGCGCGCTGCAGGAACCCGTGCCCGCCGTCATCGCGCCGGCACCGGACGCCCGGGTCGCCGACGCTCCGGAAGCATGGGAGCAGGCGCCCGAGGCGCTCGCTGTCACCGCGGCATTCGAATCGTGGTAGGGGCACCTGGCGGTCATGTCCGCCGTGGAGGCGCCCGTGGCACCACTCTTGGCGCCATGGGCCTTGCACGCGGCCGTACACGCGGCATTGCCCGAGGCCGTGACCGACACGTTGCTGGCGCTAGTACCTGTCTTGTCGCTGCACGCGTACACGGCATAGGCCGCACAGGCAATGGCTGCCCCGGCCGAAAGCACGACGAGTAGCCTGCGATTCACGATACACCTCCAGAGCCGGTGGAATTTCTCGCGTTGGGGACGCGATGCGCTACGCGAAGACTATCGGCCGTCGCAGGTATGAGCCTGTCATTCGACCTGCAATTGAGTGTCACATATGTGCAAAAATGACGCGACTCCACAGGCAGAACGCCCGCTCGCACCGCGAGCCGTAACCTGATCCGCCAGACCTTGCATTTCGCAGGGCGAATCCGGAACTCCGCACGACCGCCGGGCCACGCTGCCGTCCCGGAAGTGTGCATCCGGGCAGTGCCGCGAACCCGGCCGGATGCGGAGCGGGGAGGCATCCACGCCCGTGAAATCGGCCATCGACGGTCCATGGTCACGGACGTTGACGCCCCCCCGGCAGGCCCGTAACGTGCGAATTTCATTCCATGCCCAAACGTAAGTCCAAGCGCCTGGTATCGCCGGGCCGGATCGCCCTGCTGGCGATGATTGCCATCGCCGTGTTCGTCGCCGGAGAGGGCTGGCTCGTGATGCGCTCCCCGCGCGGGCAACTGGCTGCCGCCCGCTTCCTGCCCTGGACGGACCCCGCCCGCCTGACATTGCTCGTGGGCCGGGAGCTCCGCAAGGCACTCGACGTCGCCGGGATCCCGGCGGACAGCGTGGGCTCCGTCGATTTTGGCGAGGGAGAGCCGGCGGGGGCCCGCGTCCGGCTGCGCGCCGGCCTCAAACCCGACGCTTCGCTGATCCAGGCGAACTACGCCGTCACCCGGTCGCTCGCCGCCAGCGGCATCGATGTGCTGGACGGGCGCGAGCGGTTCGGCCGGCGGGGCGAGCCGCAGGTCGTGCTCACCCTCGGCGTGTCCGGCCGCGCCACCCACGAGCTGGCGCTCGCCCGCGTCCCCGTCGTGGTGGGCGCCGACCCCGTCGAGAGCAGCGCCCGGCTGTCGGTGGTGGTCTACGGGTTCGGCGACGACCTCGACGCTGCGCACGCGTTCTTCGCCCTGCCGGTGCCGTTCGCGGTCGCGATCCCGCCCGGTGACAAGGACAGCGAAGCGCTGTTCCGCGACGCGCGTGGTGCGGAACGCGAGCTGGTGCTGCACCTGCCGCTCGAGCCCATCAACTACCCGCAGGTGAACCCCGGCCCGGGCACCATCCTCGTGAGCATGAAATCCGCCCAGATCAGCGGCCTCGTGCGCCGGTATCTCGAGCAGGCGGGCCCGGTGGCGGCGGTGGCGAACCATCTGGGCTCGCTCGCCACCCAGGATATGACCGTCATGTCGGCGGTCTACCGCGAACTGCATCGCGAACGGGTCCCGTTCCTGCACATGCAGCCGGCCGCGGGGGCGGTGTGCCGGCCGCTCGCCTCGGCGCTCGGCGTGTCGTACGAGGAACCGGGCGCCGTGCTCGACTACGAGGCGCACAGCCGGCCCGCCGTGCTCGACAAGCGCTGGACGCAGCTGCTGGCGCTCGCCCGTGTGCGCGGCCAGCTGCTCGTGATGGTGCGCGCCACGCCGCTCACCCGGACCTGGCTGCCGAAAGCTCTCGACGTGAAACACCTGAAGGGCATCAGCCTCGTGCCGCTGTCCGCGCTGCTCCGCCGACCGGCGATTTGATACCACAGGCCAGGGCGTTGGTGTAGGCTGGTTGCGATGAGCCTCGGACAGGATGTCCTTACAAGGCTCCCTCGCGCGCTGGCGTGCGAGTGGATGATCGCGAACGGAATCGGCGGCTCGGCTTCGGGAACCGCCGCGGGTGCGATCACGCGCCATACGCACGCCGCGCTCGCCGCCCACGTCCATGGGCGGCCCTGGGCGACCCTGCTTCGAATCGACGAGCGGGTGCTCACCGACGAGGGCCCGTTCGAACTGGCCTGCGTGGTGCAGCCGAACGGCACCGCCCGCCCGGCGGGACATCGCCTGCTGGAATCGTTCACGGTCGACCCGTGGCCAGCGTGGCGCTATCGCGTCGGTTTGAGCCTGATCGAAAAGACGCTGATGCTGGTATGGGGCCACGACGCGGTCATCGTTTCCTACCGGCTGATCGACGGCCCAGCGCTCCGCATGACGGCGAGCCCGGTGCTGGTGTCCCGGCCCCTCGTGCCGCAGCCCGACGCTGTCGAGGTTCCCGCGCAGGCCCGGAGGACGGATCGCGCCCGTCCCGCCGCCTCGAAACGCGCCGGCGCCGGCGGCGCCCACACCGAAGTGGCCGCGGATCCAGACACCCCCACCGTGCAGGGGATTCCCGGGCGCATCACCATACAGTTCACTCCGGAGGGCGTGCCGCTCACGCTGTGGCACAACGGCGCGTTCCTGCCCGGACGCGCGTGGACGTCGCTGCGCATCCCGCCCGACGACCCTGCCACGGAACCCGCCTACCTGCCCGGCTACGTCGAAGGCCAACTCGCGCACGGGGCCTCGGTCCACGTCGTGGCGTCGACGGAACGCGAGCTGTTCCGCAGGCTCGCGGCCGAAGGCCGGCTGGGATCGGTGCCGCCCCGCACGCTCGCCGAGTGCGTCGCCGCGCTCGAGATCGATGAGCGCGAGCGGCAGGATTCATGGCTGCGCGCCGCGGGGGCGGGCGCGCTCGACACCGCGCGCGAGGCGGCAGGGGCACGCAAGGCCGACGGGCTGCCGGACGCGCTCGAGCCCGGCGCGTGGACCCGGATGCTGGCGAGCGCCGTGGGCAAGGGATTCGTGAGACACGGCTCGCGGCTCACGATCGCGAGCGCGCTGCCGCTGGTCGAAGAGAACACCAGCGCCGCGCTGCGCTCCGTGCTCGCACTGCTCGCGGTCCGCGGATTCGGCACCGCGCGCGAGATCCTGCGCGGCTGCCTCGAGTTCCTGAACGAAGGCCGGGTTCCCGAGCGTTACGAGATCGACGGCACGCCGGTGTACGGCGATCCGGAACCGGCGCTGTGGCTCGTGATCGCCGGCGAGCGCTACGTGCGCCGCAGCGAGGACCTCGAGTTCGGCCGCGATCTGCTGTATCCCGCGCTGGAAGAGCTGATGCGCTATTGCCGCTCGGGAGCGCCGGGTGGATTGCGCATCGACTCGGACGGCCTGTTGATGACGATCCAGCCACCGGATGCCGAGGAGCTGGCGGCGCACGCGGCGGAGCTCGCCCGGGCTGCGGCCGCCGCGCTCAAACCGCGCGCCCGCAGCAGGCCGGCGCCCGAGCCGCCGCGATCCCGCACGATCAAGCGCTCCGACCTGAACGCGCTGTGGTACCACGCCTATGTCGCCATGGCGCAGCTCGCCCGCGGCGTGGGCCGCCGCGAGAACGCCGCGTTCTACGTGGCGTGGGCCCACGAACACCAGACCCGGTTCAATGACCGGTTCTGGGATCCCGCGCGGCACTGTCTCTACACCATGCTTAGGGACGAGGAGCCGGTGCCGGGGCTCATGCCATCCCAACTGTGGGCGGCCAGCTTCACGCCCGCACTGCTGCCGCGCGAGCGCGCGATGGCGCTGGTCGAGACCATCGATCGTGAGCTGGTGACGCCGTTCGGATTGCGACTCGCGCCCCGCTCCGAAGTGGCGCGCGTCGAGTGGCTGCCGCTGTTCCTGGCGGCGCACCTGCGCGCCAACGGGCGCAGCCCGGCCGCACTGGACCGCGCCCGCGAGCGCGTCGCGGCGCTGTGTGCGTGGATGGCGGAGGACGGCCTGGGCACGCTGCCGGAAACGTGGGGAGTGAGCGAAACCCAAATGCCGCCGCCCGGCGAACGCGGTTCGGCCTCGCCCCCCGCGGCCGCCGCGCTGTTGCGGTTGTGGGTCGAGGACCTCGATCACGTCGGCGAGGAAGCCGTCACGAGCCACCTCCGCGACAGCGCCTGACGCGCTACCGGTGCGTCGTGTCGGCCGGCGGCGGCGGGGTCGTGACCCGGCCGAACCACCCCTCCAGCAGCTTGCGGCCCTTACCGGCGAGACTGTCCGTCGTCGCCCGGCGATACCGGTCGGCTACCGCGCGCGCGCTGTCCTGCATCGCGCGTTGCTGCGCGGCGAGCGTGTCGCGCACCACCTGCTCGTACTTCTGCTTCTCCTGTTCGATCGCCTGCGACGCGCGGCCCATGAGCCGGGACTGCATCGCGGCCGGGTCCCACGCCACTCTTGGCGCGCGAGCGGGGCCCGACACCCGGAAATCCAGCAGCACGCGGCCCTGATCGTCCGCGAGCGCGCCGGCGGCGAGCGCGGCACGGGCGCCGAGCTGCTGCACCAGCGTGGGCGGCACCGTCACGCTCACCGCGTAGTCGAGCGTGCCGTCGAGCCCGATCGAGCCGCCCACCAGCCAGTCGCCCTGCGGGCCGTGCAGCGTGGCAGGCCCCGTGAACACGCGGCCGTGGTCGACCCGGAAGTTCGACTTGAGATCGTGGAAGCTGGGCCGCCGGAACGCCGGAATGCGCGCGAACTCGGCGATGCGATCGAACAGCGGCGATTGCGCGAACGCCCCGTTCCACACCGCGGCGAGCCCGGCCGCGGTCAGTGACCGCTGCAGGTCCTTGAGGTTGCCGTTGAGGTCGATCGACGTGCTGAGCGAACCGCTGAGCCAGTTGCCCGGCGGCACCCAGGTGCCGAGCACGCGCTCGATCCGCGCGCTGTCGAGCCGCGCATTCACGGTAATCACCGGCCGGCTGGTGTCGGCCAGGTCGAATCGCGCGGCACCGGCCATGAGGCCCTCGTAGATACGGCCGGTGAAGTTCGGCACCGCGAGCGCGGTGGGTTCGAGCGTCACGTTGGCCTGGACGGCGGTCATGTCGAGCCGCTGGTTCCTTAGCCGGCCGATCGCCACCGTGCCGCCACCGCGCGCGTTTGGCAGCACGATCCCGCCGCCACCGCGCGGCATCACCTCCGCGACGTCCAGGTAGGGCGCGCGGAACGCGAACGAAACGCCCGCGGGTTCGGGCATCGGATGGTCGCCCGGCTTCGCGAGCAATGCCAGCGGCCGGTCGACACGGGCGTCGAGCGCGAACTGGGTCTTGCCGGCCTGGCCGGTGAGTCCGGTGATGCTGGCCTGGGTCTGCGAGAACTCGATCGTGCCCTGCACGTTCTCGAACTCCCTGGCGAGCGCCGGCTGCTTCACGCGCACGTTCGACAGCAGCGCGCGGCCGCTCAGCGCCATCGCCCCCGGATCCCTGGCGCGGCCCTCGCCACGCAGATCCACCGCGGCCCGGCCGGAGACGTTGCCGCCGCTCGCGACCAGGAACGGCGCGACTGCGGCGAGATCGATGTTGCCCTGCACCCCGAACCGCACATGCGGATCCGCGAAGTGCGTGACCACGAGCGCCGCACGGAGCGGCTGCTGCTTCACGCTCGCGACCAGGTCACCGATGCCGAGCGAGTCGGGCGCGAAGCGTGCGTGGAACGCCAGCCCCTCGACGCGCGCCGGCGCTCCCGGGTACTGGAACCACGCGTTCGCGAGCCGCATCGTGCCGGTGATCGCCGGCAGCCGCGGCGCGGCGCCCGCGGGCCCCGCACCCAGCGCCCCGCGGATCCCGAGGTCGAAGTCGAGCGCCCCCGCGCCATGGATCCCCTGGAGCGCGCGCGCGTCGGCGTGGCCGAGGAATCCCAGGATTTCGGCGATGTCGACGCCCGCGCCGCGGGCCTTCAGATCCACCGCCGGTCTGAGGCCCGGGTGATCCACGATTCCCGACAGCGCGAGGCTGGTGTTGCCGAAGCGCAGCGCCAGTTGCTCGAACGCCAGCCGCTGAAGCGCGGAATCGAACGCGCCGCGGTGCTCGATCCGCCACGTCAGCGCCGCGAGCGAGCGGTCGAAGTCGGCGGGCCGCGCCGCCGCGAGCGTGCCGAACGCCAGGTGCTCGATGCGGGTCTCGCCGTGCGTGTTCACGCGGGTGCCACCGCGCACGTCGAGCGCGACATGCGTGCCGATGTCGAACATCGTTCGGCGACGGCGCGAGAGATCGTCCACCAGCACGCTGCCGTTCGTGATCGAGAATTCGTTCACCGACAGATCCATCGGCTGCTGCGATGCAGGCGGCTGCGCCGCCGCCGGCCGGCCGATGCCGTCTAGGTTCGTGCCGCCATCGGCCCCCAGCACGATGTGCAACTCGGGCCCGTCGAGCGTGAGGCTGCGGATCACCATGCGGTGCGACAGCAGGGCCCACACGTCGAGATCGAGGTTCAGCTCCTGCGTGCGGAACATCGTGCCGCGCGTGAAGCCGCCGGGCTCGGACATCGCGAGGTTCGTCACCGCCAACCGCACGGGCGGCCACAGGCTCAGGTGCGCGTCCTCGAACCGCACCGGGCGCACCAGGGCGGTGCTGAGCTGGCGCGCGACGATGGCGCGGAGCTTTGCCGGCGGGAACAGGATCGCGAGCGCGGCCCATGCGACGGCGACGAGGACGAGCAGCACGCCCGCCACGACTCCCAGCGTTCGCAGGGCGGAACGGGATCCAGGCGCCGTGGTCATGGCGGGATACTGCCATAGGCGGCGCGGCGTGGCATCTCGATGCGGCGCGGGCGATTGGGGCGGTCGCGGCGGAACTGCTGAATGATCCCGCCGAGGCGATCTACGACGCCGTCTCGGTGTGCGCGCTGTTCAACTTCTACAATCGCTGGTGCGACGGCGCCGGCGTCCACCCCATGGCGCCCGAACATCACGCGCTGAGCGGCAGGCGCATGGCCGAACGCGGCTACGGCCAGGGTCCGCAGGCGACCTGACCGATTTCGCCAACCTCCACGTCCGCTGCTACGCTTCCTCCATGCAGCCATCCGCGCTCGACACGCTCCATGCCACGCGCCTCATCGCGGTGATCCGCGCCGCCACGCCGGACGCGGCGCTCGGCGCCGCGCGCGCGGTGGCCGAGGGCGGTATCCCGCTGCTCGAGGTCACCTATACCGTGCCCGACGCTCCGCGGGTGATGCGCGCGCTGGCGTCGCAGCCCGGCGTCACGGTCGGCGCCGGCACCGTGCTCACCGCGGACCAGTGCCGCATGGCGTTCGATGCCGGCGCCCGGTTCATCGTGGCGCCGAACCTGAATCTCGCCGTGGCTCGCCTCGCGCTCGACTCACGGATGATGTACGTGCCCGGCGCCTACACCACGAATGAGATCCTCGCGGCGCGCGATGCCGGGGCGCACGTGATCAAGGTGTACCCGGTCGGCGTCGCGGGCGGCCCGGCCTACATCCGCGTGATCCGCGATCCGCTGCCCGACGTGCCGATGCTCGCCGCGGGCGGGACGAATCTCGACAACGTCACGCTGTTCCTCGAGGCGGGCTGTGTCGGCGTCGGGCTCGGCGCATCGCTCGCCGATCCCGCGCTGGCCGCCGCGGGCGACTTCGCCGAGATCACCCGGCGCGCCCGCGCGTTCGTGGACGCCATCCGCCCGTTCGCACGCACCGGAGCCGCCCGGGCGGCACAGTGATGCCGGCTGCGGTATCGGCGCTCCCCGGGTCGCTGCGGGTTCGCAGCGCCGGCGCGTCCGTGTGCCGGGGATTCCGCGCCCCTGCCGCGTTCGAATACGCCGCGGCGCTCGGGCTGCGGGTCGCGTGCATCATGGCGCTCTTGATGCTGCCGCGCCCCGCCCGCGCCGGCACCGAGGAATTCTCGACGTTCGACGTCTGGCAGCAGGAGGAGGACGACGAGAGCGTCATCGACCACCTGCTGACCCATGCACCGCGCGAGTGGCTGCCGGCCTGGCAGCGCGCGACGAACGCGTTCCGCACCCAGGAAGGCTGCCTCACGTCCGGGCAGTGGTTCATCCACACCGACCTCAAGGCCCAGACAGAGCTCGGCGACCGCGCGAAATTCGCCGTGCTGATGCGCCAGAACGACGACGACATCTCCCGCTTCGACTACGTGGACCTGCAGTTCCGCTACCCGATCGTGCGCGGCACGGTGGTCGGCATGTTCCGGCCGTTCTTCGACAAGAGTCGCCAGGACTTCGCCGTGAGCTGGGAGCTGGGCGCGGACACCACCGCGTTCCAGGTCACAGCCACGTTTGGGCTCGAGGACCTGTTCAACAATTTGTGGGCGTTCCGGCAGACGCGCGTGGGGAATCACGTCGAGGCCTATCTCCGGCATCCCTGGGAACCGGCGCTGCGGGTGGCGAGCCGCCACGACCACTGGTCGGCCGACGTGCAGGCGCGGTATCTCACGCCGTCGGAGAAGAGCGTCCCGGGCACCGTCGATCCGGACTCGGTCACGCTCACCACGCTGTGGGGCACCCAGGTGACGGCGGACGTCCTGGTCCGGGCCCTCGGCTGCGAGTGGGAGCTCACGGGCTCGAACCAGCAGGCGTACAGCACCGCGGCGCTGGTGGGTGCCGGGGTCGGGCCCGGCGGCAACTATCGGCGCGGCTGGTCGGGCGAAGCGACGGTGCGTCGCGACCTCGCGCGGAACCTCGGCGCCGAGTTGAGCTACGTCTACTCGAACCGCGCGCAGCATCACACGGCGCCGCTCGGTCCGGGCGCTTTCGGCGCGCTCGACCGGGTCGCGCAGGCCGAACTCTCGTGGCGGGCGCACCCGCGGCTCACGGTGCGCGCCGGCGGCATGTTCGACCGGGTGGACGTCGCCCAGTCGGGGCTGGTGTTCCAGCACAGCTACGGCACCCGCAACGAGTCCCGCGGTTACCTGGGCCTCGCGGCGCGCTTCGGGCGCGTGACGATCTCGGGCGTGGAGGGCATCGAGCTCGATCCCGAGCCCTATCCGGTGTGGTTCCACCACGACAAGGGGTTCCTGACCCTGCAAGCCATCTTCTAGCAGCCTGTTTTGCCTTTACCCTCGGTTCGCGGCTATCGTCCCGCGAAATCGTCCGACTGCAGCCGTTGTGCGTGAACCGGAATCCCGTAACCAGGAGGTCTTGCATGCGTGCGCGCTTCGTACTCGCGGGTCTTGCGCTGCTCGCGGTGTGCAGCGCAGGCCGCGCCATCGCCGAGCCGACCGGGTCCTACGGCTATCTGATCCCGTTCGGCGGCTACACGGTGTTCGACGGCGACCTGCGGTTCCCGCACGCCCACCTGGCGGACGACTACAACCTGGGCGGCCGGATCGGCTGGCAGTTGAAGCCGTGGATCGGCATCGAAGGCGTGGCCGGATTCACCGCCACCAGCGAAGACACGACGGGTGGCAGCGACGTCGACTTCCTGCACGGCTCGGGCAACCTGGTGCTGTCCCCGTTCCAGGGTCTGATCGGCGGACCGTTCGTGTCCGTCGGCTTCGGCATGAGCCAGCTCAAGATCGCCGGCGGCAGCGGCGACAAGCTCAAGCAGGGGAATTTCGAAGCGGGCGGCGGGCTCAAGCTGTGGTTCACGGACCAGATCGGCCTCCGCGTCGAAGCGCGCGACCTGATGTGGCTGAACAAGGAGAAGTCGACCACGATCGAGTCGCACACCTGGGTGCTCGGCGGCGGACTGGTGCTCGCGCTGGGCAGCAAGCCGCGCGACACCGATCAGGACGGCGTTCCCGACCGCAAGGACAAGTGCCCCGACACCCCGAAGGGCGCCACGGTCGACGCGACCGGCTGCCCCAAGGACTCGGACGGCGACGGCGTGCTCGACGGCATCGACCAGTGCCCGAACACCCCGAAGGGCGCCACGGTCGACGCCAGAGGCTGCCCGCACGATACCGACGGCGATGGCGTGTTCGACGGTCTCGACCAGTGCGCCGACACGCCGAAGGGCGCCACGGTCGACGCCAAGGGCTGCCCGTCCGACGCCGATGGCGACGGCGTGCTCGACGGCATCGATCAGTGCCCGAGCACCCCGAAGGGCGCGACGGTCGATGCCTTGGGCTGCCCCAAGGACTCGGACGGCGATGGCGTTCCCGATGGGCTCGACAAGTGCCCGGACACGGCGGCCGGCTTGCGCGTGGACGCGAACGGCTGCCCGATCGAAGTGATGGAGAAGGAGACCGAACTGCTCGACACCGGCATGATCCGGCTCCAGGACATCAACTTCGAGACCGCGAAGGCCGACCTGTTGCCGGAATCGCTGCCGCGTCTCGACGTGGTGGGCCAGGTGCTGAGCAAGTGGCAGGAGCTCAAGATCGAGATCGGCGGCCACACCGACGACAAGGGTGCCGTGAAGTACAACCAGAAGCTGAGCGAGGCCCGCGCCCAGTCGGTCGCGACCTACCTCGAAACCAAGTTCAGCCTCAAGCCCGAGCAGTTCACCGCCAGGGGCTACGGCAAGTCACGTCCGCTGGTGCCGAACACGAACGAACTCAACCGGTCGCGCAATCGCCGCGTCGAGTTCGTGGTCCTCAACAAGGACGTGCTGAAGAAGGAAGTCCAGCGCCGCCGGCTGCTGGAGAAGAGCGGCAACACGGCGCCGGCGCCCGGGTCGGGTTCCGCTCCGCCCGATACCCTTGCCGCACCGGTGACTCCGGCACCGGTGACTCCCGCGCCGTCGACCCCGGGCATCGCGCCGGCGCCGGCGCGGCCGGACACGACGAAGAACTAGCCGGTCGGCTGGCTGGCCGGCAACGAACTCGAGGGCCGGAGCGACTCCGCTCCGGCCCGGAACGGAGCCTCGCCATGACCCGCACCTCGACGTTCGACGACACCGATGTCCGCGAGATGATCGACCTGCGGCGCGATCTCCACGCGCATCCCGAAACCGCGTTCGAAGAGCTTCGCACCTCGGCGCTGGTGGCCGAACGGCTGCGGGCGCTGGGGCTCGACGTCCGCACCGGCGTCGGCCGCACCGGCGTGGTCGCCACGATCGCGGGCGCCAAACCCGGCCGGACGGTGCTGCTCCGCGCCGACATGGACGCGCTCCCGATCCACGAGGAGAACGCGGTCCCCTACCGTTCGACGCACGATGGCCGCATGCACGCGTGCGGCCACGACTGCCACACCTCGATCCTGCTGCAGCTCGCGAAGCGGTTCTCCCAGAGCAAGGGCGAGCTCACGGGCCAGGTGAAGTTGTGCTTCCAGCCGGCCGAGGAACAGGGCGGCGGCGCGCTCGCGATGATCGAGGACGGCGTGCTCGACGCGCCGAAGCCCGATGCGGCGTTCGGCCTGCACGTCTGGCAGGATCTCGATCTCGGCAAGGTCGGCGTGACCCCGGGGCCGTTCATGGCCGCGGTCGACGAGTTCCACGTGACGCTGCGCGGCACGGGCGCGCACGCCGCGATGCCGCACCTGGGCGTCGACCCGGTCGTCGCGGCGGCGCACGTGATCACCGCGCTCCAGACGATCGCGAGCCGCGGCATCAACCCGTTCCTCGAAGTCGTGGTGAGCGTGACTCAAGTGCACGCGGGCACGGCGTTCAACATCATTCCCGAGACCGCGGTCCTGAACGGCACGGTGCGCACGTTCGACGACGGCATCTGGAACGAGCTGCCCGGGCGGTTCGAGACGATCGTGCGCGGAGTGGCGGAGGCGCTCGGCTGCCGCGCCGAGGTGCGCTACCACCGGCACAACCGCGCGACGATCAACGATCCCGCGATGGCGGCGATCGCGAAGGCCGCCGCGATCGAGGTGGTGGGCCGCGACAACGTGGTCGAGGACCTGAAGACGATGGGCGGCGAGGATTTCTCGTGGTTCCTGAACCGCGTGCCGGGCTGCTTCATCGCGATCGGATCGCGCAACGAGTCGCGGGGCCTTACCTACGGCCACCATCATCCGCGATTCGACGTCGACGAAGCCTGCCTCGAGATCGGCGCGGAAGTGCTGTCGCGCACCGCGCGCGCGTTCCTGGCTCGATGACGGAGGTCCAGGCGCGCGCGGCCCGGCGTCGGCGTGTGATCCCGGTCGCGATCGCCCTGCTGCTGCTGGGCGGGCTCGCAGCGATCGCGACGGCCGACTGGATGCAGCCCGACGCGCGCTATCGCGACGCCCAGCTGATGGCGCGGCTCGCGGCGCGCGACACCGTCGGGCACGGCACCGACGCGGCGCGCTTCGATTCGCTCGGCGCCCAGTTGTTCGCGCTCGGCCGCGCGGACGACGCGGAGCAGGTGTACGGCCGCGCGGCGACGATCGCGCCCGGCGACCCGGAGGCGCTGGCGGCACTCGGCAAGCTCGCCCTGTTCCACGACCAGCTGGGGCGGGCGGACAGCCTGCTCACCGCCGCCGGCGCCGAGCCCGGCGCGGCCGAGGACCTGCTCGACGCGCTGGAGCGCCGCGGCGACTACGCCCGCGCCGCCACGCTCGCCGACCAGCTCCGGCTCGACGGCCGCGCCGAGCTGCTGCGGGCGCAGGCGGACGCGCCGCCCTACCAGCTCTCCCACCTTCCCGAGGTCGTGCGCGTGCCGTGGACGATCGCCTACCCGGTGCCGCTGGTACGCGTGAAGCTCAACGGCCAGAGCGTGCTGATGGCGCTCGACACCGGCGCGGGCGAGATGCTGCTCGATCCGTCCACGGTAAGGCGCTGCAAGGTCCGCCGCCTGATCGCGCAGCACACCGAGTTCTGGTGCGGCACGCGCGTGGCGGTGACGAACGCCATGGCGCAGCGCCTGGAGATCGGCGCTGCGCGGCTCGAGCGGGTGCCCGCGGGCGTGCTGCCGCTGCGCAAGTGGAGCCTGGGCGTGAACCCGTACGGGGAGCCGGTGGCGGGCGTGATCGGCATCGAGGTGCTGCGCCGGTTCGCTCCGACCCTCGACTACGCGAACCACGTGCTCGAGCTGCGCCCGGCGGGCATTGCCCCGGGCGCCCGTAGCGCGCCGCGCGTGCCGTTCGAGCTGTGGGGCGTGAACGAGCTGACGGTCCATGGCTCGATCAACGGCGGCCGCCGGATGGCGATGGTCGTGCAGACCGGCGTGCCGGGCTGCGGCGTCGGCGGCACGTCCGAGCTGTTCGACGAGCTCGGCCTCAAGGCGGGCGTGCTGTCGCGGATGGCGAAGGGCGCCGGCCAGTGGCTGCAGGGACGGCCGTGGACGCCGGTGATGGTGCCGTCGGTGACGCTCGGCCCGGTCGCGCAGGACAAGGTCCAGGGCTGGTCGGGCGCGATCGACGCGGCAGAGGTCCTGCGGCACGGCGTACGGCGCGACGCGGTGCTCGGCGGCGAGTTCTTCCGCGACCGCCGCGTATCGATCGACTGGCAGGCGCACGAGCTCGTCGTCGAGCAGTGACGTGACGTCGCGCGGCCGCGCGGCGCGCACGATCGGCGGCGTCGTCCTCGTGACCGCGTTGGACTCGGGCCTGCTGATGCTGGCGCTCGGCGGTCCGCTGCCGCTGCTCCATCATGCGCAGGCACTGGCGCTGCTCGCGGTGTGGTTCCTGGGCGGCCTCACGCTCGGCCTGCTGCGGCCGGTGCGCACCCACGATCCCGTATCCCAGGTGCCCGAGCCGCGCGCCACGCTCGTCGCGCTGTTCGTGATCCCGCTGCTGCTGCCGCCGGTCGCCGCGTGGGGCGAGCGCATGCAACTCGGTCTGCTGCCGGGCGGGTTACCGTTGCGCTGGGCGGGCGTCGCGGTGGCTGCGATCGGCTTCGCGATCCGGATCGGCGCCATGGCGCGGCTCGGCTCGCGGTTCTCGCCGCTGCTCGTGACCCAGAAGCTCCACGCGCTCGAGACCACGGGGCTCTATGCGGTCGTGCGGCATCCCGGCTACCTGGGCACGCTGCTGCTGGCGCTCGGCGCCGTGCTCGCGTTCGGCAGCGCGCTCGGGTTCGTGCTGTTGCTGCCGCTCGCCGTGCTGCTCGAACTCCGCACGCGCCGCGAGGATGTGCTGCTGGAGCGTGCGTTCGGCGATGAGTTCCGCCGCTGGCGTGCCCGCACCGGTCGATTCCTGCCGCGCATCGGTCGCTGACGCGGCAAATCGGGGGCGTTCCCGCCGTTCGGCGCTTGGAGACGCCGAACCACTGGTTTATCCTCGCGTCATGCGCTTCGCCTATCACGTCATGACGTCCCCCGTCGGGTTGCTGTTCCTCGTCCAGTCGGATGCGGGGCTCCGCCACCTCGAGTTCATGGACCGCAAGAGCATCAAGCGGATGATCTCGGGCCACGCCACGCGCTATCCCGGCGCCACCTGGGAGCCGTCGCTGCTCGAGCTCAAGCCGGTCGTCGAACAGCTCGAGGCGTATTTCTGCGGCGCGCTCGAGACGTTCTCGATGCCGCTCGACCCCGTGGGCTCGACGTTCCAGACCGCCGTGTGGAACGCGCTGCTCGAGATTCCCTACGGCGAGACCCGCAGCTACGGCGCGATCGCCAAGGTCATCGGCCAGCCGCGCTCGGCGCGGGCGGTGGGGCTCGCGAACAATCAGAACCCGATCGCGATCGTGGTGCCCTGCCACCGCGTGGTCGGCGCCAACGGCGCGCTTACCGGCTATGGCGGCGGCATGCCACGCAAGAAGTGGCTGCTGCAGCTCGAGAGCCGGTTCAAGGGGCGCGTGGACGGGGACGGAGATTTATTCACGATATCCTCCTCCCGCTCCGGCTCCCGCCGCGACCGGTAGCGGGTTCGGAGGACGGCCGATTGCTGCGTTGGGTCGTCGCTCCTCGCCGCCTTGCACTCGGCCGTCCTCCGAACCCGCTAGTGCCTGGACGATGTGAATCGTCGACACGGCCTGCGGCCGTGTCATTCGATTCACGTGCTCGAGAAATGATCCCAGCCACCCAATGACAGTGGCTTGAGATCCCCTTCGGCTCCGCGCAGCAGGATGGCGTGCTCCGTGGTGCAGTGACCGACGAAGGTGAGCGGCGTGTGGGTCTGGGCGGCGGCGGCGGTCATGGCCTCCCGCGCGGCGGGGGTGATGGCGAGTAGCAGCTCGTAGTCGTCCGAGGCGCCGTATCGCAGGGTCGACGCGGGGGTGGCGAGGGTGGCGGCAGCCTGGTCGAGCGCGGGGTCGCGCCACGCTGTGTCGTCGATTTCGGCGCCGACGCGGCTGGCGGCGCAGAGGTGCGCCAGGTCGGCGACGAATCCGTCCGAGAGATCGATGGCCGCGGTCACGTTCGGGGCTCCGCCCGAGGTGCACGCGGCCACGAACGCCATGCGCGGCAACGGAGTCCGCCAGGCGGCGATGCATTCGAGGCCGGCGGTAGCGGGGTTCCCGGCCTGTTCGAGCAGCCGCAGGCCCGCCGCCGCGCGCCCGGGGTGTCCCGTCACCGCGAGCAGATCGCCGGGACGCGCTCCGCCGCGCTGCCAGGCATGGCCCGCGGCGCACGCTCCGAGCAGCGTGAAGCTCATCCATTCGGGACCGTCGATGGCGCTCAGGTTGCCGCCGACCAGCGCCGCGCCGAACCGCGCGAGCGCTCCGGCGACGCCGCCGTCCAGGGCGAGCAGCGATTCGAACTCGTGATCGCGCCCGATACCGCAGGACACCAGGCCCCACAGGGGTTGCGCCCCCATCGCGGCCAGGTCGCTGAGATTCGCGGCGGCGAGCCGCGCGCCCAGCGTGGCCGAGTCGATCAGCGACTTCCGCCAGTGGCGGCCCTCGACGAAGGCGTCGGTCGTAACCACCAGCTCCTGGCCGGCTTCGAGGCGCAGCACGGCCCCGTCGTCGCCGGCATTCACCCGGACCCCCTGGCCTGCCAGGGGACGGGCCGCCACGATCCTTCGAATGGCTTCGAACTCCCCCAACTCCCGCAACGTCGCCATGATCCGCACGCTAGCACAGCGGCGGGGCCACGAACGGCCCTGGCAACCCGCGGCGCCGGGGTGCTACCGTTATGCCACGCGGTTCTCCGCACCGCGGCCGGCTCCGCGATCCACCATCTCCGGGAGACGTCTCGACCATGATTCGCGCCCGTCTGCTGCTGTTCGCCATGCTGGTCGGCGCTGCCGTCGCCGGCAGCGCGCAGGCCGCCGTTCACCTGCGGCTCGGCGTCCAGCCGGACACGCTCGCCCATTGCGATCGCGGCCATGCCGCGCTGGCGCTATGGAATGACGGCACCGACACGCTGCGGGTGCGGCTGTACGTGTCGCTGCGGCTCGATTCCCTCACGCTCGGTCCGCGCACGCTGCGCACGCGGCTCGCGCCGTCCGAGCTCCGCCAGCGGTCGTTCGACTTCGAGGTCCCGCCGTTCCTGCCGGTCGGGCGCTACGAGCTGCGCATCTTCGCGGTCGCGTCCGACAGTTCGCGCTCCGAGGGCGTCGCGGTGTTCGTCGTGAGGCGTTCGGGATGTTCGAGCACGCCCTCGATCGACGCCCCCTCGGCCATGCTCGATGCGATCGCCGACGCTACGGGCTTCGACATCCCGACGCCGACGATCCAGGGGTCCTGGGGCCAGTTGAAACGCCGGTACGGCGGCCGCTGATCTGCTGACCGTGTCGCGACACGTTCTCTAATCAGAGAATATTCTTCGCAACACCGGGAGATGGGCATATGGTGCCTCCATGCCCGCTAGGCGCCTGCCCCCCCAACCCGATCCAGTCCGGAGCCGACTCCGCCGTGCCCGCGTTCACCGCGGCTTGAGCCTCAGGGACGTCGCAACCCGAGCGGGATTGCGATCGGCCGCCTATGTTTTCCATATAGAGAACGGTCAACGGGTCCCGAGCGAAGCCGTCGCCGAGCGCCTGGCCGCCGCGCTGGGTGAGGATACCGGGCTGTTTCGCGCGTGGGCGTGCGCACTCCAGCGAGGAGATCTGGCGTCGGTGCTGCGGGCCGCGGGGGAACTGCTCGCCGATCCCGAGCTGGCCGCGTTCACCGCGGGCCGCTGGCGGGAGGCCGCGATGACGGACGCCGCGCCGTCGGCGCTGCGGCTACGGGTGCCGGTGATCGCCGCCGGCGCCGACCCGGGGGACGCGCTCCATCCCGAATGCGAAGTGCTGCGGGTGCTGTCGCTGGGCCCCGGCACCGCACGCGGATCGGAGGCGTGGCGCCGGCCGTTCGCGTATGTTCTGACCGCCGCTGCGACCCGGCGGGTTCCCGATCTGCGCCCGGGACACGTTGCCATCGTGTCGCGGACGACGGCAGCGCCCGCGCCGGACGCGGTGCTGGCAGTCCGCACCCACTCCGGCATCACGCTGACGCGCGGGGTGTGGAACGGGACGGAATTGCTGATGTTGCCGGCGCCGGGCGCCGCGGATTTCCGCGTGCTCGACGCCAAAGACCCGGACGGGCTCGCTCGCCGGCTGCGTGGCGTCGTCGTGCGCGTGCTGCAGGAGCCGGCGTGATCGATCGACCCGTTGGGGGGTTCGTGCCGAAGGCCAGGACGAACGTGACGCGGATCGCGATCGCCGCGGCGAGCCTGCTCGCCGCGGGTGCCTGCGCCGGCAGGCCCGCGGGCGTCGTGGCGAGCGGCACCGTCGAGATGGCCGAGATCGACGTGGCGTCGATGGTCGGCGGCCGCATCCTCGAGCTGCGGGTCGACGAGGGCGATTCGGTGCATGCCGGCGACACGCTCGCGGTGCTGTCCCGCGGCGAGATCGCCGCCGAGCTGCAATCACAGTCCGCCCAGGCGGACCGCGCCGCGGCACAACTCGAGGACCTCAAGGCCGGGCCGCGCCACGCGGAACTCGCCGCCGCGCGCTCGGAGCTGGCCGCCGCCACCGCCCAGGCCGCGTTCGCCACCACCGACTTCGACCGCGTGAAGCCGCTGTACGACCAGCAAGTGGCGTCGGCGTCGGACTTCGACCGCGCCCGCAGCGCGCGCGATGCCGCCGAGGCTGGCCGCAACGCCGCGGCCAGCCAGGTCCGCCTGCTCGAAGCCGGCACGCGCACGGGGCAGATCGAAGCCGCGGCGCGCGCCGTCGAATCGGCGCGCGCGCAGACGCTGGCGGCCCGTGCCCGCGCCGGCGAGTTGGTGCTCACCGCGCCGTCCGCGGGGGTGGTGCTGCTTCGCAACTTCGAGCCGGGCGAGCTCGTCCCGCCGAATCTGCCGGTGGTGACGCTCGGCAATCCCGAGCGGCTGTGGGTGCGCTGTTACGTGGCCGAGCCGCTGCTGCCCCGGGTGCGGCTCGGCGCGCGCGCCGAGATCACCGTGGACGGCGTGAAGCGTCCGTTTGGCGGCCGCGTGGCCGAGATCTCGACCCGCGCCGAGTTCACGCCGCGCGCGGCGCTCACGGAGGACGAGCGCGCGAACCTGGTGTTCGGCGTCAAGGTCGACGCCGATGCCACGGGCGGCGTGCTCAAGCCCGGACTGCCGGCGACGGTCCGCATCCTCGACTCCGGCCGATGACCGGCGGCGACGCGAACGCGATCGAGGTCCGTGAGCTGACGCGGCGGTTCGGCGCGGTCGTGGCGGTCGATCACGTGTCGTTCGACATCCGGGGCGGCGAGATCTTCGGCGTCCTCGGCCCCAACGGTTCCGGCAAGACCACGCTGATCCGGATCCTGTGCGGGCTCCTGACGCCCACCTCGGGCACCGCGCGCGTGGCGGGCGAGGACGTGGTGCAGCATCCGGATCACGTGAAGGACCGCATCGGGTACATGTCGCAGGCGTTCGGCCTCTACGGCGACCTCACGGTGGATGAGAATCTCCGGTTCTACGGCGGCGTCTACGGACTCGGTCGCGTGCTGCCCGAGCGCATCGCCTGGGCGCGGCAGCGCATGCACCTCAACGCGCTCGGCGACCGGCTCACCGGCGTGATGTCGGGCGGGCAGAAGCAGCGGCTCGCGCTCGCCTGCGCCATGCTGCACCAGCCGCCGGTGCTGTTCCTCGACGAGCCCACGGCCGGCGTGGACCCGGGCGCGCGGCGGTTGTTCTGGGAGATCATCCGGGGCTTCGCCGCCGACGGCACCACGATCGTCTGCACCACGCACTACATGGACGAAGCCGAGCGGTTCGGCCGGCTGGCGTTCCTGTCGCTCGGCAAGCTCACGGCCCTGGGCACCCCCGACGAGGTCCGCGCGAAGTTCGGCGGCCACCAGACGCTCGAGGACATCTTCGTCACGCTGCAGAACGAGACCGCGGAATGAACCTGTCGCGCCTGCGTGCGATCTTCCTCAAGGAGTTCATCCAGATGCGGCGCGACCGGGCGACGCTGGTGCTGCTGCTGGCCATTCCGGTGATGCAGTTGCTGCTGTTCGGCTACGGCATCCGCCTGGACGTGAAGCTGCTGCCGACCACCGTCTACGACGCGAGTCGCACGCAGGAGAGCCGCGCGTTGATCCAGCGGTTCGAGGCCACGGGCAACTTCTCGCTGCGCGCCCCCGCGACGTCGTACGCGGACGCCGTGCGCCGCGTCGACTACGGCCGCGTGCACGCGGCGATCGTGATTCCCGAGGACTACGCGCGCCGCCTGAAGCGCGGCCGCTCGGCGAGCGTCCAGGTGCTCGTCGACGCCACGTCGCCGACCGCGTCGGAGAGCGCTATCGGGGCCGCGCAGCTCGTCGGCCAGCGCGGCAGCCTCGACATTCTCGCGCAACGCTCCCCGGCGGCGGGGGTCGGCAGCCTGCCGGTCGACGTGCGCGTGCGGCCGCTGTACAACCCGGCGCTGTCGAGCCCGCTGTTCATCGTGCCGGGCATCATCGGCATGATCCTGTCGAACATTTTGATCGTGGTGACCGCCATGGCGGTGGTGCGCGAGCGCGAGCACGGCACGCTCGAGCAGCTCATCGTCACGCCGCTCAAGCCCGGCGAGATCATGCTCGGCAAGATCGCCCCGTACGTGATCGTGGGGTTCGCGCAGATCACCACGGTGCTCGTGGTGGGGCACTTCCTGTTCCACGTGCCGATCCGCGGCAGCGTGCCGCTGATCTACGCGCTGTCGTTCCTGTTCGTCGTGGCGAGCCTCGGCATGGGCCTGTTCATCTCGACGCTGGCCCGCACGCAGGCGCAGGCGATGCAGACCTCGTTCATGGTCCTGCTGCCCAACGTGCTGCTGTCGGGCTTCATGTTCCCGCGCGAAGGCATGCCGGCGTTCGTCCGGCAGCTCGGACTGCTGCTGCCGCTGACGTACTACCTCGAGATCATGCGCAGCATCGTGCTCAAGGGCGTGGGGCTCGCCGCGCTGTGGCCGCAGGCGCTCGCCCTCGCCGGGTTCGCCGTGCTGTTCTTCTCGTTCAGCACCCTGCGATTCCACAAACAGCTGGAGTGACGGCGATGACTCCGACTGACGAGCAGCTCGCGCGCCTGGCCCGCGACTGCGATGTCCAGCCCTACAAGTCCTCGGGGCCGGGCGGCCAGAAGAAGAACAAGACCGAGTCGAGCGTGCGCGTGCGGCATCGGCCGACCGGCATCACGCGCGTTGCCACCGAGAGCAGGTCGCAACGCCGTAATCGCGACGCGGCGCTGACGCGGGTGTGG
This sequence comes from Candidatus Eiseniibacteriota bacterium, assembly GCA_038231135.1. Classification (GTDB taxonomy): domain Bacteria; phylum Eisenbacteria; class RBG-16-71-46; order RBG-16-71-46; family RBG-16-71-46; genus JANLWX01. The sequence continues at coordinate 15,730 of JBBRLX010000018.1, read as the reverse complement.
GAGGAATTGCGCCGCCGCGCCCGCAAGCCCAGGCCGCGGGTGGCGACGCGTCCGGGGCGCGCCGCCGTCGAGCGGCGGCTCGACGCCAAACGCCAGGCGTCCGCGCTCAAGCGCAGCCGCCGCGCGGCCGAGGATGATTAGGCCCGTGCTATGGTGCCGGCGCGGCGCCCGCGGCCGCGGACATTCGCGAGTACTTCCGTCCTTCACCCGAACGAGGCCCTGCGATGTTCTCGCTGTTCCCGAAGGAAGAGAATTTTTTCCTGCTGTTCCGGCGCCAGGCCGCGCTGGTGCGGCAGGGCTGCGAACAACTGCAGCAGATGATGGAGCACTTCGACCAACTCGACGACCGCGCGCGGCGCCTCAAGGACGTCGAGCACCAGGGTGACCAGGTCGCCCACGAGGTGTTCGAACGGCTGAACCGCACGTTCATCACCCCGCTCGAGCGCGAGGACATCCACGACCTGGCGAGCGGCCTCGACGACGTGCTGGACGCGGTCGAGGCGATCGGCAGCCGGATCGTGCTGTTCAAGGTGAAGCAGCCCACGCCCGAGGCCCGGCGCATGACGGTGATCCTGGTCGAGAGCTCGGTGCAGATCGAGAAGGCGATCGAGCACCTCAAGGAATTCAAGCAGCTCATGGAGTTCACGATCGAGATCCACCGGCTCGAGAACGAGGCCGACGCCATCTCGCGCGTCGTGGTCGCGGACCTGTTCAGCGGCGGGCACGACCTGCTCGACGTCATGCGCTGGAAGGAGCTCTACGGCCGGCTCGAGAACGCCGCCGACCGCTGCGAGGACGTGGCGAACGCGATCGAGACGATCGTGATCAAGAGCAGCTGACATGCCGCTGCCGCTCGAAATCATCGTAATCATCGGCGTGGCGCTGCTGTTCGACTTCAGCAACGGGTTCCACGACGCCGCGAATTCGATCGCCACGGTCGTCAGCACGCGCGTGCTGTCGCCGCGCGTGGCGGTGGTGTGGGCCTCGGTGTTCAATTTCATCGCGTTCCTGGTGTTCGGAGTCCACGTCGCGAAGACCGTCGGCAAGGGCATCGTCGACCCGGCGTTCGTGACGCCGCCTTTGATCCTCGCCGCGGTGCTGGGCGCCCTGCTGTGGAACCTGATCACGTGGTGGATCGGGCTGCCGACGTCGTCGTCGCACGCGCTGATCGGCGGCCTCGCCGGCGCCGGCATCGCGCTCGCGGGCCCCCGCGCCGTGATCGGCAGCGGCGTCCTCAAGATCGCCGAATTCATCGTGCTGGCGCCGGTGATCGGCATGGTCGGTGGGTTCCTGATCATGTGGCTCGTGATGTGGCTGTTCCGGCGGGCGACACCGAGCCGCGTCGAGGGGACGTTCCGCAAACTGCAACTGCTGTCGGCCGCGGCCTACAGCCTGGGGCACGGCGGCAACGACGCGCAGAAGACCATGGGCATCATCGTGGCGCTGCTGTACTCGCAGCACCTCCTCACCGGCGAGTTCCACGTGCCGCTGTGGGTCGTGCTGTCGAGCCACGGCGCGATCGCGCTCGGCACGATGTTCGGGGGCTGGCGCATCGTCAAGACCATGGGCATGAACATCACGAAACTACGGCCGGTGGGCGGGTTCTGCGCCGAGACCGCGGGCGCGATCACGCTGTTCGGCGCCACCGCCGCCGGCATCCCGGTCTCGACCACGCACACGATCACCGGCGCCATCGTGGGCGTCGGGGTGACCTCGACGGGCAAGCTGTCGGCGGTGAAGTGGGGCGTGGCCGGACGCATCGTCTGGGCCTGGATCCTCACCATGCCGATGGCCGCGCTGATCGCCGCCGCGAGCGCACTGGCACTGCGCGCGATCGGCTGGCCCCGGTGACCCTGGGCCCGCCGGTCCGGACCGCCGCGCGCTCGCGGGAACCCCGCGGATCCGGCGGGCACTGGCGGTGACCGGCCGCGTGGAGGTCCGGGCGGTGAGGTTGTCGCACCCGGGCGCCTCGTTGCGCAACCGGCTGTTCCTCGGACACGCGCTGCTGCTCGCGCTCGCGCTGGCCACGGTGACGGCGATCGAGACCCGCGGCCAGCGCGACTGGATCCTGTCGCGCGACCGCGAGGCGCTCGAGCGCACGGCGCATCATCTGGTGTTCGATCTCCCTTCTGCCGGCCCGGCGGCGCCCGGCGCCGCGCCCGACTGGCCGGACTGGGCGGGACGCAAGGCCCGCGGCCTCGGCGCGCGCATCACGCTCATCGATTCGACGGGGCGCGTGATCGGCGATTCCGAGGTGCCGCGCGAGGAGCTGCCCACGCTCGAGAACCACGCCACCCGCCCGGAGGTGCGCCGGGCACTCGCCGGCAATCCGGGGTGGGCCGTGCGGCACAGCGCGAGCATCGGTGTCGATCTGCTGTACGTCGCGGTCCCGGCCGGGCGCATGGGCGCCGGCAACCCCGCGGTCGTACGGGTGGCCGAACCGCTCGCGAACATCTCGCGGGTGAACACCTCGCTGCTGCGACTGTCGTTCGCCGCCATGGCGCTCACGCTCGCCGGCATGGCCCTGCTGCTGTTCTGGTTCACCGGCCGGCACGCCGGCAGGATCCGCGATCTCGAGGAGGCCGCCGCGCGACTCGGGGCCGACTCGCCGGCGCCCCGCGCGAGCGAGCTGCCGGAGGATTCGCTCGGCCGGCTCGGGCGGGCGATCAACTCCATGGCGGGCGAGCTCAAGAGCCGACTGCACGCGATCGAGCAGGAGCGCGACGAGCGCGATCTGATCCTGGCGCACATGAGCGACGGCGTCGCGCTGCTCGATCGCGATGGCCTGGTGCTCCACATGAACCACCGGCTCGCCGCGATCCTCGGCGCCACGCGCCCCGCGGATCCGGGCACGCCGTTCCCGGAATTCGTGCGCTCGCCCGAGCTGGACGACCTGCTCAAGCGCGCGCGGCTGGGCACGAGCCCGGTCGAGACGGACCTCCGGCTGTGGTCGCCGCAGCTGCGGCTGGTGCGCGCGACGGCGAGCCCGTTGCGGGCCTCGAGCGCCGGCGTGCTACTGGTGCTCCACGATCTGACGGAGGCGGAGACGCTGAACCGCGTCCGGCAGGACTTCGTCGCGAACGTGTCGCACGAGCTGCGCACCCCGCTCACGTCGCTGCGCGGCTACGCCGAGACACTGCTCGAGGGCGGCCTCGACGACGCGGCCCATCGCGAGGGCTTCGTGCGCGTGATCCGCGACCAGACGCTGCGGCTGCAGGCGCTGGTGTCGGATCTATTGTCGCTCGCCGAGCTCGAGCGTCCCGAGGCCCGGCTCAACTGGGAGACGTTCGACCTGCGAGAGGCGGTGGAACGGCAGATGGGCGCGTTCCGCCCGGCGGCGCGCCGGACCGGGCTCGCGCTGGAGATCGAGCCAGGCCCCGCCGAGATCGTGCGCGCCGACCGGCCGCGCATCGACCAGGTGCTGGCGAATTTGCTCGACAACGCGGTCAAATACACCGAGCGCGGCGAGGTGCGGGTGCGGCTGGGCGGCGACGAGTCACGGGTGTGGTGCGAGGTGTCCGACACCGGCCACGGCATCCCGCCCGGGGATCGCGCCCGGATCTTCGAACGTTTCTACCGGGTGGACAAGGGCCGGTCCCGGGAACAGGGCGGCACCGGGCTCGGGCTGTCGATCGTGAAGCACATCCTCGCGCTGCATCGGGGAGACGTGACGGTCCGCGTCAACGCAGGCCCGGGATCGACGTTCCGCTTCGAATTCCCGCGCGTCCCGGTCGTGCGGGCCAGCTGAGTCAGGGGTTTCGTGCAGTTTGCACGCGGAACACGATGGCGGGCAATCGTTTGTACCCACGGCCTGCGTTGTTAACATCACCGTCATATGCCCGACCGATGACGGTAATCATGAAGCTCTAGCCTTCTTCTCGTCGGCGATCGGGGCTTCTCCCGAGCCGCAAATCTCGATCGGAAAGGAGACCCATGTACCCTCGCCTCTGGCTCGCTCTCGCTACCCTGGTAGTGGCCGCACCCGTCATGGCGCAAACGTCGGCCACGCCCCAGTCCCCGGATTCGGCCCAGACCACGGCGATGCAGGCGGCGCCCAGCGTTCCCGTCGCGGCGGTCACGCCGACCGCACCCGATTTTCCGCGCGGCAAGATCAGCGGCTACGTGTTCGGCGACTACTACTACAACGCGGTCGGTGATCCGCGTCACGCCTACAACGCGGCGGGCTCCGATTCCGGCAAGGCCAACATCGACGGCACCGGGAAGCCGATCACGCGCGACCTCAACGGATTCCAGATCCGGCGGGTGTACTTCCAGCTCGACAACGATCTGTCGATCAAGTACTCGACGCGGTTCCGGCTGGAAGCCGACAGCAAGTCGCTGACGTCGGACGGCAAGATCGGTCTGGCCGTGAAGGCGCTGTACCTCCAGGCGCGCAACGTCTACCCGCGCGGCGACCTGTTCTTCGGCATCCTGCCCACTCCGATCTACGAGACGGAGGAGGAGGCGTGGGGCTACCGCTCGATCGAGAAGACGCTGGCCGACTTCCGGGGCATCGGCAGCTCGACCGACATCGGCGCCGAGGTGAAGGGCTTCGTCGACACCGGCCACCGGATCGGATATTCGGCGATGGTCGGCAACGGGCTCGGCCAGAAGCCCGAGGACAACCGCGACAAGAAGGGCTACCTCGCGCTGCCGATCCACGTCGGCGATCTGCGCATGGAACCGTTCGTCGATTACGAGAATGTCGCCAACCATCAGGATCGGGCGACGTACAAGCTGTTCGCCGACTATGAGTTTCGCAAGCTGGTTCTGGGCGGCTCCGCGCTGTCGCGGGTGAATCACCGGACGTCGGCACCGAACCAGGAGCCGCGTGGATTCTCGGCGTTCGGCCGTTGGACCCAGACCCCGACCGTGGCGGCGTTCGCCCGCTTCGACCTGTGGCAGCCCGACCATCGGATCGCCAACCGCGTCGACACGCAGCTGTGGATCGCGGGCCTCGACTGGCAGCCGTTCAAAGACGTGCACTTCATGCCGAACGTCGAAGCGACCCAGTACACGGCGAAGGGCACGGCCGTCGCCCCCGCCTTCCACGATCTGCAGGCGCGCCTGACGATCTACTACAAGTTCGCGAAGCCGTCATGAGCTACGGCCCGCTCGGTTCCTCCCCCCTCGTTCACATCCATAGGAGCGCACATATGATCCGTAGTTCCGTAAGGACACACACGCCAGGGATTCTCCGGACGGCGGCGGCCGTGACCCTCGCGATCGCGTTCGCCGCCTCCGCCCACGCGCAGAACCTCACCGGCGCGGGCGCGACGTTTCCGTATCCGATCTACTCCAAGTGGTTCGACGTCTATCACAAGAACACCGGCATCGAGATCAATTACCAGTCGATCGGCAGTGGCGCGGGCATTCAGCAGGTGCGCGCCGGCACGGTCGACTTCGGGGCCAGCGACGCCGCGCTGTCGAACGACGCGCTGAAGACCATGCCGCGCCGGGTGCTGCACATCCCGACAGTGGCGGGCGCGGTGGCGATCGCCTACAACCTGCCGGGATTCAAGGGCCAGATCCGCATCACGCCCGAAATCCTGAGCGGCATGTACCTGGGCCGCATCACGATGTGGAACGACCGCAGGCTCGTGGCGGCGAACCCCGCCGTGAAGCTGCCGGCGGCGCCGGTGCTGCCGGTGCACCGTTCGGACGGGAGCGGCACGACGAACATCTTCACCACCTACATGTCGCTGGTGAATCCCGAGTGGAAGGAACTGGTCGGGGCCGCGACGTCGGTGAGCTGGCCGGCGGGCGTCGGCGGCAAGGGCAACGATGGCGTGGCCGGCGTCATCAGCCAGACGCCGGGGGCGATCGGCTACGTCGAGCTGGCGTACGCGAAGCAGAACAAGCTGGCGGTCGCGGCCGTGCGCAACAAGGCCGGCCAGTTCGTCAGCCCGTCGCTCGCGTCCACGACGGCGGCGGTGGAAGCGTCCGCCCCGGCGCTCGCGAAGGACGTGCGTTCGCCGATCGCGAACGCGTCGGCGCCGACGGCGTACCCGATCGCAGGCCTCACGTTCCTGATCGTCTACCAGGACCAGAAGGACTCCGCCAAGGCGAAGAGTCTCGCCGACTTCATGACGTGGGCGATCCACGACGGCCAGTCGATGGTCGAGGCGCTCGACTATGCGCGGCTGCCGGATGCCGTCGTGAAGGTCGACGAAGCGGCCATCAAGACGCTGACGTCGGGCGGCAAGCGCCTGATGGCCGCCGGCCGCTAGGCAGGACGTCGTTTCGACGATGGCGTCGCTGCCCCACATGATCGCCGCCCGGCGCCCGCGTTCGCGCGGGCGCGGGTGGCTTTCCGACCCGTTGTGGCACGGCCTGATGGCCGCGGCCGCCGCATTGGTGTTCGCGGCGGTCGCGCTCATCGTGTACGAGACGGCACGCGGCGCGCTGCCGTCGATCCACGCGTTCGGCTTCCGGTTCCTCGTCTCGTCCGAATGGGACCCGGTCACCGAACACTTCGGCGCGCTGCCCTACATCTTCGGCACGCTCGTGTCGTCGGCACTCGCGCTGCTGCTCGCGCTGCCGTGCGGCATCGGCGCCGCCGTGTACCTGGCCGAGATCGCGCCGCGCGGCCTGGGCGAGGCGGTGTCGTTCGTGACCGAGCTGCTGGCGTCGATTCCCAGCATCGTCTACGGCATGTGGGGGGTGTTCAGCCTCGCGCCGTTCCTGCGCAACCTGGCGGAGCCCTGGCTGATCACCCATCTCGGATTCCTGCCGCTGTTCCAGGGGTTCCCGTTCGGCCTCGGCATGCTGAACGCCGCGATCGTGCTCGCGATCATGATCCTGCCGACGATCGTGTCGATCTCGCGCGAGATGCTGCTCGCCGCGCCGATGACGCTGCGCGAGGCGGCGCTCGCGCTCGGCGCCACCCGCGCCGAAACCATTGGCATCACCGTGGAATGGGCCCGGCCCGGAATCATCGGCGCCGTGATCCTGGCGCTCGGCCGGGCGCTCGGCGAGACGATGGCCGTGACGATGGTGATCGGCAATACCAATCGCATCTCGGCGTCGTTGCTGGCGCCGGGCGCCACGCTGGCGAGCGTGATCGCGAACGAGTTCACCGAGGCCACCGGCAAGCTCTACATGTCGGCGTTGATCGAAGTCGCGCTGGTGCTGTTTTGCATCACCTTGATCGTGAACGCGATGGCGCGGCTGATTCTGTACTGGACGACGGGAGGGCGGCGCGGTGTCCGCTACTAGGCCGGCGGGGCTCGACCCGCTCCCGATGACGGGGCCGACGTTTGCGCGCCGGCTGTCGAACGCCTCGCTGATGGGCGGCTGTATGCTGGCCGCCGGGCTCGTGATCCTGCCGCTCGCCCTGATCGTGTGGCAGCTCGTGGCTCGCGGCCTGCCCGCGCTCAAGCCGTCGTTCTTCGTGAACCTGCCGAAGCCGGTGGGTGAGCCGGGGGGCGGCATGGCGAACGCCATCGTGGGCACGCTCATCATGCTCGGCATCGGCGGCGCGCTCGCGGTGCCGATCGGCGTCGCGACCGGCGTGTATCTGTCGGAGTACCGGCGCGACCGGTTCGCCTCGCTGGTGCGGTATACCACCGACATCCTGAGCGGAGTGCCTTCGATCATCGTCGGCGTCGCCGTCTACGGCCTGATCGTCGTGCCGATGGGACGGTTTTCGGCGATCGCGGGCGGGGTCGCGCTGGGGCTGCTGATGCTGCCGCTCATCGTGCGCACCACCGAGGAGGTCGTGCGCAACGTGCCGGTGTCCTACCGCGAGGCGGCGCTGGCGCTCGGCGCCCCGCGCTGGAGCGTGATCGTCCAGATCGTGCTGCCGGCCGCGGCCCCAGGTATCATGACCGCGACGATGCTGTCGGTGGCGCGTGCCGCCGGCGAGACCGCGCCGCTGCTGTTCACGGCGCTCGGCAACCGCTTCGGCTCGGTGGCGCTCGACCGGCCGATCGCGGCGCTGCCCCTGCTGATCTACGATTACGCGCGCTCGGCCTATCCCGACTGGATCCAGCAGGCGTGGACGGGCGCACTCGTACTGCTGCTCCTCGTCACCGCGGTCTCGGCGCTGTTCCGGTTCAGCACCCGGCGCGGCGCCCGCCCATGAAGAAAGGCTCGAGCGTGACGTTGCAGGCTCCTTCGATCCGCTCCGGCGATCCACCGCCGGAATCTTCGGTCGGCGCTCCGCCGCCGGCCGTCGTGCCGGCGAACCCACATACCGAGGTCCCGGCCACCGCCGCGCCGATGCTGTATGCGCGCGACTATGACCTGTTCTACGGCACCGCCCAGGCCCTGAAGCGCGTTTCGCTCGAGGCCGCGCCGAACACGGTGACGGCGATCATCGGGCCGTCCGGGTGCGGCAAGAGCACGCTGCTGCGGTCCTTCAACCGCATGAACGACCTGATTCCGGGCGTGCGAACGCAGGGCGAGTTGGCAGTGGCCGGGCTCGAGGTGCTCGATCCCGCCATCGACGTGGTTGAGCTGCGCCGCCGCGTCGGCATGGTGTTCCAGCGCCCGAACCCGTTTCCCAAGTCGATCTTCGAGAACGTCGCGTTCGGCCTGCGCCTGCTCGGCGTGCGCAAGCGCGGCGAGCTCGAGGCCCGGGTGGAATGGAGTCTCACCGCCGCCAGCCTGTGGACCGAGGTCAAGGACCGGCTGCACGAGTCGGCGCTCGGCCTGTCGGGCGGGCAGCAGCAGCGCCTGTGCATCGCCCGCTGCCTCGCGGTCGAGCCGGAGGTGATCCTGATGGACGAGCCGGCGTCGGCGCTCGACCCCACCGCCACCGCCCGCATCGAGGAGCTGGTGCTGCAGCTCAAGAGTCACTACACGATCGTGGTCGTGACCCACAACATGCAGCAGGCCGCGCGCATCTCCGACCGCACCGCGTTCATGCTGTCGGGGTCGCTGATCGAGTACGATGATACTCCGCGATTGTTCACGAGCCCCCGCGAGAAGCTCACGGAGGACTACATCACGGGCCGGTTCGGATGAACCGCCGCCGGTCTTCCGGTACGGAATTCTAGGGGGAGCCGATTTGGAACGGCATTTCGAGCAGGACCTCGAGTCGCTGAAAGAGCAACTGCTGCTCATGGGCGGCCGCGTCGAGAACGCGATCCAGAAATCGCTGCGCGCGCTCGAACGCCGCGACAGCGGCCTGGCCGCGGAGGTCGAGCGCGAAGACCTCGACATCGACCATCACGAGATCGACATCGAGGAGCGCTGCCTGCGCCTGATCGCGCTGCAGCAGCCGCTCGCGCGCGACCTGCGGTTCATCACCGCGTCGCTCAAGATCTCGAACGATCTCGAGCGGATCGGCGACCATGCCGTGAACATCGCCGGCTCGGCCACCCGGCTGGCGCCCGAGCCGCCGCTCAAACCGCTGGTCGACATCCCGCGCATGCAGGTGCTCGCGAGCGGCATGCTGCGCGACGCGCTCGACGCGTTCGTGCGGCGCGACGCGGAAGCCGCGCGCCAGCTGGTGCTGCGCGACGACGAGATGGACCAGCTCAACCAGCAGGTGTTCCGTGAGCTGATCTCGTTCATGATCGAGGATCCGCGCACGATCACTCGCGCGCTCGACCTGGTGCTGGTGGCGCGGAATCTCGAGCGCGTGGCGGACCTGTCGACGAACATCGCCGAGGAGGTGGTGTTCATCGCGGAGGCCCGGATCATCAAGCACCACGCCGAGGATCCGTTGCGGCCGGGGCAGGCCCGGCCCTGAGTCAGTCCGCCAGCGGCCGGGACTTCACGAGCTTGTAGCCGGTGCCGGTCACGGTCTCGATCGCCGAGTGCCGCTCGCCCATCTTGTGGCAAAGCCGCCGGATGTGCACGTCCACGGTGCGGGAGTCGCCCTCGAAGTCGTCGCCCCATACGTTGCGCAGCAGCTCGCCCCGCGACATCGCGCGGCCGGGATTGCGGACCAGGAACAGCAGCAGCTCGAATTCGCGCGGCGTGAGGGTCATGGCGCGGCCGGCGCACATCGCCTCGCGCGCCAGCGGGTGCACCTCGAGCTCACCCACTCGAATCGTGCCGTCGTGGTCGACGGGCCGCGAACGCCGCACCATCACCCGCACCCGCGCCGTGAGTTCGCGCGTGCTGAACGGCTTCGCGAGATAGTCGTCGGCGCCGAGATCGAAGCACAGCAGCTTGTCCATCTCGGTATCGCGACCGCTCAGCACCATCACCGGAATCGCCCGGGTGGCGGGATCGGCGCGCACGTCCCGCAGCAGATCGAGCGCATTGCGGCCGGGCATCAACAGGTCGAGGATCAGCGCGGCCGGCCGCTGCTCGAGCAGCGAGCGCCAGCCTTGCTCGGCATCCTCGGCGAGACACACTTCGAAACCGGCCTGCCCGAGGGACTTCGCCACCAGGTCCCGGACCGACACGTCGCGTTCGATCAGCAGGACCCGATCCACCGGCTACTTCGCCTCTCCGGCCGCGTGCTGTGGGGTCGCCTGCTGCGCGGCGTTCGACACGTGCGCCGTGGGCGTGCTGGAGCTCGCCGTGGGCTCGCAGCGCACCAGCAGCAGCGTGAGACCGAGGCCGGCGAGGTAGACCAGGAATCGGTAGGAGTTCAGGCGCTGCGCCAGGGACGTTTCAGGAATCATGGTGGTCTCGCCGATGGCGGGTGCCGCGCCGGGCACGCGGAGCAGCGTGCCGCCGGCGCGATCCCGGGGACGAACGACTGGAGATGAGGCTAGCGTTCGAGCGTTGCCGCGCGATGACCGTGGCATGTCGGACGCGTTACGACCGATGTCGGGAGACGTGCTGGGGCGTCGCTGCACGGCACCGTGTTCCGAATGTCGGCCCCCGATACGCCCAGATCCACGGCCATGACCGCAGCCCGATGCGCAGGCATGAGCACGCTCCCGGTCGACTGGGACGTCTTGAGTCCGGGATTCAGTGTCGTCCGCCGGAGGCCTCCAAGCGGGAGGCCATGCAGGACGCCCCCGATGCGCCATTGGGTCTCCCATCGGCGGTCTCACGCCGAAACCCTCCGAACGCATCGTTTGCCGCCCACAGGATTCGCCCCGGTGACGCGTGTCGAGGCCCTCACTCGAACTCGCAGCGCGCGCGGAGAACGAATTCCGTTGTCGAGGATGGTAGTCAGCGCGACGACACCTGGAGTTGATGCGGGTGTAACGACACGGATAATTCGTGTTTCCGAAATGTTTCGGTCGGCTGTTCGGACACATGAGTGATGGTGGAGCGATACATCCCGTGGGACGATTGAACTCGTGACGGCCCTACCGCATGGACGCAGTTCCGCCGGCACCGCACGCCGGTTCGCACTCGAGCTGCCCGACCTGGCCGCCGCCTGGCGACGCATGCGCGCACGCCCGACGACGGCGAGCGTGCGGGACTTCGCGGACGCGCTGGACCATGTCGCCGCGGGCCTGCGCGTGGCGAGGGCCGTGCTGCCGAAGCCGATCGCGCTCGAAACGAAGCGCTCGTTGCGGAGTGCTCGACGTCGTATCGAGCGGATCCTCGAGCTCGAGACGCAAGTGACGCTGCTCCGGCACTTCGTGCTGCGCGTTCCCCCCGCTCACCGCGCGGCCGGGAACGCCGTGCTCGGCCGCTGGGAGCAGCGGTTGCGGATGCGGCGCCGCGAGCTGGCGCCACCGCGCAGCCCGGGCCTCCACGGCCGGATCCTGCGGCTCGAACTGCTGAGCCCGCTCATCTTCGTCGAATCCGCCTATGACGAAACGGCGCTCGTGCGGGTCGTGCGGCGACTCTGCACACAGGACCGTCTCGCAAGCCGGATTCTGCACACGACGGCGGCGCCGTCCGTACCGCGCCCCGACGCTCCCCAGTGGCCGCTGAAGGCGCTGCGGTCTGCACGGCGGCGCGTCGTCGCACGGCGTCAGACCCTCGAATGGCTGGACGGGCTTTCGAACGGCACGCGGCCCGCGCCGGGGAACTCGCGGGAGCTCGAATGCGCGATCGGCGAGGCCTTCGATCTAGCCGGCCTCGAGGCGCGGCTGTCCCGCGTCGCCCGCCGGGACGCGCTGAGGTTCGCCGCGCTGCAACCGCTGCGCCATGCCGTGGGCGACGCCCTGCAGCTGAGCTTCGTGGATCTCGGGAGGTCCGCGGAATCACTGGCAATCGTTCCGGACCACGAAGTGGGCGCTGTCGCGTCCGTGGACGGTGGTGGCGTCGCGTCCGTGGAGGATGTGGGTTCCAGCCGCATCACCCCGCGCGGGCCCGCCTGGAACGAGGCCGAGCGCAAGCGGCTAGCCGACTGGCTGTCCCGCTCTCCCTACCCACCACGGCCGAGGAGTCGTGAACGTTGATTTGCACGCCTGCCTCAGGCTTCGCGGAGAGTGCTGAGGGTGGGGAGGTCGGTGACCATCGAGTTCGAGACGAACCTCTCGGCCTGGTCGACCAGGTCGCGCAGCGCCATCCACAGCAGCTCTCCCCGGCGCACCGACGGCCAGAACGCGACGTCGTGTGGACAGTCGATCATGACCTCCCATTGCTCGGGCGTGAGTCGCGACAGCGACTCGCGGGCCTCGGCGTGGGCGTGCTCGTAGTCCGCGAGCAACTCGTTGGCGCGCGACGTTTCGGAGATCACCGCCGGGCTGGCATTCCACCCGCGGATCACATCGCGCAACAGTTGCTCCTGCTGGATCAGCGACCGCATCGTCGCGCGGATCACACGCCCGTCCTCGCCGATCGAACACCATTGGCGGAGCGATCGCGTGGTGGCGCGGAACTCGCGTTCGTGGATGACGGCGAACAGATGCTGTTGTGAAATTCGGTGTCCCATGATGCGTTCCTCCCGATGATCCGCTCCGGCGGGAACCACCCCCACCGGCATGAATAGAGCGTAGGGGGTGGGCGGAACCGGGCCATGGCGGGGGTGTAACGCGGGTGTAAGAACCACGCCGGCCGCCGGACGCCGTGGCAACGCCCAACTGCGTGCCGGGCAGCGACCTTGCGCGCTGGGACGGCCCGCTCGGGCGCGCGGGGGCGCCCCGGCACGGCCCGCGCTCAACGTTTAGCGCGCCACCGGCCCCGCGAACTTGTACCCCACCCCCGTCACCGTCTCGATCCATTGGGGCTGGGTGCCGAGCTTCATCCGCAACCGCCGGATGTGAACGTCCACGGTGCGGGTATCGCCGAGATAGTCGTAGCCCCACACCTTCCGCAGCAGCTCGTCCCGGCTCAGCACGCGCCCCGGGTTCTGCAGGAAGAACACCAGTAGATCGTATTCGCGCGGCGTGAGCACGAGCGTCGTGCCGCCGAGCTTCACTTCGCGCGCCAGCGGATCGACGCGCAGCTCGCCGACTTCGAGCACCACGGGCTCGCGGCCGGGCTTCGAGCGCCGCAGCAGCGCGCGCACCCGCGCCACCAGCTCGCGCGGGCTGAACGGTTTCGTGAGGTAGTCGTCCGCGCCGTGTTCGAAGCCCAGCAGCTTGTCCATCTCGGCGCCCCGCGCGGTGAGCACGAGCACCGGCAGCTCGCGCGTCGTCGGGTCGCCGCGCAATTCGCGCAGCACCTCGAGACCGTTGAGTCCGGGGAGCATGAGATCCAGCACCAGCGCGTCGGGACGCTCGACGAACACCTGCTCGAGCCCCTTGTCCCCGTCGGCCGCGTGGCTCACGCGAAAGCCCTCGCGCTCGAGGTTGTAGCGCACGAGGTCACGGATCTCCTTCTCGTCCTCGATCACCATCACCAGATCGGGCATTGGGATCCTCCGCGGCCGATGCTAGGTGGGTGTCGCCGTGGCGGTCAATCGCCGGGCTCGCGGATCACGGGCGCGGCGGGTACCATCGGGAGGTACCGGGAGGCTGTCACCATGTCGCTGCACTCGGAAGCGAGCGCGCTGTCGCTCGACCGGCTGGGACCGCCGGATCTCGTCGAGACGTTCGGTTTCCTCGACCGCGATCCGGTGGTGAACGTGTATCTGCTGGCGCTCACGGTTCGCGACGCGCTGGCGCAGCCGCGCGACGAGTTCTGGGGCGTGCGGCGCGACGGCGACCTCGTCGGGCTGCTGCACCTCGGCGGGCAGTCGGGCGCCGTGCTGCCGGTGGGCCGCGAACCGGGCGCGATCGCGCGGCTCGCGGATCAGGTCGTGGCGCGGCGGTCGTTCCTGCCGCGCCGGTTCCAGGTGATCGGCGCACAGGCCCCCGCGGACGAGATCGCCGCGCGATTCGAGGACGAAGGCATCCGCCCGCGGCTCCGCCGCAACCAGTGGTACATGTCGGTCGAGCGCGGGCGACTGCCGGAGTTCGAGCGGCTGCCGGCGCTGCGCCAGGCCCGCCCCGCGGATTACGACCTCACCTATCGCACGGGCGCGATGCTGCGGGCCGAGGAGTTGGACGAGGATCCCCGCCTCACCGATCCCGTCGCCTACGCGCGCCGCGTCGAGGAGGAGTGCCGCGACGGCTACACGTTCCTGTGGACGGACGAGCGCGGGCTCAAGTTCCGGGCGAGCGTGAGCGCGCGCACGCCGGATGCGGCGCAGATCTCCGGGGTCTACGTGCCCCCCGAGCACCGCGGCGCCGGGCTCGCGAAGCGCGGCATGGCCGAGTTGTGCACGCGACTGCTCGAAGACAGCCGCCACGTGTGCCTGTTCGTCAACGACTTCAACGCCGCGGCCCTCGCGGTGTATCGCCGCCTGGGATTCGCCGAGCGCACACCGTGGGCGTCGGCGTTCTACGACACGCGCCCCTGAGGCTCACGCCCCAGAGCCGTTGCCACGTCGCCGAACCCATGCGCGAACTCCACTTCCGGAGCATGCTCGCGCACGGCACGCCGCAGGCGGTCCGGCGCGTAGGGCTGAATCAGCCAGAACAGCCGCACCCGGGACCACGCGGGGTCCGTGCGCCTTAGCGCGAGCGGCAGCGCGAGATCGAGCGAGAACACGTCGCCCACCACGGCGTCGGGACGCTCGTCCATGAGGATCGCCTCGTAGGCGGGGCGGTCGACGTCGATCACGACCTCACCCAACTCGAGCCGTTCGCGGCGCAGCGGCCCGAGTTCGAACTTCCCCGCGGAGCCCCGTGCCCGCACGGCGCCCGGGGTGCGCACGGGATGCCGCGTCGCCGGCACGGCGGCGTGCTCGAGCCAGCGCAGCAGCTTGTCGGGCGGCGAATTCGACACCAGCACGATCTCGACGCCGCGCGCGAGCAGGTCCCGGCCGGCCGCCGCGGCGGCGGGCAGGATGCCGGGGCCCCGGGTGCGGACGACCTGCTCCACGGCCGCGGCGTGGCACTGGCCGCCGAACGCGTCGAGGTCCTGGCCGCCGGCCGCGATTGCCAGGTCCCGCAACTCGCGCGCCCACGCGTCGCCGTCGTGAACCACCTCGAGATAGTGCAGCAGCGCGCTATGGGCGGTGAACGGATCCTCGTCGCCGAACGCGCTCAGGCGGCCGTTCGACACCCAGCCGAAGCGGCCCGGCTCCCGCGCCGCCGCCGAGCGCGCCGCCCGCACCCACTCGGCGGCCTCGGGCCGGCGCGTGATTTCGATCCCATCCATCAGGCGACGTTCGAGGATCTCACCCTGTGCCAGCGCTTCCTGGGCCGGATCGGTCCAGACACCGTCGAAATCGGACAGGAGTTTCATCCGCAACAGCTATCACGCCCGATCCGTCGCCCCAACTGCCCTGTAGCACCGCAGTGATTCTGTCACCCCTACTCCGCAGTGATTCTGTCATCCCCCGCTTCTGCCATTGCGGGCAGGAGGCTGCGGTCATACGGCTTGCGCCAGGGGTGGTCCTTGGCGGGTGGACGGATTTTGGTGAGCT
>JBBRLX010000017.1:0-81150 GCA_038231135.1 Candidatus Eiseniibacteriota bacterium | reverse complement strand
CGGTTCGTCGGGCGTGGTTGAATGCGGTGGGGCCCCGGGTCACACTCATACCATGTCCGCTCATCTGAACGCCCGGGTGCGTTATTCATCCCCCGTCGTCACGTTGATCGATGTCCGCTGTCAGGCCGGTCGTGGTCACGGTCCGCGGACCGAGCATTCCGTGACCGACGACATCGTGTTCCTGCGCCGCGGAGCGTTCGTCCGGACGGTGGGTGGCAATGACGTGTTCGCGGATGCCGGCACGGTGCAGTTCTTCAATCGGTGGGAGCCCTATCGCGTGACCCACCCGATCGAAGGCGGCGACGACTGCACCGCGTTGAGCTTTGCGCCCGAGGTGCTGGCCAGCGCGCTGAGTATCGAAACGCCGCCGGCCGCGGGGGCGTCGTTCGCCCGCACCGACGCGCCGGTCGGCGCGCGCGCCCTGGCCCGGCTCCAGTGGATGCGGGCACGGACCGCGCGGTTGCCGGCATCCGAACTCGAATCCGACGAGTGCGCGCTCGCCCTGCTCGCGGACCTCGCCGGCGGGCTCGGTTGCGGATCCCCGCGGCACCGGGTGGGTGCGGCACGTCCCGCCACCGCCGTCGCTCACCGCGACGCGGCGCATGCGGTGCGCGGGCTGCTCGCGCGCGACCTCAGCGCGCGTCACACGCTCGCGGGACTGGCGCGCGCGGTGAACGTGTCGCCGTTCCATCTGGCGCGGGTGTTCGCGCGCGCGACCGGTGCCCCGATCCACCGCCACCTGCTTTGCCTGCGGCTGCGCGCGGCCCTCGAGCGGCTGGCGGCGGGCGCCGAAGACCTCACGAGCCTGGCGCTCGACCTGGGGTTCGCGTCGCACAGCCACTTCACGGACGCGTTCCGGCGCGAGTTCGGCGCGGCGCCGTCGCACTGGCGCCGGGCGCTCGGCGGCGCGGCTGCGCGCAAGATTCCGGAAGCCCGATTGAGGCCCTGACGCGTAGCGTTCCCCAGGTCAGTGCGAAGCCCGTGCCGTTCCGGTGATGGGCACCGCTGCGAAGGAGGGAACGCATGAGCACCGACTCAGCCCGGCAGCCTGCCGCCGACCGCGCGGAGATCCTCGGGCACATCGACCGGATCTTCCGCGCCTACATCGCGTGTGATCGCGACGCCATCCGTAACACGCACACCACCGATTGGACCGGGTTTCAGGGACCCAGCACCGGCATCGAGCGTGGCATCGGCGCCTATATGATCAACGCCGAGGCGTCCCTGGCGAAACTGCGCGGCACCGGCTTCGACCTCCTCGACTCGGAGGTGCAGATCCTCGGTGACCTGGCGATCGTGTTCTACGTAGCCCGGTACCACTATCTCGACGATGGCGGAGCTGCGCACACGGCGCCGCTGCGGTCCGTGGATCTCTACCGTCGCGACCCCGGGGGCTGGATCCAGTTCGGCTCGCACATCGCGGTGATTCCGGCGGCACCATCGTGGACGGAGGCCGGGTGAGGCGAGGTGTGGGAGGCCCGGCGTGCCGCGTCAGCGGAGCGAACGAGTATCAAGCCGCGCGCTTGGCGCGGAATCCTTTGAATGCCTCCCGCCCTGGAACGCTCATTCGACCCCCACCTCTTCACCGATGTACTTCGACCCCCGAATGGCCCGCGCGGGCCGCCTCCGCGTGAGCTCGTACATCACGATGCTGGCGGACACCGCCGCATTGAGACTGCCCACGGGACCGAATTGCGGAATGGTGATCGTCGCCGCACACCGGCTCTGAAACGATGGATCGAGCCCCGTGCGTTCGTTGCCGATCACGATCGCGGAGCGCTCGGGGAATTCGAACCCGGGCAACAGGGTCGGGGCTTCGCTGATTTCGATGGCGACCGGCGCGACGTCGTTTGCCCGGCACCAATCGAAGAACCGCCGGTCGTCCTCGAGACAGGTGATGCGGCAGAGCCGCTCGAGCCGCCTGGAGAACGCCCGGAACCGCTTCTTGAACCGCCAGGGTTCGTTGCCAATGACCAGGATCTCCTCGCCGCCAAACGCGACGTGGGACCGCACGATCATCCCGGCGTTCTCGGGACTCCTGAGCTCGTTGACCACGGTCCAGAACATGGGTCCCCTCCGGACGAGTATGAGCGGGTTGGGTGCGACGGCGCGTGCGGCATCGCGACATTCATGTGGGACGGCGTGTCCCCGAACCCTACCCCTCGCGCTTCATCACCCGCTCGATCCTGCGGTCCGGCACGAGCCATATGAGCGCCACCACGATATACAGCGCGCCCGCGACCCAGGGCACGTAGAACGCCGCCGCGATTCCGAACACATACAGGAGGACCGACAGGTTGCCCTTGAGATCGCGCCGGATCGCCTGGGCCAGCAGCGAGTCCGGTCCTTCGCCGGCGAGGATCACGCGGGTCAGGATCCAGAACGCGATCGCCGCCATCAGCAGCACGCCGCCATAGACCGCGAGCGGGGCGGTCGCGAAGTGGTTCTCCCCCATCCAGCCGGTGACGAACGGCACCAGCGACAACCAGAACAGCAGGTGCAGGTTGGCCCACAGCACGCCGCCCGAGACGCGATGGACGAGGTGGAACATGTGGTGGTGATTGTTCCAGTAGATGCCGAGGTAGATGAAGCTGAGCACGTACGTGAGGAATTGTGGCAGCACCGGCTTGAGCGCGCCGAACGACGCGCCGTGCGGCGCGTGGAACTCGAGCACCATGATCGTGATGAAGATCGCGATCATGCCGTCGCTGAACGCTTCGAGACGTGTCTTTCCCATGAGCGGCACATTAGTAGAATTACGGATTATCGACCACCGACGGTGTAACTGCGGAAGAAAACCCTGAGCTGAAACGATTTGTTCTTGACTGGGGTGCGGGGACCCGTGAACATCCGCACGCGCCACCCCTGGCGTTTCCAGATCGATCCCCCAGATCTGATTTTCAACACGCCTCTGTTCCACCCCCAGGAACCCAGGCAGCCGCCTCGCCGCCAAGAGCCAGAATCGAGAGGGAAATATCCATGCCCGCATCCGCCTGCGGGAGGATCCTGCTATGCCTGTTGGGGGTGTGTTACGCCGCGGCCCAGGCAATTGCCGGATCGTCCCAGACGAACACGACTGTTCCAGCGCACCAGCCCACACCAACGGCATTCTCGATGGACGTTCGCCCCGGCGGCGGGCCCGATTGCGCGATCCTATGCGCGTTCGCGGCCATCCGATATCCCGACAGCACCAACACCGGTCTCGATACCACGACCGCCGACACGGACACTCCGGCGCAGACGACCACCAACCAGCCGCCGATCGCCGTGATCGACGTACAGGGCCGGGCGAGCGGCTTCACACCGATGCTGACCGATCGGCTGAAGAACCTGCTCGAGCCCAAGTCATCGATCCTCGGGTACCTGAGTCCCGTCACCGAACCCACGTTCGGCACACGCATCCTGCGCATCGCCGGTGACCCGGGAACCGCCATCGGTGGCGGCGTGCCGGGGACCTGGGGACCGGATACCCGGCAGCACTATTCCAAGGACCAGCCGTGGAACGCCGATGGCACGCTGCTCGCCCTCGAGAACGGCGGCGGCATGGTGCTGCTCGACGGCAACACCTATCAGCCGCAACCGAGCCACTGCATCGACATGGTCGGTGGCGATTCCCGCTGGCACCCGCGCCTGGAACACGCCCACGAGCGGATCCGCGCCGGCGGCACCGAGCTGGCGTGGTACGACGTCGTCAACTGCATCAAGACGCGCTCGTGGAAGCTGCCGTTCGCGGTCAACGATTTCGGACCATCCGAAGGCAATCCGTCGCTCGACGGCCGCTTCGCCGCGCTCACGGATGGCCGCCGGGTGTTCGTGGTCGACATGGACCCGCAGTCGCCGTTCGCGCCCTATCCCGGCTCCCGCATCGGCTCCGCGATCGCGGTCGACGACTGCGGACTGAGCGGTGGCTGTGCCATCGACTGGGTATCGGTGTCGCCGTCCGGAAAGTATGTCGTGGTGAACTACCTCGGCGACACACCGCGCGTATTCGAAGTCGATCCGGGCACGCTGGCATTGAAACCGCACGCGATGCCGGCCGCCTCGCTGCACTGCCACGGCACGGCCGCGAAGGGTTTCATCTATGACCTCGGCCATGCCGACATGACGTTGAATCCGTTCGACAAGCAGGAGGACGTGATCGTCGGGCAGGAGCACTGCGGCAATCAGGGGCGGACGGTGAATGGCGCCGCGATGAGCGGCGTCGTGATGGTGCGCCTACGTGACGACAAGGTGACGCCGCTCACCGATCCCACGAACGAGGCCTATCCCCACCACATTTCCGCGCGCAACTTCGATCGGCCGGGATGGGTGTACGTCGGCTATCACTCGGATCCCGGCTACAAGTTCAACGACGAGATCATCGCCGTGAAGCTCGACGGCAGCCGGATGGTGCAACGGTTCGCCCACAAGCACAGCGCCTACACCGGCTGCTATCGCTGCGAGTCGCATTCGGTGCCGTCGCGCGACGGCCGCCGCGTGCTGTGGGCGTCCAACTGGGCGCTCGGCTGCTCCAAGTGCGGCAGCAAGTCGGTCATCAAGCCATACGTGGTCGACGCCCGCGCGATCGAGCCGGCGGGCGCGCCCGCCATGGCCCCGTGGCCGGTCGTCGCCGACGCGTCAGGATCGAGCGACACGGATGGGCGGGTCGCGTCGTACAAATTCGAGTTCGGAGACGGCTGGACGACGGGCACCCAGGTCTCTCCGTTTGGTCCGCACATCTACCAGGCGGGCACGTGGACGCTGAAGCTCACCGTCACCGACAACTCCGGCGCCGCGACCGTCACGACGCGGAAGCTCGTGGTGAGCGCGCCCGGCAACCCATCGCCCGTGGCCGCGCTGACGATATCCCCGGCGTCGGGAACGGCGCCGCTCACCGTCACGGCCGATGCGTCCGGCTCGCGTGGCACCGTCGGGCCGATCGCCTCCTATCGTTTCGACTTCGGAGACGGCTCGGTCCAGATCGGGACGTCGCCCGCGATATCGCACCGGTACGCCGCGGGTGACTGGACCGCCACCGTCACCGTGATGGACGGCGTGGGGTCGACCGCGAGCGCCACGAGCGCCGTGCACGTTTCGGTGGCGCCGCCGCCACCCGCCGACACCACGAGCGCCAATCTGGTACGCAATCCGTCGTTCGAGAGAGACCTCACGGGCTGGAAGGGTTATGGCGGTGCGACCCTCGCACGCGTGCGCGGGGGTCGCGACGGATCGTGGATGCTCGCGGTCCATACTTCGCCGCTCGGCGGCGTGTTCGGAGTGAACGACAGCCCGAACTGGGTCATGCAGGTGCCCGCCGCGGGCACGAAGTACCGCATCGCCGCGTTGGTCCGCGCTCTCGGGCTGCTCGGCGTCGTACAACTCCAGGTGCGCGAATGGGCCGGCGCGTCGCAGGTCGGGAACACGGTGTATTCGAACCCCGTCGAGCTCGCACTGCCGTGGCAGCAGGTGTCGGTCGACTTCACCGCGCAGCGCGCCGGGAGCCGAATCGACCTGCAGGTGATCGACACGCCACTGCTGTTCGGTACGACGTTCTACGTGGATGCGGTGTCGATCTACATGGTGCCCGCGGTGGCCGCCCTGGCGCTGTCGTCCCGGCAGCTGCCGCCGGATGGGCTCCAGCTCGACATCGCGCCGCGGGCCACTCCCAATCCGATGCGCGGGCACGGTGCGATCGACTTCAGCACGGCGAAGGCCGGCCCGCTGCGCGTGGCGCTGTTCGACGCCGCGGGACGCGCGGTGCGGGTGATCGCCGACGAGCCGTTCGCGCCCGCCGGATCACGCCACTTCGAACTCGACGGGCACGACCAGGCCGGTGCCGCGTTGCCCGCCGGCGTCTACTTCTGCCGCGTCGAATCGAGCGCGGGACGCTCGCAGGGCCGGATCGTGGTGTTGCAATGACGCGGGATGCGGGTGACGCACAGGACTTAAGGCCGCACCCCGTCAGACACCGCTGTGCCCGAACCCGCCGGAGCCGCGGTCGGTCGCCGACAACTCGCCGGCCTCCTGCCAGCCGATACGGAGGACGGCGGCCACCAGCACCTGCGCGACCCGCATGCCGCGCTCGACCGTGAACGGCTCCGCGCCGTGATTCACGAGCGCGACCATCACCTCGCCGCGGTAGTCGGCATCGATGGTCGCGGGGGCGTTGATCACGGTGACGCCGTGCTTCACGGCGAGCCCGGAGCGCGAGCGGATCTGCACCTCGTAGCCGGGCGGGATCTCGATCGACAGGCCGGTCGGGATCATCACGATCGCCTGGGGCGCAATCACGACCGGCACGGCGATGGCCGCCCGGATGTCGGCGGCGGCGGCGCCGGCGGTCATGTACTGCGGCAGCTCGAGGTCCTCGCCGTGCGGCAGGCGGCGGACGCGGATGTTCACGAGGTCGGTGGTCATGACCTGGCAGCGTAGCCGAGGACCGCGGCCGTCACAATCGCTTGGCGGAGCGCGACGCGGCGTTCGCGTTACCTGGGATGGGTGTCGGCCAGCGAATCGCGGCGCGTGTCGGCGACGAACGCCGAGATCTCGCCCGCGCACTCGGGGCAGTCCTCGGCCCAGTTGCTCGCGAACATCACGCGCCGGCCGTCGGGCGACGGCACGGCCTGCGCCTCACAGCGGTAGCACTTGGCCGACACGCTGTGATGGCTCGTAATCGGTTCCACGGTGAGCGAGCCGTCGAGCTTCACCGCCACGATCTGGCCGCTGTAGCGCTTACCGGGCATCGTCAGGTAGGTGACGTAGGCCCAGCCGGGGCGCTGGAGGTTGCGCGTCGATACGTGCCACACGCTGGCCTCGCCGTGCGGGTCGGTCAGCGCCGTGACCTTGCCGTCACGCAGGCGGACCATGACCACGCGGCCGAGGTCGGAGCCCGGACACGAGCGGCCGCCGATGATCACGTCCTCGTCGCCGTCGAACGGATCGCGCGCCAGATCCGCGTGCTTGGTCGGGAAGATCCAGCCGTTGGGCCGCGCCTGGAACGAGCCGCAGCGTAGCGAAGCGTCGGCCATGGTGTGCGGCTTTAGCGCGAGCGTCGTCGAGTCGACCTCGTAGATGCGGTGGGCATCGGCCGTGCTGTCCCCCGAGCGGCCGCCGAACTTGAGATCGACATAATGCCCGGAGGACGACACCGAGGCGTTCCCCATGTCGAACGCCTCGGGAGCCGCGACGTCGAGGCTGCAGGCGCCCACCGCGTACACCGGGCCGAACCGCCGGTTGCCGTCGGCGTACGCCACGTTCGGCGGCTGCGGGTCCATGTCCACGATCACGATCGAATCGCGATTCGCGAGCGCCAGGAACCGGCCGTCGTCGGAGGTGTTGCCCTCCCCGAGGCCGATCCCGATCGGACGGATCGGCAGCTTCCAGCCGCGCACCACCCGCTCGGCGATCGGGTCGTACCACACGAGCGAATCCGGAGCGCGCAGACCGATCTGGATGTTCGCGCGGCGCGGGTGCCAGCGGAACTCCGCCAGCTTGTACGCGGTGCGGCCGTGGAGCGGCTGATAGGTGTTGCCGTCGAGCAGCACCACGGTCGGTTCGCCACCGCCCCGATTCTCGATGGCGAGCAGCGAACCGTCGGCGTTCCACGGCTGGTCCTTCGAGTAGTGGTGCCGCGAGTCGGTGCCCCACACGCCGTGCACCGCGCCCTGCAGTGGCTCCCCCGGATTGCCCGAGACGCGCGTGACCCGGCAGCCGGTCACGGTGTCGGCGCCGTTCGCGAGATAGGCCGGCCGCGCGTCGCGGACCGGCGGGCTGGCGCAGGCGGCAATCGCCGCGAGCCCCAGCGACAGCGACAGCACCGCGGCGCCGGCGGCGCCGGGCCCGTGCCGGGTCATCGGTAGAGCCGCTTGACCGCGCCCCACGATCGCGAGCGTGTCGGGGTGTACGCGCACACCCCCACGTCGGCGCTGATCAGCGGACCCCCGGTGCCGGCGCACACGTCATCGAGGCTGCCGGCGAAACTCTCGTACGCCTGGCAGTTGTTGCAGCCGGAGGTGAGCGCCAGGCGCGGCTGGATGTCGGCCGTGGAGCAACTGTCGTTCACACCGGTGAAGTTGAACGACAGGAACGTGTCGCCCCGCAGCTTCCACGTCACGGGAGCCGGCAGTACGAATTCGATGACGCCGGTTTCCGCCGAGGCCAGCGTGGTGTCGAACAGCGCAAACAGCGGATGCAGCGGATCCGGGCGCGGGCACGAGCCGCCGGTCGACTGCGTCAGCCCGATCGATACCGGCAGCGCGCACGGCGTCTGGAAGTCGAGCGAGATGCGGACGTTCGCCAGCGTCGTCAGCGAGCACGGGGTGCAGAACGACGGCTGGAGCAGCACGTAGTACACGTCGTCCGGCGGGAACAGGTCGTTGAGCAGGCCGGCGCTGCCGATGATCCCCAACTGGCACGCGCCGTCCGCGACCGGTGCGCCGTGATGCACGAGCGTGCCCGCCGGAATCGCGACCGGCGTTCGCGCTCCGGCGAGGGCGATGGAGGACATCACCGACGCGCAGGCGATCGGGACCAGCAGCCAGAGTCGGCGGCGGAACGTCATCAGGACCTCCAGTTGAGCTCGGAACGGCCAGGGGTTCGCGAGCGGAATTGCCGGGGAGGGGCACGAATCGCCGGCCAGCAGACGCGGCCACCCCGGCAGTCTAGGAGGTTTCGGCCGAATTCCCAACGGAAACGAGGAGTTTGCTACATCAGCTGGCGGGCCTTGAAGCTGACGATGCCCCGGGTCGCCACGATCACGTGATCGAGCACCCCGATGCCGACGAGGTCGCCCACCTGGACGAGCCGCCGGGTGATGCTCAGGTCCTCCTCGCTCGGCTCGGGATCGCCGCTCGGATGGTTGTGCACCAGCACGACGCTGGCTGCCGAGTGCAGGATCGCGGGCAGGAACACCTCGCGCGGGTGCACGATGGAGGCGTTGAGGCTGCCGATCGAGACCGTCTCCCGGCATTGCAGCTCGTGGCGGGCGTTGAGCAGCAGGACCACGAAGTGCTCGCGGCGCGCGCGCGGCAGATCGCGCACCTGGGCCAGCACGTCCTCGGGGCCGCGGATCGGCAGGCTCGCCGCCGGCCGCTCGCCCGCGCGGCGGCCCAGCTCGAACGCCGCGGTGAGCGCGGCCGCGCGGGCGAGCCCGACGCCCGGCACCTCGAGCCAGCGGCGCAGCGTCCACACCGACAGCTCGGCCGGGCTCCCGCGGGCAATCGAGCGCGCGATGCGCCCGGCACTGTGCCCGCGGACGCCCGTGCCCAGCAGCAGCGCGATCAGCTCGGCGTCGCTCAGGGCTCCCGCGCCACGCGCCCGCAGTTTCTCGCGCGGACGCTCCGCGGGACCAGCGGCGAGGTCGGCGGCCCCCCGATCGCTCCCCGGCTCCGGTTCCGACTCACCACCCAACACGGGATCTGCCCCGACAACCTGGTTCATGACACGGCACCCTGGGGGGCGGTGGCGATTTCCATCGCGCGGGGCGGTGCGGGATAATGCCGGCTCCCCGTTCGAACCGCCTCATGAAACGCGCGCGAGCGACCTCGAGACACCGGAGATTTTGCATGCGTCGTGCCATCGTCCTGCTGCTGCTGGCCGGTTCCCTGGGAGCTTTGACGGGCGCCGCGCCCGAACGCCCTCGCGTCACGCCGGCTCCGGCCGTCATGAACGCGATCGGCCTGATCGATTACTCCCGGCCTCATGCGTTCAAGGTCGGCGACTGGGTGAGCTACCACGTGGTCGGCGCCAACGACAAGGGCGACGGCGCCGACTACGTCGTGACCGTGCTGATCGCGGGCGAGGAGCGGTTCTGGGGCGAGGACTGCTTCTGGGTCGAAACGCGCTCCCAGAATCAAGGCAACGAAGCGCCGACGGCGATCGCCACCCTGATGTCGTATTCGGTGTTCGACGATACGCTCGCGGCGCAGCGCATGAAGCTGTTCATGCGCAAGAGCGTCAGCGACGTGCGGGAGGACGGCACGCCGATGGAGGACATCACCCGGCGCCCGCCGCTCACGCTCAAGAATCGCAAACCGCCCGGCGAGCACACGGCGTGGAACGTGGACACCGTGGGCGCGGACACGGTGCACGTGCCGCGCGGCACCTACTCGTGCAAGCTGATCAAGATGGAGGAGGGCGTGGCGGCGACGAAGGACGAGGGCGACAGCAGTTCCCGCACCGAGGTGCGCGATATCCGGACGATCTATTACACGGAGAAGGTGCCGATCACCCACATCGCGCGCGAGAACATCGAGAACACGGTCAAGCGCAAGACCTGGCTGATCGGCCACTCCAAGGACGCCGAGGACCTGCGGCTCGTGGGCCTGTCGACGGGCCAGGCGCGGCTGCTGGATTTCGGCTCGGGCCTCGAATCCGGGCTGGTTCCCCAACGCTTCCGCCGCAGCCTGCGGGCGCAGGATGCCGCCGCTGCCGCCGGCGCGACCCCGGCGCCCCGGCCGAAGGGCCACAGAACGAGCTGAACCGCGGTGCGATAGTCCGTGGGGAGCGGTTCCGGCACGTCCGCCGTCCGATCTCGACGGGGCCGCGCGCCGGCGGCTATTCGAACAGCCCGCGCGCGAACGCTTCGGGGTCGAACGGCTCCCAGTCGTCGATGCCCTCGCCGAGCCCGACCACGCTGATCGGCAGCTGGAGCTGATCTGCGATCGCCAGCACCGCCCCGCCGCGCGCCGTGCCATCGAGCTTCGTGAGCGCGAGGCTGGTCACCGGGAGCGCGCGCTGGAACTCGCGCGCCTGGGCGAGACCGTTCTGCCCGAGCGTGGCGTCGAGCACCAGCAGCACGTGATGCGGCGCGCCGGGCACGAGCCGGGCACAGGTGCGCTGCATCTTCTCGAGCTCGGCCATCAGGTTCTGCTTGGTGTGCAGCCGGCCCGCGGTGTCGACCAGCACGACCTCCACGTCCCGGGCACGCGCCGATTCGAGCGCGTCGTGCACCACGGCGGTCGGATCGGCGCCGTCCCGCGCCCGCACCACGTGCACCCCAGCGCGTTCGGCCCACACGCCGAGCTGCTCGCTCGCGGCGGCGCGGAACGTGTCGGCGGCGACCAGCAGCGTGGACTGGCGCCGCGCCGCGAACCGGTGCGCGAGCTTGCCGGCGAACGTCGTCTTGCCGACGCCGTTCACGCCCACCAGCAGCGCCACCCACGGCCGCTCGTTCCCGGGTTCGAACGTGGCGCGCTGGGCGCCCACGATGCCGGCGGCGGTGCGTTCGAGCGCCTGCCGCAGGTCGAGGCCGGGCTCGCGGTTCAGCAGCGCCTGCGCCTGCTCCAGCAGCTTGTCCGTGGTGGCGGGACCGACATCGGCGGCGAGCAGCGCCTCTTCCAGCCGTTCGCGTGTCTCGGGGTCGACCGTGTGGCGGCCGAGCAGGCCCCCCACCCGCTCACCGATGGCCTCACGGGTTCGCGTCAGCCCCTGGCGGAACTTGCTCCACAGATTCATGGGGGAGCCAGTGTCCCATCAGGACACTAGGCGCCGACCTCCGCCAGGTCGCGGGGGCGCTGACCGCGCAGCGTGCGGTCGATGCCGTCGAACGACACCGACACCAGCGTCGACACGCCGAGCTCCTGCATGGTGACGCCGTACAGCATGCCGGCGGCTTCCATGCTCTTCTTGTTGTGCGTGATCACCACGAACTGCGTGCGGTCGCTGAACCGGCGCAGCATGCGCAGGAACCGCTCCACGTTCGCGTCGTCGAGCGGCGCATCGACCTCGTCGAGCAGGCAGAACGGCGACGGCTTGACCAGGTAGATCGCGAACAGCAGCGCGATCGCGGTGAGCGCACGCTCGCCGCCCGACATCAGGCTGATGCTCTGCAGGTGCTTGCCCCGCGGCTTGGCGACGATCTCGATCTCGCACTCCAGCGGATCCTCGCCCACCGCGCGCAGCTCCGAGTCGCCGCCTTCGAACAGCGTCGTGAAGATGTCGCGGAAGTGCTCCTGCACCTTCGCGAACGTCTCGACGAACAGCGCACTCGCGGTCACGTTGATCTTGTCGATCGCCTCGAGCAGCTGGCCCTTGGCGCTGAGCAGGTCCGCACGCTGCTGGGTGAGGAACTCCCAGCGCTCCTTCTTCTTCGTGTACTCCTCGAGCGCCAGCAGATTCACCATGCCCGCGGTGCGCAGCCGTTCGCGCGCGTCGGCGAGCTGCTCCGCGGCCGGCCCGGGATCGAAGCCTTCGGGTTCGGCTGCGGGCTGCCACGACTCGGGTTCCATTGCGTACTCGGTGCGCAGCCGCTCGAACGTGCGGTCGAGCTCGGCGCGGCACTGCACGCGGTCGAGTTCCACGGTGTGCAGCAGCTCGCTCAATTCGGTGGCCTCGAAGCGCCGCGCCCGGGCCTCGTCCTCGCCGCCCTGCACCGCGATCTTGAGCTCCTGGTAGCGCGCCTGCAGCGCGGTCACCCGGCCGCGCTGGTCGGACTCGGATTCGAACAGGCCGGCGAGGCCCGCGGCGAGACCTGAGATCTCGGCGCCGATCTCCTCCACGCGGCCCAGCGCGTCGCGCTGCTCGGTGCGCCGCGATTCGAGCGACGCCTCGAGCTCCTGGCGCGTCTGCTCCGCGCGCGCCCAGCGCGCCTGCCAATCGGACTCCTCGCGCGACGCCCGCAGCAGCGCCTCGCGCGACTCCTGGGCCGCGAGCGACGCCGCGTCGCGGCGGGATTCGATCGCGTGCACCACGCCGTCGAGGTCCGCGAGCTGCGCGCGCGCCCGTTCGAGCTCGCCCTGGAACGCGGCGAGATCGGCCTCGGCCTGCTGCAGCGTGCGATCGAGCGTCTCGCCCTCGGAGTCGAGGCTCGCGATCTCCTGGCGGCGCGCCACCGCCTCGTCGCTCGCCCACCGCGACTCGCGCGTGGCGGCCTCGAGATCGCGCATCAGTGCGTCCAGCGTGTTGCGCCGGGCATCGAGCCCGGCGGCGGCGGCGGCGCGCTGATCGAGCGCCACGCCCCGGCGCTCCAGCAGCCCGTCGCGCTCACGCAGCGCGGCCTCGATCGCGAGCCCCAGCTCGGCGATCATGCCGGTGAGGTCGCGGATCTCGGTCTCGCGGTGCAGCAGGCCCGACAGCGAGGTCGCGGAACCGGCGCGCACGCGCCCGCGCTCCCACACTTCGCCGTCGAGGCTCACGAATCGGAGGCCGCCCTCGCTGTGCGCCGACAGGCGCCGCGCGGTGTCGCGGTCCTCGACCATCGCGACCGAACCGAGCAGCCGCTCGACGAGCGGGCGGTGCGCGTCGTCGCAGCGCACCAGGTCCGAGGCGCGGCCCAGGATGCCGGCGTCCTGCGGCAGGGGCGGCAAGGCACCCGGCGTGAGCGCCGACAGGTCGATCAGGGTGGCGCGGCCGCTGGGCAGCCCGCGCAGGCGCTCGAGCGCCGCGTCGCGGGCGGAGGAGTGCTCGACGAGCACGAACGCCGACGCCTCGCCGAGTGAGGCCTCGAGCGCGTCGAGATAGCGCCCCGGCACCTGCAGCACATCGGCGACGACGCCCAGCACGCTCGCGATCTGGCTGCCGGTCAGCAGGCCCTTCACGCCTTCCGACACCCCTTCGAAGTTACGCTTGAGCTCGAGCAGCGTGGCCAGCCGCGATTCCGCGGCCGCCGAATCCTGCCGCAGCCGGGAGATCGTGGCGTCGGCATCCTCGGTCTCGGTGGCCAGGACCAGGAGCGTGGCCTCGACGCCCGCGAGCGCGGCCCGGGACTGTTCCAGCTCGGCCGCGGCCCCACGCTGGCGCTCCTCGCCCTCCGCCGTCACCCGCGCCAGCTCGGCGATGCGGGTGTCCATGGATTCCAGCTTGCCGCGCGTCGCGGTCAGCCGTTCGTCGAGCGCCGTGCGGCGCTCGCGCGCCCGCTCGCGGGCGCCGGACTTCTCGGCCTCCGCCGAGAACAGGTCGAGCGACAACTGCTTGTGGTCGGCTGCGACCGTCCGGTGGGTCCGCAGCTCGGCCTCGAGGCCCGCGAGCGTCTGCTCCAGCGCCTCGGCGTCCGCCTGCGCCTGCTCGAGCTGGCCGTGCAGCTCGGCCTTGCGTTCGACCGCGATCTGCTCGTCGTGGCGGACCTCCTCGAGCCGCTCGCCGAGACGCTCGGCCTCGTCACCCGCCTCCGCCGCGCGCCGGCGCAATCCCGCGCCGCGCTCCTCGAGCAGCACGGTCTGCTGCTCGGCCTTGAGGCGCGCCTCCTCGCGGTCGCGCAGGCCGGCCTGGGCCGTCGACAGCTCGCGCTCGAGTTCGAGCAGCGCGAGCTTCTGGTCGTTGAGCCGGGCCTCGAGCGTCGCGAGCTGCGCCGCCACGCCTTCACGGCGCACCGCCTCGCTCTGGTACTGCTCGGCCGCGTCCTTCTCGCGGGTGCGCAGCGATTCGACCTGGCGCGCCGTCAGCACCAGATCGAGATCTCGCACCGCTTCGCGCAGCCGCTGGTAGCGGCGCGCCTTGCCGACCTGCCGCGCCAGCGAGCGCAGCTCGCGCTCGATCTCGAACACGATGTCGTTGAGCCGCGTGAGGTCGATCTCGGTGGCGTCGAGCTTGCCCAGCGCCTCCTTCTTGCGCGCCTTGTACTTGGTGATGCCCGAGGCCTCCTCGAACAGGAACCGCCGGTGCCCCGAGTTGTCCGACAGCACGTGGTCCACCATCGACCGCTCGATCACCGAATAGGCGTTGCTGCCCATGCCGGTGTCGTAGAACAGGTCGCGGATGTCCTTGAGGCGGCACGGCGTCTTGTTGAGGAAGTACTCGGACACGCCGGAGCGGAACACGCGGCGCGAGATCGTGACCTCGGAGTACTCCGTCGGCAGGATGCCGTTCTCGTTCTTGAACGTCAGATGGACTTCCGCCATCCCGACCGGCTTGCGCGTGGGGCAGCCGTTGAAGATCACGTCTTCCATGGAGTCGCCGCGGAGGGTCTTGGCGCTCTGCTCGCCCAGCACCCAGCGGATCGCGTCCGAGACGTTGGTCTTGCCGCAGCCGTTGGGACCTATCACGCCGGTCATGCCGTCGCCGAATTCGACCACCGTACGGTCGACGAACGACTTGAAGCCCTGGATCTCGAGCTTGTGCAGGAACATCCCTATTCCTTTTCGGCGACTGCGCCGGAGCTGCGCGCGCGGGCGA
Source organism: Candidatus Eiseniibacteriota bacterium (assembly GCA_038231135.1). Taxonomy (GTDB): domain Bacteria; phylum Eisenbacteria; class RBG-16-71-46; order RBG-16-71-46; family RBG-16-71-46; genus JANLWX01. The sequence continues at coordinate 66,063 of JBBRLX010000017.1, read as the reverse complement.
GCGACTGTACCGCCTCGTCCACGTCCGCATCGGTGAGGGTGCGTACGTCCATCCTGAACGTGCCGTCGCGAATGAATCCGACCACGGGCGGATCCGCCGCACGGGCGAGCGCCTCGAGCTCGTCCGCGCTCCGCTCGGGATCATCGATTGCGACCACCCAGCCCGGGAGCCGCGTGAGGGGAAGTGCCCCCCCTCCCACTTCTCCCGCGCCTCGCCCGACGCGTGCCGAGACGCCGGGGGCGGCGCGCTCGATCGCTTGGGCCATCCGGCGCGCGCGCTGTTCCAGGGTGTCCTGCGGGGTGTTGAGCATCGCCAGCGCCGGGATCTCCCGAATGGCGCGGGCCGGATCGAGGTAGGCGAACAACGTGGCGTCGAGTGCGGCGAGTGTCAGCTTGTCCACGCGCAACGCGCGGGCGAGCGGATCACGTCGGATTCGATCGAGCCAGCGTTTCCGGCCCACGACGAGCCCGGCTTGTGAAGATCCCAGGAGCTTGTCGCCTGAAAAAGTAACAACCTCGCATCCCGCAGTCAAACTTTCTCTTACGGTGGGTTCGGGGTCCAGACCCAGCGCCGCGAGGTCGACCAGCGCTCCGCTGCCGAGGTCCTCGATCATCGCCACCTTCCGGCGGTGCGCGAGCGCCGCGAGCTCGCGTAGCTCGGGGATCGCCGTGAAGCCTTCGATCCGGAAGTTGCTGCGATGGACGCGCAGGATCGCCGCGGCGTCGGGATGCTTGTCGAGCGCCCGCTCGTAGTCGCGCAGGTGCGTGCGGTTCGTGGTGCCGACCTCGATCAGCCGTGCGCCGCTCTTCTCCATGACGTCGGGAATCCGGAACGAGCCGCCGATCTCGACCAGCTCGCCGCGCGACACGATCACGCCCCGGCCCGCCGCGATCGCCGACAGCGCGAGCAGGATCGCCGCGGCGCCGTTGTTCACGACCAGCCCGGCTTCGGCGCCGGTGAGCTGCATGAGCCGCCGCTCGATCCCCGGCCCGCGCTGCCCGCGGGCCCCGGTCGCGAGATCGAACTCGAGGTTCGAATAGCCGCGCGCCACCTCGTCCACGGCCCGCCGCGCGGCGTCCGAGAACGGTGAGCGGCCCAGGTTCGTGTGCAGCACGATGCCGGTGCCGTTCAGCACGCGCACGAGCTGCGGCCGCTGGTCGGCCCGGGCGCGGCCGGCGGCGCGTGCGGCGAGGACTTCGAGCGTGGGAGCGACGAGCCGGACGGCCGCGGCCGGCGAGCCATTCGTCCGCCGGGCCGTGGTCGCGGCGCCCTTCACGGACCCGGCTGACCTGGCCGCCCTGCCGGAGGACCGGGAGCCCCTGGCGCCCTTGGCGGCCTTGGCGGACGGAGCGGTCAGGGCCATACGGGCGGCCGCGAGTTCCGTCCGGACTGCGTCGACCAGGATCGAGCGCGGCATGGTGCCCGAGAGCGCGGCAAGCGCGGGATGGCGGAGCAACGCGTCGACCGAGGGCAGCGCGCGCAGGGTGGAGGTGGCCATGATGGCCGCCGATGATAACTCAGCGCGCGACAGCCCCGAAGGGACTTGGGGGCCCCGAACGCGACCCGGCACGTCTCAGCTCAGCCCTTCCGCCGCCCGAGAATCGTACGCGGGGGTGGTCCTGGAACTCAGCCGTGAAACAGCAGCGAGGCGCCGGCGCCCGCGAGTACCGCGAGGCTGAACGGAATCTGCACGCTCGAGGCCGGCGGCTGCGGCATCGACGCGCGCCCGCGCGAAGTGGCCGCCCATGCCGCCAGACCGGCGGCGCCCCACAGCGAACCCGGCATCACACCGCGACGGGCCGCACTGACGAGCGCGAGGACGGCGCCAAACACCAGCGTCGCCACCGCGGCCAGCGGGCCGAAAGGCAGACCGAGCCACGCACCCACGGCGGCGACGAGTCCCACGTCACGGCCGCGCAGCCAGCCCACGAACCACGCCGGCATCAGCAAGGCCCAGGCGATCGCGAGGCCGAGTGCCGAGCCGATGAGCCCGTGGTCTTCGCCGGTGAGGCCGTGGACCGCGAGCGCCGCGACGAGCGCGATGCGCGGCAGGATCCGCGGCACGCGCCGCGTGCGCATCTCGATCAGCGTGGCGACGGCCACGAGCGTCAGCGCGGGCACGGCGATGTGGAGGGGAACGGTCAGAGGAGTCTCCCGTCGCTGGGCGAAAAACGGAACGAGGCCCCTCGCGGGACCCCGAAGCGATTAGTGGTTGACATCCATCGGTTTCGTAGAGGCCGGGAGCCCTTTCCGCCCGCCATCATTCGATGTGGGCGGCACCCGAACCGCGCGGATTCCGCGGCGCCGTTTCCTAGCGACGCGAGATCCCCGTTCCGATACGTTGCGATGGACGTCTTGTCATGGCTATCGCAAGCGGCGCGCCAGCCGGCGACGGTGCACACACTTGGTTGCACGACAACGACATCGGGGCGGTGACCCGCGTATTTCGGAGGCCTGGTTTCCGGGGCGTGGAGCCTGGCGGCGCAGTGCCGCGGCCCGCGCAGGGTCGGATGGCCCGGATTCCCATGCTCACGTCACGCGTCCGTGCCGCCGAAAACCCGGACATGCAATGCCTTCGGGGTATCACCGGCGGCCGCCGCCGGCAGGAACTCATGATGCCCGGAGCGCACCCCGCGGCAGTCTTTCCGGCGGTCGCTTCGTGACGGGCGGCGACTCCGACGTGAGTCCCGCGCACGTCGAGCCGGTGACGGCAGCTTCCCCGCCACGTGAACCACGGCCGGCGTATTCGGCCGCACAACGCGCGGCACGGCCGGCGGCGCCCGCCGCCGCCCCGGGGCCGTCCGGATCGGCGGTGCCGAGGTCGGGCCTGCTCCGGCGACTCGGCGGCTTTCGGATTCGCGTGGCGCTGCTGCTGCTCGCGGGCCTCGCAGTGCAGGCCGCGGGATTCGAGGCGCTGCTCACCACGCTCGCCCACAACTGGCTCACGCACGAACTGCATTCGCGCGCGCACGCGTCGGCCGAGCAGCTCGCCGAACGCACCGCCGGCCCGCTCGTGGCCGGGAATCTGCGCGAAACCGCGAATGAAGCCCGTTACGCCGGAGCGGATCGCGACCTGGTCGACATCGCAGTGTTCGATGGCTCGGGCAAGCGGGTCGCAGGCTGGAACTCGGGCGACGCCACGCCGGCGGCGCCCGGGGACGGCAGGGCCTCAGGCCCCCGCACGTTCGCCGTCGAGGCGCCGATCATCGCGCACGCGGTGGCGCCGGCGGCGGGCCCTCCGGGAACGGACGCGCCTCCGCTCCCGCGGCCGGGCACGGTGCTCGGCAAGGTGCGGCTCGTGGTGTCGACGGTGCGCATGGATGAAGCCGTGGCGCTGGCGGCGCGGATGGGATTCCTCATGCTGCTCGGGGCGCTCACCCTCGGCTTCTTCGCGATCTCGGCGCTGGTGGGCTTCGCGGTGCGGCCGCTGCGCGAGGCCAGCGAGCTGGCGCAAGAGATCGCCCAGGGCCAGCTCGCGCGCCGGCTGCCGGTGCGGGGCGACGACGAGCTCGGGGCGCTCGCGCACTCGATGAACACGATGGCGGAGGCGCTCGGCGAAGCGCGCCAGCTGGCATCCAGCGAAGCGGGACGCATGAACACCGCCACCGACGCCGTGCTGGCGATCGCCCGCGAGGCGCGTGTCACGCACGAGCCGCGCGAGGTGTTCCAGCTCGTCGCCACCCACGTGCGGCGCGTGGCGCAATGCGACGGGGTGGCGCTCGCGGTACCGAGCGAGGACGGCTCGGCGCTCGAGATCGCCTATCTCGACCCGCCGAACCGCTGGTCCGTGCTGCGCGAGGACGAGCCGCTGGACCACGAACTGGTGTTCCGCGTGGACACGGTCGAGGCCTCGACGCGGGTGGCGCTCGACACGGAGGACACCGAGTTCGCGCGCGCGCTGCGCGCCGACGGCCACCGCGCCGCACTGCTGGTGCCGCTCACGCTCGAGCTGGGGCCGCCGGCGCTGCTGGTGCTGGTGTCGCGCAACCCCGGGGCGTTCGACTGGCGCGAGGCGGAGATCGTCGCCGGGCTCGCGAGCCACCTGTCGTCGGCGCTGCGCGGCGCGCGTCTCAACCACAGCCTGGAGCGCGCGATCGCCGAGCTGGAGCGCACACGCGACGTGCTCGTCCAGTCCGGCATGCTGCGGGTCGCAGGCGAGATGGCGTCCGGCGTGGCGCACGAATTCAACAACATCCTGGGCGCAATCCTCGGCCGCGCGCAGTTGCTACGGCGCGCGATCGAGCAGGGCACGGCGGAGCCCCGGGCGCTGTGCCAGTCGCTCGAGATCATCGAGCGCGTCGCGCAGGACGGCGCCGAGACCGTGCGCCGGCTGCGGCTGTTCGGCCGCGCGGGCGAACAGGCAACGGCCGAGCCCATGGAGCTCGAGGCCGTGATTCGCGACTCGGCCGAGTTCACGAAGCCGCGCTGGTCCAACGAGGCGCTGGCCGCGGGCCGCTCGATCACGGTGGAGGTCGACGTGGCGGAGGGGCTGTGGGTCCAAGGCCGCCCGCACGAGCTGCGCGAGGTGTTCACGAACCTGCTGCTGAACGCCGTGGACGCGATGCCCGATGGCGGCACGATCCGCATCACCGCGCGCCGCTCCGCGGGCTCCGCGGTCACGGTCATCGAGGACGACGGCGTCGGCATGAGCGAGGACACCCGCCGCCGGCTGTTCGAGCCGTTCTTCACCACGAAGGGCGAGAGCGGCACCGGGCTCGGCATGTCGGTGGCGTACGGCATCGTGCAGCGCCACGACGGCACCATCGAGGTGTCGAGCCGCCCCGGACACGGCTCGCGGATCGAGGTGTCGCTGCCGCTCACGAGCCAGCGGCCGGTCACCGTACCCACCGCGCCGACCGTGATCCGCCGCGCGGAAGAGCCACTCGAAGTGCTGGTGATCGACGACGAGGAGGCGGTGCGCGACCTGCTCGGCGACATCCTGCGCATGCTCGGCCACCGCGTGACCACGTACTCCACCGGCCTCGAGGCACTGAGCGCCTACATCCCGGGCCAGTTCCAACTGGTGATCACCGACATCGGCATGCCGGGACTCACCGGCTGGCAGGTGGCAGGCGTCGTGCGCGCGCTGGACCCCGACGTCATGCTGGCGTTCGTCACCGGCTGGGCGGAGGACGTGTCGCGCGACGCGATGCTGCAGACCGAGATCGAGGACGTGATCGCGAAGCCGTTTACGATCGAGGACGTGCAGCGGGTGATCGATACGGCGCTGGCGCGGAGGCTGGGGCGGGCGGCTTAGGAAGGCGCTGCTCCATCCATCTGAGCTACGGGGCCACGAACCGGGGACACTTTTCGATAACCGCGCGTTACGCTTCCGCCAAGGCCTCACCCGCCCAGGTACGCCTGCCGCACCTCGTCGTTCTTCAGCAGGTTCGCGGCCGCATCTTCCAGCCGCACGCGCCCCGTTTCGAGCACGTAGCCGCGCGCGGCGATCGACAGGGCCATGTGCGCGTTCTGTTCCACGAGCAGCACGGTGACGCCGAGCGCGTTGATCTCCTGGATGCGCTTGAAGATCTCGCGCACCAGCAGCGGCGCGATGCCCAGCGACGGCTCGTCGAGCAGCAGCAGCCGCGGGCGCGCCATGATCGCGCGGCCGATCGCGAGCATCTGCTGTTCGCCGCCCGACAGCGTGCCCGCGCTCTGCTTGCGCCGCTCCTCGAGCCGCGGAAACAGCTTGAACACCTCCTGCCGGTCCTGCGCGATGCGCGCGCGGTCCTTGTGCCGGTAGGCGCCAAGCTCCAGATTGTCCTCGACGGTCAGGTTCGCGAACACCATGCGGCCCTCGGGCGACTGCGAGATGCCGAGCCCCACGACCTCGTGGGGCGGGACCTTCGACAGCTCGCGGCCCTCGAACCGGATCGAGCCCGCCTTCGCGCGCGTGAGACCCGAGATCGTGCGCAGCAGCGTGGTCTTGCCGGCGCCGTTCGCGCCGATCAGCGCCACGATCTCGCCGGCGCGCACCCGCAGCGACACGCCCTTGAGCGCGTGGACGGCGCCGTAGAACACGTCGAGGCCCTCGATCACGAGTTGATCGCCGGAGGCGCCCGGCGTATTCACGGCGCCGACCGCGGACGCGGCGGCGCGCGCGTCCCCGCTGCTCACGGGACCTCCGCGGCCGGCACTTCCTCGCCCAGGTAGGCCTCGATCACCTTGGGATCGCGGCGAATCTCCGCGGGGTCGCCCTCGGCGATCTTCTCGCCGTAATCGAGCACCGCGATGCGCCGGCAGATGCCCATCACGACACGCATGTCGTGTTCGATCAACAAAATGGCGATGCCGAGCCGCCGGCAGAGACTCTCGATCAGCCGCATCAGCTCGTCGCTCTCCTGCGGATTGAGCCCGGCGGCGGGCTCGTCGAGCAGCAACAGCCGCGGGTTGCCGGCGAGCGCGCGCGCGATCTCGAGCCGCCGCTGCTGGCCGTACGGCAACTCGGCGGCCAGCGTGTCGCCCCAGGCGCCGAGTCCCAGCAGTTCGAGCAGCTCCTGCGCGCGCTGCTGCATGGCACGCTCGTCCTCCTCGTACCGGCGGGTTTGAAACACCGCGTCCCACAGGCTGGCCCGCGCGTGCATGTGCTCGCCGATGCACACGTTGTCGCGGCAGCAGCGCGAAGTGAACAGCCGGATGTTCTGGAACGTGCGGGTGATCCCGCGGTTCGCGATCACGCTCGGGCGCAGCCCGTGGATCGGCCGGCCTTCGAATGTGATCGAGCCCGAGGTCGGCGCGTAGACGCCGGTGATCAGATTGAACACCGTGGTCTTGCCGGCGCCGTTGGGGCCGATCAGGCCGAACAGGCCGCCCGCCGGCACTTCGAGGTCGAGGCTCGACACCGCCTTCAAGCCGCCGAACTGGATGGTCACGCGGTCGAGCTTGAGGATCGGCGCCCCCGCGGATGCGCGCCCGGCAGTCGAGTCGTGGTCGCCAGCGCTCGTTTCAACGGTTGCGCTCATGCCGCCCCCGGCGCGCGGCGCCGGCCGCGCAGCCAGCCCCACGAGATCTCGCGACTGCCCATCAGGCCCTGGGGGCGCGTGATCATCAAAATGATCAGCATCAGTGAGTAGAGCACCATGCGGTAGTCCTTCACGGGCCGCAGCACCTCGGGCAGCACGGTGAGCAGGATCGCGGCGAACACCGCGCCCGACACGCTGCCCATGCCACCCAGCACCACCATCGCAATCACCTCGATGCTCTTGAGGAACTGGAAGCTCGACGGGTTGAGGTAGCCGATGAAGTGGGCGAACAGCCCGCCCGCGATGCCGGCGAAGAACGACCCCAGCACGAACGCCAGCACCTTGTAGCGCGTGGTGTCGACGCCCAGCGCCTCGGCGGCGACCTCGTCGTCGCGGATCGCGAACAGCGCGCGGCCGTGGGTGCTGGTCGCGAGGTGCAGCGACAGCAGCACCACGCCCACCGCGCCCACGGCGACCCAGAACAGGTTCACCCACACCGGAATGCCGAACAGCCCGCGCGCGCCGCCGATCGCGTCGATATTGAGGATCAGCACGCGAATGATCTCGCCGAACCCGAGCGTCACGATCGCGAGGTAGTCGCCGCGCAGCCGCAGGCTGGGCAGCCCCACCAGGTAGCCGGCGAGCGCCGCCAGCAGCCCGCCGACCGCAAGCGCCACGCACAGTGCCGCGCCCTGTGCCACTACCGGGGGCAATCCCGCCGCCATCATCGCGCCGGCCCAGCGCTGCCCGAGTTGCAGCGTGAACATCGCGGCGCCGTAGGCCCCCACGGCCATGAAACCGGCGTGGCCGATCGAGAACTGCCCGGTGAAGCCGTTGATCAGGTTGAGCGACACGGCGAGGATCACGTTGATGCCGCACAGCACCGCGACCTGCATGATGTAGGGATTGACGAGCCGCGGCAGCACCGTGGACACGACGCCGATCACCGCCAGCAGCGCGAGCGCCCACACGGTGCGCCGCATCACACCTTCTCGGTGACGTTGCGGCCGAGCAGGCCGGCCGGGCGCACGAGCAGGATCACGATCAGCAGCACGAACGCGATCGCGTCGCGCAGCGAGGGCGACACGTAGCCCACCACCAGCACCTCGGCGATGCCCATCACCAGCCCGCCGAGCACGGCGCCCGGGATGTTGCCGATGCCGCCGAGCACCGCGGCGACGAACGCCTTGATGCCGGGCAGCACGCCCATGTACGGCTCGATCTTGGGGTCCTGCAGCGCCACCAGCACGCCGGCCGCTGCCGCCAGCATCGAGCCCAGCACGAACGTGAAGCTGATGATGCGGTCCACGTCGATGCCCATGAGCGCGGCGGCGGTGTGGGAGTACGACACCGCGCGCATCGCTCTGCCCGTGCGGGTGTTCATCACGATGAACCTGAGGATCGCCATCAACCCGAGCGACACGGTGAGGATGATGAGCTGCTGGTTCGACACCGTGACGCCGTGGCCGAGCGGGATGTTGCGCAACGGGATGATCTGCGGGAAGAACTTGGGATCGGCGCCGAACAGGATCTGGCCGCCGTTCTCGAGCAGCAGCGACACGCCGATCGCGGTAATGAGCGCCGCGAGCCGCGACGAGCGGCGCACCGGGCGGTACGCGGCGCGCTCGATCACCCAGCCCACGATGCCGCAGCCCGCCATCGCGGACAGCAGCACGATCAGCGCCTTCGCCGGGTTCGGGTTCTGCGCGGCCCCGAACATCCGCGCCGAGTAGTAGGCGAAGAACGCGCCCAGCATGTACACGTCACCGTGCGCGAAATTGATCAGCCGCAGGATGCCGTACACCATGGTGTAGCCGAGCGCGATCAGCGCGTACACGCTGCCCTGGGTGATGCCGTTGATGAGCTGCTGGAGGAATTCGCTCATGCGGCTCCCGGCAGCGACGACCGCGTCACGGCGCGATCGTCGTGTTGTAGACCTTCTTTCCGTTCTTGATCTCGAGCACCACGGCCGGCTTCGAGGCGTTGCGATCCTTGTCGAGCGTGATCGTGCCGGTGACGCCGGGGTAGTTCTTCGTGGCGGCGATGAGGTCGCGCAGCTTCTTGTCGGCCGCGCGCCGCTCGGGCGTGCCGGCCTTGGCCGAGCCCAGCGCCGCGAACGTCGCCGCGTCCGTGTCGTGGAGCTGCTTCATGCAGCCGAACAGCACGTTCGCTGCGTCGTAGGCGAGGCCGCCGATCGAGTTGGGTTCCATGCCGAACTTGGCCTTGTAGCGCTGCAGGAACCCCTGGAGATTCGGGTCGGGATTGTCGGCCGCGAAATGGTTCGAGTAGTAGCTGCCGTTGAGCGCGTCGCCGCCGATACCGATCAACTGGTCGCTCTCCCAGCCGTCACCGCCCAGGATCGGCACCGTCAGTCCCAACTCGCGCGACTGGCGCGCGATCAGCCCGACCTCGGTGTAGTAGCCGGGGAGGAAGATCGCCTGTGGATTCCGCGCCTTGATCGAGGTGAGCTGCGAGCGGAAGTCCTGGTCGCCGGCGCTGTACGCCGACTCGACGTCGATCTTGCCGCCGAGCTTGATGAACGCCTGGCTGAAGAACTGCGCCAGCCCGACCGAGTATTCGTTCTTCACGTCCTTCAGGATCGCGACGTGGGTGAGCTTGAGGTTCTGCGCCGCGAACTTGGCCATCACCGTGCCCTGGAACGGGTCGATGAAGCACATGCGGAAGATGTAATCGCCGACCTGCGTGACCTTGGGGTTCGTGGACGACGGCGAAATCATCGGCACGCCCGCGTCCTGGCATTTGGGCGCGGCCGCGATGCTGCGGCTCGATGCCACCTCGCCGATCACCGCGCACACGTTGTCCTGGGTCACGAGCTTCTGCACCACCGTGACCGCCTCCTCGGGCTTGCCCTGGTCGTCCTCGACGACCGAACGGACCTTGAGCCCGCCGATCGCGCCCTGGCTGTTGCGCGTGAGCTCGTCCATCGCGAGCTCGACGCCCTTGCGGGTGGACTGGCCGAAGTCGGCATCGTTGCCGGTGAGCGAGCCGTAGACGCCGATGACGATCTCACTCGGGCCGCCGGATTTGGCGCAACCGGAGGCGACGAGGCCGAGCGCCGTGGCGAGCAATCCCGCGGCCGCCACCGCGACGATTCCGGTATGTCTGAGAGCGCGTGACTTCATGTCCGCCTCCTGAATGAACGCTGCATGAACGGCTGCCACCCGCCTCGCCTGCCGGATCGATGACCCGCAGCGCCGGGCGGCCGTTGCCGGAGCATGAGTAAAGGGGGTCCGAGCCGCGTAGACGTAGCACGCTCGCGCGCGCGGACGCAAGCCAATTGATTCCAGCGACATGCGTTGCCGCGCCTCGGACGCCGATGCTAGTGTGCCGCACCATGCACGTTCGTGGGCTCCCGGTACCCGCACAGTCCACGCGCCTGGAGTGTCGCCCGCCGGCGGCGGGGAATCGCAGCGCCCTGCGGAGCCGCGGCGTGGCCCGCATACGGCACGTTCTCATGGCCGCCGCCGCACTCGCGCTCGCGATGTTCGCCGCGTCCTGCGCCGGACGCCGGCCACCGCAGCCGCTCGCACCCTCCCGCCCCGCCGCCGGCTACGACCGGCTCGTCGATTCGCCCGATTCGGTCGACGCCTCGGGACTGCGCGGGCGGCGCATCGCGATCGATCCCGGCCACGGCGGGGTGTTCCGCGGCGCACTCGGCACGCACGGCCTCACCGAGGCTGAGGTGAACCTCGACGTGTCGCAGCGGCTGGCCCAACGGCTCACGGCCGCGGGCGCCGAGGTGCTGCTCACCCACGATACCGACCGCGACTACCTGACGCCGGCCGACAGCGCGCTGCGCGCCGACCTCGCCGAACGCGTGCGCATTGCCGCGGAGTTCCACCCCGACCTGTTCGTGTCGGTGCACCACAACGCCGACGCCAGCGGCCGCCACGACGTGAACGAGACCCAGACGTACTACAAACTCGGCGACGACGGCCCGTCGCTCGACGTGGCGCAGGACGTCCATCGCTCGCTGGTGCGCAACCTCGGCATCGCGGTGAACAAGGTGGCGCCCGGCAACTACTACGTGCTGCGCAACAGCGTAGCGCCCGCGATCCTCACCGAATCGAGCTACCTCACGAACCCCGACGTCGAGGCGAAGCTGCGGCTGCCCGAGAAGCGCGCGATCGAGGCGGCGGCGCTGTACATGGGCCTCGCGCGCTACTTCGCGCGGCCGGTGCCGGTGATCGCCGAGCTGACGGCGACTTCGGATTCGTCGGGCGCGAACGCGTCCGCGCCCGAGGTGGACGCGCGGATCGCGGGCGAGTTCGACACCGCCGAACTTCGGGTGGACGACGTCGTCGTGCCGGTGCTCCGTACGCGCGACCGGCTGGCGTGGACACCGGCGACGCCGCTGGCGCAGGGCGCCCACCGCGCGGCGCTGCGCGTGCGGCTCACCGGCGTGGGCGCCGCGCGGGAGGCCGCCGTGACATTCGACGTGCGACGGCCGCCGGCGGCACTCGTGCTGTCGAGCCTGCCGCCGCAGGCGCCGCTCGCAGGCGGGCTGCTCGCGCTCCGCATCGCAATCGAGGACACGGTCGGTGCCGCGGTGCCCGAATCGCTGGGCGTGCGCGTGATCGTGACGGCGGTGGAGACCAGGGCGTCCGGGAGCGCGCACGGGCGGGCGGCGGCGTCCGCGCGCACGCGTTCGGGGCCGCGGGGCGCGAGCGCCGCGGCAGCCCACGACGTGGGTGCCAGGACCTCGCACACCGGCCGCTCCACCGCCGGGTCGCGTGTCGCATCGCGCGCGACACGCACGCACGGTGGCCGTGCGCGCGCCGGCCGAAACGTCGCCCTGCTCGACACGCTGGCCTGGGCGCGCGACGGCGTGGCGTGGGTGTATGCCTCGATTCCCGCGCGGACTTCGATCGACGTGACCGCGCGGCTCGACACGGCGGCGGGTGCGGCGACTTCGAACGCGATCACCGCGAGCGCGCGCATACCGTCCGGCGCCTCCGAGTGGACCGGGTTCGTGCGCCGCATGCCCGGCGACTCGGCGCTCGCGAACGCGCCCGGCACGCGGGAGCCCGCGCCCACGCTGGCCTGGATCAATCGCGACGGCTTCGCGGCGCTGGACCGCGCCACGCCCGACGGCGCGCCCGACGCGCCGCAGCTGCCGGGTTATCGCGCGGTCGCGCCGCCGCCGGGCTCCGCGCGCGACGCGGCGCCTAAGTTCGTGGCGATCGCGGGCGGCGCGCTCCACGGCCGGCGCATCGTGATCGATCCCGACGGCGGCGGCGATCAGACCGGCGGCGCCGGACCCGGCGGCACGCGCGCGGCAAACCTCAACCTCGAGGTGGCGCGCGCGCTGGGCGGACTGCTGAGCGCCGCGGGCGCCCAGGTGCGGCTCACGCGTGACGGCGACGTCGCGCTGTCCGAGCTCGAGCGGGTGCAGATCTCGGAGGCATTCCACGCCGACCGGTTCCTGCGCATCGGGCACCGTGCCGAGCCGGCGCGCATCGGCTATTACGTCGGCAGCGCCGCCGGCGCGGCGGGCGCGGCGCACCTCGCCCGCGGCTGCGAGCTGATGGGCACGCCGCCGCCGCCGCGCGCCGAGGATGCCCAGTACCCGCTGCAACAGACCTCGTGTCCCGGGCTCTACGCCTCGCTGGGACGCCTGGACACGGGCACGGGCGAGGCCGCGCTGCTTGCGCCCGGCGCGTTACGCCGCGAGGCGTGGGCGCTCTATCTGGGGCTCGCGATGGAGTGGTCTCCGGCGGCCGCCGGCTTCAGCCCCGACTCCGTATTCGTGCGGGATTTAGGCGGGCTCCCCGTACCCGGCGCGGCGGTGCGGCTGGGCGGTGCGCTCGTCACGGAATCCGACGCGCACGGCATCGCCCGGTTCGCGCGCACGGACCCGGGTGCGCTCGAAGCCGTCGTACGACATGGTCGGCTGCGCGTGCACCGGGTTCTGCTAGACTCGGATCGCGGCACCGTATTGACCGGGCCTGCCGAGCCCTGACGCCGGGGTTCACCGCGCCTGCCAGCATCGTGCCGCCTGCCGGCTCGCGCCGACGCCCTCGGAGGCCCCTCCGTGGAACACGGTATCGATGCGTATTTCCTCGAGCGCATGCGCTTTCAGCGGCGACTCGGCGGCACCATCGTGGCTGTGTGCGTGGGTTCGATCGCGCTCCAGATCGCGCTGCTGGCGCTGCAGCACACCGACCTCGACGAGCGGCTGACCGCGAAGTTCCCGATGCTCCACTGGGGCTACGAGGGCCCCGAGCAGTACGTGCGGCGCATCGAGCTCAAGAGCGACGCCGGTCCGGCCGCGACCCATTCCGGAGCGATCGCCGAATACGTCCCCGCTTCGCGGCGCGGCGGCAGCACCACGCTCGCAAAGGAGCAGCATCCCAACGCTCCGCCCCGGTTCGAGCCGCCGCGCGAGGACGAAGGCAACTCGGAGGTCGACCGCGAGGCGCGCGCCCGGGCGCACCTGCTCAACGTGCCGCTGGTGCGGTCGGAGGATCTCATCATCGACCGGCTGGTGCGCCCGCAGTATCCCGAGGAGGCGCGGGCCCGGAACCTGGAGGGCCAGGTCGCGGTGCTGGCGCTGGTCGACACCACGGGCGCGATCTCGAACGTCGAGGTGATGGGCGCCGGAGCGATGGCGTCGCTCGAGCAGGCCGCCCAGGAGGCCGTGTGGAAGTGCCGGTTCAAGCCCTACCTCGTGGACGGCAAGCCCCAGAGCGTGTACGCGATGTTCCGATTCGCGTTCAAGATCTATTGAGGCGTTCGACGCCGGTCCTGGCGCAGCGGGGTGATGCCGTGGCGGAGCGGCCGTTGGTGCGCGACGAGTCGCTCGGCATGTGGGTGGCATCCAGCGCGGACGCGGTGTCGGCCGTTCTGCTCAGCAAGGCGTGCCGGGTGCGGCCGCCCGCAGAACCCGTGCCCCAGGTACTGCTCGGGACGCCGGCCGGCGAAGTGTTCGCGCGCCTGGTCCGCATGAACGACGGTCCGCGGCATGCGGCATTGAAGCCCTACGCGGCGATTCGTCGCGCAACCCGTCACGATCGCCGGACACGAGATGACCGCCGGCGACGCCATCCTCGTCGTGATCGCGGCCGCGAATCGCGATCCCGCCGCCACTCCGCTGCCCGACCGGCTGGTGCTGTTCCGGAGGAATGTCCGATCCTTCACGTTCGGCGCGGGAACGCACGCGTGTCCTGGGGAGCGGCTGGCGACGACGATCGCCGCCGCGGGCGTAGCTCACCTGCTCGGATCGGGCCTCGACCCCGGGCGCGATCTCACGGCGTTCACGTATCGTCCGTCGCTGAACACCCGCGTGCCGGTGTTTGCGAACACCTGAGCGGGCTCGATCCACGACTCCAGGGAGGTGTGCGATGGCCGTGAGCCAGAGCGACAAGGCCAGGGCGTTCCAGGCGCTGCACGATGAACCGAAAACCTTCGTCATTCCGAATCCCTGGGACATCGGCACCGCGCGCATCCTGACGGCGCTGGGGTTTCCGGCGCTCGCGACCACCAGCGCCGGGTATGCGTTCTCGCTCGGTCGCCGGGACGGCGAGGGCCGGGTGTCGCGCGATGAGACCCTCGAACACGCGCGCTCGATCGTCCAGGCCACCGACCTGCCCGTGGCGGCGGACCTCGAGAACTGCTTCGGCGACGATCCCGAGACGGTCGCCGAGACGATCCGGATGGCGGGCGCGGTCGGACTCTGCGGCGGCTCGGTCGAGGATGCGACCGGCGACGACGCGGATCCGATTTACGACGAGCGGCTGGCGGTCGAGCGCGTCGCCGCCGCGGTCGCCGCGGCCCGCGCGCTGCCGGCGCCGTTCGTGCTGGTGGCGCGGGCCGAGAACTTCCTGCACGGGCGCCCGGATCTCGCCGGCACGATCCGCCGGCTGCAGGCATACGCCGCCGCCGGCGCCGACATGCTCTACGCGCCCGGCCTGCCGGATCTCGACGCGATCCGCGCCGTGTGCGCCGCGGTGGCGCCGCGGCCCGTGAACGCGCTCGCCGGCGGCAAGGGCGGCGGGTTCACCGTGGCGAACCTCGCGGCCGCCGGCGTGCGGAGGATCAGCCTGGGCTCCGCGCTGCACCGCGCCGCGCTCGGCGGCTTCCTGCGCGCCGCGCGTGAGATCCGGGACCACGGCACGTTCACGTTCGGCGAGGACGCGGCGCCGTTCGGGGAGCTCAGCGGGTTCATGGCGTAACGCCGCGCCTGCTACTCCTGCGCCACCCGTACCGCCACGCCTCGCGTCACGCGGAACACCGGCAGCTCGCAGCCCGGCACTCCCGGGTCCAGGAACCGGTGCGACTCGGCGTACGCATCCTTCGTCACGCGCTGGCGCAGCTCGGCGGCGATCTCGGCGGGGCACAAAGCACCCGCGTCGAGCGCAGCGCGCAGCGCGTTGCCCGTGATCCAGCCGCGCACGAACACCGGGGTCGCGGCGGCGCCGGTGCGGGCGGTGCTCGCGCTGTCGATCGCGGCGCGCAGGGCCTCGGGCAGCGTCCAGTCCTCGCCGACGTACTGCACGCCTTCGAGCAGGAACTGCGTCTCGGCGTGATGTCCCTCGGGCGCGAGCGCCGGACCGCCGCAGATGCGCATCGACGCGCGGTCGTGCGCGAGCTGGCGAAGCAGCGCATCCGCTTCGCGGGCGTCGCCGTCCCAGAACAGCACTTCCACCTTCTTCGCGATCAGATCCCGCACCTCGGTCCGGAACGACACGACGCCCGCGGCATAGGTTGCGCGCGACACCACGGTCGCACCGTCGAGCACCGCCGCGTCCGCGAAGCCCTGGGCGAACGCCGGGTTCGAGTCCGACGACACGAGCAGCCCCACGCGCTTGTCCGCGAGCGCCGTCCCGTGCGCGAGACGCTCGCCGCGCTCGGCGCCCGACGGGCCGATCTGGAACACGTTCGGACCCATGAGCCCGATGTTCTCGTTCGCCGCCGCGGGCGAGATCAGCGGCGTGCCGTACACCCGGGCGCCGCTGGCCAGGATCTCGGTGGGCGCGCTGGTCAGCTCGCCCACCAGCACCCCGCAGCGGTCCACCGCCGAATCGAGCGCAGCCGCGATGCGCGGCGCATCGTTCTGGCCGGTGTTCCACACGGTCACCTCGGCCGGGAATCCGGCGGCGGTGTGCGGCGCGAGCCCGGCTTCGACACCGGCCCGCAGCGTCGCCGCGTAGTCGGCGTAGTCACCGGCGACGGGCAGCAGCATGCCGACCCGGAACGCCGACGCGTGCACGGGAATGGGCGCGGCCGCGACCACATCGGCGAGCCGGCCCTCGCGCTTGCGGGCGCGGGCGGAGGTCACGGCGACGTGGCGTGCCAGCAGCGCGCGGCGCAGCTCGGCGCGCGCCACCGGAGTGCGGTCGAGCGCCCTGTCGACGATCGGCGCCTCGACGGGGCCCAGCTCCTGCGGGCTCCGGCGCAGCACCCACATCAACTCGGGGAGCGGGGCGTTCGCGATCCATCCCAGCAGGATGTGGTCGCGTTCGCGGCCGGGAGGCTGTGCCGCCCAGCCGTCGGCGTTCGCGAGCGCCGACCCGGCGGCAGCCGCCGGCCAGGGTGCCGGGCCCGGGATCGACAACAGCATGATCGCGAGCGCTGCCAGCGCCGGGGCGGCGCCCGCGCGCGGCGCGAACGGACCGGGCATCAGAGCTGGAATTTCCCGAAGTCCTCGGGATTCAGCTTCTCGAGGAACCGGCGCAACTGCTCCGCCTTCTCCTCGTCGGTGAGCACGCGCGGCGGCTCGTCGGCCACCTCGACGTCGTCGTCCTCGGCGGCCTCGCCCTCGGCGGTCTCCTTGGGCGGCGGCTGCAGCAGCGCCTCGTTGACGAAGATCGCCGCCTTGGCGCGGAGCGCCAGCGCCACCGAATCCGACGGGCGCGCGTCGATCGACAGCACCTGGCCGTCGCGCTCGATGATCACGCTCGCGAAGAACGTGTTCTCGCGCAGGTCGGAGATCACGATGCGGGCCACCTTCGCCTTGAGTCCCTCGACGATCAGGAACATCAGGTCGTGCGTGAGCGGGCGGGGGAACGCCTCCTCGGACAGGATGCGCCGGATCGCCTGGGCCTCGCCGGGACCGATCCAGATCGGCAGAATGCGTTCGCCCTCCAGCTCGCGCAGGATGACGATGTTCTGCTGCGACTTGGGCTCGAGGATCAGGCCCTGCACCCGGACTTCCAGGAGGCTCACGGTTTTCTCGATGCGCCTTTGCGGGTCTTGACTTGACCGGTGGGCGCGGTCCGCTCGGTCGTCTGGACCTTCACGGAACCTTCGCCCTCGGTCTTGCCGCCGCCGGCTACAGCGCTGTCGGCGTCGAGGTTGATGAATGCGGGCGCTTCCTCGCTGCGCATGTGCTCGATCATCCACTTCGCGGACGACG
The DNA here is from genome assembly GCA_038231135.1 of Candidatus Eiseniibacteriota bacterium. GTDB lineage: Bacteria > Eisenbacteria > RBG-16-71-46 > RBG-16-71-46 > RBG-16-71-46 > JANLWX01. The sequence continues at coordinate 48,720 of JBBRLX010000017.1, read as the reverse complement.
CCAGCTCGGCCTTCGGCCAGCGGCGCAGCAGCTCGTGAAACGCCTTGTCCGCCGCGTCGTAGCTCTTGAGCTCCTCGGAATTGATGAAGCCGACCATGAACTGCGCCTGCGGGCTCACCTCGCTGTCGGGATAGTCGCGCAGCAGCTTCTCGTACGCGTCGATGCGCGCCTGGGGCGCGGTGAGCGCCTGCGCCTCGTTGAACTGTTCGCGCGCGGTCTTGCGCTGGGACACGAAGCTCTTGATCGCCGCCGAGTCGGGCTTGACCCCGAGCGAGCGCCGCGCCTGGTCGAGGTGGTCCTTGTAGTAGTCCTGCTGCCGCTGGGAACCGAGCTGGCGCGCGATGATCGCCTTCAGCTGATCGAACGGCCGCGTGGTCTCGGGCTTCACGGTGTCGACCTTGATGACGTGCCACCCCTTGTCGGTCTTGTATGGGCCGCCGATCTTGCCGTCGCCGAGCGTGAACGCGGCCTCGGCGAGCGCCGGCTGGGGGCCGATCGCCGCGAACTGGCCCTCCTTCGTCACCGTGCCCAGGTTGCCGCCGGTGGCCCGCGTCAGCGTGTCGACCGACCAGCGCTTCACGAGGTCGTCCCACTTGGCGTTCGGCGCCTTCGCGGCCAGCAGCACGCGCTTGGCGTCGGCTTCCTTCTTGAGCAGGATGTGCCGCAGCGTCACGGTGCCGGGCACGCGATAGTCGGCGAGGTGCGAGTCGTACTGGGCGCGCGCCTCGGAGTCGGACACCGCCGGGCTCGCGGCCATCACGTCGTTGAGATAGGTACGGATGATCAGGTCGCGGCGCTGCTGGTCGATCTGCTGCTTCACCGCCGGGCGGTTCGCCACGCCGTCCTTGATCGCGAGCTGCATCCACACCTTCTCCTCGACCATGCGGTCGACGAGCTGCTGCCGGCCCTCGGGTGTGGTGTAGTTGGAGCGGAACTGCTCAGGCAGGCTCGCGATCCGCCGCTGCACGTCGCCGCGGGTGATCGACTCGGCGCCCACCCGCACCAGCACCCTGTTGGAATCCGCGGCTCCCAGGGCCCGGTGTGCGGCCGGCCGCGGTTTCGCGTGCGCGACCGCGGCAGCGGCCGTGTACGACAACGCGAGCGTGGCCGACGCCGTTACGAGCAGAGCGAGCAGCGTCCGCTGCAGGGTCCGGATCCCCGCGCGCTGGTTCATGCCCGCACCACCCAGACCTTGACGGTGGCCGTCACGCCCCCGAAGAACTTCACCGGCACGTCGTACTTGCCGAGCTGCTTGATGTGCTCCTCGAGGTCGATCGCGCGCTTGTCGACCGTGTGGCCGGCCTTCGCCAGTGCCTCGGCGATGTCGGCGTTCGTCACCGAGCCGAACAGCGTGTCTTCCTCGTTCGCCTGGCTCGGCAGGTTGATCTCGACGCCGTCGAGCTTCGCGGCCTCGGCCTGGGCGGTCACCAGGTTCTTCTGCGTCTGGGTGTCGCGCTGGCGCTGCATCTCTTTGTACACGTTGCCGGCGTTGGTGCCGGCCGAGATCGCCAGCCGGCGCGGCAGCAGGTAGTTGCGCGCGAAGCCCGGCTTCACGCTGACGGTGGCGCCCTTCTGGCCCACGCCCGCCATGTCTTCGAGCAGAATCACTTCCATCACGAGACTCCTGTTATGAGATTGCCTGATCGGGACGCGCGTCCATGCGCCGATGATCGAGCCACACGTCACTCAGTCCCACGGCAATCGTGGTGAGCATGAACACCGGCGTGGCCAGCGTGAAAACGAACGCCATCGTCACGACGACGACGGACGGAGGAATGCCGCGGGCGAGCGCCCACGATTCTACGACCGCGATACCCTGGATACAATAACCGAGCCCGGAGGCGAGCAGCAGCGTCCATGCCGCGGGCGCCGCGGCCGTCCACTGCGCGACCAGCATCCCGAGTCCCAGCAGGAACACCCACACCGCGCTGTCGGGCAGCCGCCAGCCGCTCAGCCGCGCGCGCGACAGCCCCGGCCATTTCAGCGAGGCCGCGGCACGCGAGGCAATCGTGCGCCCCGCCCACACCAGCAGCGTCATCCATACGAACAACACCGACGGCAGCAGGAACGGCAGCGCCTGGATGCGCACCTTCGCGTTGTCGGCCACCGCGGTCTCCATCGTCGCCAGCCGCGCTCCGGACGACCCGAACTGCTTCGCGATCTCGATGAACTGCTGGTCGCCGGCCGCGAGTTCCTGGTTGAGGCTCTTCACCATGTCGGAGTAGTGCGCCATCCACGGCAGCGCCACCGCGACCACCAGCACCGGCAGCAGCATCCAGGCCCGCGCCGCGGCCGAGGGACCGCCGCCCTCCTCCCGCAATCCCATCCATACCCCGGTGAGCGCCGTCGCCGGCATCCACCAGGCCCACAGGCTCCGCGGCCCGTCGGCGACGATCGCCACCACGAACAGCGCGATCGGAATCGTCACCGCCCACGGACCGAACCGCCAGCCGGCGAGCAGCGAGATCGCGACCGCGAGCGGCACGATCAGCCACAGCGACGACCACGGCAACGGCGCCTGCAGCGACAGCAGCGCCAGCAGCACCACCAGCAGCGCGGTGCGCCACCACGACGGGGCGGCGGACCGCTGCGGCTCAGCGGTAGACGTCACTGGTGAACGGCAGCAGCGCGAGTACGCGCGCCCGCTTGATCGCCAGCGTGAGCTGCTTCTGGTGGCGCGCGCAGGTTCCCGACACGCGCCGCGGCACGATCTTGCCGCGATCGGTCACGAACCGGCCGAGCCGCTTCTCGTCCTTGTAGTCGATGATGCCGACCTTCTCGAAGCACAGCTTGCAGTACTTCTTCTTGATGTTCTTGCCTTCACGTTCCTTGGGCATACGTCGGTAGTCTCACCTCCCGATCGGTCCGTCCTCGAGGCGGCGTTCGCCGCTCAGAACAGCCGATTGTCGTCCTGAATGTTCCCCGGCGCATCGGGCGCGGGTTGCACGGTGTTCTTTTCGAGGAAGTGCACCGCTTCGCCGCGGAGTTCGAGGCGCTGGCGCTTCGCCCCCTGCGGCGTGATCCACTCCCGCATCTGCAGCCGGCCCTCGACGAGCACGGCACTGCCCTTGTTCAGGTACTGCGCACACACTTCGGCCAGCCGCAGGTACGTCAGCACCGTCACGTAGCCGGTGTGCTCGGCGAGCTTGCCGTCACGTCCCCGGTAGTGGCGGTGAAACGCCAGATCGAGGCTCGTGATCTCGGTGCCGTCGGCGGCATACCGGCGTTCCGGATCCCGTGTCAGGCGCCCGCTCAGGAGCACCCGGTTGATTTCGGGGAGCTTGAGTTCGGTCACGTCCCCTCCTCGCTGCGGTTACTCGTCGGCCTCCGCCTCAGCGGCCGCCACGGCTTCGGGATCGATCTGGGCCTGCGTCAGTTCCGGCGGAACGTGCATCACCGTCAGCACGCGCATGACCGCCTCGTTCATCCGCAGCCGGCGCTCGACCTCCTTCACCACCACGTTGGGGCCCTGGTACAGCACCAGCGTGTAGATGCCATCCCGCTTCTTGTTGATTTCGTACGACAGGCGCCGCTTGCCCCAGCGCTGCACTTCCAGGATCTCGCCGCCCAGGTCGCGAATCCACTGCGACACGCGCTCGATCTCCTCGTTGATGCGCCCCTCGTCGAGACCGGGCTCCAGGATGAACGTCGTTTCGTATTTGTTCACGGTTGCTCTGCCTCCTTGTCTGCCCTGCGATTGAACCGGTTCATGGCCGCGAGGATGCCCTCGTCGAGCCAGCACTCCACCGCGTCGGCCGCGACGCGGATCGTATCCATCAGCAACCCGGCATCGGACGCTTCGGGCTCCGCGAGCACGTGCTCCCTGAGCCCCGACGCCTCCACCGCCCCCACTCCCACCCGCAATCGTTCGTAGTCCCGTGTGCCGAGCACCTGTTCGATGCTGTCGAGCCCGCGGTGCCCGCCGCTCGAACCGCGCGCGCGGAACCGCAGCGTTCCCACCGGCAGGTACACGTCGTCGACCACCACCAGCAGCGCCCCGTCGTGACCCGGATTGCGTCCGAGCCAGTCCGCCAGCGCCTCGCCGCTCAGGTTCATGAACGTGAGCGGCTCCACCAGCGCCACCGTCCGGCCGCGATGCTCCGCCCGCCATTCGCAGTACCGCCCGGTGCCGTCCCCCGGCAGCGCATGCCAGCGCTGCCGGAGCTCCTCCAGCACCTGCCAGCCGGCGTTGTGACGGGTCCGCGCATAACGCTCGCCCGGATTCCCGAGTCCCAGCACCAGCGCCACGGCCTACTTCTTATCCTTCTTCTCCTTCTTGTCCTTGTCCTTGTCCTTGTCCTTGTCCTTGTCCTCGGCGTCGTCGTCCTTCTTGCCCTTGGCCGTCACGACTTCCGGCTCGGCCGCCGCCACGGCACCCTCCACCGCGGCCGTCTCCTCGATCACCGTCGGCGCGACCACGGTCGCGATCGTCACGTCGGGATCACTCAGCATTTCGAAGTCCTTCACGACGACGTCGCGCGCGTGCACCGATTCGCCGATGTTCAAGTGCGTCACATCCACCTCGAGCGCCGCCGGGATCTGGGTGGGCAGGCAGCGCACTTCGAGCGACCGCGTGATGTGCTCGAGGATGCCGCCGCCGTCCTTCACGCCGACCGGAATGCCGGCCAGATGCACCGTGACCTCGAGCTCGACCGTCTCGGTGAGCGAGATGTGCTGGAAGTCGAGGTGCAGCACGTGATGGGTGATCGGGTCGTACTGGACGTCGCGGATCAGCGCCGTGTACTCGCCGCCGCCGTCGAGCGACAGGTTCACGATGGCGTTGCCGCCCTTGTGCTTCTGGAGCGCGAGCTGGAACGTGCGCGCCACGACGTTGACGGCCATCGGCGTCTCGCCGTGGCCATACAGAATGCCGGGGATCTTCCCGGCCGCTCGCGCCTTGCGGGCGCCGCCCTTGCCGAGGCCATCACGCTTCTCGGCCGGCATCGCAATCACTGCCATACATCCCTCCTGACTGGGTTCCTGGGGTTATACGAACAACGAGCTCAGCGAGCGCTCTTCGTGGATGCGCGCGACCGCCTCGCCGAGAATGCTGGACACGGACAGCTCGGTGATCTTGGGCGGCAGCGGACCGTGGGGCAGGGTGTCCGTGACCACCAGTTCCTCGATGGGCGACTGCTGGATGCGCTCGAACGAACCTTCACAGAACACCCCGTGCGACACGCCCGCGTAGATATGCTTCGCGCCGCGCTGCTGGATCGCCGCGGCGGCCTGGCACAACGTGCGGCCGGTGGTGATCACGTCGTCGAAGAACACCACGTTCTTGCCTTCCACGTCGCCGATCACGTTCATGATCTCGACCGCGTCCGCGCGCGGCCGGCGCTTGTCGACCAGCGCCAGCTCCGCGCCGAGACGCTTGGCATAGGCGCGCGCCATCTTGACGCTGCCGATGTCGGGCGCCATCACCACGCAGTCGGTGATGCCCTTCTGCGTGAAGTAGTCGATCAGCACGGGCGCCGCGTACAGATGGTCGAACGGAATGTCGAAGAACCCCTGGATCTGCGCGCTGTGCAGATCCATCGTGAGCGCCCGGTCCGCGCCCGCCACCGTGATCAGATTGGCGACGAGCTTGGCGGTGATCGGCGCGCGCGGCTGGTCCTTGCGGTCCTGGCGCGCGTAGCCGAAGTACGGCAGCACGGCGGTGACCCGGCGCGCCGACGCGCGCTTCGCGGCGTCGAGCATCACCAGCAGCTCCATCAGGTGGTCCGCCGGGGCGCCCGTCGCCTGCACGATGAACACGTCGCTGCCGCGGATGTTCTCGTTGAAACGCACCGAGACCTCACCGTCCTCGAAGCGCGTCACATCCGCATCGCCGAGCGGCACCTTGAGCTGCTCGCAGATCGCGAGCGCGAGGTTGCGGCTGGCGTTGCCGGCGAAGATCCGACACGGGTCCACGGTTCAGGACTCCTTGGAAAGCGGTGAAGCATGCGTTTCCAGGATCGGCAGCCGGTCACCGGCGCGTGGGAACGCGCCGGCCGCGCAGCGGAAATCCGGTCGAAGCCGGAACGGGCGGCGGCGGAGGCGCGGCATGGAGTTCACGCATCGATGCCGGAGCCTCCGCCCCCAAAATGGCTGGGGCGGGAGGATTCGAACCTCCGGATGCGAGATCCAAAGTCTCGTGCCTTACCGCTTGGCCACGCCCCACCAACAGAACGGGATATCCGTCACGGACCGTCTTCGCCATTCGACGCGGGTTCCTGACCCCGCGAACGGGATCGGATCCAGCCTTCGAAGCGAGTCGGGGTGATGGCTACTGGCCCAAGAAACATCTGGGAGAAAAGCGGATAGGAAGGTAGCGGCCGGGGGACCCGGGCGTCAAGGCGCCGGCGGGCAGGCTCCTCTGGGACCGCCTCTCGGGCGGCAGTCCGCGGGGAACGGGCGAGGGGATGCGGGAGCGCGCCTGGGTCAGTACGACTCCTTGGTGGCGCTGGGCTCGTGACTGGGGTTGGCGAGCTCGCGTTCGTACTCCGACATCACCTTCTGGGTCAGGTACTTACGGGTCGCGTCGTTGATCGGGTGAGCGAGGTCCTGGTGCTGTCCGTCGGGCCGCTTGCGGCTCGGCATCGCCACGAACAATCCGGTGTTGCCCCGGATGACCTTGAGTCCCCGGATCACGAACGCGTGATTCAGGGTGATGCTGACGAACGCCTTGAGCTTTTCGTCGTTCCGCAGGGACACGCGCACCTCGGTGATCTCGATCATCGGGGTGCTCCTGCGGGTAGCGACGAACCGTCACGACGGTTCGAGCCCGCAGTCCAGATACGACTGCGCACGTCTTGAGCGTGCATCCATGCCTCCACTCAAGCAACTGCGTGCCGCCTCAAGCCGGTTCGGGCGGAGCGCACCGCGTACAGCGTTTCGCTCCCGGTGAAACAGCCTGCGACGTCGTGAATTGGAGATCCAGGCCCGAGGACCGCGAACACCGCGGAGCCGCTTCCCGTCATTCGGAACGCGACCGCACCCGCTCGGAGCAATCGCACGCCGAGAGAGTCGAAGTCCGACCGCCTGTCCCCCAACACCTTTTCGAAGGTGTTTCCGAGGCGCATCAAAGGTGCCGCGCTTAGTCGCTTGCGCCCAAGGATTTGCGACGATAGTAGAGTCGCCTCTCGCGGTGTCAAGCCATATTTGGCACGCTCGATCCGGCGGAAGGCGCTCGCGGTCGATACCCGCCATCGAGGCACGGCTAGCAAGGCCTCGAACGGCCCGTCGAGTTCGAGACGCCGCAACGTTTCTCCGCGACCAGTCCCCAGCGCAGTGCCACCGGCGAGCGCGAACGGAACATCCGAGCCCAGCGCGAGCGCGAGCGCGCGCGCGCGCGATGGCGGCAGACGCATGCCGAACAGCGCCGGCAGCGCCCGCAGCACCGCGGCCGCGTCGGCGCTGCCGCCGCCCAGCCCCGAGCCCGCCGGGATGCGCTTGATCAGCGTGAACCGCGCGCCGGCCACGAGCCCGAGCTCGCGCGCCACACTGTGCGCCGCGCGCAGCACCAGGTTGTCGGGCCCGGCCGGGATCGAGCCCAGGTCTCCCGGGTCCGCGCAACCCGCGGCGCCGCGCACCGCGGGCTGCCCGCCGGTGCTTGCGTCTTCGTACCGGATCCGCAACGAGAACCCGCGCGCCCGCGGCTCGGCGATCAGGGTGTCGGCGAGCGTGACCGACTGGAACACGGTGACGAGGTCGTGGAAGCCATCGTCCCTGCGCGGTCCCACGGCGAGCGTGAGGTTGAGCTTGGCGCGGGCGTCGAACGCGATGCGAGCGAGCCGCGGCCGGGAGCTCACCACGGGTGGTAGAGCACGATCACCACCGCGATCAGGTAGAGCACCACGCAGCCACCCAGCGGGCGGTCGGTGAGCAGCACGAGCGTGGGATCCTCGGTGCTCTCAGACTCCTTGGTCAGGTACAGGTAGCGGAAGATGCCGTAGGCCACGATCGGCACGGTGTACAGCATCGCCTCGGTATGAAATTTGGCGACCGTCGCCGGCCAGATCGTATAGAGCGCGTAGCCCATCAGGCTCGACGCGGCCGAGATCAGCAGCATGCCGTCGAGGAACTCCGGGGTGTACTGGGCGAGGACTTCGCGCTGGCCCGCGGCCGAGCCGCCGGCGTTCGCGATCTCGCGCCGGCGCTTGGCGAGCGCCAGGAACAGCGCGCCGAAGAACGTGCACACCAGGAGCCACGGCGAGATCGTGGTCGCCGGCGACACCGGCCGCAGCAGCTCGACGCCGGCGATCGCGCGCAGCACGAAGCCGGTGGCGATGATGAACACATCGATCAGCACCTGCTTCTTGAGCCAGACCGAATACGCCATGTTGATCAGCAGGTAGACCACGAGCGTGCCCGAGAACCCGGGGCCCAGGTACCACGCCAGCGCAGCGACGATCGCCAGCAGCGGCACCATGGCCGCGATCGCCACGCCCGGCTTGAGCCGGCCCGACGGAATCGCCCGCAGGCGTTTCTTCGGGTGCAGCCGGTCGGAGGCGGCATCGCGGATGTCGTTGAACAGGTACACCGAGCCCGCGAGCAGCGAGAACGCTGCGAATCCCGCGGCCGCGCGCAGCACCAGCGCGGGCCGATCGAACTGCTGGGAGAACAGCACCCCCGCGAACACCAGCAGATTCTTGGTCCACTGCTTGGGTCGCAGCGCCTCGAGCAGCGCCCCGATCATCGTCTGCGCGATGCCGGACGCGGGGCCGTGCGCCGCCCGCGCGTCGAGGCCGTCCGCCCGCCGCGTACGGCCGCGGCGCGCGCGCGGCCGCCGGGCGCGCGGTGCGCCGGGCCCGGCCGGGCGCCGAACAGCGCGCGCTCGACCAGCTCGCACAGCGCGTGCCCCATCGCGAGATGGCCCTCCTGAATGCGCGGCGTCGACGTGTTGGGAGTGATCAGCGCGAAGTCGCAGCGCGCGGCGAACTCCGCGCCGCGGGCCCCGGTGAACCCCACGACGATCATGCCGAGCCGGCGCGCGGCCTGCACGGCGCGCTGCACGTTCGCCGAGCCCCCGCTGGTGGTAATCGCAACCAGCACGTCACCAGGGGTGCCGAGCGACTCGAGCTGGCGCGAGAACACCTGGTCGAACGCGTAGTCGTTGCCGATCGCGGTGATCGACGAGGTGTTCGTGGTGAGCGCGATCGACGCCAGCGACGGGCGGTCGATGAAGAACCGGCCCGCCAGCTCCGCCGCGAAATGCTGGGCGTCCGCGGCGCTGCCGCCGTTGCCGCAGAAGAACACCGTGCCGCCGTTCTCGAGGCAGGCGACGACCGCCTCGGCCGCCGCCGCGACCACGGCGCCGGTCCGGCGCTCGAGCTGCGCCATCGCCCGCGCCGAATCGGCGAGCGACCTGCGCGCCTCGAGCTCGAGCGGGCCGCGGGCGCCGCCCGTGCCGCTGCGGCCGCGGGCCGCCGTGGTGCGCGCGGGCTTGCGGGCACCGCTGCTGCCGGTGTTCGATCGTGCCGGACTCATCCGTGCTCCTCCTCGAGAGGATCCCGTTCCCGCGCCGCGCGACTTTGCGGCTATGCCAGCTCCACGCGGCTCGAATCACCGAGCATCAGCCGGTGCGTGTGCGGCCGCGTGCCGCTCGCGCATACCACCACGTCCTTGCCGATCAGACTCGACTCGATGCGCGCCGGCACGTTCAGGATGCGGCTGCGCTCGAGCACGATCGAGTGCTCGATCTCGCTGTGCTCGACCGCCACGCCGTTGCCGATCGACGTGAACGGCCCGATGTACGAATCCACGATCCGGGCGCCGTCGCCGATCACCAGCGGCCCGCGCAGCCGCGAGCGCTGGATCACGGTATTCACGCCCACCGTGACGCGGCCCTCGATCGCCGACTCCGCATCGATGGTGCCGCGCATCGACGGCTCGAGGCTGCCGAGCATCATGCGGTTGCCTTCGAGCATGTCCTCGACGCGGCCGGTGTCCTTCCACCAGCCGCCGATCACATGCGAACGTACGCGCCGGCCGCTGTCGATCAGCTGCTGGATCGCGTCGGTGATCTCGAGCTCGCCGCGCGGGCTGGGGCGGATCGCCGCCACCGCCTCGAAGATCGTGCGGTCGAACAGGTAGACGCCGACGAGCGCGAGATCGCTGCGCGGATGGGGCGGCTTCTCCTCGAGCCGCACGACGCGGTCGCCGTCGAGCTCGGCGACGCCGTAGTCCTGCGGGGTCTTCACCTTCGCAAGCAGGATCTGGGCGTTCGGCTTCTCGGCGGTGAACTCCGTCACGAACGGCGCGATGCCATCCTTGATCAGGTTGTCGCCGAGGTACATGACGAACGGCTCCCCCGCCATGTAGCCCTCCGAGATCTTGACCGCGTGCGCCAGTCCGAGCGGCGCCTCCTGCTCGATGTAGGTGACGCGCAGCCCGAACCGCGAGCCGTCGCCGACCGCGGCGCGGATCTCGGCCTGGCTGTTCACCATGACCGTGACGATCTCACCGGTGCGGTGGTCGGGGCTCAGCATCTCGCGCGGGTCGCTCACCACGATGCCGACGTCGGTGATGCCGGCGTCACGGATCGCTTCGAGCCCGTAGAACAGCACCGGCTTGTTCGCCACCGGCACCAACTGCTTGGCACTGGTATGCGTGATCGGCCGCAGGCGCGTGCCGCGCCCGCCCGCCAGCACGAGCGCCTTCACGCCAGCGCCCCGGCCAGCAGCCGGCGAGCCTCGGCGAGGGCAGCGCCGAGCTTCGCCACGTCCTTGCCGCCCGCGAGTGCCAAATGCGGCTTGCCGCCGCCCGAGCCGCCGGTCACCTGCGCCACCTGCTTCACCAGTTCGCTGGCGTTCAGTGTCTTCTCCTTCACGAGATCGTCCGTGACCGCGGCGAGAAACGTGAGCTTGCCGTCGTGGCGCAGCGCCAGCACCGCGGCGCCGCGGCCGAGCGCGCCGCGCAGCCGGTCGGCCGCCTCGCGCGCCGCGCCCGCGTCGGCTTCGGACTCGAGCTCGGCCACGACGTAACGGCCGCCGGGCGCTTGCGTTGCGGCCGCCGCCAGCCTCGCCATCTCGGCTTCGAGCCCGCCGCGCTTCGACTCCGCCTGCTCCCGGCGCAGCCGCTCCAACTCGGCTTTGTGCTTCTCGAGCTGCTCGACGAGCTGCGCGGGGGCGGATTGCAGCACCGCCGCGGCCCGCGCCAGCGTGTCCGACTGCGCGCGGAAGTGCGCCAGCGCCTCGTGACCGCACAGCGCCTCGATGCGCCGCACGCCGCTCGCGATCGCGGACTCGGACACGATCGTGAACGCGCCGATCTCGCCGGTGCGGCTCACGTGGGTGCCGCCGCACAGTTCGCGGCTCGCGGCGAGCCTCGAGTCGTCCACGCCCGCCACCGACACCATGCGCACCTCGGCGCCGTACTTCTCGCCGAACAGCGCCATCGCGCCCAGCGCCTTCGCGTCGTCGATCGGCATCAGCCGCCAGCTCACCTCGCGATCGCGCAGCGCCCATTCGCTCACCATGCGCTCGATGGTGTCGAGCTGCTCGCGCGACGGCGCCTCGAAGTGCGTGTAGTCGAACCGCAGCCGGTCCGGGGCGACCAGCGAGCCGGCCTGATGCACGTGGGTGCCCAGCGTGGCGCGCAGCGCCGCGTGCAGCAGGTGGGTCGCCGTGTGGTGGCGCGTCACCGGCAGCCGGTGTTCGGGGCGCACGTGCGCCGCGAGCGTCCCTGTGGCGCCGGCCGCGACCAGCGCGGCCGCGTCGCCGATCGTGAGCCGCACGCGATGGACGGTGCTGCCGCCCTCCTTGTAGACGTGGGTAAACTCGCCGCTCGCCGCACCCCCGGCGATGGTGCCCCGATCCCCGACCTGGCCGCCCGATTCGGCGTAGCACGGCGTACGATCGAGCACCAGCTCGAGCACGCCATCCTCCACGGCCCGCCAGCGGCGCAGCGTGAGCCGCTCGGCGCTCAGCTCGTCGTAACCCAGGAATTCCGAATCGGCCCCGACGGTGACCTCGGTCCACGGCGCGCGGGCGGCGCCGTCCGCCGACTTGCCGAAGCGGCTCGCGGCGCGGGCGCGGGTGCGCTGCTCCTCCATCGCGCGGTCGAAGCCCGGGCGATCGACGGTGAGCCCGCGTTCGGCGGCGATCTCCTCGGTCAGCTCGACGGGGAAGCCGTAGGTGTCGTGCAGCGCGAACGCGTCGGCGCCCGGGATCACGCGGCCGCCCGACTGCATCTGCGCCTCGAGCCGGCGCAGGCCGGCCTCGTAGGTCTCGGCAAAGCTCCGCTCTTCGCGCTCGAGGATCTGCGCGATCTCCCCCCCGAATTGCTCCAGCTCCGCGTAGTGGCCGCCGAAATGTCGCACCACCACGCCGCCCAGCTCGGCGAGCAGGTCGTGTTCGATCCCCAGCCCCTGGCGCGAGCGCAGCCGCGTGACCGCCCGGCGCAGCAGGCGGCGCAGCACGTAGCCCGCACCCTCGTTGCCGGGCAGCGCGCCCTCGGCGCCCTGGGCGCCCTCGGACAGCGCGAACGTGAGCGCGCGCACGTGATCCGCGACGATCCGCGCGTCGCGCAGCTCGACCGCCGTGGGCGGGGCGGTCGCACGCCTGCCGGGCCGCCGGTCGAGCACGGCGCGCACGATCGGCTCGAACACGTCGGTGTCGAAGATCGTGTTCCTGCCCTGGACGATCAGCGACAGGCGCTCGATGCCCATGCCGGTGTCGATGCCGGGCCGCGGCAGCGGCCGCAGCGCGCCGTCGGGCTGGGCGTCGAACTGCGGGAACACCAGGTTCCAGAACTCCATGAAGCGATCGCCAGGATCGCCCGGCCGCTCGCCCCAGAACGCGCCCTCCGGCAGGTACGCCGGCCGCCGTTCGCCGAGATCGAAATAGATCTCGGTGCATGGGCCGCAGGCGCCCTGGCCGCCGGCCGGGCCCCAGAAGTTGTCCTTGCGTCCGAGCGGCACGATGCGGCTCTCGGGGACGCCGATCTTCTGCCACAGCGCGATCGCCTCGTCGTCGCGCGGCAGGTTGCCCTCGCCTTCGAAGATCGAGGCGTACAGGCGGTCCGTGGGCAGCCCCAGCACCTGGGTGATGAACTCCCAGGCGAACGCGATCGCCTCCTGCTTGAAATAGGCGCCGCGCTCGCGGGGGCCGAACGAGAAGTTGCCGAGCATCTCGAAGAACGTGTCGTGCCGGGGGGTGAGGCCGACGTTGTCGAGGTCGGTGAGCCGCAGGCACTTCTGCACCGAGGCGGCGCGCGTGTAGGGCACGTCGTCGCCGGCGGTGTAGAACGACTTGAACTGCACCATGCCCGCGGTGGTGAACAACAGGCTCGGGTCGCCCATCGGCACCAGCGGCGACGATGGCACCGCCACGTGACCGCGCGCCACGAAGAACTCGAGGAACGCGCGGCGCAACTCGGCGGACGTCTTGAGGCTGGAGGACGTGGGCGAAGCGCTCATCCGGTCTCCGGTTGCCGGCCGCTGGCCGCCCGTGGTCGCCGGGGAGCCCTAAGGTGACGGTGCGAACGCCCGAAGATAGCGATTCGGCAGCGCGGATGCACGCGGCCGACTCAGTCAGTCCTCGTCGCGGATCGCGAGCGCGCGGCGGATCACGTCGCCGTCGAAGCCGCGGCGCTGCAACAGGGCATAGAGCCGCTGGCTCCTCACCCGGGGCTCGAGTCGCTGATAGCGCCGGGCCGCCTGCTCGATCACCCGGCGGGCGCCGGCGATCTCGTCGACCGCTCCCACCTCGGCCTCGAGCGCCTGGCGCGCGAGCACGATGTCCTCGACGCCGATGCCCTTGCCGCGCAGCTCCTGTTCGAGACGCCGCCAGCCCGCCGCGCGGCGCCCCCAGCGCCCGCGCAGGTAGGCACGCGCGTACTCGACGTCGTCGATCAGGCCCACGCCGGCAAGCCGTTCGAGCACGGGGCCGATCGCCGCGGCCACGTAGCCCTTGTCCTTGAGCCGGCGTGCGAGATCGGCGCGCGTGCGCCGGGTGCGCTCGAGCAGCTTGAGCGCAGCCTCGCGCGCGGCCTGTGGATCGGCGGCGCGCTCCGGCGACACCGTGCGTGGTCCGCGCGGCGCCCGCGTTGCGGAGCGCGGTCTGGTGGCTGTCGAATCCATGTTCGTCGCCATGTCTTGGGGGGCGGGTGGAACGCTCCAGGCGCGACGGCCACCCTTAGGATGGCCGCCGGCCCGGACGGTCTAGCGCTTGCCGCCGTTGGTCGACATCGCGAGCTGGGACCGTGCCGACGGCGCCGCGGGGGCTGCGGGCTTCCCCACCAGCTCGGGACGGGCGGCGTCGGCGCGCGGAGCGTCGGCCACTTTCATCTCGGCCACGGGCGCATTGCCGTTCTCGGCGGGCTTGAGGCCGAGCATGGGGAACAGCCGGGTCTCGATCTGCTTCGTGACGTCCTTGTGCTCCTTGAGGAACATGCGGGCGTTCTCGCGGCCCTGCCCCAGGCGCTCCTCGCCGAAGCTGAACCAGGTGCCGGCCTTGGTAATGATCATCTTGTCGACGGCATAGTCGATCAGCTCGCCCTCGCGCGAGATCCCCTCGTTGTAGAGGATGTCGAACTCGGCGTCGCGGAACGGCGCGGCGACCTTGTTCTTCACCACCTTCACCTTGGTGCGGTTGCCGACCGCGCTCTCGCCTTCCTTGAGCGTGGCGATGCGGCGGATGTCGAGACGCACGGACGCGTAGAACTTGAGCGCACGGCCGCCGGCGGTGGTCTCGGGGTTGCCGAACATCACGCCGATCTGCATGCGGATCTGGTTGATGAACACCACGGTGGTGTTGCTCTTGTTGATCGAGCCCGTCAGCTTACGCAGCGCCTGCGACATGAGGCGCGCCTGCAGGCCGACGTGCGAATCGCCCATCTCGCCTTCGATCTCGGCGCGCGGCACCAGCGCCGCCACCGAGTCGATCACCACGATGTCGACCGCACCCGAGCGCACCAGGTGGTCGGCGATCTCGAGCGCCTCCTCGCCGGTGTCGGGCTGGGCCACGTGCAGGTTGGCGATGTCCACGCCGAGCTTCTGCGCGTAGGCGGCATCGAGCGCGTGCTCGGCGTCGATGAACACTGCGTTGCCGCCCGTGCGCTGGGCGTTTGCGATGATCGTGAGCGCGAGCGTGGTCTTGCCCGACGACTCGGGACCGTAGATCTCGACGATGCGGCCGCGCGGCACGCCGCCGACGCCGAGCGCCATGTCGAGACCGATCGAGCCCGTGGAGATCACGTCGATCCCCGCCGGCACCTCGCCGTCACCCAGCTTCATGATCGCACCCTTGCCGAACTGCTTCTCGATCGTCTGCAACGCGAGGTCGAGTGCCTTGGTCTTTTCCTTGGCCGATGGCGTCGTGGTCAGCATGTTCCGCGTCTCCTTCGCAGGGGCGTGGCTGGTGAGGGCTCCGTCTGCCGTCGCGCCCCCAAACCGGGCGCCACGTTGCTCATGCAGCGCATACTACACATTTGGGCAGTCGGGGTAAAGTGCCATAGATTGAGCCCCCGGGCGCGAGCCGGCTCTCGACCACGGCGATCCGATCGACGCGAAACCGCGGCGCCCGGCGCCATCGAAGGTCGCGCCGCCCTCGACTACGGCTCGAACGTGGCGTCGAGCGGCATGCCGCTCAGATGCCGTCGCAGCAGGTCGAGCGCGGCCTGCGCCGAGCGTTCGCGGATTGCAACCCGCATGCCGCCGATGTGGTGGTGGCGCACCACGGTCGTGCCGTGGCCGTGGGCAGCGATGAACACCGTGCCCACCGGCTTCGCGTCGCTGCCGCCACCCGGCCCCGCGACGCCGGTGATCGCGAGCGCCGTGGCCACGTGCGCGCGTTCGGCGGCGCCGGCCGCCATCTGGAACGCGACCTCGGCGCTGACGGCGCCGTGCCGCTCGAGGTCCGCCGCGCTCACTCCGAGCAGCTCGATCTTGCTGGCGTTGGAGTAGGTCACGATCCCGCGCTCGAAGTACTGCGACGAGCCGGGCGTGTCGGTCAGGCGTTTCGCCAGCAGGCCACCGGTGCACGATTCCGCGGTGGCGAGCTTCTGGCCCAACTCGATGAGCCGCGTGCCCACCACCTGTTCCATGCCGGTGATGCCCTCGGCGTACACCACCGCTCCTACGCGCTGGCGCAGTTCCTCGCGGGCCTGCTGCGCCGTCGCCGCGACCGTCGCCTCATCGGTCCCCGCGACCGTCACGCGCAGATCGACCCCGGCGTAGCCGGGCAGGTAGGCGAGCGTCGCGCCGTGCCACCACTGCGGCAGCTCGGCGATCCGCTCCTGCAGCGCGCTCTCGAACATGCCGGCCGTGCGCAGCGTGAACGCCTCGACGTGCCGCCCGCTGCGCTCGCGCAGATGCGGAATCGCGAATTCGGTCGCGAGCCCCTCCATTTCGTAGGGCACCCCCGGCAGCAGGATCACCGGCACGCCGTCCTGGTCGAGCAGCAGCCCGGGCGCGGTGCCGAGCCGGTTGCGCCACACCAAAGCGCCGGTCGGAATCAGCGCCTGGCTCTCGACCGACGCCGGCAGCTTGCGGTGGAGTCGCCGCGCGCGATCGCGGATCGACTCCAGCACCGTCTCGTCGAGCAGCAGCCGGCGCCCGAGCGCCGTGGCCACCGCCCGGCGCGTGACGTCATCGGGCGTGGGGCCGAGTCCGCCCGTCATCACCACGGCGTCGGCACGCGACACCGCGTGGGCGAGCGCCTCGCCGATCCGTTCGGCGGTGTCGCCCACCGTGCTGTGCCACGCCACCTGCACACTCGCGGCCTCCAGCTCGCGCGCCAGCCACGCGAAATTGGTGTCGACGGTGCGGCCCGACAGGATCTCGTTGCCGATCGTGATGATCTCGATTTCCATTGTCCGCATGTTAGACATCGCGTTCCCTTCGCGCTAGCGTGAGCCGTCGAGCCGCCATGCCCCGCCCTTCGCGCGATCGCGCGCCAACCCGCCCCAACAGCGTCGCTGGCGCTCCGCCCCCGCGCACGCCGCCCGTGTCCCCGCGCGCCGCCGACGGGCCCGCCACGGCGGCGCCGGAACGCCCGCTGCTGCGCGATCCCTGGGGCCTGATCACGCTCGCCGCGGTGCTGCCGCTGCTGGTGAAATCGCTCGGCGCCCCGCTCGGCGAGCCGTTTGCCGAGGACTTCGACTTCCTGCAGCGCGCGCTGTTCGGACCGTTCTCGCTGCTGGACGGCGGCGGGTCGAAGGCGTTCTGGCGGCCGATCCCGCACCAGCTCTACTACCTCGCGTTCGGCCGGCTGATGCTCGCGCATCCCGCGGTGGTCGCCGGCATCCACGTCGCGCTGCTGGCGCTCGCGAGCCTGCTGTTCTACCGCGCGTTCCGGGTGGCGCGGCCCGGCGCGTGGGCGGCGGTGGTGGCCACGGCGCCGTTGCTGTCGGAGTCGACGCGCACGCTGATCGGCTGGCCGAGCCACTTCGTGGATCTCGGCCTGTGGCTGTTCACGGCGCTGGCGGCGCACGAGTTCGCGTACCGCCGCTGGGTCACCGGGCTCGCGGCGCTGCTGGGCGCGCTGTTGTGCAAGGAGGTGGCGGTGATCGCCGCGGTGCTGCTGCCGCTGATGCCCGGCATCGGTCCGCGGGACAACCGCCCGCGGTTGCGGCTGGCGGCCGCGTGCGCGGCGGTCGCGGCGTTGTGGGGCGTGGCCTACGTGAGCATCCGGACGCACGCGCAGCTGTCGCTGCCGCACGACATGGAGCACACGCTCGCGACCGCCTCCTGGTTCGAGCGCCTGGGCTGGTCGATCGCGAACAGCCTGCGCGCGATCATGAGCCTGCCGCTCGTGCAATCGAACAACGACCGCGCGGTGGGGTCCCTGCTGGCGCTGGTGGCATTGCTATGGGTCGCGGTCGCGTTGCGGCACCGGCGCGGCCGCGCCCGCTGGTCCCAGGCGCTGGCCTGGGTGCTGTGGGGCGGCGCCTGGTTCCTGGGCGCCTCGGCAACGCTCACCGCCGTCTACCCGTTCTGGATGCCGAATCGCAGCGGTTTCGGTTCGCTCGGGCTGCTCGCGATGACGGCCGAGCTCGCATGGACCGCGCATCCCATGATGCTCGGCGCCATCGTGGCCGCGCGGCTCGTGGCGCTGGGGATCGCGCCGGCGCCGCCGCCACGGATCACCAACGACGCCGCCACCACCGGCGCGTTCATGGATTTCGAGCAGGCGGTGCGGTTGCAGCGGTTGATGCGCGTCAGCCGTGACGCGTTGCGTGCGCGACTGCCGCATCCGGCGCCGGGCACACACATCGGCATCCACTACCTGCCGCGCCGTGCCGAATACGCGTTCGGCGGCTCCCACGCGATCCGCGCGTGGTACGCGGACTCGACGCTGGAATGGGACCCGATGCAGCGGATCCGCGAACACGCCGAACCCCGGCTGGCCGCGATCATCGAA
The DNA here is from genome assembly GCA_038231135.1 of Candidatus Eiseniibacteriota bacterium. Taxonomy (GTDB): domain Bacteria; phylum Eisenbacteria; class RBG-16-71-46; order RBG-16-71-46; family RBG-16-71-46; genus JANLWX01. The sequence continues at coordinate 30,373 of JBBRLX010000017.1, read as the reverse complement.
TTCGAGCCCGATGCGACACCACAGGCCTCGATCGTCGAACCCGCGGCCATGCGGGCCTACCTTGCGACGGCGCCCGTCATGTCCGGCCCCGGCTGGCGCGCCGCGGGAGCCCTGCTCGACCGCGCGGACTCGCTCGAGCGCGATCCCAACGCCCGCGTGTTCCACGGCCTGGTGGCGGGCGAGCGCTCGAAGTACCTGTATCTCGGCGGGGAACATGCGGCGGCCGAAACCGAAGCGCGGCGGGCGTGCGCGCTATTCGGTCCCAATCTCCCGGCCCATGGCGTGCTGGGGCTGGCCGCGTACCAGCGCGGCGACCTGCCGGCGGCGCTGGCACACGCCGACAGCATCCTCAAGTGGTCGCCGGGCTATCCGACCGGGATCGCGTTGCGCAACGCGTGCCTGCAGGCGATGCGCGGGCAGTGAATCCGCGGGTGACGGGCGCCACCGCCCCAACGAGTGCGGCGCGCATCGTCACGGAGGCTCGTGATCGATGCGCGCCGCGGTGGATCCGCCGGCGGTCCCGTTGGCTGCGGGACCGCACGACGGCCCGAATCAGGAGGTGGCGGCGGAGTCCTGCTGCGCCTGGTGCGCCTGGGGGCGCGCGGGCAGCCGATGGTGGATCGGATACTGCGACTCGACGCTCGCCTGCGAATCGTCGAGGTCGGCCGTGGTCATGGACTGGATGCCGGTCGCAAGTGCCGCGACCAGCGCCACCCACATGATCCACCACAGTCCCCGATCCACCGGACCCGAGGTCTTCACGGGACGCGCGGTCGCGGGCGCCTTCACGGATCGCCGCGAACGCGGCAGACGGCCTGCCGAATGCGAACTGGAATTGAGGTTCATGATCGTAGCTCCTGCTGGACTCGTCGAACTTCCGTGCATGCGGCATCGGGATTTCGCAATGCAATGCTCGTATTCCGCAATCCCGCTGCCTCCACTGATAGGTGGGCGTGGTAGTTGCAACCGCGGTGCCAGACGGGTTTCGGTATCGCGATGTTGTGTCGCAACGGGTTGAGCGACCCGCGACCGGGGCAGGATGCGGCGCGCCGTTCAGCGTGCACGGAATTCGCATGCGCGTTGCGCGATTTCGGAGGCGACTACGGCTGCGCGGCGCGGCGCCGTGACCGGCCGGCGGGCCGGGGCATCACACCCAGCGATGCGCCGCCCAGACTCCCAGATGGAACACGCCGAGCGCGGTCAGCCCGGCGATCACGTCGTCGGTGACCACTCCAAAGCCGCCCGGCAGCACCTGCGCCTCGCGTGCGCCCAGCGGCTTCCAGACGTCGAAGATCCGGAACAGCACGAACGACGTCGCGAACATCCACCACACGTGCGGGACGAACAGCAGCGCCACGGTCTGCCCCACCGCCTCGTCGATCACGATCGGCTTGGCGTCGTGTCCGAACTCGTGCTCCGCCGCCCCGGCGACGGCGATCGCGATCGCGGTGCCCAGCGCGAGCAGCACGAGTGTAACCCACAGCGGCGGCACCGGCAGGAACCAGCCGATGAGCGCGACGAGCGCGCTGCCCGCGGTCGCCGGTGCGATCGGAGCGTATCCCGCCGGCCCCAGGGTCGCGAGGCCGCGGACCAGCGGGTTCACGCGCGCGATCGGCGTGCCGCGCGGGAACGAGGTCGCCGTGCGACCTTCGCCGCCGGCGTCGCCGGCGCGCGGGGTGCGGGCGGCCGGCCGGGAACGGTCCCGCCCGGCGCGGGCACGATCGCGAGCGCCGGCGTCATGGCCGGCGGCGGCGGCGTGGTGGCGGCCGGGCGCATCACGGTTGCCGGCGGCGCCACCGGTTCCGCCGGGCGCATTGGATCGCCGAGCGTCACCTGCGAAATCACTGCCTTGCACGCGGCGCGCAGCGTTTCGGCGACGCCGCCGCCCGACGACGCGGTCGATTCGAACTCGGGCGCGCGCGCCGGGTTGAGCAGCCGGCGCAGCCGGTCGACCGGCAGCGCGTTCGGCAGGTCGCGCTTGTTGTACTGGAAGATCCAGCCGATCTTCGCGCGCTGGTCTGGCGTGACGCCGAGCGCCGTCAGGTGCTCGTGCAGGTCCTCGAGCGATTCGCGATTCGCGGTCTCACGGGCGGGATGCGAGTCGGCGACGAACACCAGCCCGTCGAGCCCCTGCAGGACCGCGCGGCGCGACAGCCGGTAATAGGTCTGGCCGGGCGTGGTGTAGAGATGGATACGGGTGGTGTAGCCCTGGATCTGGCCGAGCGCAAACGGCAGGAAGTCGAAGAACAGCGTGCGCTCGTGATCCGTCGCGATCGACAGCAGCTTGCCGCGGCGATCGGCCGGCAGCCGGTCGTGCAGCACCTTGAGATTCGTGGTCTTGCCGCCGAGGCTCGGGCCGTAATAGACGATCTTGAAATGGATCTCGCGCGCCCGATGATTGATCAGCGCCACACTCTGCCCCCGCGCCCTGCCGTCCGCCCGATGACGGCGGAACGGCGAGATCCCTGGCCTCCCGTCAATCCCCGAACAGTGCGTCCACTTCCTGAGCCGCGGCCGAAGCGAAGTCGTTCGACGCGAACTCCGGCACCGTCAGCGACGGTTCGGTGAGCCCGACCTTCTCGAACAGGCCCTGGAACACCGGTTCCAGCCCGTTCACGGCGCGCTGCGCGCGGAACCTCACGATGCCGAGCGTGCTGCGACGGTCGAACACCGTGCACAGGATCACGCGGCCCGCGAGCATGACGGAGTACACCGAGCGCTGGACGCCTTCGCTGACGACGGCTTCCACGCCCTGTTCACCCAGCAGCTGCGAGATTTCGGCGTTGGCGGTGAAGTCGGCCGCAATCAGGCTCGCGAACGCGGTGGCGTCGAAGTCACCGGTGCGACCGGCCGAAGTGATGAGCTGGCCCGAACGATCGACCAGATGCACCGACAGCGCATTGGTCCGTTCCAGCAGCTCGCTCAATACCAGATCGATCGTTCGAAAGTCATTTTCGAACAGAGTCCACTGAGGCATGAAACCCCCCGCACAGGGCGGATTGAGGTCGTTGGAACTCCGTGGCACGTCCTTGTTCCAAACGGATAACTACCATGATGGCAGGACGCTGCACAAGTGACATTCAGTGACGAGGCAGCACCTGGCCCATCGTCGTGGGTCGCGGCATGTCGTGTTCGTCCTCGATCTCGCCCACGATCTCCTCGAGAATGTCCTCCAGCGTGACGATGCCGATGAACTTGCCGCGGGCGTCGCACACCACGGCCATCGGGCGCTTCTCGCGCTTGAACGTGCGCAGCAGTTCGGCCACCGGACGGTCGGGCGCGACGAAGATCGGCGGGTATACCGCGTCCATCAGCACGACGAGCCCGCGCAGGCTGAACAGGTGGAACAGGTCCTTGGTGTTCACGATGCCGACGATGTGGTCGGGCGTGCCCTCCCACACCGGCATTCGGGTGTGCGCCGTGTCACGCGCGGTCGCCAGCACCTCGTCCTCGGTCGCGTTGATCGGCACCGTCACGACCTTCTCGCGCGGCACCATGATGTCCTTCACCACCTTGTCCGACAGCTCGAACACGTTCTGGACGAACGTCGCCTCCTGCTCGGGAATGACGCCGGCCTCCTGCGTCTCCTCGACCAGCATCGCCAGCTCGTCCACCGAGTGCACGTCGGACGCCTTGTCGAGCGGCGGCAGCCGCAGCAGCCGGATCACGATCGCGGCGCTGTTCTTCATCAGCCGGATGAACGGCCGGAAGACCCGGCCGAACAGCACCAGCGGCGCCGAGGTGAGCAGCGCGACCTGCTCGGCGCGCTCGAGCGCCAGCGCCTTGGGCACCAGCTCGCCCAGCACCACGTGCAGGAACGTGATGCACAGGAACGCCAGTGTGACCGACACCGCGTGCGACGCCGCGATGTGCCAGATCGTGGGCAGGAACGCGAACAGCGGCGCGATGATGTGCTCGATCGCCGGCTCGCCGATCCAGCCCAGCGCCAGGCTCGTGAACGTGATGCCGAGCTGGGTGGCGGCGATCGTGCTCTCGATCTTCTCGACGGCCGCGCGCACCGGGAGCGCGCCGAACCGGCCCTCCTCGACCAGTTCCTCGACCCGCGTCCAGCGGATCGTGACCAGCGAGAACTCGGCCGCGACGAAGAACCCGTTCAGCAGCACGAGGAACGGGACCGCGATCAGCGTCAGGAAATCGGATAGATGGGGCATGGCGGAGGGGTCGCCGGCGGCGCGGCTACTCCACCTCGCTGCGGCCTTCGAGCGCCCGGGCCAGCGTCACGAGATCGGAGTATTCGAGATCGGAGCCCATCGGCACCCCGCGCGCGATGCGCGTGACCTTGATGCCGAGCGGCTGGAGCAGCCGCGACAGGTACAGCGCGGTCGCCTCGCCCGCCACGTTGGGATTCGTGGCGAGGATCACCTCGCGGACCTCGCCGCCGTGGAGCCGCAGCAGCAGCTCGCGGATGCGCAGGTTGTCGGGGTGCGTGCCCTCGAGCGGCGACAGCGCGCCCCCGAGCACGTGGTAGCGTCCGCGAAACTGCCCGGTGCGCTCGAACGCCAGCACGTCGCCCGGCTGCTCGACCACGCACACCAGGCTGCCGTCGCGCCGGCTGTCGGTGCAGATCAGGCAGGGATCCTGCTCGCTGAAGTTGCCGCACACCGAGCAGAACCCGACGTGCTCGCGCATCGCGCGGATCGCCTCGGCGAGCCGCAGCGCGTCCTCGCGCGGCGCGCGCAGCAGGTGGAGCGCCAGCCGCTGTGCGCTCTTCTGGCCGATGGTGGGCAGCTTCGTGAGCTCCTCGATCAGGAGCTCGAGGTACTTCGAGCTGTACATGCCGGGGGCCGGACGCCTAGAACGGCAGCTTGAAGCCGCCGGTGAGCTTGCCGAGCGCGTCGTTCATGTGCGTTTCGGACGCCCGCTGCGCCTCGCCCACCGCCGTGAGGATCAGGTCCTCGAGCAGCGTGACGTCGCCGTCCTTGAGCGCCTCGGGGGAGATCTTGAGCTCCTTCAGCATCTGCTTGCCGTCGACGATCGCCGTGATCATGCCGCCGCCGGCACTGGCCTCGAACCGTTCGTCCTTGAGCTGCTCCTGCAGCTCCGACATCTGCTTCTGAACCTTCTGGGCATGTTTCACCATGTCCCCGAAACTCTTCATCATGGAATTAGGCCTTGTCCTTCCTGTAGCCCTCGCCGCGGCGCGGAGGCACGGTGGGTCCCGGACGCGGAGTCATGTCGACCGCCTCGCCGTCGAAGAATGCGATGGCCTGCGCGATCATCGGCTGCACGTCGGCGTTGGTGCGGATCCGGGCCGACGGCAGCGGCTCGGTCGGCTTGACGCAGCGGAACGCGACCGGGCCGCCGAACACGCTGCGGATCTCGTCGGCCAGCACTGTGCGGTTGTCCTTCTCGTCGATCACGTTGGCGTGGAGCGCGTCGGCCTCGAGCTCGAGACCCGCCTCCGTGCGGCCCCGGAACCGGCTCTCCTCGAGGAACGCGCCCAGCATGCGCTTGCGTCCGTTCACGCGGTTCACGACTTCGCGCCACAGCAGTTCGGTGGCTTCGTCACGCGGCAGCGGCTCGTTGGCGCTCGTCTCGTCGAACGGGGCCTCGGCGATCGCGACAGCGGTGGCGGGAGCTGCGGCCATGGACGTGGCGGCAAGGGGTGCGGTGGCGACGGGAATGGCGGTGGCGACGGGTCCGGCGGTGGCGACCGGTACGGCGGTGGCGACCGGAGCCTCGACGACAGCCGGCGTCACACGCGGCGCGGGCGTCCCGACGCTGGCGCTCGGCGCGGCGCCGCCGCCCTGCGGGCGGTAGCCAGGAAACCGCTGGGCTGCGCCCGGCGCATCCGCGACGGCGTCGGGCGTCGCGCGCGAACCGGACGGCGCGTCCGTCGCCGCGCTGCGCGAACTGGAGCCGGAGCCTGGCCCCGGACGCGACGCGGGCCCCGCACCCGCCGGACGCGGCGTCGCCGGGGCGCCGCCCAGCCGCTGCTCCAGCGATTCCAGCCGCTCAAGCAGGTTCGCGAGCGTGTCGCCGGTCTCGAGCGTCGCCATCTGCAGCACCGCCGCCTCGAGATGGACGAGCGGCTGCGGGCTGTCGCGCATCACCCACGGCACCTCGGAGATGATCTTGAGCAGCCGCAGCAGATCGGGCTCGCTCCAGCCGTCGCCCTGCGCGCGCAGCCGCTCGAGCTCCTCGCCGCTGGCGGCCACGAGCTCGACGCCCTGCGGGTCCACCTTGAGCACGAGAATGTGGCGGATGTGCTCCGACAGCCCCTCCGCCAGCTCGCGCGGATCGAGCCCGCGATCGAACGCCTGGTGCAGGTGCCGTAGCACCGCCTGCGGATCGCGCTCGACGATCGCCTGCGCCACCCGGAAGAACGACTCGCGGTCGGGAATGCCGAGCACGCGGCGCACCAGCTCGTCGGTGACGTCGTGCTCGCCCGCCGAGATCACCTGGTCGAGCGCGCTCACCGCGTCGCGCATCGAGCCTTCGGACTTGTGCGCGATCAGGAACGCCGCGCCCTCGGTGAGCGAGAACTTCACGCCCTCCGTGTCCTGGGCCTCGCGCTTCTGGATCTCGAACAGCCGGTCCGCCACCTTGCGCAATGGCACGCGCGCGAAGTCGAACCGCTGGCAGCGCGAGCGGATCGTCTCCGGCAGCTTCTGCGGATCGGTGGTGGCGAAGATGAACACCAGGTGCGGCGGCGGCTCTTCCAGTGTCTTGAGCAGCGCGGCGAACGCGTCGTTCGAGAGCTGGTGCACCTCGTCGATGATCACCACGCGGTACCTGCCGCTGGTGGGCGTGAACCGCACCTTCTCGCGCAGCGCCTGCACGTCGGCGATGCCGCGATTCGAGGCGCCATCGATCTCGACCACGTCGAGCGACACGCCGGCCGTGATCTCGAGGCAGGCGGTGCACGCGTTGCAGGGATCGGCGCTCTTCTGGACGCCCGCCGCGCGGCGCTGGCAGTTGAGCGCCTTGGCGAGGATGCGGGCGCTCGTCGTCTTGCCCACGCCCCGCGCGCCCGTGAACAGGTAGGCATGGGCGACGCGCCCGCCCTCGAGCGCGCGCATCAGCACCGTGCTCACATGGTCCTGGCCCACCATGTCCGTGAAGACCTGGGGCCGGTATTTGAGCGTCAGTGCGCGATGGGCCATGGGACTCAATGGGCCAGGGTGAACAGCGGCACACCCGAGGGATTGCTTACCGCTGCTACCTTCCGGTCCTGACGGGGTTCACAAGTTCGGGTTGCGCTGCGCCTGGCCCAATCTATGGTGGAGATGAGCGGGCTCGAACCGCCGACCCCCTCGTTGCGAACGAGGTGCTCTCCCAGCTGAGCTACATCCCCACGAAAATTCAGGGCTGGCACGCGGCACCCATGGGCACCGGCACGCCAACCGGACGCGTATATTATCAGGGGCGGCCGGGCGGTCAAGCGCATGCCAGCGCAGTCGCTCGCGCTCATCGGCGTCGCGGCCGGGCCGGACCGGACGGCGACGGGGCCGGAACGACGGCCAGCGTCATCGTCCAGCGTTCGCGCGGGGCAGCCGACCCTCCCGCCCGGCCAGCGCCCGCCGCATCCTCGCGGCAGTCCCGCGCCAGCGCCTCGACGTATTCGAGCAGCCGGCGCCGGAGCGACCGGAGCTTCGCCGCATCCCCTTCGAGGACGACCCGCATCAGCGTCGCGCGGTTCGAGTCGGACCCGGCCGGCTCGCACCGGGCCGCCGCAGCGAGCTCGCTGCGCAGCGTGTCGAGCAGTGTCGTGACCATCGGCGGCTCGAGCCCCGGAGCGGCCGCGGCGGCCGCGCCGAACACGCCGCTGCCCACCGCGACCCGCCGCGCCACCGCGCCATAGTACTTCTCGGTGGTGCCGCGGTTCTTGCGCGTGCTGCGCAGCGCCACCAGCCCCACGCGCGCGAGCGCGTTCACGTGGTGGTAGAGCCGCGTCGGGTTCTCCCCCAGCGCCTCCGCCGCCTGCTTCGTGGTGTGTGGCTCGGCGGCGAAAAATTCGAGCAGCCGGAGCCGCAGCGGATGCGCGAGCACCCGCACCTGGTCGAGGCGCTCGAGCGTGTAGGTGCCGGGCGGGGCAGCGGCCGCGCGGAGCCGGCGCGCCGCGCGCGGCAGCGGGGCCGCCGGCGAGGCGCCGCGTCGCGGGCGGCGGGTGGCGGTCGCTCGGGGCCGGGTCATGCGGGGCGGGGTCATCGCCCCACCATAGCCGCGAAAAAACCATTGGACAATTCTCGATTATTCAAGTTTAGTTGAACAATCGAACCGAAGCCTGCTGCAGCTGCCAGTTCCGGAGGTGTCGTCATGCCGTTGCCGATGGATCACGTGCTCGTCGCGCTGTTCGCCGTAATGTGGCCGTCGTACGAGGCGTTCGTCGGGTATCCGCGTTTCAAGCGGCGGCTGGCATCGGGAGCGCCGGGAGTCCGCATGCGCGCCTACGCGCAGGCGATCGCGATCCAATGGACGCTCGCGACGCTCGCCGTGGTCACGTGGCTCCGCCCGGGACGGCCAGCGGCCGGGATCGGCCTGTCGGCGCCGGCGGGTGCCGGATTCTGGATCGGAGCGGCGCTCGTGGCGGCGCTCACGGGGTTCCTCGTCGTGCAGCACCGGGCGCTCGCCGCGAACCGCGCCGCGCTCGGCCGCGTGCGGGCGACGCTCGCGCCGGCGATTCCGCTGCTGCCGCACACGTCCGAGGAATTGCGCGGCTTCGTCGCGCTGTCGGTCACCGCCGGCGTGTGCGAGGAGATTCTCTACCGCGGCTTCCTCATGACGTGGCTGGCCGCGTTCATCGGGTTCCCGGGCGCGGTGTTCGCGTCGTCGGCGGTGTTCGGCATCGCCCACGGCTATCTCGATCGCGTGAGCGCCGTGAAGGCCGGGGTTGCCGGCCTCGCGATGGCGGGCCTCTATGCCCTCACCCATTCCCTGTGGCTGCCGATGGCCGCGCACGCGTTCATCGACGTGAACTCGGGAATGCTGGCGCACCTTGCGCTCCAGGCCGACCGCGGGGAGCCGCGGGCCGCCTGACGCCGGGATCGCGCACCGGCGCCGGTCGCGGAGGCCAGGTCACTCAAGGAGATGGCGGAGAGAGTGGGATTCGAACCCACGAGACGGTATGAGCGCCTACACGATTTCCAATCGTGCTCCTTCAACCACTCGGACACCTCTCCGCAACACTGCATTTTCGGGTTCGCCGGGGGTTGACCCCTGCCCGGCGAATCACATGGCGCTACCGTACCCGGGACGCCTGCCGCGCGGCAAGCCTCGTCCATGCGACGCGGCGATCCCGGCCGCTCGCGCTCAGCGCATGCCGGCCCCGCTGGTGTCGGCCTCCACTCCCGCGAGTTGCCCGGTGCGGCGGAACCGGGCGTAGTCGTGCAGCCCGCGACGGACGACGAACCCGGGCTCGTTCGTGAGCCGCGCGATGGCGGCGAGGTCGGGGGGCCCGGTGCGGTGCATGTGGACTTCGTACCAGCCGCGGGTCTCGGCGAAAATCGTGCGCGCTGCCCCCGACCGCAGCGGCGGCGCGGGATACTCGATGTGCGCGAAGTCGCGGCGGGTCGGGAAGTCGGGATAGCTGTCGTCGTCGGCGCCCAGGGTGCCCAGCACGTTCGCGCCGGCGGCATCGGTCGCAGAGCGTGGGACGATGCGGGTCACGTGCGGCGGGTTCGACGGATGGAACCTGCTCTCCTAGTCTGAGCACGATCAGCGGCCTCAAACCGAGGCCGCCGCGCAGGTTGGACTAAGCGAACCGAGGTTGCGCATGACCGGCTGGCCCGATCCCTATCGCATCCTGTTCCCGTTCGGCGTGGCGTTCGCGCTGTGGGGCGCGCTGGTATGGCCGCTCACCCTGGCGGGATGGCTGCCCTACCCCGGACCGACCCACCGCGCGCTAATGATGCAGGGCTTCGAGTTGTCGTTCGTGCTCGGCTTCCTGTTCACCGCGATGCCGGGCTTCACGCATGGCCCCAAGGCCCGGCCGTTCGAGTTGGTCACGGCCGCGGTGCTGATGCTCGCGCTCGGCGTGAGCGCCGCCGCGGGCGCGTTCGTCGCCGCGGCGGCGTGCGGAGCCGCCGCCATGGCGTGGGCCGGGCTCGCGCTGGTGCGGCGCGTGATCGCGAAGCGTGTGCTGCCGCCCGAGGAATTCATGTTCGTCGGGCTCGGCCTCGCGCTCGGCATCGCGGGCACGATCTGGAACGCGCTGCTGCTCGCGGGGACCGTATTGGAGCCCACGCCATACTTTGCGCAGCGGCTGGTGTCGCTCGGCATGATGCTGTCGCTCGTGCTCGGCCTGGGCGCGCTGCTGGTGCCGGCGTTCGCGGGGATCGCGGACCCGCTCGCGATTCCCGGGCTCGCCCGGGCTCACGAGCGCGGCGGCCGGCGCACGCTGTATCTCGTCATGGCGCTGCTGCTGGTCGCGGCGTTCGGGCTCGAGGCCTCAGGCCATGCGGCCGCGGGCGCGGCGATGCGCGCCGGCGTGGCGACGATCGTGCTGCTGTGGGTCTGGAAGCTGCCCGCGCCGTCGGCCCGCAACGACACGTTCTCGGTGGCGCTGCGCATCGCCGGCGGCTGCGTGCTCGCCGGCCTGTGGCTCGCGGCACTCGCGCCGCGTCACGCGATCGCGGGTCATCACGTCATGTTCATCGGCGGCTTCGGTCTCCTGACCATGGGCATCGCGACGCGCGTCGTGGTGTCGCACGGGCGTCATCCGATCATACTCGAGCGCCGGTTGCTGCCGGCCTGGCAGGTCGCGGCGGTGCTGCTCGCGGCGCTCGCGCGGGCGTGGGCGGAGTACCCGCCCGCGCCCCGCATGGAGTTGCTCGGCGTGAGCGGCGTGGTGTGGACGCTGGCGTGGATCGGGTGGATGCGCGGCGCGCTGCCGCTGATCGTCCGCGTCACGCCTGCGGGCGGCCTCACGAACATCACGACCTGAGCATGCGGCTCCGCGAGTGATGCGGGAACGCGTGGACCCGGAGCGCCCCGGGTGGCAGACTGGGGCCGCCGCGCATTCCAATCCCGTCCCGAGGCCCGCACACTCCCCATGCGCCGAGTCGCCGCCCTGATCACCACATGGCTCGTCCTCGTGACCGCGCCGGTCGCCGTGGCCGCCACCCACGCGACGAAGCCGGTCGGGCACGGACTCCTGCGGTTCCAGCACCTCGTCGTCATCGATCTCGAGAACCACAGCTTCGACAATCTATATGGCGAGTTCCCGGGCGCCGATGGATTCGCCACGGCGAGGATCCTGCTCCAGGTCGATTCCTCGGGGACGCCGTATGCGACGCTGCCGGTCACGTCCAAGAGCCGGGTGCCACCGGGCCTGCCGAACCGGCCGTTCGCGATCGAACCCTACGTGCCCGCGGACGAGAAGACCGAGGACTTGTCGCACGCGTACGACGACGAGCGCGAGGAGCTCGACGGCGGACGGATGGACCGCTTCGTGTGCATCAACCAGCAGAAGGCGCTGGCGCTCGGCTACTACCACACCATGAAGCTGCCGCTCGCCGCGTTCGCCTCGGAGTACACCCTGTGCGACCGGTTCTTCCACGCCGCCATCGGAGGCTCGCTGCTGAGTCACATGTGGCTGGTCGCGGCCGCGTCCCCGCAATTCCCCCATGCGCCCGAGTCGGTCCGGATCCGCTATGACGCGCACGGACACGTCGTGCACGCCGGCTTCGTGACCCCGGACGACTATGTGGTGAACACCTCGTATAGCATCTACACGCCGCATCCGGCGTCCACACCCGATTCCATTCGCATCCCGCCGATCGATCTGCCGAACATTGGCGACCGCCTGAGCGGGAAGGGTGTGTCGTGGGCCTGGTACTCCGGGGGCTGGGACGACGCGCTGGCAGGGCATCCCGCCAAAACGTTCCAGTTCCACCACAACCCGTTCGCATACTTCCGCCGCTACGGCGACGGCACCGCGGCACGCCGCGAACATCTGAAGGACGAGACGGAGTTCGTGCGGGCCGCGCACGACGGACGGCTCCCGGCCGTGGCGTTCGTGAAGCCGCTGGGCGAGAACAACGAGCATCCCGGCTACGCCGATGTGCTCACCGGCGAGCGGCACGTCGCTCAGCTCATCCGTACGATTCAGGCCGGGCCCGAGTGGCGCAGCACGGCGATCGTGGTGACGTACGACGAGAACGGCGGGTTCTGGGACCACATCGCCCCGCCCATCGTGGATCGCTGGGGTCCGGGCTCGCGGGTGCCGACGATCGTGATCGCGCCGTTCGCCCGGCGCCATTACATCGACCACACCACCTACGACACCACGTCGATCCTGGCGCTCATCGAGAAGCGCTGGGGCCTGCTTCCCCTCAGCACCCGGGACGCGCACGCGGCGCCGCTCACGGGCCCATTCGATTTCGGCGCCTCGCCGAGGCGGCCCGCGCGGCGCTAGCCGGCACGGGGCGGCTCGCTGGGGCCCGCCGCGTCCCGGCGATATTCGACCGCGCGGCGCCGCGTTCGACTACAATGTATGCTGGGCCCGCGCACCTCCTCGCGCCAGCGCCCCGACCCATTCCGGAGAGCCCATGTCCGCACTCGCGACCCCTCGATTCCGCCGTCCGCTCATTCGCCCTGTGCTGGCTGCAACGCTCGCCGTCGCGGCACTCGCGACGCTGGCGCCGCGCGCCAGGGCCGAAATGAGCCGCGACGACCTGATGCAGATGAACCAGGCCGTGTCCGACACCGCCACCGCCGCCCGCATGATCCCGAATCTCCGCTCGATGATCGTGACCGCGCCCGATTCGTCGTACACGAGCATGATGCGCCAGATGCTGCTACGGGCGCTGATCAACAGCCACGCCTCCATGCGCGCCGTGTCGCTCGCCGCCGACAGCATCGTGCCGTACCTCGGCCCGCAGCCCGAGCAGCGCGCCCCGTTCTTCGCCTCGGTCGCCCAGGTGATGGCAGACCGCGGTGGCGACCCCAAGAAGTCGCTGGCCTACGCCCGCCGCGGGATGCGCGAGCTGGGTCCCGATCCCAATCCCGGCACGCCGGTCGGCGCGTTCGTGTTCAAGGCCCTGGGCTTCGTGCAGATGAAGTTCGGCAACCCCGACAGCGCGATCGCGATCTTCAACATGATCCTGCCCGTGAGCGCCGACAGCCAGTCCGTGCTGCGCTACGTCGGCGAGAGCTACGCGAAGAAGGGTGATCTCGACCGGGCGATCTCGTCGTACGTGCGGGCGATCACCGTGTTCCCGGCTCACGACACCACCGGCGCCGGCGCACTGCGTGCGCTCTATATCCGACGCTACCACACGACCAATGGCCTCGATGCGCGGCTCGCCACCGCCCGCAACGAATCGCGCACGAACGTGGCGCTCGAGCCCCGCCGCCAGGACACCCCCGCACCCGCCTGGAGCCTCGTCGATCTCGACGGCAAGACCGTCGAATCGAAGAGCCTCGCCGGCAAGATCGTGGTGATGGATTTCTGGGGATCGTGGTGCGGCCCCTGCCGGCGCGAGCTGCCGTTGTTCGAGGCGCTCTACCAGCATCACCGGGACGACGCCCGCGTCCGGTTCGTCGGCGTGAACTGGGAGCGCGAGAAGGAGAAGCACGCCCAGCTCGCGCGCGATTACATGACGCAGAACAACCTGACGTTCCCGGTGGTGATCGACCCCGAACAGTCGGCCGTGGCCGGCTTCAACGTGCAGGCGTTCCCCACCGTGTTCGTGATCGACGCCAAGGGCCGGATCCGATTCCTGAACGTCGGCGTGGCGGAGAACATCGACGAGATCCTGGAAGCGCAGGTGGAGTCGCTGCTGGAGTAGGAACGCGCTTCGGCCGCCGTGGCTCCTGCGGAGCGATGTGTCAGCTCTGCGGCGCGAGCGGCTTGATCACCTCGGTGCGCACCTTGGACGGATCCTTCCCGGCGCCGGGACCGGTCCAATAGACCTCCCAGTTCGGCCCCGCCGGGGTGCGGCCGTGGAGGTCGCACCACTTGGCCAGCGCCTGGCCCGCCTTGGGCAGCGTTTCGTAGGTGCCGATGTGGTCGGTCACGATCACCTCGCCCCCCGGCAGCGATCCCGCCGTGATGCGGCCCGCGCCCTTTATGGCCCGCCTCACCGGCAGGCCCGCCTCGAGATCGAGCGCTTCGATGTTCTCGGTCGAGTGATAGCGCGTGAATGGCGGCCCCGCCGGCTGCCCGCCGTGCTTCTCGATGTACGTCCAGACCTCGGTGAGGAACGTCCCCATGGTCTTCGGGAGATCGGCGATCGAAGTGGTGCCGCGGATGCTGAGCATCGGCTGGGGATCGATGCGTTTGAGCTGACACATGTAACGCATTGGAGGGGCTCCCATGGACGGCCTGGCAGCAATGGTGAAGTGCAGACGGGTATCACGTTGCGATCGGGTCGTCCAACCATGGCGCGCAGCCGCGGATACACGCGCGTTGCGGGGGGCAGTTGACGGGCACGTAATCCGAAAACTTCGGCTCGGGAATAACGCGGCTGCCATCGAACATGAGACCTTGCCGGCCCCGGTTGCGCGGGCCGCGACACCCTTCACGAGAGGAGCCGCACATGCTGGGAACGATGCTGCTGGGAACCAAGGACGTTTCGGCGACCATAGCGGTCAAGAATCTCGCCACCGCGAAGACGTTCTACGAGGGCACACTCGGCCTGACCCCGAAGGGAAACGGCGAGCCCTCGGTGGCCAACTACCAGTGCGGGAATTCCGTCATGGTCGTCTACGAGTCACCGAACGGCGGAACGAACAAGGCCACGTCGGCAACGTGGGTGGTGGGCGCCGACGAGATCGGTCCCATCGTGCACGCGCTGAAGGACAAAGGGGTCACGTTCGAGCACTATGACATGCCGAACACGAAGCTCGAAGGTGACGTCCACGTGTCGCGGTGCATGCACGCCGCGTGGTTCAAGGATCCGGATGGGAATATTCTGTGCGTGGCGGGGGGATAGGCGGCGCTGGCGAAGCGCCCTGCCGATGTCGATGACTGGCAATATTGAGAAACCCGCCGGGGGCGTGCATCCGCGGCGGGTTTCTGACAATCAGGCCGTGCTTCGGTGGCGTCGGCGAAGCTGGCGGAGAGGGAGGGATTCGAACCCTCGAAGGGCTTGCGCCCTTAACGGTTTTCGAGACCGCCCGATTCAGCCGCTCTCGCACCTCTCCGCTGAGAGCTTATAACGACTTACGCCATTTCACGCAAGGTCTGCTGGAGCGGTTGCTACCGAAATTGCTACCGAATTTCCCGCTTTCGCGAAAACGCGCTCGGCCTCCGCTCGGACGTGGTCGTCGGTGAGCCTCGCATACCGTTGCGTGGTCACGATCGAGGAATGACCGAGCACGACCTGCAGCGCAGCGAGGTTTCCACCATTTTCGATCCAGCGGCAGGCGAAGGTGTGACGGAGCTGGTGAGGATGAAACCGCTTCACGCCCGAATACCGCCGCACCTGGCGCGTGAACCCGGTGGAGTCCCGCATCGGCACGAGACGACCGACCCGCAGTCTCAGCTCCTTACACATCTCGGGTGACAGCGGCACCCGCCGCAGCTTCCCCGACTTGGTCCGGCTTACCACGAGCACCCCGTCGTGAACGTCTCTGCTTAGGGCGCGCGTCAGCTCGCCCCACCGCAAACCGGTCTCGAGGCCGAACTGAATCACGAAGCGGTATGGTTCGGGGATTTTGAGCACTGCGGCCACTTCCTCATTCGTTAGCCGGTCCGGAGGCCTTTCCTGAATCCGCGGAAGCAATTTCCTCGGTGCGGGCGATTTTGTGATTAACCCCTCCGCCTCGCACCAATTGAAAAAACATCGGGCATCGGACAGGAGATGAGCGACGGTTTGAATGGAGATTCGTTGTCGCTCCAGAAATAGCCGGTACTGTCGGACATTTTCCGTGGTGACTGCCGCCAGTGGCCGGTACTTGAAAAACGGCACCAAATACATGCGCACGCGCTGACGCGCCAATTCCACTCCTTTCTCGTTTCGCGCCGTCGCCACGTAACCCTCCAGCCATTTTCCCGCAGCGTCTTCCACGGTTTCCCGACTTACCGGAATACTCCCCCGACGCAGTTCCCGCAGGCGCCGGCAGGCCTCGTCATAATCGGGCCCCAGGGAAATCCACCGATCGCCATAATTATCTCGCACGCGGTAATAGAAGCTTCTGCCGCGCTTAAACATTCCCTTCAAGAGCTTCGGCAACTACCGGCCCTCCTTCCTCGCCGAAACCCATCGAAGGACATCGCGCTGGCAGAACCGTAGGCGTGTCCCCAATCGCACGCAAGGAAACCCTTTCGAGACGGTCCAGCGCCGGATGGTGCGCTCGTCCATCCGGAGCAGCGCCGCGACTTCGCGAAGAGTCAGGAACTGCTCGAGAGGGCTGATCGCGGCGCGGAGCTCAGGCTCCATCGCCACCCCCGCTTGTCGCAGGGCCCGCGATCGAGGGCGCGAGCAGCTGCAGGCGTTTCGCGACCGTGGAGCTGGGTGTCCCCATGCGACGGGCAATCTGGCGAATCGAAAGACCCTCGGCGCGGAGCCGGCGCAGCTGCTCGAGGTCCACGCGGCGTACCGGGCGCCCGATACGCTTACCCTCCGCCTTCGCGCGCGCCATGCCGGCGCGGACGCGTTCAATCAGGATGGAGCGCTCAAGCTCGGCGAACATCGCGGCCAGGGTGAAGAACGCGCGCCCGAGTGGCGTATTGGTGTCGAAGGTCTGTTTCACGGCAATCAGCCGGACGTTCATCTGCTCGAACTCCTGGAGCAGTTGGAGCGCATTGAGCGTGCTTCGCGCCATCCGAGACAGATCCCAGACCACCACGGCCTCGAAACGCCCGTGCCAGGCGTCCTTGATGAGTTGATCGAGCGCGGGACGGCGGGCACGAGCACCCGAAACGCCGACGTCCTGATAGGTCTCGATTGTTTCCCAGCCATGCGCCGCGACGAATTGCCGCACCTCACGGCCTTGGGACTCGGGGTCCTGGTCGATGGTGGAGACTCGAAGATAGAGGGCCACTTTCACTGGCTGGACCCTCCCTTCTCCTCGCCTGGTCCGAAGTCCCCTGAATCAGCCTCCAATCCTGCCTCGGGCCTTTCGGCACGATTGGGCGGGGTCGCATTCGAATCCGCCTGGCATTCCTCGGTGCCGGATCCTTCTTCGAGCCGTGGATTCATAACCTTGTCCCATTCGGCGAGGTCAGGAAGCTGGGCCGCGGACACAGGACGGAACGGGACGTGAGTTTCGAGGTTCTCCTCACGAGCAGGAATCGAAGAGGGAGAATGGGTAGAAGTCGCGTCCCGATCCGTCCCATGCGTCCTGCCCGGCGTCACAGGGACGGCATGCGGTTCGATCTTGGACCCCTCGTCGCCTCGACCTTGCGGGTCCCCGAGCCGAATTCCGCGCCAGGCCCGTTGTCCGCGAAATTTTGTGTCCACAAGTTCGTGCGCTATTAGTGCGTCCGCGAACCTCTTCCGATTGAGCGGCCATCGCTCTCCTGCATCCTTGGCCCAGCTTTGGTATGCGGTCCACAGGGAGGCGGATGGAGTCGTCGCACCCGGCTCGAGAATGCAGTATTCCCCGAAGAAGTCCTGCAGGGGATCCATCTCATCCCGGTAAGCAGCAGTCGCTTGCTTGACCATTGGAGGGACGGACAACCCTTCCTCCTGCCAGGCCAAGCATCCCTTGACCAGCCAGCCCAGAATCGCGCGGCGCGCCGCACCTGGGTTTCGGAGCTTCAACTTCAGCCCCGGGTCTCGCTGCTGTTCCGGGATGACGTGATCGAAGGGGATCCGCACAATCCGGCGCCACATCGCCTCGTCATCTGCCTGAACCTTCGGGGCGTGATTCGCCGCGAGCCACAGCTTCATCTGTGGCCTGAACTCGAAGAACTCGCGGTGCAGGAAGCGTGCGGTGACTGTGTCGCCGCCGGTCAGTTGTTTGACGAGCCCATCGGCCAGCCGCTTACCGTGTTCGACCTCCAGCGAGGTAACTAGCCGTGCACCTGCCAACCGGGCGAGGTCGTTCCGTGGGCATCCGACCTGGTTGCGTTTCAGAAACGTCTCGAAGTCGGTCGTAACTGCATAGTCGCCGAGAGCCGCCTTGACGGCCTCGATGACCGTCGACTTTCCGCTGGCGGCCGGCCCATGAATGAAGAAGAGCTTTTCCTCGCTGGTGTCGCCGGTAATGGAGTAGCCCAGCGCCCGGGCCAGAAACGCGATGAGATCGGGGCTTCCCCCGCAAGCTTCCGAGAGGACGCGCTCCCAATCCTCATCCGTTGCTTCGGACTCGAATTCGGTTGGCGAAAGTTTTGTGATGAGGTCGTCGCGGCGGTGCTCGCGGATCCGGCCGGTTCTCAACTCAACGGTGCCGTTCAGACACGTTAGAAGCCACGGGTCGGAGTCGAACTCTTCGGGTGTGACGGGAATCCCCGGCTCGCTCTTCGCCAGCTCCACCATGTGTCTGAGGCGTGGCTCGGCCTCCGATTTTCGAGCATGGTTGGCAACCGCCTTGCGCGTGTCGACGTCGGGCTCGTTGGCCGCCTCTTCGTAGATCGCTCTGACCGTCGCCTTCGCGCGCCGCATGGCTTCGTTCGTTGCGTCGCGCTGCCAACGACGTCCGTCCCAGGTGAGCCAAGCCCCCCACGCATGCGAGTAACGGAGGTCCACACCATGTCCGCGGGTCAGACGCTGGGCGTTGCCGTAGTCGGTCAACGGCAACTCGGCCCTCGTCAGCTTCGGCTCGCAGGGTGCCCGACCGTAGGCCTGCTCGAGCGATGCGATGGCCTCAGACTCGGTATACGGCTCGGCAACTTCCTTCTGATTGGTTGCATGGCCGCGCGCCTGGAATGCGAGCATGTTGTCCCGCGCATCGGAGAAAGACATGTTGGTGTCCCGCATCTGGCAGGCAAACCGGAATCCCGAATTATTGCGGCCGTCCCACTCCGCACGCTCGAGGGCCTTCCGGAGAAGATCGTCCGTTGAATTCACGGGCTGCCTCTCATGAGCCTTCGGCTTTCGCGCGGGTCCGACCAAGAACTCCCGGAGCGATGCGGGGAGGATTTCAAGCCGGTCGGGCCCAGGGGACCGAAGCGACTTGTACTCCCCGGTGACAACGCGCCCGAAAAAGACCGCGTAGCCTCCGTCTGCCCGGACGTCCAGGCCAGGGTATTGCTCTCGAAGCTCACGCGCGGCCTTCCCGTTCCGCGTACGGATGGCTCGGCCATCGTGGACCCCGTACCAGTGGAAGCCGCCGCTCGGGGTGCGGACGTGGGGGTTGAGGCCGAGTTGCTCCAGGAGGCTTCGACCCTTCTCCCCATCGAAGTCGAGCACCACGAGACTACTGACGGAACCCGTAACCACCGCCCAGGCTTCGGGCCGATACTCCTCCGCCCATTCGTCCAGCTGTTCGCTTCGCGGGACCTCCCCCTGGTACCGCTTCCAAGGGAAGAACGGGTGCTTGTTGCCCCGCACCGGAACGCAGGCCCAGCCGCGAGCTTGGGCCTCGTGGACGGACTTCGGTGCGTTCACGGGCGACCTTCGAGACGGGAAGAGGTCACGAGAAGAACCCCTCCTCCTCGTTGTCCTGTTCCTCCTCGACCTTCCACCACTTGAGGCGCATAAGGCCCCGCTTGTGAATCGTGAACCGCAGGTCCCGGAGGCTCTCGCCGGCCTCAAGGCGGAAGTTGAAACCGGCGCGGCGATCCGGACTCTTGAGCAAGCGCTCCCTCCACAGCCGCTTGAGGTATTCGCAGGCGGATTCCTCGGACACACTCAGTTCTCGCACCAGCGTGCGAAATGAGGTGGTCCGTCGCTCTCTTGATCGTCCGGCAATCAACTCCAGGATTTTTCGCCGCCTCTGCACATCTCGCCGCATATGGCGCCGCTCCTCTCTCAATCGTGGAAATAGCCGTTTCCACGATCAACAAATGAATTGTTTCCGTTTCACCCCCGAGCGCGGGGCCCTTTGGAAACTCGCTATTCCAAGAGCTAGCTGCTGGGCTCGGATCTCGGCCCCTCGGTCGCACTGAATTGCGGTCTCCACTGACATCGCGATGCCCGAATAACGGGCTAGCCGTCTATTCCTGAGTCGCGGACTGTTCCGGCATCGTTGCCGCTCGGCGAGTCGTCCGAACCAGCTCCTCGAGGTCCGCCACCGCAAATAACCGGCGCCGGCCGATGCGCACGCTGGCGAGTTGCCCGCTTCGCGCCATGCGATACACCGTCCAGAAGCTCACTCCGAGGCGCTCAGCGGCCTCTTGGACTGAAAACAGCCTATCCATTGGTGGGTTTCTCCTGTGCCGCGTGAGGCGTATCCTTCCTCGGCTACGCGCGCGTTGCCTTGTCTACTGGGATTAGGAGAGACTAGGAGTGGATTCTTCGGCGGAAGTCCCCGAAACCTCCCCCCTGGTGTCCAGGGTGGCGGACGCGACTCGGCTGGTCCGCGCTTGGCGCTCGGAGGTCGCCGGTCAGTGGAAGGGGGGCCTCGAGATAGACCAAGAGAAAATGGTCGCCCTTCTGCATGACGGCCACCGCCTAGGCCTGGACCCAGAGATGGTTCTTTGGGCGGTGCTCGGCGCCGAGTGGCTGCTCCGGGCACGACCGGCAACAGATGCTGACGTCGAGGCGGAGCTAGCGAAGATCAGAAACGCGCTGCTAAGGGGCAGTTCGGACCCGAATCACGCCATCCTCGTGGAAGAGGTCGCCGGCCGGGCCCTTCGGCGTGAGTTGAAGCGCCGTCGCTTCCTAGTTTCCTATGGGGCGTTTACCGTTCCGTCGGCATTGTTGCTCATGGGAATGGCCCGAGGTTCTCGGCCCGGGACGGCAGCGGCCCCGGCCAGGCTGCGGAGCGCCGTCAAGGTGCGACGGGGGCGCATCCCGAACCTGGGGCCAATCATCGCGGCGGTCGTGATCCAGGGAATCGCTGAGCGGTTCACGCGAGGAAGAGTGAAGAGTGATCACCTTGGGCGGGCTGCTGCAAAGGCGCTTCTCAGCCGGGAGGTCCTGCCCGTGGAGTTCCGGAAGTGGAAGAAGCGAGTCAATGTGTCGATTTGCGACCCGAGACCCCACCTATCCGAGCCTGAGCGGCGCACCACCCTGCGCGATTGGCTGGTCTTTCGTTTCGAGCGCTACTACAGCAACACGAGCGGCCGCCTCAACTGGGAAGGCTTCTGTCACGAGGCCACAACCAACCCAACCTTCGTCTTCTCCTCGGCCGGCGACCAGGAGGATGCGCGGAGCCTCTACTCACTTCATTGGTGGTGAGGATAGTTGTACAAGTAGGAATGTGCCCAAGACCCCGGGCGGACGCGCTTGCAGCGGCTTCTCGGACACGCGAGCATCGTGACGATGCAACCAGGTTGGGCGATGAGTCGGTGATGCGGGAGGCGGCAAAGAATGGCTGCTCGGGGGGGGGCGACTATGAGTGATGGCCGATATCCATTCACGACGCTGGAAATGGAGCTGATCGCTATTGCAGGACACGACTATGAGTCATTGCAATCGATCAGAGAGGTCATTGGGACGATGACGTCCCGGTTCCTCCCGTTGGGGAAATGATTCAGGTCCTGCGCGACCTGCAGACAAAAGGCTGGATGCAGTGCTACCGCTATGAGACTGACCCTCAGCGATTCGATCCCATTGATCAATTCAAAGACCGGGAGGTTGAGGACCCGATCCAATTGACCTACGCGGCGACCCTCTGGTGGTCCGCAACCGAATCGGGATTGTCAGCCCTGAAGGAGGATAGAGCCCGTCGGGGAATCAACAGGCCGAACCCGTAGCGAGCGCCCCGCGGGGTATGCCATGGGTCCGAATTCGTCGCATGGCTCTTAGGGACTCGGCTGGAGTTTCCGCCCAAGGCCATTTCAAGGGTGTGTGCAGAAACCGTCAGGCTCGGCGCGCCGGTAACTTGATGCGACGTCTTCTTACGGGCCCACAGTAGCGCATGTGCCGGAACGACCCGGTTTGGAAACACTCATGATCCTAGTTGCGAGGAGCCCCGGCGGGATAGATACGCCGGGGCTCCTCGGTCCAAGAATCAGTACGAAGGCTATCAGCCCTGAGCGGATTCTGAATCCCTAGCTGGCAACCAGTCAGCGACTGGCGGTCAGGGCCGATTCGAAGCAACCGTGCGGAAGTGGGTCCTCCAGACGTCGGAACCATTAGTCAAATCCCTGCATCCCCATAATTCCGCAAGAACCTCGGCCATGTGTTGCGCGCGTTTGTCGATAAAACCCTTGAATCGAGCGGCAGGTGTCTGACCGGCGGCGTCAACGAGCAACGCAAAGCTGGATTCATTGATGAGCACAGATTCCATTAATTGTTGGAGCGACGACCAAGTCATGCCCGAACTGTGCCAGGTAGCAAGCTGTTGCTCGGGGGATTGTGACCGCCACGCTACATTTGATTCCGAACTCAGGGGTACTAGAGCGGCAAAGCATTTGAGTTGCTCTTTCTCGCCGACGCAGTTGTCGTTGACCCATTTGCGAGGGAAGACGTGGTGGAGGTGAATGTCCTCGTCACGGTATGGGAGCAGTTCGGCTCGGGTGTGCAAATCTCTTGGCAAACTGACGAAGAGTAGCGCCTCTGCCGTCTTCGAACGCGCACCCCTAAGGTCGGTTGCCAGGAAGAGGTCCTTCTTAGCAGCGAGCCCGACCCGCCCGCTGCCCAAGTCCATCTGTCTGAGGATCTTTTCTAGCTCATTCCACCAGGCAATCTTATCGGTGGCGTAGGTGGCTGCGTTGCCACGAAGGAACTGGGCGAGAATATCCCTGTCCCTTACAGCACCCGTGAGGAAGCCCTGGTCATAGCGACCAAGAAGACTAGTACGCCAGAAGAACACTCTGAACGAATCATCGATCGCCGACACCGGGAAGTCGCCGCCCAGGCCCTGGTCATACCTCAGTGAGAGGTACAGGGGCAGAAGGATCGGGTAGGGACACATCACTCTCGAGGTTATTCCGCGGCTCGCGGAAGCGAAATCCTCAATAGCTGCACCAAGGCGCGTAAGCCCAGGGAACCCTGGCACATCGGTGCCGTCCATCCTGCGGTCGAAGACGTCGGAGTAGAACCCCAGGGGCGTGGAGATCAGGTCCTTTCCCTTGAAACTACTTATGCCTCCGAGTTCGGCGGACTTGCGCCCCCCTTCTGAAGAAAGGTTGTCGGGGGTGTTAAGGAAGGCGCCCGTTATGACGTTGCAGACGACCTTACCGCCATTCCCATTGTTCTCATCAAACCACTTCGAGAGCAACGGGAACGCCTTTGGCGTGGCCAAGTCCTCGTCAAAAACTGCCTTCGCGCGTTCTCGAAGGTCAAAGCGCGCTTCGGAGGATCCGAAGTGTTTCGCTGCGATGATGTCGAAGACGCTGACCTTTGTGCCCATCGTGTTCAAGAGCTCGAATACCTCGCACACGGTGCTGAGATCAGTTGCCTTGTCGATGATGTAGAATGCGATGTCGAAACCGCTCAAAATGGAGTTCAGCTGGCTCAACCGCTGAAGTCGATCAGCGCAGTCGGCCGGCACGTTTCCGTTTTCGTAGTGTGCTGGATTCACAATCTGACGAATGAACACATCCTGCCGCTCCCAAAGCCATAACGGAAACCGGGCCTTGCGGATCCACGAACTCATGGAGGGATAGTCCTGCTCAATCACCGACAGTTTCTCGAAGTCGAAAGGGCACTCGTCGCCATCAAGCGGCTTCGACAGGTCGTAGTACCATAGGCCCGCGTGTGGGCTTCTGCCGTCTGCAGTAGTGACGCCACCGAAGCACATGAGGAGCGACGTAAGGCGCTGTCTACCGTCGATGACGCCTGCCTGAACTCTGTCCGGTGTGGGCATTGCGTCAACCTTCTCAAACGCCACTGCGTTCTCGACTTCTGGGCGGTAGAGCGCCTTCTTGCCCGATGCCTTCTTGGAAAAGAACTCTTCAAAGAGTTCGTCAGGGCTCTCTTGGGCCTGCTCCCAGGTGGTCACCGTCCCGATCGGGATGCCGCTGCGAATTGAGTTGAGAAGTGCCTTCACCTGAGACGTGTTCCAAACAAACTCGCGCTGAAAACTCGGGATCCGAAGAGCTCCGCTGCGGATGTTTGAGAGCGCCTCTTTGAGTTTCTTCTGAAGTACGCTAGCCAAAGTGCGCACCCTTCCGTTCGAAACAGGTCAATGTTCGGAGGCCTCTCAGGAGGGGTCCGAAGATAGCACCGCCAAGCCCTGAGCACGCAAGCGTCAAGAGCGTCCTAAAACGAGGTCCTTGCGGGACTCTGAACAGAGCGGCGGAAGTCGTTGGTTGCATGACTGCCAGCCTCTGAATACCGGGCCACCTTTTCGGTAAGGCCTCGGACCCAGGGCCGGGATGCCGTTAGCCTTGGGGGCGAGGGCTCTAAGGCCAGGTTGACAGAATCACCGGGTTACCCGAAACCCCGATTGCTGCTAGAATTGTACGCATCTTCGACACCACGGGAGGCCTGTGTATGACCAGCTTGGCATATCGTAAGTACGCGCTGCTGGTTCAGATGGCTTCGATCTTGGCTTGCACAGCTGCGGGTTCCGAGGCAGCGCCGAAGGCCACGAACGTGACCTTTGTCGCAAAGTGGGGAACCCAGGGGGCCGGTCCAGGCCAGTTGAATGGGCCGGAACAGATTGTCTTGGATCATTCGGACAATCTCTACGTCGCGGAGAACGTGAACTCGCGCATCTCGGTGTTCACGTCGAATGGCGACTTTGTCCGAATGTGGGGCTCACCCGGTTCTGGAGATGGCCAATTCGGTTTCGGCGGCCTGATCGGCGTGGCGGTTGGACCCGACGGATCGGTCTACACCGCCGAGCGCACACCGAACTGTTGCATTCAGAAATTCACGAATGACGGGACGTTCATCAAGAAATGGAGCTGTCATTTCGGGTCATGTCCCGGCGAGCTCGAGACTACGAGCGGGATTGCCGTCGACCCGGACGGATACGTCTACGTATCCGACCACGATGGGCGCATCCAGAAATTCGACTCCGAGGGTGGATACCTCAAGACGTGGGGCGACATTGGTCCCGATGGGTGCACTACGGGCGACGGTCCCTCGATCTTCGGGCCGTCATTCGTGCAGTGGACACCCAACGGGAACCTCATTTCCGCCGAGTTCGTGCATCACCAGGTTCAGACCTATTCGTCGGACGGGGCGTTGTTGAGTTCGTTTGGATGCTGCATTTTTGGGCCCGGCGGCGTTGCCAATGACGGCAACGGGCACGTACTCGCCGGCGACGGCCTGCATGACTTCGTGCAGGTCTACACTCCCCAGGGTCAGTTCCTGACGCAGTTCGGAACGACCGGCGATGGCGATGGCCAGTTCCACTTTCCCACGGGCGTGGCTGTAGACACCGCGGGATTCATCTACGTTGCCGATCTTTCGAACAACCGCATTCAGAAGTTCGCCTTCGACGGCGCCACAAAGGCCCGACCCAGCAGCTGGGGCGCGTTAAAAACGCATTACCGTTGACACAAACGAGGGAGAGTCCCGCGGTCGCAGCGTTCAACTCCTACCACTTGGCACCACCGGCCCGTGGCCGGGACCTTTACACAGCGGCGAAACCACCGCGCGGCGGCCACTCCATCGGCTGGCCTATTCTTCCAACGCTTCCTCGATGGCAGCGTTATGGAGCGCGTGCACCCGCGCGAGTCGCGGCGGCACTTCGACACCGGGAGTAGCGGACTAAGACGGGGGCAACAGGCGCCGCTGCCGCCGCTCGGATGCTGGCGAATTCACCAGGGCCGCATCTTCGCCTGTTAGCTTCTGGATCGAGTAGTTGCCGGGCTCCCTCGGCGGCCCTCTCAACGGCGGCTGTGAATGCGTCGCCACGTCACTCGGAACCGGACGGGACTTACGGTGTAATGAAGGTCTGACCATGAACCGACCCATTCTGACCCTCTGTGTGGTGACGACTCTCGCGCTCCTCCTCGCTGCGCCGGTCCGCGGAAGCATCCCGGATCCCGGCGAATGCACTGTTCCGCCGCGGATCGTGAGTTGCCCCGCTGGCGATGATTCGTTCGTCGTGATCACGCGTCGAGCCGACGCCGGTCTGTGGTGCGATGGCCCGGTCAACGTCCACCTCGGTTCGTGTCCCGGTTATCGCCTGTCGGCCGTCGGCAACCACCCCTACACCGTGGATGCCGCCGGAACCGCCTCCATTGGCCCCTGTAACTACGGCACTGCGTCCGCATTTCCGTTCGCCGGTGGCGGTGTGTGTCCGGGAGACAGCGTTCTCGTCGACGTCGTGGGCATCTACCTGAGATACGTCACCGTGGCGTCGTTCGATCAAAACGGCGATCTCATGGTGGATCACACCGACGCGGCGATCGTCGAATCCAAGCTCGGCACGGCGGATCCCACGGCGGACTTCGACGGCGACGGCATCGTCACGAGCATGGACCTCGCGCTGCTGCAACAGCATCTCGGTCATCATGCCCCCGACGCGACGACCGGCGTACCGGGGCAGCCATTGGCGTCCGTGTTGCTTTCAGTGCCAATGCCCAATCCGTTCCGGCAGAGAACGCGGTTTGCGATCACGCTCGCAAACGCGGCGCGGGTGGACGTCGCCCTGTTCGACGCAGGTGGGCGGCGGGTGGCGACCGTGTTCAGCGGCACGATGGCGGCCGGCGTGCACCCGCTCGACTGGGGCGGCCATGGCTCGGATGGGGCCGCCCTCAGCAACGGGATCTATTTCCTGAACGCCATCGCCGGTTCGACCCACATGCTTCGGAGGACTGTGTTCCTAGGCGGGCGCTGATGAGTGCCTTCTTCCGACGCTTCCTCGATGGCAATCGGCCTGCAGTTCGCGGGGCGCGTCGGCGAGCGCGCGGAGCCGCTGGTTAGCTCCCCGGGAACATTGCCTCAAACCCCGCATCCGCCCAGCGGCGTCCCTGATTCACGGACCATTCAGAATCTGCCAAGTCCGGCTGACAGACTGTGGCTGAGTTGGTCACCTGCTACCGAATTGCTACCGACTCAGCGCCCTTTATTGCCCGCGTGTGTCCGTCCGTGTCCGCGGAAAACGAAGAGCCCCATGAGGCGCCAACCTCATGGGGCTCTTCCGACTTCGTTGCCGCGCAATGTCTTCGAGGGGTTTGAGCGAACTCCAAGGTTCATGACACGAATCAGTTTTCGAGACCGCCCGATTCAGCCGCTCTCGCACCTCTCCGCTGTTGCTTTTACACGACTTAGCGGGAGTGGCGCAAGATGGGTGTGCCGTCTGGTGTGCCGTTTCGTCCCTGAATCCGCGCGGCTTCGGCTTGGACATGCGCTTCACCGATTCGCCCGTACCGCTGGGTCGTCACGATCGAGGAATGACCCAAGATTTCCTGCAGCGCCGCGAGCGACCCACCCGCTTCCAGCCAGCGGCACGCGAATGTGTGCCGCAGCTGATGAGCGTGAAAGCCCTCGACGCCCGTTCGCCGCCGAACGTAGAGATTGAATCCGTCGGCGTAGCGCACCGGACTGAGCTTCCCAACCCGCAGTCGCATCTCGTCCACGACGGCCGGCGGCAGCGGCACGCGGCGCACCTTGCCGGACTTGGTGTGGTGAACGGTCAGCGTCGCGCCGTGCACATCCGTCATTGTCGCGCGGACGAGCTCACCCCAGCGCAGTCCCGTTGCCACCAGTACCCGAGCAAGAAAGCCGTATGGATCCGGCAAACCGCACACTTGATCAACTTCGCTGTCCGTCAACCGGTCTGGCGGACGCTCTTGAATCTTGGGAAGCACTCGCCGGGGAAACGGCGAGCGATCCAAGAGCCCTGCATCCTCGCACCAGTTGAGCAAGCACCGCAGATCCGACAGCACATGCCGCACGCTTTGCACGGACAGGTGCGACCGTTCCAAGACCAGCCGGTAGGACCGAATATGCTCGGCCGATACCTTCTGGAGCAGCGCATGCCCGAGGTTCGGCAACAGGTAATCCCGAACCCGCTGTTCGGCGAGCCTCTGATCGCGCTCGCCGCGGACCGTCGGGACGTAATTCGAAAGCCACCTCCGCGCGGCGTCTTCCACCGTGCCCGCGGAGATCGGCAATCGCGAGGTACAGCACCTTGCGCACCGCGTCGCCATCGGGAAACGCGCCGCGCTTGTGGATGACGCTTCGCAACGAAGCATTGATCGATTCGATGGCATTGGTCGTGTAGATCACCTTGCGGATCGGCGCCGGGAACGCGAAGAACGGGATGACGTGCTGCCATGCCGCCCGCCACAGCCTGGCGATCGACGGGAAGCGCGCGGTCCATTGTTCGTCAAACCCCTCGAGCGCCAACTCGGCCGCGTCGGCAGTCGGTGCGGTGTAAATCGCCCGCAGGTCGCGGGCGACGGCCTTGCGGTCCTTCCAGCCAACGTACTTCAGCGAGTTCCTGACCAGGTGCACGATGCACAACTGCACCTGGGTCTGAGGAAATACCGTGGCGATTGCGTCCGGGAACCCCGTCAGGCCGTCGATACAGGCGACGAGCACGTCCTGCACGCCGCGATTCCTGATCTCGGTCAACACGTTGAGCCAGAACTTCGAACCCTCGCGCTCGCCCAGCCACAGGCCCAGCAGTTCCTTGTGGCCATCCATCCGGATGCCGAGCGCGACGTACACGGCGCGCATCTGCACCGTTCCACCGTCCCGCACCCGCAAGTGGATCGCGTCCATGTACAGGATCGGATAGCTGGCATCGAGCGGCCGTGCCTGCCATGCCCTCACGTCGTCGAGCACCGCATCCGTGACCGTCGAAATCAGCGACGGCGATACCTCGACCCCGTAGATCTCCTGCAGGTGTCCTTGAATGTCGCGGGTCGACAGACCGCGCGCATACAGCGCGATCACCTTGTCGTCGAACCCGGGCAGGCGGCGCTGACCTTTCTTCACTACCTGCGGCTCGAAGTCACCGACGCGGTCGCGCGGCACGTCTAACTCGACCTCGCCGCTCTCGGTCAACACCCGCTTCGAGGTCGTTCCGTTGCGGGAGTTACCGCTGCCGCGCCCCTCGGGCGCATGCGGCGCGTAGCCCAGGTGTTCCGTCAGCTCGCCGTTCAGCATCCGCTCCACGAGGCGCTTGGTCAGATCCTTGAGCAGGCCGCCCGCGCCCAACACCTGTTCTGGCGTCTTGCCCTGGATCATCCGATCCAGCATCTGGTCCAGCTCGTCATCCTTGGCCATGAGAACCCTCCGTTCGAGGAAACTACCTCATGGCCACTTACACAGAAGACGTTACACTCCCTAGCGAAAAGGTGCAGTCAGGCTGGTTTTGGGCCACAGGCGCGGCCGCTCTGAATTCACACTAGCGCGCTCGGGCGCTTCAGTCTAGGATCGGCTCGTGGCCGCGACTTCAGGAATCAGCCCCGTTTCAACAGATTCGGTGAGTTTGCCCGACCCACTGCACGCTGTCGCTAAAACGTGCGCTGATACCCTAACCGCAGCGCATTTCTCCTCATTACCAAGACATCATGCCTTCGAATGCTCGGCACACATCTTGACCAACTCCCTCAGATCATGCACCCCCTGCTCTGCCCGCAGATCATTGACCTCTCGCAAATACTCCCGCAACCTCGCCTCAAGCTCAGAGGACTTTCTCTCCCCACCTTCTGCCTCCACCACGCCAACTCTTTTCCCTTGCATTTCTAGAACTAACCGCTTTCCCTCCACGTCAAACGCATCATAGCGACCTTCAATAATCTCCGGCGCCTCCAGATGACGTGCGAGCTCCTCCACAGACTCATATACGCACAAATCTCTGTCCTCAAACACCACAATCGGCCCAACGACCATTCCTACCACCCCTTTTCCCACGGCCGATGCCACTTTATCCCACCATCCGGCGGCACACTACCATCTGGTTCGACTGTTCTTCGGTGGTAATGCGGTAATTCGCCATTTGGATTGTCTGTGCGATTACCCCACGGTGCAATCCTCAAATTCTTCCCCAACCGTATTTCATACCCTGTCGCATACCCCTCTAAATTTGTTGCCACTCCCCAAAGCACCCCAGCCAAATGCGCCGCACCGTATGTCGACGAACACTCGTCCACAATATTGTCAATTCCCTCAACGCGTCGAATTAACTTTGTAATCCCAAACGACACACCATCGCCAAATCCACTGGCACCGTCAATGACTGCCTGCGACGGCGTCGGCAAGTTACCAATTATGTCCTCCAAGATTTGTAACCCAGATCGCGTTCCACCGACCCCCGCGTCACCAACGGACAAGCCTAATGCATCCGTATTATTAAGGCTCCTCTCAGATTTTCGTGGGCGCACGTCTGAGTTGACGGCGTAAGCGCCCTGGTTGAGTGAGTGCTAACCTTCGTTGAAAGAAGACGGCTCCAAGTAGGATGCACCGGTTCACTGGCGAGTGGATCGACGCATCACCAACAAGGAGCCTTCGATGAGCAAGGTACTCGGCAAGCGCTCGGAGCGAAAGCATGAAGT
>JBBRLX010000016.1:0-86750 GCA_038231135.1 Candidatus Eiseniibacteriota bacterium | reverse complement strand
GTAATCGGTGAGGGGCTGTCCGGAGGCGGGGACCGAGGGCAGCGCGGGAGTGCAGGGATGCACGGAGCGCTGCCCGAGTAGCGAGGACCCGCCAGGAGGGCGGGGCCGAAGCGTCCCCGCCGGAGGACAGCCCCTCACCGATTACTCAGCGCCCTGCCGGCCTCACCTCCGGACAGCCCCTCACCGATTGATCAGCGCCCTGCCGGCCGCCTGGCACCACGACCCTCGATAACGGTGAACCCGTGTGCGCGCGCGCGCGTGCGGCGCCGCACGTCGTCCAATCCGACGGCCGCGATCAGCGCCAGCACCGGTTCCACGGGGGCGCGCGCCGCGGCATCCGCGCCGTAGACCAGGGCGCGTGCGATGAACCATAGCGCCACGACCAGCGGGAGCGATTGGAACATGCGCCGCGCCCCGGTCATAGTGCGGGCCGCGCCCCATAGCGCACACGGCAGCAATAGCCACGCCGTGATCGCAAGCGGCAGCGTCCCGCGGGGGCCGAGGCAGAAGCTCAGCACGCGCGCCCCCAGCACCGGCAGCGACTCCGCGGTGTGATCGCGCATGTGAGCGGTTGCCATCGCGAACGCGACGCGATCGGCGGTGGCCTCCGCGGCGGCCCCGGCGAGAACGGGCAGCGGCTGCGGAGCGGGGGCTCCTGCGAGCGCCGGATCGGTCCACGCTTCGTGACTCGAGGCGGCGAGCAGCGCGACGCCGTTGCCGGTGTTCACCGGCACGAACGCGTGCGCGACCGCGCCGTTCCGCGCGGTCCACGGCAGCACGACGATCGACAGACCCACCAGCACCAGCCCCACCTGGCGCAGGCGATCGCCGGGCGCGACCGTGAGTCCGAGCGGCACCCACGCCCAGGCCGTGACCAGTGCGGCGAGGCCGAGCAGCGCGGGATGGGTGAGCGCGCCGACGCCCCATAGCAGCCCCACGCCGAGCGCGCGACCCGGACGCGGCGTCTTGACCCAGCCGGCGGTCGCGAGCAATGCCACCCCCAGCGCGAGCGCCGCGACGCACTCGACCAGCGGCGCCCACACGAGGAACGGATCGAACGCCGCGATCCAGCCGGCCCAGCGTCCGGCGCCGCCGCCGTACACGCCCGCGCCGAGCGCGGCGATCACGACCGGCGTGAGCGCGCCGACCAGCGCGAGCGCGACCCACGCACCCATCGGCTCCGGAACCGGCAGTCGCAGCATGCCGCTCAGGAGCCAGGGCGCGAACGGGGGAGCGGCGATCGTGGGAGCCAGCCCGGCCGGCGTGTGCGCTGAAAACCCCTGCCCGGCTGCGAGTGCGGCGGCGATCGCGCGACCCGCCGGGAACGCCGACGTCACAGGGTCGAATCGTGGCAGGAACAGCGCCGCCACGCGCACGGCCGCGCCGGCGGACCACAGGACGAGCCATGGCTTGGGATCGGGCCGTTCGGAAGGCCGTGGGCGCGGGCGGGCAGCTTCGGGACGTGCGAACATCCCTGAATTCTACCAGTGCGCCCCGCGCGGCATGCAATTCCCCGCCCGAGCCGCCGTGCCGTCGCGCAGGACGCAATGCTCGGCGGCTCGCGTGGGACGCCGCCCCGGCGCCGCGAGTCTGGCCCGTGGCCGAATGACTGGGGTTTCGGGTGATGTCGCGGGTTCGGGGGCCGCGGCAGGCCAGTTGCTTACCTCCATGGCAACGGCCTCGAGGGAACGACCGGCGAAGCGGTCGTGAGGACGATGTCATCGCGAACCTCCACGGTGCGTCGCGGCCATGGCGAGTCATACCGTCATGGTCGCGGACGCCGGGGCAGGTTCGATCCCGCCCGGATGTGGTGAACGGCTCAACAGAACGAAACCCATGCACCCGAATACGTTGCACCCCGACATTCGCAAAGGACGCGAACCGATGGATCACTACATCCCGAAGCGCCGGATTCCGGTCACGCTGTGGTCGGACCACCTCCCGGGTGTCGCGGGACTGGTGTTCCTCGACCTCGACCCTTCGGGCTCACGCCATCAGACGATCCTCGAGCGTCTCAACGAGTCCCTGCCGTTCCTCCCCGTCGGCATTGGTGACGAAGGTCGCATTCACCTCGTCCATCGCCGCCGCCTCACGCGGGTCACTCCCGCGCGGCAGGTGATCCAGAGCGACGTGTTCGCGCGCGGTTTCAATCCGTGGCGCGAGGAGCGCGCGGACGTGATGATGTCCGACGGCACCCACCTGTCGGGACGGGTGTGGATGCCGCTCGAGCGCGAGACCCAGCGGTTGTCGGACTACATGAACAGCCTCGGATCGAGGTTCTTCGTGCTGCTCACGCCGTCGGGCATCCAGTTGCTGAACGCGGCCGAGGTCGTCGATGTCGAGCTGGCCGAGAGCGCCGGCGCTCCGCTGTCCTCCGACGAGGCCGTGATCGGCGGCTGAGCCGCTTCAAGGGACGTACCGCCGTTTCGGAGTGCGCGTTCGCCATCCGATTTCCGGAACATCTTTCGTGCCCCGCGTGAGTGCTCTACACTGCCCCGCTCGATCGCTCCCGAAGTTCTCCTGCGGGTTCGCGCTGGGCGCGGAACCGGCCGGGGCGAGCCCACCCGCACCTGCGAGATCCCAGTGACATCGAGTCCGTCCCCGGAACGCACCGCGCGGTTCCACGCGGTGCTCGACCCGCTCGTCGCCGAGCTCGAGCCGCTCCACATCGCACTCAACGAGGCGATGTGGCAGGCGAGCAACACCGGCGAGGACGCCCACGTCCAGACCAGCGCCCGGCTCGATGCGCGCATTCGCACGGTACTCTCGCAACGCAGCCCCTATGCCGAGTTGCTCGCGCTGCGCGCCGCGGGCGGGCTCGACGAGCCCCGGGACCAGCGCCAGCTCGTGCTGCTGCTCCATGCGTTCCGCCAGCACCAGATCCCGCCCGAGACGATCGAGCGGATGGTCGGGCTCGAGAAGCGCCTCGATAGCACGTTCAACAATTTCCGCGCGCGACTGAACGGTGAACCGGTCTCCGACAACGCGCTGCGCGAGCTGCTCAAGACTTCGGACGAAGCGAAGCTGCGGCGTGCCGCGTGGGAGGCGTCGAAGCAGGTCGGTGCTCAGGTGGTGAACGATCTACTGGAGCTGGTGCGGGTGCGCAACGCCGCGGCGCACTCGCTCGGGTTCGGCAACTACTACTCGATGATGCTCGAGCTCGACGAGCTGGACGAAGCCGAGCTGTTCCAGACACTCGACGACCTCGAGCGCGGGACCCGCGGCGTGTTCGAAACGTGGAAGCGCGAGCTCGACGACGGACTGGCCGCCCGCTTCGGGGTGGCGCCCCGCGACCTGCGCCCGTGGCACTACGGCGACCCGTTCTTCCAGGAGGCGCCGGCGGCCGGCGTCGACCTGGATCCGTGCTATGCCGGCCAGTCGCTCGAGGAGCTGGCGCGCCGGTTCTTCGCCGCGATCGGATTCGAGATCGACGACCTGCTGGCGCGCGCCGACCTGTACGAGCGGCCGGGCAAGAGCCAGCACGCGTTCTGCGTCTCGGTCGATCGCGGCGCCGACATCCGCGTGCTGTGCAACCTGCGCTCGAACGAACACTGGATGGGCACGCTGCTCCACGAGCTGGGCCACGCCGTGTACGACCAGACCGTCGACCGCTCGCTGCCGTGGCTGCTGCGCCAGCATTCGCACATCCTCACCACCGAGGCGAGCGCGATGCTGTTCGGACGGTTGTCGCGGAATGCCGTGTGGCTGCGCGTCTACGCCGGAGTGCCGGCGGCCGAGGCGCGCCGCGTCGCCACGGCCACGGCGCGCACGGTGTGCCGCCAGCAGCTCGTGATGACGCGGTGGTGCCTGGTCATGGCGCACATGGAGCGCGAGCTGTATCGCGATCCGGACCAGGACCTGAACGCGCTGTGGTGGGAGCTCGTCGAGCGGCTGCAGCTCGTGCGGCGGCCGGACGGCCGCAACGCGCCGGACTGGGCGAGCAAGGTGCACTTCAGCGTCGCTCCCGTCTACTACCACAACTACATGCTGGGGGAGATGATGGCGTCGCAGCTCCAGCGGCGGCTGCTGGAATGCATGGGCGGCGCCGGCGAAGCGGCGTGGGAGCGCTACCTCACGAGTCCCGACGCCGGGCGCTACCTGATCGAGCGGCTCTACCACCCGGGGCGTTCGGTGAACTGGCGCGAGGCGCTCGTACGAACGACCGGCGATTCCCTTCAAACGTCCGCGTTCGTGGACGAGATCCAAGCGGGCGTGTGACCCCGACGGGGGGCGGAGCCGGCTCGCCGCCGCCAGCCGATCCCGCGACGCTGCCGCTGCAGGGGCTCATCGTCCTCGACCTGTCCCGCGTGCTCGCCGGGCCGTACGCGACGCAAATGCTGGGCGATCTCGGCGCCGAGGTGTGGAAGATCGAACGCCCCGGAACCGGCGACGAGACCCGCAGCTGGGGCCCGCCGTTCGTCGGCGACACCTCGGCCTACTACCTGTCGGTCAACCGCAACAAGAAAAGCGTGACCGCCGACTTCACGGATCCCGTCGCGCGCGCGGCGCTGCTGCGGGCGGCCGCGCGCGCGGACGTAGTGGTGGAGAACTTCCTGCCCGGCGCGCTCGCCGAATTCGGGCTCGATGCCGCGAGCCTGCGCCGGCTCGCGCCGCGGCTCGTCGTGTGTTCGATCACCGGCTACGGCCAGGATGGCCCGTATGCGGCGCTGCCCGGCTACGACGCCGTGCTGCAGGGGTTCGCGGGGCTCATGAGCATCACCGGCGAACCGGACGGGCCGCCGCTCAAGGTCGGGGTCGCGATGATCGACGTGCTGACCGGGGCGCACGCGGCCGCCGCGATCCTGGCGGCGCTGGTGGGACGCGCGCGCACCGGCGTGGGCGCGCATCTCGACATCGCGCTGTTCGAGGTGGCGGTGGCCGGGCTCGTGAACGTCGCGCAGTCCACGCTCGCCGGCGCCCCGGCGCGCCGCCACGGCAACTCGCATCCGCACATCGTTCCCTACCAGACGTTCCAGGCCCGCGACGGGTCGTTCGTGGTCGCGGTGGGCAACGACGCGCAGTGGCGCCGGTTGTGCGAGGCGATCGACGCACCGGACTGGGCGGACGATCCGCGCTGGCGCACGAATCCCGAGCGCGTGCTGCACCGCGGCGACGTGGTCGCGCGGCTGGCGGCGCGGTTCGCCGAACGCCCGCGCGACGCCTGGCT
This sequence comes from Candidatus Eiseniibacteriota bacterium, assembly GCA_038231135.1. Taxonomy (GTDB): domain Bacteria; phylum Eisenbacteria; class RBG-16-71-46; order RBG-16-71-46; family RBG-16-71-46; genus JANLWX01. The sequence continues at coordinate 81,583 of JBBRLX010000016.1, read as the reverse complement.
CGAGCGGCTGCGTGCGGCGCAGGTCCCCGCGGGACCGGTGCGCGACGTCGCCGAGGTGCTGGCGGATCCCGCGCTCGCCGGGCGCGGGATGATCGCGCCGTCAGATCACGGCGCGCCGATGATCGCGCTGCCCTGGCGAATCGACGGCCACCGTCCGGCGCGCAACGCGCATCCTCCGGCGCTGGGCGAACACACGAACGAATTCCTCCGTCGCTACGGGGCTTAGTCCAGCGGTTTGGCGGGCATTCCGCGCGGGTGGTAACGTCCTCGCGATATGCAACTTCCAGATCCGTCATCCTCACGGTTCCGCGCCGCCGCCGCGGACCGTTCGCCCGGGACCCTCCACGTGAAACGCATCGCGATTCTGCTCGCACTCGGCGCCGCGCTCGCGATCGCCGGCCCGGCACATGCCGGCCCGGGCGACGCGGGCTCCGACAGCCTGTACATGGTCGGCGAGTTCGTGGATCCGGTGTGCATCTATCAGCACGGCATGCAGGGCGCGATGCAGCGCACCTGCGCCCTGGTGAGCGGCCGGGTCGAGCAAGGCATGTACTTCCTCGACATCCGCCACGGCCGGCTCTACACGGTGATCGGCCAGACGCACTGGCAGGATCCCAAGGCGGAGTTCCTGGCGTCGCTCGGTGACACGTTCGCGATCCGCGCGCGGGTATGGCGGCGGTTCGGGGGCGCGGCGCTGGTCGTGACCGACATGTGGCCGTGGCAGGAGCAGCCGGCGCCGGTCTATCGCTGGTGGCCGTGGCACTGGGAATGGAGCGTGCTCGCGGGTTGCGGGCTGCTCGCGCTGCTCTACACGCTCGCGATCACCCGCTGGCGTGGGGCGCTGGGCGGCGGGGGCGAGCCGTTCGAGCGCTGGCGCGCGCTGGCATACTACGCGTCGCTCGGATTCGTGCTCGTGTCGCTCCAGGGGCCGCTTCACGACCTGAGCGATCTCTACCTGTTCAGCACCCACATGGTGCAGCACCTGGTACTGGCGCAGGTGTTCCCGCTGCTGTTCGTGCTCGGCGTTCCCACCTGGCTATGGCGCGCGCTGCTGTCGCCCAGGCCCGTGGCCCGGGTGTGGCACGCGGTCGCGTCGCCGCCCGCGGGATTCATCCTCTATACCGTGGTGTTGACGGTCTGGCACGTGCCGTTGCTGTACGAGCTGATGATGCGCAATCACAACCTGCACATCGTCATGCACTTGCTGGTGATGTCGACTGCCGTGCTGATGTGGTGGCCGATCGCGGGCGGGGCCGCCGTGCGGCGTCCGCTCCAGCCCGGTGCCCAGATGCTCTATCTGTTCCTGCTCGGCACGCCGATGATGGCGGTGGCGGCGATGGTGACGCTGGCGGGCCGGCCGCTGTACGACTGGTACGCGCTCGCGCCGCGGTTCGCGGGGATGTCGGCGCTCGAGGACCAGCGGCTGGGCGGATTGCTGATGTGGGTGCCGGGCGGAATGTTCTACTGGGCGGTGATGTCGGTCGTGTACTTCCGCTGGGCCGGGGCCGAGCGCGGCACGGGCGGCGCCTTCGTGATCGGGCGCATGCCCGAACGGAGCACTTGAGCGCGGGGTTCCGCGCATCGGAAAGGAGCAGGGCATGGCGGAGGTCAAGGCGGCACGCGGTCTCGACGGGGTGGTGGCGGCGCAGACCCGGCTGAGCCACGTCGACGGAGCGGCCGGGCAGCTGATCATCGGCGGCTACGAGCTGAAGGAGCTGGCCGGCAAGGTGTCGTTCGAGGCCGCGGCGCACCTGCTGTGGAGCGGTTCGCTGCCGTCGCCGGCGGAGCTGGCGACGCTCACGCACGAGATCGCAACGCAGCGCGCGCTGCCCGACGAGGCGATGCGCGTGGTGCGCGCGGCCGCGAAGGCGCCGCCGATCGACGCGCTGCGCATGGCGTGCGCCGTGCTCTCGCTCGATCTGGCCGATCCCGACGACATCTCGCCCGCGGCCGACATGCGCTCGGCGAAGATGCTGGTGGCGCGGTTCCCGACCATCGTGGCGGCGCACGCGCGGCTGGCGGCCGGCAAGGAGCCGATCGCTCCGCGCACCGATCTGTCGCTCGCGGCGAACTTCCTCTACATGGTGAACGGCGTGGAGCCGGACCCGATTGGCGCGCGCGCGCTCGACACCTACTGGGTGACCGTGATCGACCACGGCATGAACGCCTCGACGTTCGCGGGCCGCGTGATCGCGAGCACGCGTTCCGACATGGTGAGCGCCGTGACCGGCGCGATCGGCGCGCTCAAGGGTCCGCTCCACGGCGGTGCGCCGGGGCCGGTGCTCGACATGCTCGTGCACATCGGCTCCGCGGCGAACGCCGCGCCGTGGCTGGAGCAGGAGCTGGCGGCGGGGCGGCGCATCATGGGATTCGGCCACCGCGTCTACAAGGTGCGCGACCCGCGCGCCGAGGTGCTGAGCGGGGTCGCCGACACCATGGCGGGGGCGAAGCTCGAGGACCGGCGGCTGTTCGATCTCGCGCGCACGGTCGAGAAGACGGCGCTCGAGGTGCTGGAGAAGACCAAGCCCGGGCGCAACCTCAAGACCAACGTCGAGTTCTACACCGCACTCGTGCTGCAGTCGCTGGGTCTCGCGCCGCGTTCGTTCGTCGCGATGTTCGCGTGCGGCCGCGTGGCCGGCTGGTGCGCGCACGTCATCGAGCAGCACGCCGAGGACCACCTGATCCGTCCGATGTCGGAATACGTGGGCCCCAAGGGACTCACGGTCAAGTCCTGATGCTGCTGCCGCAGGCCCTGGGGCTCGTCGCCGGAGCGATCGGCGTCGCGGTCCTGGCCGGCGGCGCGGCGCGGCTCGCGCTGTTTCCACCCGTGCCGCACGATCTGGGGGGCGCGCCGGATCTGGACGAGGTCGCGCGGAAGTTCCGCATTCCGGTCGCGGCCGGCGATGCGATCGACGCCTGGTTCGTGGCCGGCGTGCGGCCGGTCGTGGCGCTGGTACTGCATGGCTATGGTCGCAATCATTCGCGCGCCTGGCGCTACGGCGCGTTCCTGGCGCGGGCGGGTTACGGCGTGCTGACGATCGACTTCCGGTCGTCGCGCCGCCGCGGCAGCGGCCGCCGGCTGCCGACCACGCTCGGTCATCACGAATTGCCCGATGCGCGCGCGGCGCTCGCCTGGCTGCGGACGGCACCCGAACTGCAAGGCCATGCGATCGTGGCGTTCGGCGAGTCGCTGGGGGGCGCGGTCGCGCTGCTGCTCGCCGCCGAGAGCCCGGACATCGCGGCGCTGGTGGTGGACGGTGCGTTCGCGACCAGTCGCGACGCGATCGGAGACTCAAGCGAACGCTGGGCGCGGATGCCGCGCGTGCCGACGGCGGCGCTCGCGCGCGGGCTCGGGATCGCGTTCACCGGACGGGATCCTGGAGCGACGGACGTGGCCGCGGCGGCGACCCGGCTCACCGACCGGCCCATCCTGTTCATCCACGGCGTCAGGGACGACCGGTTGTCGCCGCGGCACGTCGAGCAGTTGTGGCGCGCCGCGGGCGCCAAGGATCCGTTGTGGATCGTGCCGGCCGCCGGTCACAACCACGCATGGCAGATGTACCGCGCGGAGTACGAACATCGCGTGCTCGCATTCCTCGGGCACGCCGTGAGGCCAACGGTCGTGCGGATGTGGGTGGACGGATCCGTGGTCCCGGTCCACGAGCCGCACCCCCGCGATTCCGATGCCAGCGGGAGACCCTGAGTGACCGAGATCCGCATGGGCACCCAGGGCTGGGCGTATCCCGAGTGGATCGGCTCGTTCTATCCGCCCGGCAGCAAGCAGGAGCACCTGTTGCCGTTCTACGCGTCGGTGTTCCCGGCCGTGGAGCTCGACACCACGTTCTACCATCCGCCCAAGGCGACGATCGTGCGGTCGTGGGCGCGTCACACGCCCGAGTCGTTCCGGTTCACCGCCAAGGTGCCGCAGGCGATCACCCACGTCGCGCGACTGAGCAGCATGTCCGAGCAGATCGAGGCGTTCGTGCGTTCGCTGGATCCGCTGGGTGAGCGGCGGGGACCGCTGCTGGTGCAGATGCCGGCGGACTTCGTGCGCGACGAGGGCACGCTGGGCGTGCTCGACCGCTTCCTGGCTGCGGCACCCGCCGACGCGCGGCTGGCGGTGGAGTTCCGGGATCGGTCGTGGCAGACCGCGGCCGTGTGGGAGTTGCTGCGCAAACGCCGCGCGAGCATGGCGTGGACCCAGTGGCGCGATCTGCCACCCGCGACCGAGATCACGGCCGACTTCCTCTACGTGCGCTGGATGGGCCATCGCGAAGCGGTCACCACGTTCGGCCACGAACAGATCGACCGGTCCGCGGATTTCGACGCGTGGCAGGGCACGCTGACGCGCGCGCTGCCCGAGGTGCGCGAGGTGTACGGGTTCTTCAACAACCACTGGGCGGGCCATTCGCCGGCCAGTGCCGCCGAGATGCTGCGGCGCCTGGGAACCGCGACCGGGGACCCGAAAATGCTGTGGCCACAACGCGAAATGTTCTGAACGTCCCGGGTGAGCGGCCGGCCGGAACTCGTTGACCGGCGATCGGTTGGCAGTGCACTGTGAACCTCGGCCGCAAGCCACGGAAGAAATTCTCAGGGCCATGTCGATTTCGCGGCCATTCGCTCGTCGTGAAAGTGTAGCGCGAGACGATGTCCGGTCGAAATTGGATCGGACCGCGGAATCCAACCGAGAGCCACAGGGAGGTTCACAATGCGATTCATGGTCATCGTGAAGGCGAGCAAGGAGTCCGAAGCGGGTGTCATGCCGAGCGAGAAGCTCCTCGCGGACATGGGCAGGTTCAACGAGGAACTGGTGAAGGCCGGCGTACTGCTGGCGGCGGAAGGTCTCCAGCCCAGCTCGAAGGGCGCGCGCGTGCGATTCTCGGGTGCGAAGCGCACCGTGATCGACGGACCGTTCACCGAGACGAAGGAGCTGATCGCCGGCTTCTGGCTGCTGCAGCTCAAGAACCGCGACGAGGCGATCGAATGGATCAAGCGCTGCCCGAATCCCATGGAGGGCGAGTCGGAGATCGAGATTCGCCAGGTGTTCGAGGCGGATGACTTCGGCGCCGAGTTCACGCCCGAGCTGCGGGCGCAGGAACAGCGGATGCGGCAGGAGATCGCGGGGAGGAAGTAGCGGCGCGACCCACGCGACCTTGCCGGGCTCGCACGCATGGTGAGCGACGTGGGGCTCGCCGAGGATCTGGCGCAGGACGCGCTGGTCGCGGCGCTCGAGCGCGCCCGCAGGCTGGGGGGCGGGCGTGGACCCTACGCGCTCCAGGCCGCCATCGTCGCCTGCCACGCCCGCGCGCTGACGCCCGCCGCCACCGAGTGGACGGAGATCGCGCGGCGGTCGCGCCGTCGCCGGTGGTGGAGTTGAATCGCGCGGTGGCGATCGCGATGGCCGAGGGGCCCGAGGCCGGGCTCGAGCTCGTGGACGCGCTGGTCGGAGAGCGGTCGCTCGAGGGTTATCACCTGCTGCCGAGCGTGCGCGGCGATCTGTTGGTGAGGCTCGGCAGGCCGAACGAAGCGCGCGAGGAGTTCGAGCGGGCGGCTGCCATGACGCGCAACGCGCGGGAGCGCGCGTTGTTGCTCGCGCGCGCGGCCGCGTGCGGAGCCGGCTAGGCCCCCGAGCCCTTCGTAGCCTCGCGACCCCTGATGGTGCCGAGCTTCTGCAGCGCGGCGTCGCGGGCGGCGTCGATCTGCGCCTCGGGGCCCGACAGGTAGAGCCGGCCGTACGCGCCGAACAACGACGCGTCGATGAGCTTGACGTGCGCCGCCTTGAGCGCCTCGTTCGCGCCGTAGGCGATATAGCCCGCGGGCTCGGTCTCGAGGATCAGCAGCGACTCGCCGGGGATCAGCATGTCGCCGAACCGCATCTTGTTGATCACCTGCGCGTGGTACGACTCGACGCCCCGGATCACCTGGTCCGACACCACGCGCGGCTGGATTCGGTCGTTCTCGGAGATGCCCAGGTACGACAGCACCGCCTGCCCGCCGGTCTGCACCTGGCCCTGGTCGCGGTGATGGAACTCCAGCAGCCCGAACGCCCGTTCGACCACCATGATCGCGGGCGTGCACTGGGTCGCCTTGAGCGCCACGTCGGTGATGCGGTTGATGATCAGCCCGGGCGCCGTCTCGATGAACATCGCCGCGTCGCCGGCCACCGGCAGAAATCCGCGCGCGGTGGTACCGATGAACGCCGCGAGCTGCGGCTGCAGGCTGTCGAGGAACACATAGGTGCGAAGCGTGACGTCGGCCATGATGGCGCACGGTATCGGGCGGTGAGGGCAGGCGTCAAACGACGGGCGGCGCCGGCGGCTCGTTGCCCGGAGCCGACCCGGCGACGAGGTATCAGCGTGCGAGGAAGACCACGCGCCGGACGAGTTGTTCGCCGCGGACGCGCAGCCTCGCGAAATACACGCCAGGCGGCGCGCCGGCACCGGGCTGCCGTCGGACGTGTTGCACGCCTGCGGCATAGGGACCGCTCGGGAGCCGAATCCGTGGGAGGCCGCGAACGCCGGCAGGACCACCCCCGCGAGCCCGATGCCCGCGGCCAGCACGGCCCAGGTTGCCCGCCCGGAGGCATACCGTGGTGCCCGGCCGTATGTGCTTCGAAGCCGCTCGCATACCACCTTTGTAGCCCCAGGAGCCGCCAGCGCCGTGGAGTTCCTCGCGAGCCCGCCCGGGCGTACTTGCAGGGCACAGCCATATGGGGGTATCCCTCAGTCGTTCGTCTCGCACAGATTGCGACCAGGATTGCGGCGCTTCGTTCCCGGCCACAGGCCCGCACCCCGATTCCGGGCGGCTCGTACGCCCGGCCATCACGCTCGTCAGGAGATGTCTCATGCCAGCAGAGACCCAGCAGCGCCAAGCCACCGCCAAGCTGATGTTCGAAGACAAGGCGCTCGACCTGCCGGTGATCCGCGGCACCGAGAACGAACTGGCCGTCGACATCGAGAAGCTACGCGCCCAGACCGGGCTCATCACCCTGGATCCCGGCTACGGCAACACCGGCGCGTGCCGGAGCGCGATCACGTTCATCGACGGCGAGAAGGGCATCCTGCGCTATCGCGGGTATCCGATCGACGAGCTCGCCACCCGCAGCACGTTCCTCGAGGTGGCGTGGCTGCTGATGGAGGGCGAGCTGCCGTCGCGGGCCGCGCTCACGACGTTCGAGCGCGAGGTGAAGCTGCACACCATGCTGCACGAGAACTTCCACCGGTTCTTCGAGGCGCTGCCCAAGGACGCGCACCCGATGCCGGTGTGCGCCGCGGCCGTGGGCGCGCTGGCGACGTTCTACCAGGAGCCCGAGAACGATCGTAACATCCACGAGACCGTGATCCGCCTGATCGCCAAGATCCCGACGATCGCCGCGTATTCCTACAAGCACTCGATCGGGCAGCCGTTCCTGTACCCGCAGAACAAGCTCGACTACGCGTCGAACTTCATGCACATGATGTTCGCCACGCCGTGCGAGGAGTACACGCCCGATCCGGTGATCGCGCGCATCCTCGACCTGCTGCTGATCCTGCACGCCGATCACGAGCAGAACTGTTCCACGAGCACGGTGCGCATGGTGGGCAGCTCGCGCGCGAATCTGTTCGCCAGCATCGCCGCCGGGATCAGCGCGCTGTGGGGACCGCTCCACGGCGGCGCGAACCAGCAGGTGATCGAGATGCTCGAACGAATCGCCGCCGAGGAAGGCAGCGCCGAGAAGTTCCTCGCCAAGGCGAAGGACAAGAACGACACCGCCCGGCTGATGGGCTTCGGCCACCGCGTCTACAAGAGCTACGACCCGCGCGCCGCGATCGTGAAGAAGGCGTGCGAGGACGTGATCCGGCGCGTCGGCATCTCGAGCAACCTGCTCGAGATCGCGCTCAAGCTCGAGGAGATCGCGCTCAAGGACGACTACTTCGTGAGCCGCAAGCTGTACCCCAACGTCGACTTCTATTCCGGCGTGATCTACAAGGCGCTCGGCATCCCGACCAACATGTTCACCGTGATGTTCGTGCTCGGCCGCATGCCGGGCTGGATCGCCCAGTGGATGGAGGCGCGCCGCGATCCCGACTTCCGCATCGCCCGGCCCCGGCAGGTGTACACCGGCGCCGTCCAGCGGGGGTATGTGCCGATCGATTTGCGGGCCTGAGCCGCATTTGGGAGCGATCGCTCAGATGGGCGGCGCCATCGCTGTGTTCGTGGTGATCCTGCCGGCGCTGGTGTTCGTGCCTGGCGCCCCGTCCGCGTCCGCGTCGCGGGAGGGGACGGCGCTGGTCGCAGTGTCGCTCGGCGCAGCGGGTGTCGCACGCGCGAATTGGTGCGACCCGCTGGGAGAGGGAGACGAACGCAAGTTCGTCGAAGACGTGCTGGCTCTTCTGGAAGCCACGCCTGTATTGGAACCCAGATAGGCCAGCGCCACGCGCACTCGCTCCTTGAGAGAGGCGTCGCGCAGGGGTTCGCTATGGACCGCCGCACGACGTGCCTCGTCGAGGCGGAAGCCCAACCGCCGCAGCCAGGGAACCACATCATATTCCGGATTCGTAGCCCGGGCCTTTGATTCGGCTGCGGCGGCCCGCTTCTGTTCCCCGGCTGCGGCTGCCTGCGCACGTTTCTGCGCGGTCGCCTCCCGGGCGAGTTCCCGCTTGCGCTTCATGAACTCGACGCCGAACTCGCATTCCGCCGTGTACTGATTGTGGGACCTGCACCGCAGCCGCATCCCTGCCACGGTCGGTTCGCCGCCACGCGCCACCGGATCGATGTGGTCGAATTCCAGAAGCGATCGCGCGGGGCAGCGCTTGCCGGTGTCGCTCGTGAACGTGCATTGGCCGTGATCCCGCTGCCACACGGAGCGTTTCACGTGTCTGGGAATGTATCTGCGATTCTCGTACGCGTATTCCGTCCGTGCGCCGCTGCGCGTTGCCTTCCTGCGGGGCCGCTCGGTCGCCCCGAACTTACGCCGTTCGAGTTCGTGAACGAGCAGATCTAGCGCCTGTCCGAGGAGCTCCTCGACGTCCCGCCCGGCGGTACGGTGGCTCGCCAGGGACTGCGCGTACCGCAACTTGTCATAGTTGCTCTCGCCGATCGTGCGCCACAATTCGTGTGGGCCAGGCTGGCGCCGTGCACACATCTCAACAGGCCCCGGAGCCTGTTGAGCGAACAACTCGTCGTTCGCCACCAGGGCGAGTTGCCCGGACGCCTCAACAGGCCCCGGGGCCTGTTGCGCACATGTCAACTTAACAGGCCCCGGGGCCTGTTCGGCGGCGCCCACCGACGTAGCCATTGCTTGGCACGTCACGCCAGGGAATCGCTGTGCCAGCAGCTGTTCGATCTCGATCCTGGTCTTGTGCCTGGCGGCCGCCAATAGCTCGTCGACATTCTCGGACGTTAGACGCGGCGCCAGGATGATCACGGAGCTGTGGTGCAGATGCTCCGCAGCGAGCTCCGGGAATATGGCCGGAAATTTCCATACCGTGCGCGCCACGCGGATGAGCTTGAAGGCGGGCTCCGGCTCCATGTTCATCTCATGCACGCAATAGGAGTGCATCGACGGATGCGCCGCCGGCAGGTACAGCCGGCGCGCATCGAATTCGGCCAGCCAGGCGAGCGCCTCGGTCGCGTTGCGAGAAACCCGGGCGAACTTCACCGGCAGTCCACGAGCAATTTCACCGTCAGCGAGATGAATCAGCGAATACCAGGTCATGGGTCGCTCACGAGAATTGGGTGAGCGGGGGCTCTTCAGCGCAATTCTAACGGCACCTGATTTCGCGCTCGAGGATCTCGTGGGAGCGCGTAACGGGAAGGGCAACGCGATTCTCGCGTCGGAAGGGCGATCGAGGCCGGCGCACGCAGGCTGGACCGTGACATGCGCCTACTTGAACGAGGTCGGCGAGGCGTCGGTCACCCGCCTCGTCAGGTCGTCAAGTCAATTCAGACCGCCTGCTTGACCAAATCACGAACATGATTCGTGATCCGATGATGCATCTGGGCAGACCGGAGCACGCGAACGTCCCAGCTCCTACAAATCCCCGAGCTTCTGCCACAGCGCGTCCGTCTCGGCGCGCAGCTTCTCGTAGCGGCCGACCAGCTCCTTCGAGCGTGCGGCGTCGGCGTACACGCCGGGGTCCGCGAGCTCCAGCTCGACGGTCTTGATTTCCTTCTCGCGGCGCTCGATGTCCTGTTCGATGCGCGCCGTCTCCTTTTCGCGCAACTGGCGCGCGGAGCGCTCGGCCTTGCTCTCATGCTGCGCGGCAGGCGCGCCCTGGGGCGCAGGCGTGGAACTGGCCTTCGCGGCCTTGCCACGCCGCGGAGACGCGACCGGCGCGGTGGCGGTCGCCGTGGCTCCGCCGCCCGTCGGTGATCCGGTGTGCCTGGCACCCGTCATCGCACCCGCTCCATCGAGCCGCGCGAGCCGCGTGGACTCGTAGTCGTCGTAGCCGCCCGGGTAGAGCAGCACGCGGCCGTCGTTCACCTCGATCACCCGCGTGGCGAGCCGCGCCATCAGCGAGCGGTCGTGGGTGACGACCACCACGGCGCCGGGGTACTGGCCGAGCGCCTCCTCCAGCACCTCCTTGCCGGCCAGGTCCAGGTGGTGCGTGGGCTCGTCGAGCAGGATCAGGTTCGCGGGCTCGAGCAGGATGCGGGCGAGCGCCACGCGCTGACGCTCGCCGCCCGACAGCACGCGGCACGCCTTGAACACGTCGTCGCCGGTGAACAGGAAGTTGCCGAGCAGCGACCGCAACCGCGGGCGCCAGTCGTCGGACGCGATGTCCTCGAGCGCCTGCAGCACGGTCTGCGTGGGGTTCAACGTCTCGGCGGCGTGCTGCGCGAAGTACGCGAGCCTGGTGTGCGGCCAGGTTTCGCGGGTGCCGTCGCGCAGCGCGAGCTGGCCGGCGATCACGCGCAGCAGCGTGGTCTTGCCGGCGCCGTTCGCGCCCACGATCGCCACCTTCTCGCCCTTCTCGATCTCGACCAGCGCGCGCCTGAAGATGTCGCGCTCGCCGTAGCCGAACGCGCCGTCCTTGATCTGCACCAGCAGCCGGCCCGAGTGGGGCGGCGGCGGGAACGAGAACCGGATCGTCCGCGGCGGTCGCGGCAGGATCACGCGCTCGGTCTTGAGGCGGTCGATCATCTTCTTCTTGCTGCGCGCCTGCGACGCCTTGGTGTTCTTGGCGCCGAACCGTTCCACGAACCGCGACAGCTGGGCGATGCGCTGGTCGAGCTGCTCGTTCTTCGACTCCAGCAGCTCGCGCCGGTGCACGCGCTCGTCGAGGTAGGCGGTGAACTTCATCGGGTACGGGCTGAGCTCGCCGCGGTCCAGCTCCATCACCTCGTCCGCGACGCGGTCGAGGAACACGCGATCGTGCGACACCACCACCAGTCCGCCACGGAAGTCCGCGAGGTAGTCCTCGAGCCACTCCATGGCCGGCAGGTCGAGATGGTTCGTGGGTTCATCGAGGAACAGGATCGTAGGGTCGGTCAGCAGCAGCGCCGCGAGCGACGCGCGCATGCGCCAGCCGCCCGAGAACTCGGCGAGCGGCCGGTCCTGATCGGCGGGAGTGAACCCGAGCCCGCCGAGCACGCGCCGGGCCTCGGGCTCGAGCAGGTGCTCGTCCTGGAGATCGAGGTGATGCTGCAGCTCGCCCGAGCGCTCGAGCAGTGCCTCCAGCCGCGGGTCTTCGGGCGAGATGTCCTGCAGGCCCTGGTGGAGCGCGTCCAGCTCCTCGCGCATCGCGAGCAGGCTGCGGTGCGCCTCCATCGCGCGCTCGAGCACGGTGCCGTCGAACTTCTCGGCGGCCTCCTGCGGCAGGTAGCCGATGCGGGTGCCGCGCGCCATCATGCGCGTGCCCGATTCGGCGGTGTACTCGCCGAGCAGCACGCGGATCAGCGTGGTCTTGCCCGCGCCGTTCGGGCCGACCAGCGCGATGCGGTCGCCGGGCGCGATCACCCAGTCGAGGTGGTCGAACAGCACCCGGTCGCCGATCGAATACCGGAGGTTCTGGAGCTGGATCATGACGAGCGCCCGGAGGCTATGCCCCCAGCCGTTCGGGATTGAGTCCCGCGAGCGCCGGGACCACGAACCGGCCGTCCTTGCGCACCAGCTCGCCGTCGAACCAGATCTCGCCGCCGCCGTATTCGGGACGCTGGATCAGGACCAGGTCCCAGTGCACCTGCGAGCGGTTGCCGTTGTCGGCGGTGGTGTAGGACTGGCCGGGCGTGAAGTGCAGCGAGCCCGCGATCTTCTCGTCGAACAGCGTGTCCTTCATCGGCTGCTGGATGTACGGATGGAACCCGAGCGAGAACTCGCCGATATGGCGGGCGCCATCGTCGGTGTCGAGCAGCGCGTCGAGCCGGTCCTGCGGCGTGCCGGTCGCCTTCACGATGCGGCCGCCCTCGAACGTGAAGCTCAGCGAGTCGAACGTGGTTCCGAGATACAGCGACTGCGTGTTGTAGGTGATCGTGCCGTTCACCGAGTCGCGCACCGGGGCGGTGAAGCACTCGCCATCCGGGAGGTTGCGACGGCCTTCGCACGGCACCACGCCGATGCCCTTGATGCTGAACGCGAGATCGGTCCCGGGGCCCTTGAGCCGCACCTGGTCGGTGGCGAGCATGCGATCGCGCAGCGGCACGATCGCGTCGGCCATGCGGGCGTAGTCGAGCGTGCACACGCGGTAGAAGAACTCCTCGAACTGCTCGGTGCTCATGTTGGCGCTCTGCGCCATCGAGGCGTTCGGATACCGCAGCACGACCCACTTGGTGTGGTTCACGCGGTAGTCCAGGTGGACGGGGCGCGCCAGCAGTTTCGAATACATCGCCATCTTGTCGGCGGGCACGTCCGACAATTCGGAGCCGTTGTTCGCGGCGCGCAGCCCGACGTAGGCCTGCACCTTCTGCATCTGAAACAGCTCGATCTCGGCCTGGACCTTGTAGTACGCCTCGGTGCCGCCGGCCATCAGCGAGCGGTTCACGGCGTTCGACCTCAGGAACACCAGCGGGATCGCGTCCGCGGCGTGCACCGCGTCCACGAGGTCGAGCACCAGCCCGTTCGCGAGATCGAACGCCTCGATCATCACGGCCTCGCCGGGCTTGAGTTGGGTGGAGTGCTGCACGATCAGCCGTGCCAGCTTGACGTTGCGCGGGTCGCGCATGAAGGTCTCCTTGTCGCAGTTTGGATCCGGTCGGAAGAACCGGCGAGGATAGCAGGTTCCGTCACGGGGGAGGAGCGCATGGCGCGGTTGCGGGTGGCGCTGATCGGCACGTCGTTCGGTCGCAACGTCCAGGCACCGGCATTCCAGCGCCACGCCGGGTTCGAGTTGGTGGGTATCGCGGGCTCCGACGCGGCCCGGACCCAGCAGATCGCGACCGACCTCGGCATCCCGCAAGGGATGGGGGACTGGCGCCGCATGCTGGAAGACCTCAAACCGGACGTCGTCAGCATCGCGACGCCCGTGGACCTGCATCATCCCATGATGCTCGGCGCGCTCGACGCCGGCGCCCACGTGCTGTGCGAGAAGCCCACGGCGCTCCACCGCTTCCAGGCGGCCGAGATGCACGACCGCGCGGTGGAGCTGGGGCGGGTCGCGGCGATCAATCACGAGTTCCGGTTCTTCCCGGCGCGGCGCCATGCCCTCGAGCTGGTGCGCTCGGGCGCCATCGGCACGCCGCGGCGCGGCGAGATCCTCGGCCGCTACCCGCTGTGGGCGCGGCCCGAGTCGCGCGGCATGACGTGGCTGTCGGACCGTGCCCGGGGCGGCGGCATCCTGGGGGCGCTGGGCTCGCACCACACCGACTGCCTGCGCACGGTGTTCGGCGAGCCGCGCACCGTGCTCGCGTCCGTGCGCGTCGACCAGCCCCGGCGCGGCATCGGCGATCTGGCCGGCACCGCCACCGCCGACGACAGCTTCACGCTCCACTACACGTTCGACGGTGGGGCCACGGCGATCGTCGACGTGACCGCCGCCGTGCCGTATCGCTGGGAACGGTTCGAGATCCACGGCTCCGACGCCACGCTGCGCTGGGACGAGACCGGCTACAAGTTGTGGCGGATCGTGCCGGGCAAGGATCCCGAGGAGTTGGTGATTCCCGAGCCGCTGCGGCTCGAGCCCCGCGCCGGCGACCCCGCGCTGGTGGCGCCGTTCGGCGTGCTCATCGACCGGCTGCACCGCGCGATCACCGCCGGCGTCCCGATGGAACCGGCGTTCCGCGAGGGTGTCGCGGTGCAGAGCGCGCTCGACGCCGCGCGCGAGTCGCAGGCGGCGAACGCCGGCGTGACGGTCATGATCCCGGCGCTTGCCGCGGGGGTCCGCGCGACGACGCCGGTCGCGTAGGGCGCCCGGTACCAGGCCGGCTCGGCAGGGTCGCTCCAGGGCCCGCGAAGTACGGTCCCACCGAACACGCGAAGCCGTTCACCAAACCCCAGGGAGCCGGGGCGCGACGCCGGAATTCCATCCACCGCAGCGGGTACGGCTGATATCATGGCAGCCCCGCGGAACCCACTGCCTGGAGACCCTCGACCATGGACCTGTCGCGCCGCTGCCGCCGCGTTGTGCCTGCCGTGCCCGCCACCCTGCGACTGCTGCGAACCACGTTGTGCTGCGCCGTGCTCCTGGGGCTGCCGCGAGCGGCCGGCGCGGCCGGAGCCCCCGCGTGGAGCGGCTTCGGGGGTGACCCGCGCCACACCGCCGTTTCGGGCGTGGCCTCGCAGCCGCTCGACCACGTGGCGTGGCAGACCTCGGTCGACCTGATCCCGCATTATTCGTCGAGCGGCACGCTGCTCATTCATTACGGCTCGCCGCTCGTGACCGGGGCGAACACCGTGCTGATCCCGGTCAAGACGGGCGCCCTCGACGGCTTCCGGGTCGAGGCGCGCAACGGCGGCACCGGGTCCGAGCTGTGGCAGTTCGACACCGACTTCACGGTGCCCGCCCACGGCTGGATTCCGAGCTGCGGGATCGCGCTGGCGCCGTCGAACCGCCTGTGGGTGCCGGGCGCCGGTGGGACCGTGTTCCAGCTCGATGGCGTCGACACCGCAGGGGTGCCCGCGCCGGTCCGGGTCGCGTTCTACGGTACTGCCGCCTACGAGGCGAACCCTACTGCCTACAACGCGGACATCCGGATCTGCACCCCGCTCACGTCGGATTCCACCGGCAACGTGTTCTTCGGGTTCCGCGCGGCGGGTGCGAATCCGCTCGCGATCCACAGCGGGCTCGCCCGTATCGGCGCCGATGGCTCGGCCGCGTTCGTCACCGCGTCCACGGCGTCGGCCGGGCGCTCGACGCAGGTGCTGATGAACTGCGCTCCGGCGATGAGCAACGACGGACAGACGATCTACGTGGTGATGAGCTCGAAGATCGGCGATGCCACGGGCTACCTGGTGGCGCTCGACGCGACGACGCTCGCCACGCGCGCCAAGGTGCAGCTCAAGGATCCCAAGAGCGGACACAACGCGAATCTGTACGACGACGGCAGCTCGTCGCCCGCGGTCGGCCCCGACGGCCGGGTGTTCTTCGGCGTGGTCGAATCGCCCGCCGCGAGCAATCGCGGCTGGATGCTGCAGTTCGACGCGAATCTCGCGTCGTCCGGAGCGCCGGGCTCGTTCGGGTGGGACGACACGCCGTCGGTGGTGCCGGCGTCGATGGTGCCGTCCTACACCGGCCTTTCGAGCTACCTGCTGACGACCAAGTACAACAGCTACGCGGACCTGGGCGGCGACGGCATCAACAAGCTGGCGGTGCTCGATCCGCGCGCCACGCAGGTCGATCCCCGCACCGGCGCCACCGTCATGAAGGAGGTGCTCACCGTCGCCGCGGTCACCCCCGACACCGAGTACACGGCGACACACCCCGGCGCCGTGAAGGAATGGTGCATCAACACCTCGGCCGTCGATCCGTTCACGAACAGCGTGTACGCGGGCAACGAGGACGGCGTGCTCTACCGTTGGGATCTGGCTACGAACACGCTGAGCGAGAGCGTGGTGCTGACGCCCGGCATCGGCGAGGCATACACGCCGACCGTGATCGGTCACGACGGCCGGGTCTACGCCATCAACAACGGGACGCTGTTCTCGGTCGGGGTCACGCTGGCCGCGGTTCCGGCGGCCCGCGGCGCGGGTCCGCAGCTGCGACTTGCGGTCACGGGCTCCAATCCGTTCACGACCGCCACATCGATCCGGTTCTCGCTCGCGCAGTCCTCGCGGGCGCGGCTCGAGATCCTCGACATCGGCGGGAGGAGTGTGACGACGCTGTTCGACGGTGACGTGCCGGCCGGAGACCATTGGGTGCGGTGGAACGGGCGTGGCGCCGACGGCCGGCGCACCCCGGCCGGCGTGTATTTCGCGCGGGTCACGGCTGGCGATCGCAGCGCCTCACGCCGGATCGTGCTCGCTCGATAAGCGAGAGACCTCGGGTGCCCATCCCGCAGGGGAGCGGGCACCCGGGTTTGGCCGCATTCCGACCGGCCGCTATACTTCCCCTCTTGGTTCACGAACCTGAGCACCTGTACATGCGACCGGGCCAACCGGTGAGGAGACTTACGTGGCGGATTGGGACCTGATCGCCAAGCAACGGCTGACGGAGGACTGGGCCACGCTCCGGAGCGCCTACATGCCGCTCAACCAGGGCATGCGCCGGACGGTCGAGTTTCTCGAGAAGGGCGAGGGCACGTTCGCGGACGTCCTGAGCGTCGCCCGCGAGCGCCTCGACGGTACGCTCAAGGGGCTCACGTCGCTCTGTAATCGCCGGTCGCCGTGGGTACGGCTCGAGGCGATCCGCAACCTGCGGGTGCTCGCCACTGGCGTCAAGGGCGCCGCCAGCGACGATCCGCGCGCGCTGCTGCGCTACCAGTTCGCGCTCGCCGAACTGATGTCCAATGTCTGGAAGGATGCCCCCACGGAGGCCCGCGTCGCCCAGAATCTCGTGCTGCAGGGCGCGCCCGAGTTCTGGTTCGGCTGCGACTGCTGCGCGGTGGGCACGCTCAAGCCCGCGCCGCCCGATGATCCGCCGGATCTGGTCCGCGGCAAGGAAGTGCACCTGGTATGGGAGGTCGACGCGCTGTACGCGTGGACTCTGGAGGAGTTCGAGGACTATCTCGCCAGCGAGCGGTATTCGCTGCCCACGACTTCCAAGGTGGCGGCCGTCGAGAACCTGGATCTACCCGTAATCGACGTCCCCTCCGAGGCGCTGCGGCGGGGGAACGAGCTGTTCGGCGGGCAGGGCGGGGGATTATTCGGCCCCCTGGATCTCAAGTACCTCGAACTGATCTGAGCGGGGCGGTTCCCGCTTCGCTGTTCGGCGGCCGGCGCTGTGAACTTCGTCCGGCGCCGCCCGTGACCTCGTGCTGGTACCGAGGTCTTCGTCTAACGCCGCTTGGCGTTCTTCTTGGCGGCGGCCTTGACCTTCTTCTTCCGCCACGTAATACGGGCGCGCTTACGATGCAGGCGATGCTTGTGTGACGTCATGAGGCCTCCCCAAGGGTCGAGTGCGATTCGAACACGTCACACTACCGACCCTCAAGACGCGGCGCAAACGGGTCGGCGATAAAAAGACTCAGGGCGCCCGAGTTTCCGTCGGGCGCCCTGTTTGTTTCATCCGTACAACCCCGATGAAGCGAGCGGTACGGGGGTTTCAGGCCAGCTTAACGTCCGCCGATGCCAGCACCCTCGTTGTAGCAGTTGCGCTTGCAGTTCTGCATCGCACGAACGCACGCCAGCTGATTGTCCTTGTGCAGGCGCTGCTCGTTCTTCTTGCAGGTCTTGTCATTGCCGCACGCGCGCTGAGCCGACTTGTGACGGGCGTCTTCGGCACGCTTGCAGGCCTTGTACTGATCGTTGCACTGGTGAACGCAGTCGCTACGGGCATTCAACCCGGAATTGGCGTTGAGGTCCACTCCGGTGACCGTGTCGTTGACAAGACGACACTGCGACAGGCCCATAACAGAAAGCCCAAGCAGTGCCGCAAGCGCAACGAAGGCGAAGCCCCGGCGAAGGCGCGGGTTGCGGTGATCGATGTTCATCGCGGTCCTCCATCTCTTCGCGCACGGCCAAGGGAGGGCCTGTGGCGCTGAGCGTATGATCGCCAATTCCTTGGCGTTATCTTTAGCGTATCCATCCGTGGATACACAGTGGCCTGAAACCCGTACTTCACAGCTTGTGATGCCATCCCACGCCGACACTCAAGGACTCCATATTGAGTGCAGCGGCGCGGATCCGCAACCCGTATCCGAGATCCAACCCGAGACCCACATTTACTTTCTCGGTGTCGTACTCGATTCGAGCTGCAACGGCTCGCCAGGGGGAAACCTCAATGGCGCCGAAGCCACCATCGAGCACATGGCGATAAGCCGTGAAGACATGAGAAGCATAACCTAAGCTGAACCTGTTTTGCACGCGAAAGATTGAGAACGGGACCCCGGAAACCAAATAAGCTGAGTGGTAACGCCGGGTGCCCTCGATGTCGTCGACCCCCAGGGCCAGCCCGGGACGCCGGTCCCGGGGCTCCAGGACGGAAATCCGGAAGCTGGCCATGTGGTCCGTGTCGGTCGTCAAACGGGACTCCGGATCGACGTCAGCAAACGGATTGAAGCCAGGCGTGCGCGTGATGCGCAATCCGACCTCCAGTCGGGGCAAAAGTCCCATGGAGACATAATAAATTTCGTTGTGGAAAACACCCCGCCTCGGGGCGTAGGACCACTTCTTGGGGATATTTGTAAAGCCGACCTCGACTTCCCCGCTCGGCTGGACCCCGGCCCAGGGGGTGATGATGAAGCCGGTCATTCCCGAATGATTGATCCACGGGGCGGGCTGGGGGGGTGGCAATTGGCGTTTTCGACCCTGGGCGCGCTCGTAGCGGTAGCTGTTCGCGGCCAGCGCC
Source organism: Candidatus Eiseniibacteriota bacterium (assembly GCA_038231135.1). Classification (GTDB taxonomy): domain Bacteria; phylum Eisenbacteria; class RBG-16-71-46; order RBG-16-71-46; family RBG-16-71-46; genus JANLWX01. The sequence continues at coordinate 62,723 of JBBRLX010000016.1, read as the reverse complement.
GGGGCGCTCAACTGACGTAAAAAGTCCTCCCGGGAGGCAGTGCCGACCACCGACTGGCCCACCGGAGTCGCATCCGTGCGGTAGCTCAGCGGGAAGTGCTCGACCGGCAGCAGGCGGATCGGCCGCTGCGTGGGACGGGTCAGCGGCGGGATCGGGAACGAGATCCGAACGCCCTCAATCGTGAGGTTGTTCGAGCGCAGCACGGAGAACGCCAGGTCGAGATCGCCGAACGACCGCTTGAATTCGAGATCCGCGCCATGATCCCCATACAGGTATTGCGCGTAGCGTGCGCGGAGCTGGGCGTCCATCCACGCCGGCCGCCAGGTGACGGCGCCATAGGAGCTCCAGTTCCGGAGCGGTGAGTAGCCGAGGCCGCCGGTGTTGAATGCGACGAATCCGGTGAGGTCGGTCTGCGCGTCGAGCAGCACGGCGCCCTGCATCAGCGGCCGTGCGATGCCGAGCGACACGCCGTAGCGATTGTCGGCGAATACTCCGCCGCTCGCCGACGCCAGCCCGACCCGCGGCACCCACGCGTACTGCTCCAGCGTGACGAGACCCGGCCGCACGTTGTCGAGATCCGGATGGAGCGGGTTGAACACGAAGTCGTTGTAGATCGGGAACACGACTGATCCGATGAATCGCGATCCTGTCCACGGATTCCAGCGCAGGGTCGCCTCGGTCTGGAACTGGAACTGGACGGGTTCCGTGACGCGGCCCAGGTCGTACGCGACGAGCGGCCCGACCGTCAGGTCGATGCTGTGCGAAGTCGGTTCCTGCACGTGGCCCCGCGGCGCGTGGAAATCTCCGTCGCTGGGGTACCGAACCCGGAACGGCGCGCCTGCGCCTATCGCGCCGGTGCGTTCGATGGATGCGGCGACCATTCCCAGCCGGCGTTCGTACGCTATGAACGAATCCCCGCCCCGCATGATCCATCCCAATGCATCAGCGCTGTGGCGGTAGCGCCGGTTTTCGTATGCGAGGCTGGGAGGCTGGGTCGAGGCATCGAGCGTGACGTTCTCGAATCCCAGTCCGAGGGCGACGCGGTCGAGCGGGGGATGCAGGGTTTCCTGCGGGTCGTGCTGCGGCGCGGGCGACAGGCTCGAGTCGGGCAGCGCCGGCGACGGAGCGGCCGAGGCCGAATCGACCGCCGCGACATGGACCGGCGGGACCCTGGTCGAATCCGCTTCCAGCGCGTTCGCGTGGGCGCAGGCGCAGGACGCGAACGCGAGTACGGCGGCGAGGATCGTAGGGCAGCGTCCGATTGGGGTCTTGACGGAACTCGAGCAGCGTCGAGTGGAGGTCACGAGGGAGAGGCCCAGGGTGGAGTATTACAAGGGACGATCAGTCTAGCACACGGCATCCGTTTGGTTCTATGCTGCGGACGTTGATTCAGGCCGAACATTGCGTTCTGCACGAGCGCGCGCTTTCATCGCCGGGAGGTATGCACATGCGTCTGTTTCCCAGAGTGCTTCGCACGATTACGGCCGTATTTCTGGTTGCCTGGATGAGCACGCTGGACGTGGCTCCGGCCGCGGCGGGTCTCGCGCCGTCGCGCGCCTCGGGTATGACGACGATCGCCTCCAGCCGGGACGCGGACATGGTGACGGTGCAGCGGGCACTCGAAAACCGTGTCGTCGCGCAGAAGCTCCGGGATTACGGAGTGCAACCGGAGCAGGTCCAGCTGCGGCTGGCTTCGATGTCGGAGCAGGATCTGCACACGCTCGCGACCCAGTCCCGCGGACTGCCCACCGGCAGTGACGGCGCGACCGGCGCATTGATCGGAATCCTGATCGTGGTGATCCTCGTGATCGTCGTGCTCAAGCTGATGAACAGGCAGGTGATCGTCAAGTGAGTCGCGCCGCAGGCGCGGCGGCCGGATGCGTCGAGGACTCCGACGTGTCGCGCGCCGCCGCCCCGGCGCGGAGTGCCCGGGCGGCGGCGCATTCGACCTGCGGTACCGCCGCGGTCATGCGCGGCGCGCGCACCTCATCGTGTAGTCTCGCGCGCATGCCCGCTTCGTTCGCGCTCCTCATGGTGTGGCTGGGTTCGGCCGCAGCAGCGGCTCCCGCCCCCGCCCTGCACGCAGGCGCCATTCGCCTCGACGTGCCGGTGCTGCATCAGGCGCCCGAGCAGTGCGGGCCCGCGGCGCTGCGCATGGTGCTCGCGTTCCATCACGCGGATGCGGCGGCGCTGGCGGACGCGGATTCCGCCTACGATCCGGTGTTCCGGGGCAGCCTCGTCACCGATCTCGCGGCGCGCGCCCGGCAGGCGGGATTCGAGGCGCGCGTCACCTCGGCTCCGGCGGACTCCCTGATCGCGTGGCTCGCGGCCGGCGTGCCGCCGATCGTGCTCTACCCGGTCGGGTTCGGGCCGCTCACGCGCCAGCACTATGCGGTGGTCACCGGCTGGGAGCCGGATCGCGCGCGGTTCGTGCTCAACGACGGCGGTTCGAGTCCGCGTGAGGTGCGGTTGCCGAGTCTCGAGCGCTGGCGTGCGGGCTCGGACCGGCGGGTGCTGATCGTGACTCCCCGGGCCGTGGCGGATTCCGGTGTGGACAAAGGAGCCGCACGATGACGCCGCGGCCGGTTCACGGGCTGCGCCGGTTGCACCCGGGATCGCGGGGGCGGCGCGCCGCGACGCGGCTCCTGCAACTCGGAGCGACCGCACTCGTGCTGCTGGCCGCCGGCTGCTCGCACCTGGTGATCCTCCATGACCCGCTCACCGCCGCGGAGCACAACGATCTCGGTGTCGCCTACGAGGCGCGCGGCGAGTGGGACCTGGCCGGGAGGGAGTACCAGCGCGCGTTGCACGTCGACCGGTCGTTCGCCCGCGCGCGGCTCAACCTCGGCAACGTGGCGGCGCACCGCAACCGCTGGGCGGACGCCGAGCGGCACTACCGGGCGGCCCTCAAGGGGTTGCCCGCGGACCCCGATGCCTCGAACAACCTGGCGGTGGCGCTGATCCACCGGAATCGACTCGTCGAGGCCGAGAGTCTGGCCACGCATGCGGTGGCGCTCGCGGCCGGCCACGACTCGCTCTATCGCGCGACGCTCGCCGAAATACGCGCGGCGCGCAGCCGGTGAGGCGGTCCCTGCATCCAGCCGGGCCGGCTTGCCGCGGACCCCGGTTCATGCGAGCCTTTCCGGTCGTTCGTTCGATTCCCCAAACCCAGGCACGTTCCAAGGAGCTCCACACGATGAAGCAGGCAATCGGAATCCTCGCACTGGCGCTGGCGTTCGGCGCGTTCGGGTGCGCCGCCGGTGGCGGAACCAGCAACACCACCTCGAGCTCGGCCGGCACCCCAAAGACGGCGTCGAAGACCACCGCCAGCGCCGCGGGGGGCGTCACGGCCGGCACCATCACGCTGTCGGACGGACTCAAGTACGAAGACCTCAAGGTGGGTGACGGAGCCGTCGCCGACAACGGCAGCAAGGTGTCGGTTCACTACACCGGCTGGCTGGCCGACGGCACGAAGTTCGACAGCTCGCTCGACCGCGGCCAGCCGTTCGAGTTCACGCTCGGCAACGGCAACGTGATCCGCGGCTGGGACGAGGGCGTCAAGGGCATGAAGGTCGGCGGCAAGCGCAAGCTCACGATCCCTCCGGACCTGGGGTACGGCGCGGCGGGCGCGGGCGGCACCATTCCGCCGAATGCCACGCTCACGTTCGAGGTCGAGTTGCTGGGCGTGCAATAGCCCGAGATTCCCCAGGGCCGCCACCGGCGACCCGCAGCAGGTGACGGGCGGCTCCGCGAAGCCGCCCGTTCGCATATCCGTTCATCCCGGGTGATCTTGCGCGGCACGGTGCGCCGCGCGGGCGGGATCACCCGTTCTCGCGGCGCCGCGACCCGCGACCTGCGGACGCCGGCGCGAAACCCGGCGCAGTGACTCGAATCCACTCACGCGCTGGGGCGCAGGTACTTGCGGCAGTGAACCGCAACCGGCGCACTCCCGAATTCCGCGGCAGCCGGTGCAAACCGAGCGCTGGCGTGTGGATTGCGAGTCTCCCGGGTGCGGGCTGCGACCATGGACTAACGGCGGCGAACCTTCAGCCCCTCTCAGGCGCTTACGTCGCCCTCGACCCGGGGAGCGGCCCGCATTTTCAATCCCACCGGATCCCGCGCGCGCGGTACCTGGGTCCGGGAGGCTCGCGCGCCACGCGGGCGGTAGCTTCCCATCGCCGGGCGCCGGTCGCGCCGGACCGGCCGGCCTTCGAGGCCGGCTCGAGGTCGAACGACCGGGGGCATCCGAAAGCACGCGTGGGTGTTGGCCAATGGGCGGCTCTGCCGGCCCGAGTTCCAGGGCTCGAATGCCGTTGACCCGTTCCAAACGGGTGCCTACTGTCGATGAGTCGCGACGTGTGATCCCCCCGGCTCGCGATCGACCCTTAGAGACCCTGCCATGGCCGCCCTGTTGCTGCTGTTCCTGATGCTGGCCGCGCCGGCGGTTCCGGCGCGAGCTGCCGAAGGCGATCCGCCTTCGTTCCAGAACGATATCGTCGTGCTCCGGTTGTCGCCGGCCGCGACCGGCGCCGCCTGGCAGACACGCGCCGACCGGACTACGCAGACCGGTGTCTCGTCGCTCCGGCCGCTGCGCGCCCTGGGTGTTCCCGATCTCGACCGGATCGCGACCGGTCTCGGCGTCGTCGAGTTCGAGCCCGAGTTCCCGACCGACGCCCCGGCGCCCGGGGTCGTGCCCGACCCGCTCGCCGCATTCTGGATCGCGCACCTTCCGGACGGCGCCCAGGCGAGCGATGCGCGCACCGCGTTCCAGACATCGGCCGACGTGGCGTCGGCATCGCTGTCCGGGATGTGCCCGGTGAGCGCGGTGCCCGACGATCCCTACTGGCCGAATTCCTATTACTTCTATCAGCCGAGTCGTCACGACATTCACGCCGTCGAAGGCTGGGACGTGACGACCGGCGACAGCAGCGTGGTCGTCGCGGTGCTCGACACCGGAGTGATTCCCTATCATCCGGACCTGGCCGCGGGCCCCGGCTACTCGAGCCAGATCTGGACGAATCTGTCCGAGCTCAACGGCACCCCGGGCGTGGACGACGACAACAACGGCTACGTGGACGACGTGCACGGCTGGGATTTCGTGAACCTGCCGAACCCGGTCGATACCGGCGTGGTGCCGGGGGAGGACTGGTTCGCCCCGGACAACGACCCCAACGACTTCGCCGGTCACGGCACGGCGGTCGCGGGCGTGATCGGCGCACACGGCAACAACGCGATGGGCGCGACAGGCACGGCGTGGAAGGTGTCGCTGATGCCGCTGCGCGTCGCATGGGCGACCACCGCGAGCCCGCTCGGTCAGGTGAGCCTGACCTACGTCGCGCAGGCCATTCGCTATGCGACCCGCATGGGTGCCCTGATCATCAATTGCTCGTTCGAGAGCCGCTACCAGGAAGACCTCGCCGCCGCGCTCGACAACGCGCTGGCGAATCGCGTCACGATCGTGGTCGCGGCCGGCAACAAGGGCACCGACTCCCATTACATCGGGGACCGCGAGGAGGTGCTGACCGTCACGTCCACCGATCAGTTCGACGTCATCCCGCGGTTCGCGAACGCCCAGGGTTACGTGGACGTGGCGGCGCCCGGCACCAGCCTGATCACCACCACCGTCTCGCCGCACCCCGCGCACGTCGTCGGCGACAGCCTGTTGCAACGCCGGCCGACCTACACCACCGGGGCCACCGGAACCTCGTTCTCGGCCGCGCTGGTGTCGGGCATGGCGGCGCTCTACCAGGCCCATCGCCTTCAGCGCGGCCTCACGCCCGCCTTGCCGTTCGAGGTGCAGCAGCGGGTGGTCGAGACGGCCGACGACATCTCGGCGCAGAACCCCGGCGTCACCGGCTATGGCACCGGCCGCGTGAACCTGAACCGCATGCTGCGCGATCCGCCGACCAGCTCCGTGGTGCTCGAGAACGACACGGTGGTGGGTCCCGGCGTGCCGCTGCCGCCGGCCGGCCGGCCGTGCTGCGCCGCAGTCGCGCTCGCCGACTCGCGGATCGTGATCGTCGATGTGGGCTCGGCGTCCGTCCGCAGCACGTTCGCGCTGCCCGCCCCGCCGCTCGGCGGCATCGCCGCCGCGGACCTGGGCGGCACCCAGGGGTTCGCGATGTTCGTCGCCACCACCGACGGTCGCATCGCCGGATTCCGCGCCGACGGCAAGCCGCTGCCTGGCTGGCCGGTCACCGCCACGCCCAACAACGTTCCGGGCACCATGCCGGCGCTCGGCGATATCGACGGTGACGGCGGGCTCGAGGTGGTGTGGGGCGGCAGCGATGACAGGATCTACGCCTGGCACCCCGACGGCTCGCCTGTTACGGGCTTCCCGCTGGCAGCCGATTCGACGACCGCGACCGTCACCCTCCCCAACGTCCAGATCGCGCTCAGCAACTTCGACGGCCAGCCCGGAGTCGAGATCGTCGCGCTCACCTCGGCCGGGTATCTCAACCTGCTGCGCGGGAACGGCACGACCATGCCGGGCTGGCCGATCTTCACGATCGGCAACCCGGAGCCGCCGAGCGTGGTCCGGTTCGGCAACGATCCAACACCCACGATCGTGGTGGCCTCGGGGCCCGTGACCTACGCCTTCAACGCCGACGGCACCCGCCGCTCGCAATACTTCCAGTTCAGCCTCGCCGCCTCGGAGCCGGTCATCGGCGATCTCAACGGCGATGGCGTCGACGAGATCATCCTGTCGCGCATCATACCCACCGAACTCACGGTGCTGGGCGCGGACGGCCTGCCGGTGCACTTCGGCACCTGGCCCAAGAAGTACGCCGTGAACCCGGTCGGCACGCCGCTGATGGGTCATGTGTCGCCCACCGGCGCTCCGACCGTGGTATGGACGCTGCCGGCGAGCGGCGTCTATGCCTACGATTCGTCCACCGCGGTCCTGTTCGGCTATCCCAAGGCCGGTCGTGCCGCTTCCCAGGCGTCGATCTGGGACTACGACGGCGATCGGCGCACCGAGATCCTCGGCGGTCCGATCGGGGGGACGGGTCTGTACATCTACAAGATGGCGCCGGGCAGCTGGCGCGGCACGAAACAGGGGTGGCCGACGCCGCGCGGCAACTTCGCGCGCACCGGCAGCGCGGACTACAACCCGGGCGCCCACGAGGACACCCCGACGCTGATCGCGCTCGCGACGGCGTCCGCCGAGCCGGGCCGAGTGCACGTCGAGTGGCAGGCGGGCCCCGGCATCACCGTGGCGACGGTGGAGCGCCGCGAGGGCGCGGGACCGTGGCGGGCCGTGGCGAACCTCACGACCGACGGCGCCGGGCGCCTGCGCTACGACGACCACGACGCACGGCCTGGCGCGCAACTCGGGTACCGGCTGCGGGTCGTCCTCGGCGGCGTCGAGGTGCGGCTCGGCGAGGTCGAGCTGATGGTGCCGCAAACGGTCGCGTTCACGCTCGCCGGGGCGCGCCCCAATCCCGCCGAGGGCTCCGGGCTCGCGGTCGCGTTCACACTGCCGGCCGCGGCGCCCGCGCGGCTCGAGGTGTTCGATCTCGCAGGCCGCCGCCGCGCCGCGCTCGACGTGGGGGCACTGGGCGCGGGATCGCACGTCGTCGCGATCCCCGCGCGCCTCGCGCCGGGGATCTATCTGCTGCGGCTGCTGCAGTCGGGCGCCGAGCGCCACGCCCGCTGCGCGATCGTGCGGTGATCGCGCCGGCGCGCGGCGGTCACCGGCGGCGCGCCGCGGAGTCGTGCTCGACCGGCGGCGGCGGGCCGAGGTCGAGATGCGGTGGCTCGTCGGCCACCAGCGATTCGAACTGCTCGCGGAACTCCTCGAGCGACAGTCCCGCGGTCGCGGCGAATTTCGCCAGCGCGTGGGCATCCTCGAAATCGTCACGGCGCAGCCGGATCATGTAGCGCCGCGCGATCGCGTAGCGCGTGGACCGCACGTCCACCAGCCGGATGCGCGCGCGCCCGGTGGCGGGATCGATCAGCGTCGTGAACGGAATCGGCACGAAGTGGCCGGCCTGCATCGACACCGTGATCGCGTTGAAACCGGACAGCAGCGCCTTGGTCGCGCAGTAACCCAGGTCGCGCGTGTAATCCATGTCGAACGGGATCGGGTCCGCGCAGCGCAGCTCGTAGCCGATGTTCTTCGCGACGATCGTGGCCGGGATGCCGAACGTGCGGAGCCGCTGCTGCACGGCGTGCTTCAGGATCTCGCCAATGTTGACCTCGGCGATGCGCAGGTTGCCGTGGTCGTCGTGCTCCGCCTCCTCGACGAGCGCCAGGTCGCCGGGATCGAGGTCGAGCACGACGCCCTCGGCGATCACCGCCACGCCGTCGCGCCGGCCGTCGTTGAGCCGCTTGATCACGGCGCCCGCCAGCGTGTCGACCAGCGTCTTCAGCCGGATCGGCCGCGACACGAATTCCTCCGCGATCAGCGTGAGCGTGGCGCCCGCCGCCTTGCCCATGCCGAGCGCCAGGTGGCCGGCCTTGCGGCCCATGGCGATCACGAAGTACCAGCGCGACGTGGTCTTGGCGTCGACCATCAGGCTCTCGAGCAACTCGACACCGACGTGCCGGGCGGTCTGGTAGCCGAACGTGTCTACGTACGGCGGCAGGTCGAGATCGTTGTCGATCGACTTGGGCACATGGACGATATGGATGCGCCCCTGCGCCTGCTGCTCGAGCCGCATCGCCGAGAACATCGTGTCGTCGCCCCCGATCGTGATCAGGTCCTCGACGCCGAGCCGCAGCAGCGACATCACGGTGTTCTCGAGGTGCTCGGAGTCGGTCGTGGGGTTCGCGCGCGAGATCCCGATGTGCGAGCCGCCGCGGAAATGGATGCGGCTCACGCCGGCGATCGTCAGCGGCCGGACGTGGTCGATGTCGCCCTGCATGAGCCATTCGAAGCCGTCTTCGATGCCGAGCACCTCGACGTTCTCGATGGCGGCACGAATGGTGGCGGCGCCGATCACGCTGTTGATGCCGGGCGCGGGACCCCCGGCAACGAGGATCGCGAGCCGCTTGCGATGAGTCATTGGAAACCCTCCGTGTGCTGAGGATAGGTTATCCTCGCGTCGACCGCATGTCCGTGCGTTCCGAACGCCGGTCCGGCCCAGTCTCGAGGGTTCCGTGCAACGAACGATTGCGTATTTCGATTCGCGCCGCCGCTTCGCGGTGGCACTGGCGTTCGCAGCATCCGGCGGCGTGGCCGTGGCCGTCGCGGCCGCCGCGCCCGTTCCGGGGTTCGTCGAGAACTGGACCCACGACACGAGCACGTGGGACGGCGGCGCGGGCGGCGGGGGGACGGTGACGAATCCCGGCACCGGCGGCGTCGACGGCGCCGCGGACGGCTACCTGTTGCTCGCGACCCCCGCCAACGGGCACCTCGGCGCCAAGTCGAGCGGCGCCGAATATGCCGGCGACTGGCTCGCGGCGGGGGTGTTCGAGGTGCGCTTCTGCCTGAACGACGTCGGCGCCGCGAATCCGCTCGAGATCCACTTCGCGTTCGGTTCCGGCGCGAACCTGTGGCAGTACAACCAGGGCTTCGTGCCCCCGGCGAACACGTGGGCGGAATTCGTCGTCGACGTCCGCGATTCCACGAAGTTCACGCACATCATCACCGACAACGGTCTGGGCTGGACGAGCGCATTGCAGGGGGTGCAGATCGTGCTGATCCGCCACGACCAGGCCCCATTCACCCAGTCGCCCGATCTCGTGACGGGTGACGTGGGCGTCGACCGGTTCCAACTCGTGGGGCACAACACGCCCACGATCCCCACGACCTGGGGACGCCTCCGCAACCTCTACCGCTGATCGATCCCGGCGGGACGCCAGCGCTCGCATCCCCGGGGCTGTAAAGGCCTGACGACAGAATCCCCCGAGCCATCTTCACGTAAAGCGGGAACTGTCTGCGACATCAGGCGTGAAGGCATGGCGTTAACACAATCTGTGCAATTCCGGCCCCCGAATTGCCCTGTCATGCCGGTGCGTCACGGCGGGGGAGCCGGCGCCGATCGGACCGTTGGAAACGCAGCGTCACTGGCGGGTGGCGCAAGGCAGGACATCGGGCCGAATGGAGGAAGCCGCTCGAAGGCGTGCAGGCTCCCCTTCCGACGCATCCTCCGGCAGCCCCGGCCGGACGCGTCCGCTGCTCAGGACTTCTGTTCCTTCTCGCGAGCCTTCTCCAGCGCCTTCTTGAACGCGAGCGCCATCACGGTGGGTTCGTTGTCCGGCTGCCGTTGCGGAATCTGCACGGGCCGCGAATCGCGCCGGTTGTCGCGCGACTCGTCGCGGCCGCCTGTCCGGCCGTCATCGCGCCCGCCATGCGTATCGTGGGCTTCCCCGCGACCCACATCGCGCCGGCCGCCGCCGCCCCGCGGCGCACGGCCCGCCCCGCCACCGCCGCCCGCGCCACGGCCCTCGTCGCGCCGGCCGCCGCGGGCGTCGCCACCCCGGCCCTCGGTGCGCCGTCCGTCACGGCCGCCTTCGCGCGAGCCCTCGCGTCCCGCTTCGCGATCCATGGGCGGCCGCGACTCGACGACGCGCACGCCGCCCGGCGTGACCGCGCCTTCCACCGCCGTGGTCACGCCGCGCATTCGCAGCCTGATCCTGCCGTCCTTCACGTCGACGACTTCGACTTCGAGTGCCTGGCCGGTCGTGAACTCCCGCGTGAGATCGGAGTCCCGGGGCGCACCCGTTTCCTCGCGCGGCACGAGCCCGCGCGCGCGCCGTCCGAACGCCGGCAGATCGACGAACAGGCCAAACGGCTTGATGCCCGACACGAAGCCTTCCGCCGTCTCGCCCGCCTTGGGCATGCGATCCGGGACCGCCGAGGCGCCGGCGGCGGCATCGCGAATCGACAGCGCGATGCGCTTCTTCACCGGATCCACGCCGAGCACGACGGCTTCGATCTGCTGCTGCGGCGCGAGCACGTCCTTGGCGTGCGCGACCGGATGCGACGAGACCTCGGATACGTGCACGAGTCCGTCGATGCCGGGGGCGAGGTTCACGAACGCCCCGAAATCGGTGAGCCTCACCACCGTGCCGGTGACGCGATCGCCGGCGGCGAAGCGGGTCTCGATGCCGACCCACGGATCGGGCGCGGCCGCCTTGATGGACAGCGCCACCCTCGGCTTGCCGTCCTTGCCCTTGTCGACCCGCAGCACGCGCACCTGGACGGACTCGCCGACCTTGAGCGCCTCGGACGGATGCCCGGTGCGGTCGTGGCGAATCTCGGAGACGTGCACGAGCCCGTCGATGCCCCCGAGATCGACGAACGCGCCGAACGGCTCGAGCCGCGCGACGCGACCCTTGAGATCGTCGCCGGGCTTGATGGTATCGAGCAGGCGCTTGCCCTGCTCCTCGGACGCGCGCTTGAGCAGCCCGCGCCGCGACATCACGACGTTGCGGCCGTCCTTGATCTCGGTGACGAGGAATTCGAGCGTCCGCCCCACGTAGACCGACGGGTCGGCGCAGAATCCCAGTTCGATCTGCGACGCCGGACAGAATCCGCGCACGCCCGACACGTCGACTTCGAGCCCGCCGGCATTCCGGCCGGTGACCTTGCCCGACACCGGGATCCTGCTCGCGAGCGCCTCGCGCAACTGCTGCAGCGCGGCCTTCGGCTCCGCCTTGACGGAGGGAGCGAGGACGAGCGAATCGCCCGCCTGAACCACGAACAACTCCAGCGCGTCCCCCACCTGCCGCTCGAGGGCGCCGGACTCGTTCTTGAGATGGCGGGTCTCGATCACGCCTTCGCTGCGGCCACCGACATCGACGAGCGAGTGCTCGTCTCCGATCGAGATCAGGGTTCCCCGCACCCGGGCGCCGACCTCGAATTCGCGGACGACGTCCGCGGCCACGTGCGTGGCGCGCTCGTGCTCGGCGAGCACCGTCGCGAACTCCGCCGTGGATCCGGCGTCGTCCTCGTCGAGGGTGGGAGTGGCGGCTGGCGCCGGTGCTTCGGAGTCCGGGGTTCGATCATCGATCATGTTCTTGGCTCTCGTTTCCTGGTCGGGTGTGTTCAGCGCGTGTGTCTCATGGGGAAGCAATGCATGGAACGGGCCGTCAGCCCATGGCCTGGATCACGGCATCGGCGAACTCGCTACAGTGGACCTCGGTGGCACCCTCCATCTGGCGCGCGAAGTCGTAGGTGACCCGCCGGCCGGCAATGGCCCCGTCCATTCCTTGGATGATCCGGTCGGCAGCCTCGTTCCACCCCAGATATCGCAGCATCATCTCACCCGACAGGATCACGGACCCGGGGTTGACCCGGTCCTGTCCGGCATATTTCGGGGCTGTGCCGTGGGTGGCTTCGAACACGGCGTGGCCGGTGACGTAGTTGATGTTGCCGCCGGGGGCGATCCCGATGCCGCCGACCTGGGCCGCCAGCGCGTCGGACAGATAATCGCCGTTCAGATTGAGCGTGGCCAGCACGTCGAATTCGACGGGCCGGGTCAGGATCTGCTGCAGCGTGATGTCCGCGATGGCGTCCTTGACGAGCACCCGGCCGGACGCGAGTGCCGCCTGCTGCTCCGCGTCGGCCGCTGCGTCACCCCGCGACGCACGGGTGCGTTCCCACTGCTCCCAAGTGTACACGGAGTCACCGAATTCCCGCTCGGCCAGTTCGTAGCCCCAGTTGCGGAACGCGCCCTCGGTGTACTTCATGATGTTGCCCTTGTGCACGATCGTCACGCTCTTGCGGCGATGCGCGATCGCGTACTCGATGGCCGAGCGCAGCAGGCGCTCGCTGCCTTCGCGGGATACCGGCTTGATCCCGATCGCGGTGCTGTCCGGGAACCGGATCTTCCGGTAGGCCGCGGGGAACGTGGTCTCGAGGAACGCCAGCAGCTGTTTCACCTCGGGGGATCCCTCGGCGAACTCGATGCCGGCGTAGATGTCCTCGGTGTTCTCGCGGAAGATCACCATGTCGACGAGCTCGGGATGCCGCACCGGAGACGGCACGCCCTTGAACCAGCGCACGGGCCGCAGGCACACGTAGAGATCCAGGATCTGGCGGAGCGCGACGTTGAGCGAGCGGATGCCGCCGCCGACCGGGGTGGTCAGCGGGCCCTTGATGCCCACGCGATAGGTGCGGAACGCCTCCAGCGTCTCGTCGGGTAGCCAGCTGCCAGTGCGGTCGAACGCCTTCTGACCGGCGAGGACCTCCTGCCAGACGATGCGGCGGGCGCCGCCGTAGGCCTTCGACACCGCGGCATCGAACACCCGCACGGACGCGCGCCAGATGTCGGGGCCCGTGCCGTCGCCTTCGATGAACGGGACAGTCGGATGGTCGGGAACGATCATGCGACCGTCCTGCAGCGTGATCGGCTCACCCATCAGCGTGCTCATGATCCGGCTCCCCGGGGTGGGACGGCGCGGGTCTCGGCCGGCGCCGGTGGCACGCGGCGCAACCGCCGCGAGTCCTTGTATGGAAACACATCGAGCACTTCGCCGCGTTCGTGCAGCTCCTGCATGCGGCGCCAGAACCCGGCTTCGAGCAACTCGGCGTGCGCCCCGAGGAACGTTTCGAGCAGCGGGCCGTCGAGACCCAGAAACGCCCGGAACTCCTCGGGAAAGATGTCGCGCTCGCCGACGTAGAACCACGGCTCCTGCGCCAGCTCCTCATCGGCGTGGCGCGCGGGCGGGAGCGTGCGGAAATTGCAGTCGGTCAGACGGCACAACTCATCGTAATCATAGAAGATCAGCCGGCCGTGGCGCGACACGCCGAAGTTCTTCAGCAGCATATCACCCGGGAAGATGTTCGTCGCGGCAAGGTCCCGGAGCACCTGGCCATAGTCCACCACCGCCTCCCGGGCCGCCTCCGGGGAGGATTCGGGCAGGTACATGTCGAGCGGACGGAGGCGGCGCTCGGTGAACAGGCGCCGGAACACCACCCGGTCGCCCCCCAGCTGGATGGAATTCGACGCCGAGGTGGTCAGTTCCTCGAGCAGGGCGTCCGAGAACCGCCGCCGGTCGAACGCCAGGTGTTCGAACTCCTGGGCGTCCACCAGCCGGCCCGCGCGGTCGTGCCGGAACACCATCCGGTACTTCTCGAGCACCTCCGCGTGCGTGACCGTCTTCGGGGGCGCGAAGCGATCGCGCAGCACCTTGAACACCACGTCGAACCCCGGCAGCGTGAACACGCTCATCACCATGCCGCGCTGGCCCGGGGCGATCTCGAACGGCTCGTCGGTCTTGCGCAGGTGATTCAGCAGCGAGCGGTACAGCTCGGTCTTGCCGTGCTTGTTGCAGCCGACCGCGATGAACAGCTCGGCGATCGGCTTGAGCGGCATGATCGATCTCAGGAATTCGACCAGCTCGCGCGGCGAGTCCATCTCGACGAGGAAATACGACCGCGCGAAACTGAACACGATGCTCACCTCGTCGACGGTGAGCAGCACCGCGTCGACCTCGATGCGTTCCGCGGGGTTCGACAGCGCGAGCAGGAACGGGCGTTCGAGGTCGCCGGCGCGGAGCTTGCCCACGATATAGGCGGCGGTATTGCGGTAGAACACCGAGCGCACGAGTTCCAGCGACGTGGCCGCGGCGCCGAGCTCGGCCTCGACCGCCGCGGCGATGCGCGCCGCGTCACCCGCCGCGTCGTCCCAGGGGACATCGAACCGGTAGTGCTCGAGCACGTCCTGGTAGAGGCCGGCGTGGGTGTCGCGGGGGGTGAACGTCGCCGTCAGGCTCCACGGCTGGCCGAATACGCGCACGTACGGCGACGCCGGGATCACGAATTCCACGCCGGGATCGACGCCGATGGTGTGGAAGATCCGGCGGGTGAAGGAATTGAAGAACGTCTCCGCCAGGTCGTCATCGCGATCGCCGGCAATCGCCCGTTCATAGGCGGCGCGGATCGGAGTCCAGAACCCGCGGCTCTCGAGGCGCGGCCCCAGCAGCACGCCCAGCGCCGCGATGCCCGCGTCGACGCGCAGCGTGTAGAGGTCGAGGCGGCGCGTGGAGACGTCGTGCATGGCGTGCCATTCGCGGCGCTCGAAGTGCCCGCGGGCGAGGTGGGTCAGCTCGCGGAACCGCTCGAGATACATCCGGAACGCCGCCAGGATGACTTCGGCGCCGCGTGCGGCCAGCGCGCGGGACTCGGGGTCGCTCATCACTCCATGGTGCGCGATCCCGGACCCCTCCGCCAGCGGCGGGAACGGGGCGCGGCTCGGTCTGCTACGATGCACTGTCCGCGCATCCCCGAATACCGGCGGCGAACCGAACGCCGGCGCGGGCCAAGCTCCGCACCCATCCGGAAATCCGATGACCCAGGACCCCCGGCCGATCACGATGGAGTTCCACGTCTCGCGCGCCGCACGCGAGCGTTACGGCATCGACATGCCGTGGTTCTCGCTCACCGGCAACGTGGTCCTCGCCGATCCCGCGGCGACGCGCCGGCTGGCGTGGCGGATGAACCAGGCCCGGGACTCGAGCAGGCATCCCGAGCTCACCGTGCCAACCGGTCAGCTCCACGCGCTCGGCCTGATCGACGAGATCCTGCACTACGTGGCGGCGCTCTACCGCGAGCAGGTGTCGCGCGACGTGGTCGCGCGGGCGGCCCGGCACGTCGAGTCGCGGCTCGGTGCCGCGCGGTTCCAGGCGCTGCTGCACGCGTTCGGCGACACGTTT
Organism: Candidatus Eiseniibacteriota bacterium; assembly: GCA_038231135.1. GTDB lineage: Bacteria > Eisenbacteria > RBG-16-71-46 > RBG-16-71-46 > RBG-16-71-46 > JANLWX01. Next base: position 47,114 of record JBBRLX010000016.1, on the reverse strand, counting down.
CCGCCGCTGGCGGTGCATCGCGGCGAGCTCGGGCTCGACGCCTATCTGGCCGGCTCGACGGCGGGGGTGCCGCATCGCGAGCCGATGCTGGAGGAGTTGCTGATGCTGGCGCTCGCGAACACCAATCCCGCGTTCGAACCGTACCGCGAGCTGTTCGACGACGCGCCGCTCGCCGCGACCGGCTACGCCGGCGCGATCGAGGCGCTGCGCGAGTTCTTCGACCGCGAGCCGGGGTTCGGTCCGGACCAGGAACCGCTGATTCGCATGCTCGAGAGTCCGCGCATCGAAGCACCGCACTCGCTGTCCGGTCAGCTCGACTACATCAGGCGGCGGTGGGGTGATCTGCTCGGCGCGTTTCTCGACCGGCTGCTCACGACGCTCGACGTGATCCGCGAGGACGAGCGCGCCGAACGCATGCGGCGGGGTGCGGCGCCCGGCGGCGACATGCGGGGCCAGGTCGCGACGTTCGGCGGCCATGAGCAGGAAACCGAGCGGTTCACGCCCGATCGCGACTGGATGCCGCAGGTCGTGCTGATGGCGAAGAGCGCCCAGGTGTGGCTCGACCAGCTCGCGCGCGCCTACTCGCAACCCGTCGACCGGCTCGACCAGATTCCCGAGCCGGAGCTGGAACGGCTCGCGCGCTGGGGAATCAACTCGCTGTGGCTGATCGGGTTGTGGGAGCGGAGCCCGGCGTCGCGGCGCATCAAGCAACTCACCGGCAATCCCGATGCCGACGCGTCGGCCTACTCGCTGCTCGAGTACCGCATCGCGGGATCGCTCGGCGGCGAGGCCGCGTGCGACGCGCTGAGCGCCCGGCTCGAGCACCACGGGATAAGGCTCGCGAGCGACATGGTGCCGAACCACATGGGCATCGACTCGCGCTGGGTCGTGGAGCATCCCGACTGGTTCCTGTCGCTGCGCGACAGCCCGTTCCCGGGCTACACGTTCCACGGTCCCGACCTGTCGTGGGATCCGAACGTCACGATCCAGCTCGAGGATCACTACTACGACCGCACCGACGCGGCGGTGGTGTTCCGCCGCGCGGAGCGCGGCTCGGGCGACGTGCGCTACGTCTACCATGGGAACGACGGCACCTCGATGCCGTGGAACGACACGGCGCAGCTCGACTATCTGCAGGCCGAGGTGCGGAACGCCGTGATCGGCACGATCCTCGAGGTGGCGAGGCGGTTCCCGGTGATCCGGCTCGACGCCGCGATGACGCTGGCGAAGAAGCACTACCAGCGGCTGTGGTTCCCGGAGCCCGGCGGCGGCGGAGCGATTCCGTCGCGCGCGGAGCACGGGCTCACGCGCGCGGAGTTCGACCGCGCGATGCCCGTGGAGTTCTGGCGCGAGGTCGTGGACCGCGTCGCCAAAGAGAGTCCCGACACGCTGCTGCTGGCCGAGGCGTTCTGGCTCATGGAAGGGTACTTCGTACGGACGCTCGGCATGCACCGCGTCTACAACAGCGCGTTCATGAACATGCTGCGCGACGAGGACAATGCGAACTATCGCGCCGTGATCCGGAACACCCTCGAGTTCGATCCCGAGATTCTCAAGCGCTACGTGAACTTCATGAGCAACCCCGACGAGCGCACCGCCGTCGACCAATTCGGCACCGGCGACAAGTACTTCGGCGTGTGCACCCTGATGGTGACGCTGCCCGGCCTGCCGATGTTCGGGCACGGGCAGTTCGAAGGTTTCACGGAGCGCTACGGCATGGAGTTCCGCCGCGCGGGCCGCGACGAGACCCCGGACCTGGGGCTCGTGGCGCGCCACGAGCACGAGATCGTCCCGTTGCTTCATCGCCGCCGGGTGTTCGCCGAGGCCCATGCGTTCCAGCTCTACGACTTCACGACGGGCGGCGGGGTCAACGAGGACGTGTTCGCCTATTCGAATCGCGCCGGCGACGAACGCGCGCTCGTGCTCTATCACAACCGGTTCGCCCGTACCGACGGCTGGATCCATGGTGCGGTGGCGGTCGCCGAGGGGCGGGGCGATGCGCGGGTGCTGCGCCGCCGGACGCTCGCGCACGGGCTCGGCCTCGGCCGCGGCTCCGACCGGTTCTGCGTGTTCCGCGAGCAGCGTTCCCAGCTGGAATTCCTGCGAAGCACCCCCGAGCTGCACGATCGCGGGCTCCACGTGGTGCTCGAGGCCTATCAGTGCCAGGTGTTCCTGGGATTTCGCGAGGAGCTCGATGTGCCGGGGCGGCCGTGGGCACGGCTCGCGGCCCGGCTCGGGGGCCGCGGCGTACCGGACATGGAGGAGGCGCTGGCCGAGTTGCAGCTCGAGCCATTGCTCGGACCGTTCCGCGAATGGCTGAACCCGCACGTGCTCGGCCGGCTGGTGACGGCGGCGCGGCGAAGTGCGGACGTGTCCGGCGCGGGCCGTCCCGCGGCCCCCGCGGCCACCGCCGGTGCGGACGGCCCGGCGGTGCCGGAAGCGGGCGGGGAGCTCGTTCCTACCGCGGCGGCGGCCGGCGCCGCGGCGCACGCCGAGGGCAAGCCGGCGCCCGTGGCCGGGCTCGAGGGCGCGCTGCGTGGCGAGCTGACCGGACGCTGGAATGTGGCCGCGACCGCGGTGCGTGATCATGGCGGCGGGTCGGGTGACCTGCACGCGCTTGGCGAACAGACGATCGACCGCCTGGCGGCCGCGCTCGCGCTCGAACCGGGACCGGCTCCCGTCGACGCGTTGCTGGCCGGCGTGATGGTGGCGGGACTCGGCCGTGTCGCGGATGGTCGCGATGGCGCCGCCGCGGCACGGGACCGGCTCGTCACATGGCGCTGGAACCGCGTCGTCGAGGACGCGCTGCACGCGCTGGGCAGTTCGCGCGCGGACGCCGGCCGGCGCACCGCGATGATCGCCGCCTGGCTCGAGAACGCCGAACCGTTCCGGGCGGTGGCCCGCGGCGACCTCGACCTCGCCACGCTGCTCGACGCCTGGTTCACCACCGACCGCGTGCGCCGCGTGCTGCACGTTCACGATCACGCGGGGATCGAGTGGCTGAGCCAGGAAGCGTGGGAGGAATGGCTCCATACGCTCGCGGCGGCCGCCGCGAGCGAGTCGCGCGCGGTCACGCCACCCTCGGCCGCCCGCACGACTGCCGAGTGCCGGAACATCGAGGAACTGGTGGACCGCCTGGTCAGGGCCGGCCGGGATGCGGGGTTCCGTGTCGACGGCATCCGCGCGTCCGCCGCCCAGGCGCCGGTGTCGCGGAAGCCCTAGACACGATCCGCGCTCCGGGCGCGGCCGGGGCTCCGCTTGTTCCTCGGAACTTCCCGCCGACCCGGTCGCCCGGCCTCTGCGGATCCGGGTGTAGGACCTACACGCTCCCGGAAACCGTTACACCTCGGAACGGGCCGAGCCGATACCCGGGTTCACGATAGGGACACCCGGTGAACGCCGCGGGTGTTTGCTCCTGATATCGCGGGTTTCACAACGGTGTGTGAACGGCGGGTTCTGCCCGCAAAATGCGGAAAAAATGGCTGGCATGCTTGCTGCTGACCGTGCCCGGTAGTAGTAACCATGGAACGGACCCGGTGAAGACACCGGGAGCCGGATGTCTTCCGTCGGCGGCGGCGCATGAGCCGACCGCGATCGATCGATCCGAAATGGAGAACGCAATGGACGCTCAGCACCCTCGCCGCATCTTCTCGCGCGTCATTCTGTGTGGATCCCTCGCCCTCGCGCTCGTGGGCCTGTCGCAATGCCGGACGGTGTCGGACAACGTCACCGGCCTCGATCTCAATCAGACCGCCAGCATCGACGATGCGAACGGTAACGGCCACGGTCACGGCAAGTGCGTGCACGACTGCCGCAAGAACTATCAGCAGGGGATCAAGGCGGAGAATCGTAGGTTCCGTGATGCGCTGAAGCATTGCGGCGGCAACGCGACCTGCCGGAAGAGCGAAGTCGCGCGGCATCAGAACGTGGTGCTCGACCTTCGCAACCGGGAGCGTGACTGCCGGTCACACTGCTACAACGAAGGCGCCGGCATGGGAGGCCGCTAACTCGAGCGTGGCCGCGACCGCTGCGGCGCGAGAAGACTCAGGCAACCGGCGGGGCCCTGCGGCGAATTGCCGCCGGGCCTCGCGGCATTTCCGGGCGGGGTGCCGGAGTGCGGCGCGCCGGTAGAGCCAGTCCCGGACGCGTAGCGGAGTGCGTTCTCGGTCGCGTATTGGCCGCCGCTCGAGGCTCTCGGCTCGAACCGTGCAAGGCGTGCGTTCGGAACCCCCCAAGGTCACGATGTGACCTGACGCGGCCTTTGCATGTCACAGAACCCGCGGGGCAATGGAATATACGAGTCAGGCCGGAACCGAGGTGCCGTCGTGTCACGATGCGAAGTGTGCGGCAACGAGTATCAGGCGCCCCGCGCCGGGACCACGGTTGCGGAGGAGCAGGCAGACAGCGTCACCCGTCCCAGCGCCCCGTGAGGAGTCACACGGCCGCTCCCGACCCCGCGCATGATCCGGGCGTTCAGTCCGGTGGAGCGGAGTGCGTGGTGGCGCCCGTGCCGGATCCCGTGGTCATGCCCGGCGCCACCCACTCGCCGGGCGTCGCGGACGCTTCGGGCGCGGGAGAGGTCGTCGCCCGGGCGCCATCGCTACCGCCGCGTGCCCTCGTCGTGATGAATCCGGTGGCACCCCATGCGGACCGGGCGCGACTCGAGGAGATTCTCAAGCAGGTGTTCGAGGCCCGCGGGGGCACGTTCCGGGTGTTCGAGACGTTCCCGGGCAGCGAATGCGAGCGCGCGCTCGACCGCGAGATCGCCCAGGCCCGCGCGGACGATTTCAACCTGGTGATCGCGGCCGGCGGCGACGGCACCGTGTCGCTGGCGGCGAACCGGCTCGCGGCGTCGGGCGCGGAGGCGGTGGACGGCAGCCGCATGCTGCTCGGCATCGTGCCGCTCGGCACCGCCAACATCCTGGCGCAGGAACTCGTCATCCCGCCCGACCTCGAGACCGCGGTCGCCGTGTGCGCCGAGCGCCGTCGCATCTCGGACCTCGACGCCATGGAAGTCGGCGGCCGCAGGTACCTTACGCAGGTCGGTGTCGGCTTCGATGCGCGCATGATCTCGGACACCTCGCGCGCGGATCAGCAGCGCCTCGGCCGCCTTGCGTACTTCCTGTCGTTCCTGCGCACGATCGCGGGCCATCGCGCGAGCCGGTTCTACATTCAGGTCGACCACGGACGGCGGTTGCGCGTGCGCGCCTGGCAGGTGGTGGTGGCGAATGCCGGTACGTTCGCGGCGTCGCCGTTCACCTGGGGGCCCGACATCGACGCCACCGACGGCGTCCTCGACATCTGCGTGTACGACGTCCACACCGCTTCCGACACCGTGCGCCTCGCCTGGCGGTTCCTTACCGGACGACACCGCAACGACGACAACGCGCGATTCCTGTCGGTGCGCGAGGAGGTGCGGATCGAGAGCCACCGGCCGCTGCCGGTGCAGGGCGACGGCGAGCTGATCGGCGAGACCCCGATCCTGCTCCGGGTCGTGCGTGGCGTGGTGAGCGTGGTGGTGCCGGAGGCGATGCAGGATATCGCGCCCTCGGCGGCCGCCGCGGAAGCCGCGCCACCCGGACATCCGCTCCCCGCGCCGGTCACGACCGCGGCCACCCGCCTCGAAGAGAGCCGCGTCCGCGCGAATCCGCAGCGCCGCCGGGTGCTGGCGCACATCGCCGAGCACGTGCTGCGGCATCGCGTGTCGACGGTCGCGGCGCACGACGCGGCGCTGTTCCTCAAGATCAACGGGCTGTCGGGGGGATCACTGCTGGACCTGCTGATGGTGGGCGTGTCGCGCGGCATGGACTATGGCGAGCTGTGGGTCGCCCTCGCGCTGGTGGTGGGCTGGCTCACCCCCGGGAATGGCGGCTGGATCGCGGTGCGGATGATCGGCGCGCTGTGGCTCACCATGCTGACCGTGAACTATCCGATCAAGGCGGTGTTCTGCCGGGAGCGGCCGTTCATCGCCTACATCAAGGCGCGCGTCGTGGGGCGGAAGCCCTCCGATTCGTCGTTCCCGTCCGGCCACACCGCGGCCGCGTTCGCCGGCGCCATGCTGCTCACCCCGTACCTGCCGCAACTGGGCACGCTGTTCTATGCCTATGCGTTCCTGGTCGCGCTGTCACGGCTGTATCTGGGTGTGCACTATCCGAGCGACGTGGTGATCGGCGCCGGCTGCGGCCTCGCGCTCGCGGCGAGCTTCCGCGCGCTGCTCGGTTGGGTGCTGCCCGGGGCCTGAGGATCTCGCGGCGGAATCTCCACCGGCTCGTGGTGGTGGAGCGCAGTTCATACGCCGATCAGCTCGCGCGCAGCAGCTTCGCCAGTGCGCGCTCGTTGCGTTCCAGCGTTCCCCGGCTCCAGCTCCCGAATGCGGCCGAGGTGCCGGCGATGGTGCGCAGCCGGCGGCCGCGCAGGTGGCCCTCGAGCAGCCGGTCGAACACGTAGGACGTCCGGCACACCGCGGGCGTGTTGCCGAGATGTTCCGACACCTCGCGGATCGCGGCCGTGACCTCGCGCCGCAGCGTGGTGCGGGACGGCCGGGCCGCACGGGACGCCGGCGCCGTGGACTCCGACCGCGCGAGCAGATGGGCGAACAGCAGATTTGCGGCCCAGGTGCGGAAGTCCTTGGCGCTGAACTGCTGGCCCATCACGTCCTTGAGATAGGCGTTGATATGGGCGGTGGTCACGTCCGTGATCGCGCCCGATTCCGCGCGGAACTTGAACACCTCGCCCGGGTGGCGCAGCAGTTCGCGGACCAGCATGGCCAGCCGCCGGTCGCGCAGCTCACGCTGCTGGCGCTGGCCGGACTTGCCGACGAAGTCGAATCGCACCACCGGACCCACGACCTGCACGTGGCGACTGCGCAGGGTGGCGATTCCATAGCTGCCGTTCTCGCGCGCATACACGGCACTGCCCGGACGCAGGAAGCACGTCGACAGCACGCGCAGGATGCCGGCCAGCACCTTGGTGCGCGGGATGCCGGGCTGCGCCAGGTCCTTCGCGATCGTCCGGCGCATCCTCGGCAGCGACGCGATGAACCGCAGCAGCCGCTCCTGTTTGCGGCGTTCGCGCCGCGCGACGTGGGCCGCGTGGTAGAGGTATTGCCAGCGGCCGGCCTTGTCGCGGCCGACCGCCTGCACAGGATTGCGCGCCGATGGGCTGATCGCGACGTCGCGCCACGCCGGCGGTATGCGCAGCGCCGCGATCCGTTCGCGGTCGGCGGCGGTGACACGGCCCCCACCGGCGGCTGCATAGCGAACGCCCGTGCGCGTACGAATGCGCCGGATGCCGCGCGCCTGCAGCCGCTCGATGGTCGTCATTCCCAACCGGGAGTCCATGTCCGCACGGACCGCTAGCGAATCACCCCGCACGCGATGCGCGGCCCCGAATTGCCGGCAGGCTGGGAGGTGAGGTCGTCCGCGTTCAGGTGCACGACGACCGCGCGTCCCACGAGCGTGTTCGGACCGTCCAGGCTGAAGTCTGCCACGACGCGATCGTAATGCGCCGATCCCGACGCGTCCGCCGTGATGTTTCCCAGGTCCCCCATGTGGTGCTGGGCCGCGTCCGGGCCGCCGTGTGTCATGCCGGTCGGGTTGAAGTGTCCGCCGGCCGAACTGCCGTCGGCGGCGGAACAGTCGCCGTTCTCGTGGATGTGGAACCCGTGGGTGCCGGGCGGGAGACCGGTGAGCTCGGCGACGACGCGCACGCCCTTGCTCTGGCGCGTGAACGTCACGGTGCCCTTGGCCGTGTTGCCCTCGGTGGGGCCCACCTCCGCGGTGGCGCGCTGGACGCCGGCCGGTTTGGCGGTGGCATTGCCCGCGGCGGCGCCGGACGAGCTGTCTTTCATGCTCGAGCACGATCCCAGCAGCATTCCCAGCACGATGGCGGCGGATACGCTGAAGCGGCGGGACATCGGGGGCCTCCTTGGAGTGTGGTTCATCCCAACTGCGGTCACTCGAATTACGTTCGGCGAACGAGGTTCAGCGCTTGCCCGGCCACAGGCCGGGCAGGTTGCGCTGAATTCCGCTCACGATCGCGGACGCCGCCAGCACCAGAATTCCCCAGAGCATGAATCCTCCATCCGATTCGGGCGCGGTCCGTCCCCGGGGGGACGGTGCCGCTTTGTAAGTTCTGCCTCTTGGCGGCGCGGATTCGCGATCGGCGGGCCGGATTGTGCCCGATGGAACGCGCAACGCGAAATCCTGCAGAATCAAGCAATTGATCGCACTTCCGAAGGTAGTGTGCGGTCTCGCCACCGGTCACTGGCGTGGCGTCTGCTTAGCGGGCTCAGCAAACCTTGAGCCGACTCACCGGAAAGGAGCGAGAACGTGGCGCGAGCATTCTGGAAGGGCAGCGACTCGGCGCTGGTCGCGCGCAAGGTGAAGTCGGGGGACACCCATGCCATCGTCGAGCCCGACGCGTCCGCGGCGAACGAGCGGCCGGCGAAGGAGGTCGTGGACCTCAAGCCGCTCCTCGAGCTCAGCCTGGAACGCGCGGGCAAGTCAGCGGGAATGGTCCGCCGCGCCGCACGCCCCGCGCCGCACCGCCGGAGCGCGTGAGCGATGGGACGGCGGTCGCTGAGCCTCACCGGTCGATTGAAGAAACCGCCGCGCGAACGGTAAGAACGGGCATTGGCGGGCGGAACGGGAAGCGCCTGCAACTGCGGCCACGCGGGTTACGTCGACGGCACGGGGGTTGATAGGGAGTAGGTGGCCCCGAGCCGTTCACCCCTTGTCGCCCAGACCGGAGTTCCCAATGGACGTTGCCCCGCACAAGACCTGGAGCCTGCTGGATCGATCCATCATCGGGATGCTGCTGTTCTTCATACTGCTGCTGGTCGGCGTCCAGTTTGGCAAGGCGGCGGACCGTGTACCCACGGCCCAGACCGCTTCGAGCTCGGAGTTATCCCCACCCATCCACAGGTGATCCACAGGCCGGCGGGGGAAACCGCCTACCAGCGGGCGGAATAACCGCGTGCGTCGACGTGCACGAACGGTCCGTGACTCCCGGTGGGGCCATAGTCCGACAGCCCGCCCACCAGCACGCCCTCGGTGGGATCGCGATCGAGCGTCTCGGCCCAGCTGCGGAGCAGTGCCGCATCCTTCCGGTCGACGCGACCGTCGTGGTTGATGTCGTCCATCCTGCCGTCCCGGGGATGCTCGTCCACGAAGATGTCCGCCGCGTCCCCGTACTGGTGGCGGCTGAACGTCGTCGGGTTGCCGATGCCCTTGTTGTAGAGGGGCGTGCGGTAGGCGCTCATGACGTGGAAGGTCCCGAGTTCGACGCCGTGCGTGCGCGCGGTGGCGAGCAGGCGCTCGAGCTTGATCAGCAGCGTCGGCTGGACCACCAGGAACTTGGGATAACTCGGGCACTCCTTGCACACGAACTGCCACAGCTGGAAATGCGGCGACAGCTGAATCGAATCGTCGGCTGCCGTCACCCGGATGAATCCACGCGGCCGATCGAACCGGCAGTCACCACGCGCATCGGGATTCGGGTACTCGCCGATCCGGTAGCCCTCCAGTACACCGTGCCGCATCCGGTCGTAGGGAACGAGCACGAACAGGTTCACGATGACCGATGCCCCGCCGGGAGGGCCGATCCGAATCGGGTATGTGGCCGGAACGAGGGGAGCGCGCAGCATCCAGCGCCCGGGACTCACCGCCCTCAGATCGGCGGCGCCGGCCATGACCTGGATGCCGGGGTCTGCCGACGTCACCTGAATCGGGAGCTCCTCGCCGGGCAGCGCATAGACGGCCATCACGCGAAACGGCACGTCCTCGCCGCCGACGAACAGCGAGAACGGGGCGCGATCCGAATCGAACGATTCGAGGCTCCCAGCGGTTGCACCGGATGCGGTGCCACTCGAGTCGCGCGCTCCGTCGATCCGCCGGGTCGCCCCGGGACTCCGCGTCGCGATCCCATTCGACAGGCTGGAGAGGCCGGTCGAGAGCAGGGCAGTGACAATCCACAGCAGGTTCCAGAACACGCAGGGTCCTCTTAGGTAGGGCACGGATGGCGGCAGGCTGGCAGGAAGCATCCCACGAACTGAAGCGAACCCGGAAGCGGGTCGTGGGGGCGGCCTAGGGGGTGGCACTCATTTGGATTCGACCCCGCCGGGGATGGTGGTTCATTTCGCGCCGGGTCGCCATAGCGTTGCGTGGTAGTCAGCCCGGCAACGCTTTGAGTTCATGATATGTTGCACGGGCTTGCCGCGTTTCTGTCCCGGAGGGTTGCCGCTGGCAGTGCAATGAGCCCGGTCCCCGCATCGACCCGCCTCCGCATCCTGCTCACGATGGCGTGTCTGCCGCTCGTTCTGCCCGCGGCCCGGGCAGAGCCATCCCCGCCTTCGCAGCGAATCGAGTCCTTCGAGTCCACCGACCTCACGGGCTGGACGTTCGATCGTGACGGCGTGTGGTCGCTGCGTTCGGGTCGCCTCCACGCGGAGCTTCCCCACCAGAAGCATCTGAGATCCTTCGCCTACTTGGGCTCCGAGACCTGGACCAACTACCAGGTCGACGTCGACGTGGACGGCCTGCGGGGCGTCGACAAGGGTATCGCGGTGCGCGTTCACGGTGGCCAGGGCGTGGGAGTGGACGTGCGCGGCCCCGGCTACAACGACGTCGTCATGTACCGGAAGCTCATGCGACTCGGCTCGGCTCCCGTGGAGCAGCACAACGGTCGCTGGCTGCACCTCGCGGTGCGGGTTCAGGGGGCCAGGTATCAGGTGTTCGTGAACGGGAGTCTCGCGATCGACTACACCGACCGTCGAAACTCGCTGCCCGCCGGCCGCATCGCCCTGGCCGCGTATACGGGAGGCGTCGGCGAGTGCGAGGTGGTCTACGATAACGTACGGGTGACGGTGCTGCCCTGACGACGGCACGGCCGGTGTTTCCTCCCGCGGACCCCGATCACGGATTGTTCAGGAGGCGACAATGGAACGATGCGATGCGACCCATCGCGGACAAATGAACGGCGTCGCAGGGAAAGTTCTACCCGGATTTTGAACCTCGGTGGGTCGCGAGCGACGTTCCGTTCGACATTTCGACGGACGCGCGCCGGTAACTTCGCCGCCCGCACCCCGGACATTGATGGCATCGGGCTTGCTGCAGCGAGACCGGACAGGCCCCGATCGATTCGGGTGCCGAGTCTGGGCAGCGTTTCGCTCACCACGTCATCAATGGAGGGATCTATGACGGACGATCTTCGTCGCACCGCCACACAGCAGGCGCTGGTCACCGGCTCGTTTGCCGATCGCGTGGCCGCGGAGCGCGCATACGAATCGATGTCGACGCGCGGGTATGGCAAGAACGACATTCACGTGATGATGTCGGACGACACGCGCAAGAAGCATTTCCAGGTTCATGACAAGACCGACCTCGGCAACAAGGCCCTGGAGGGCGCGGGAGTCGGCGGCGCCGTCGGCGGAGCCATCGGCGCGACGCTCACGGCGATCGCGGCGGCGACTGCCGCTCTGACGCTGCCGGGCATCGGCCTGGTCATTGCGGGCCCGATCGCCGGAGCCCTGGCGGGTGGCGCCGCCGGCGGCGCCGCGGGTGGACTCGTCGGTCTGCTCGTGGGCGCGGGCATCCCGGAGGACCGGGCGAAGCTGTACGAGAAGGACATCCGGGACGGCCGCATCGTGATGGGCGTTACGCCCCGCACCGACGACGATGCCCGGTACTTCGAGAGCGAATGGCGCGCCGGCGGCCAGAACGTGCACCACTAGGAACTCGTCTGCACGAGTGGCCTTCGGTGCCTGGCGAGGCACCCGACGGCCAGGCGAGGGCGCCTGCCAAACCGGCAGGCGCCCGATCGCTTGGTGCTCGGGCGCAGGATCATGAAGTCGCGGCGCCGGCACCCCGCTGCGGTCGCATCATCCGCCCCACAGGATGACGCTCAGCGCGTTCGAATAATCGTCGGTCCACACCCGTACGCCGGGTCGCGCCGGGAGCCGCGTCCATCGCGAATCACGCGCGAGTGCGTCCAGGTCGGCGGCGTTGCGCGCCATCACCACCCACTGGGACGAGAGTTTCCCCTGGCGGCGTTCCTCCGGGGTCGTGGACGCGTCCTTCTGATACAGGCACACGAGGCCGGCATCGGCCGCCAGATCCCCCAGCACCGGTGCCAGGTCGAAGAACTTGCTCGAGATGTGCGCGGCGATCACGCCGCCCGGCTCGAGCCGGCTCAGATAGAGCCGGAACGCCTCGCGCGTCAGGATGTGCAGCGGAATCGCGTCCGAGCTGAACGCGTCGAGCACGATCACGCCGAATCGGTCGGTGCTGCGGGCCAGCTGGATGCGCCCGTCGCCCAGCACCACGGTCAGATCTACGCCGCGCGCGCGGGCGTCGGACACATACGTGAAGTACGCGGTGTTCGTCGCGAGCTTCTCGACCGCTGGATCGATCTCGAAGAACGTGTAGCGGTCGCCCGCACGGCCATAGGCCGCGAGCGTGCCGATGCCGAGGCCCACGAGGCCCACGCGGCGGGGCGCGGCGCTCGCCGAGTCGAGCGCCGTCATGAGCTGGCCGATCGGCCCCGTGCGATGGTAGTAGCCCATCGGGATGCCGCGATCGGCGGGGACGCGGCTCTGGATCCCGTGCGTGGTGGTGCCGTGGAACAGGCTCACCATCGTCGGCAACGGCCCCAGCTTCACGCGATTCACGCCGAAGAAGCTGCGGTCGCTGTGGAGCACGAGGCGCGGGTCGCCGCCGATCGACTGGGCGAGGAACACGGCCGCGACGCCGAGCCCCATCACGACCCAGCCGACGGTGACGAGCGCGTGTACCACGCCCCCGCGTGGCATCGCGGGCGCGGAACCCGGCGGGGGTTTGCCGCCCGCCCGCCGCGCCGCCCGTGACGGGGCGGGCGTCGCCGCGCGCCGCGGTTCCGGGGCCGCCGCTCCGAACCGCGGGCGCAGCAGGCACACCAGCGCATACGCGAGCGGGTACTCGATCACGCGATCGAAGATCCGGGGCGCGATCAGCGCGTTGAACACGCCGCCCAGCATGCCGCCGAACGCCATCCATAGATAGAACTCTGTGAGATACCCGGCCTCAGGCCGCGTGCGGGCCAGCTCGCCGTGACACACGAGCGCCGCCACGAAGAACGTGACGAAGTGCACGATCAGCAACTCCGCCACGCTCACCGGCGTGTGAGACAGCCTGAGCATCGCGAGCCGGATCACGGCCAGCGCCAGCACGCCGATCAGCACGCGGTGCGTCCACGCCGGCGGGCGCGCGAACACGATGATGAACGACAGCAGATAGAGCGCGAGCGGCACGACCCACAGCAGCGGGAACGGGGCGATGTCGGTGGTGATGTACGTGGTGAGGCCGAGCATCAGGCACGACGGCACGAACGACCATGCAATCCACCGCAGCCGCCGGCCCACGGTGGGCGCGGCGCCGGCAGCGGAGCGGTCGCCCGGCGACGGGGTGGATGGCGGGGCTTCGGCCGCGGCCGAACCCCTGGCGCCGACCCGGTGCCGCCGCCACAACACGAACGCGCACGCCGCCACGAGCAGGACCAGCACCAGGTAGCCGCCGGTCCACACCCACGTCTGGGTTCCCAGCTTCAGGTTGGGCTCGACCACGAACGGGTAGGCGAGCAGTGCCAGCAGGCTGCCGGTATTGCTCGCGGCGTAGAGGAAGTAGGGATCGTGTCCGGCCTCGTGCGTGGTCTCCGCGAACCAGCGCTGGAGCAGCGGGGCCAGGGTGGACAGCATGAAGAACGGCAGGCCGACCGTGACGAACAGCAGGCCGAGCAGCCACGCCAGCGGATTCGCGGTGGCGGGCGGCGTCCAGCCGCTCACCCGGATCGGGATCACCAGCAGCGGCAGCAGCAGCAGGATCGCGTGCACGATGGCGTGGCGGCGGGTGCCCAGCCAGCGCGGCGCCGCGTGCGCGTAGGCATAGCCCGCCAGCAGCAGCGTCTGGAAGAACAGCATGCAGGTGGTCCATACCGACGACGATCCGCCGAGCAGCGGCAGGATCATCTTGGCGATCATCGGCTGCACCATGAACAACAGCGCCGCACTCAGGAACAACGTCAGCGAGAACAGGAGGAGCATGCGGGATCCCGGTGGGCGGCCAGACAACGGGGACGAGGGCGCCGCATCTTACGAGGGTGCTGCAGGGGGGAACAACCTGGAGCGGACGATGACCTGAAGCCTGACCGCGCGCGAGCGGGATTGCACCGAAGCTTCATCGTCACTTCACAACGTGGATCGGGCCGCGGCGCCATGGGCGGGTGTGGTAATAGCTTGTACGGGTCCACCCCAGGCGCGATCATGAGTCGATGCGCGTCGGACGGAGATTCGGGGAGCGATCGGTGGGGCAGCCGGCGGTGTCCATCGGGAGCGCGCTCCTCGCGCTCGCAGCCGTCGGCGCATTCCCCGGGCCGGCTCACGCCGTGCTCGACATCGAGGACAAGGGTCCGGTGCTCACGGCCGGGGCGTTCGCATTGCGGATCACGAATGCGGGCATCATCGGCAACGCGTTCTTCGACAAGGGCCTGTCGTTCGATCCGTCGTTCGAGATTCGACCGGGTTCGGCCTACGAGGCGTTGAATCACGCCGAACTGTGGGTCGGGGCAGTGAACACGGATGGCGTCGCACGGGTGTCTGGCGGACCGATGCTGGAGTGGCGGCCGACACTCGATCCCAGTGATCGCGTGAAGACATGGAATCACGGGATGCCCGGGTCCCGACGGGGTATCGACGACGACGGGGATGGGCTCGTGGACGAGGAGCTTCCGAACGGCATCGACGACGACGGTGACGGTGAAGTCGACGAGGATCTCGGACTGTTCGCACAGCAGACGATGACCGCTGAGTATGTCGACGACCGGCCGGAAGCCTTGTACACGACGTCGGGCAACGGGGAGTCCCATGTGCCGCTCGGCCTGTCGGTGCATCAGGAGGCGTATGCCTGGAGTGCCTCCGGCTACGACAACATCGCCGGACTCTCGTTTCACATCACGAATCACGGCACCACGACGCTGCGGGACGTGCGCATCGGATTGTACGCCGATCTCGATTCCCGGGAACGCAACGATCGCGCGGGCCATCTCGACGATCGCATCGAGTACGAGACGTATTCCCGAACGGTGCTCGAGGGCCTGTACTCGCTGGCCGTCGCCGGCAAGTGCGTGACCGGCGGCGCCACGGCTCCTCCATGCGGGCTGTCGGCGTGCACGACGACACTGTCCCAGACGGTGCCGGTGCTCGTCGATGGACACAACCGCAACCTGCCGGCGGTGGCGGTGCTGCCGCTGAGTCACACGATCGATCCGCTGGCCGCGATCACGCCGGCGGCCCGGTATGCGCGGGCGCCGGCGCGCATCGCGTTCCTCAACACGGTGTTCGCCCAGGGCCGCCTGCCCGGCCAGGGCGGACCGCCCGCGGACGATCGGCAGCGCTACGCGGCGCTGAGCGGGACATTCCCGGCGGCGATCACCGATGAGCCGGGCGATTACGCGGTGCTGGTGTCGTGCGGTCCGTTTCCGACACTCGCCCCGGGGCAGTCCCTCGACTTCGTGGTCGCACTCGTCGCCACGCTCGACCGCGACAGCCTGCAGACATTGCTAGGAAACGCCGCCGTGCTCTATCACGGCTACACGTTGAACGCAGTGCCCGACTCGCTGTCGGCGTTCTCGACGGACGAGTGGTTCGACGGCGTTTCGGGGGTCGCGGGGCATGAAGTCTGCGTCGAGGCGCCGCCGGGCGTGACGTTCGAGTGGGATCCGCATTGTCCCGAGAAGTTCGGATTGAATTCGGGAGCGTTGCCGCAGCTCACGCTCTATAAGCCGGGCCAGTGTGTCTGGACCGATGCCGATTGCGATGTGTGCACCGGTGTCGCCGGTTTCGAAACCCGCGTGAACTGGCTCGACCCGGGGGAGCTGCCCGACCCGCCCACGGTTCGCATCCAGCCGCGAGATCACGCGCTGCGGATGGAGTGGGACAACCGGCCGGAGATCCTGAGTGACGCCGGGCTCACCGGAATCGACGGACGGTTCGCCGGCTACCGGGTCTACAAGCTGGCCGACTGGCGAAATCGCGTGTCGCTGCTGCCGCCTCACGAGAACTGGGCGCTGTGGCGATCGTTCGGGACCCGAACCCGGTTCGGCGAGGAGCCGCTCGCATCGATCACCGACACCACGCTCGATTTCGAGCGCTATCTGTACGGCAGGGAACTGTTCCCGGTGGGCCGCTATGCCGTCGTGGATTCCGAGGTGCGCAACGGGTTCGACTATGCGTATGTGGTGAGCACCGTGATCGAACGGGACGTCGACGACGGCCCGGGCAAGACGCGAACCGTCCGATTCGAGAGCCCGTTCACGCCGGTGTTCCAGCAGATCGCGCAGCCGCACGCCGCGGCTCGTGCCGCCGCGGGATCGGTGTGGGTGGTGCCGAATCCATTTCGCGGATCGGAGTTGTGGCAGCGCCCGCCGGTGATCGACGATCCACTTACCCGGCACCTGGATTTCATGGGGCTGCCGCGCGCACCCTGCAAGATTCGCATCTGGACCCTGGCGGGGGATTTCGTGGCCGCGATCGAACACGATGGGTCGAATGGCGACGGCGAGGTGCCGTGGGATCTCGTGTCGAGGAATGGCCAGGAAGTGGAATCCGGAATCTACCTGTTCAGCGTCGATTCGAGGCTGGGTCACCAGGTGGGACGCTTCGTGGTGATTCGATGATCGGCGGACGCCGGTTCCGGAATGCCTGGCCTATCGCCGCGTGGCTGCTCGCGGCGTCGGCCGGCGGGTGCAGCCATGCTCACCCCATGCGCCCCGTGGTCCAGGAGCACCTGCCGCCGCAGGTGATCGAGGTGGAGCCGCCCTCGAGAGCCGTACGGGTTCCGTGTGACGCGATCATGCGCGCGCGATTCCGCGAACCGCTGGACTCCACCACGGTCAATTCGCTCACCGTATTCCTCAAGATCGACACGCGGCGAATTCCGATGACCGTGACACTGACCGATTCCGGACGCACGATCGTGCTGCGCCCGCGCGCGACGCTGGAGGCACACCAGATCTTCACGGTCGAGCTGACGCCCAGGATTCGAACGGTCGCGGGAGTGGAGTTCGGCGCGACCTACTTCTGGCAATTCACCACGGTGTCGGTGAGGCCGATCGCCGATCCCGATCCACCCGACGGCAGTGACTTCCAATCGCCGGTGGCCCCGCTGTTCTGGCAGGAAACAGAACCCGCCGCCGGTCAGATTCGGTACGACATCTATCTCGGCTCGGATTCATCGCAGGTCGCCGCCGCGCTCGAACCCACCATCACGACTTCGGAAGCACACCTTCTGCAGACCGCGAACTGGCCGCAGGACCGTACTGTATTCTGGCGTGTGCGGGTGACGAATCTGGACACCGGGGATTCCAGCCTCGGGCCGACGTGGCGGTTCAGGGCCGCGCCGGCCAGCGCTGAATCGTTCACAATCCTACTGCCCGTGTTTGACTGCGCCACGTGGGACGGTACGGGGTGGACCTGCAACCAGCTCCGAACCTCGCTGACCCAGACGGGCATTGCCCGGTTCGATCTGGCATCGCTGGATTCGACGCTGGTGGTGGCGGACGCGGTCATGGCCATCGACAGCTTCGACAATCCCAATTCCAGAGCCCCATATCTCATGGCCGCCGGGGAGGAATGGATCCCCTGCAGTCCGCGATTCCGCGGTTTGCCGTTGATCATCGGCCTGCTCGCGCCGTGTGTGGGCAGCGTCGACAGTCGAATCCAGTTCACCTCTGCGCTCCTCGGTTCTCAGTTGCAGGCTCGCATTCGCAGGCATTCCGGGCTATTCGACTATGTGTTCGTGTCAGGGGCCGGACAGGCCATTCAATATTTCCCTTTCCTGCCCGGCTCGGGCGTCGAGCTCCACTGTCTCCGGCGGAAACCGGGCCCCCAAAGCGGATCTTGATGTTTCCTTGATGCATTAGACGGCATTCCAAACGCTCCGTTGATGGATTCTTGTCGTTCAATCGGGGTGTGACCGATTCGGCCGTAGACGCACGCGCTGACAGGGGCGGTTCCCGCGTGCCGGGACGCCGGGGCGTCGCCACGTGAAACACCGGCTGCGGGGCCTGCTGCTCGGCGCTCCGAAGAACCTGTTCGACCCCAGCATCCATCACCAGCTCGCGCTCATCGCGTTCTTCGCCTGGGTGGGGTTGGGATCCGACGGTCTGTCGTCGTCGTCCTACGGCCCCGAGGAGATCTTCCGGCAGCTCGGCGCCCACCGCCATCTCGCGCTCTACCTGGTCGGCGCGATCGTCGGCACCGTGTTCCTGATCTCGGCGTCCTACAGCCAGATCATCGAGCAGTTTCCCACCGGCGGCGGCGGTTACCTGGTTGCGACGAAACTTCTGGGACCCACCCCGGGGGTGATCTCCGGGAGCGCGCTGGTCGTCGATTACATCCTGACCATCGCCATCTCGGTCGCCGCCGGCTGCGACGCGATCTTCTCGTTCATGCCGGGTCCGCTCCAGGGCCTGCGGCTGCCCGCCGAATTCGCCGTCGTGGGGTTCCTCGTCCTCATGAATCTGCGCGGGGTCAAGGAATCGGTGTACATCCTTACGCCGATCTTCCTCGCATTCATGGTCAGCCATATCGGGCTGATCGGGTTTGGCATACTGCGCCACGGCAGGGATCTCGGGTCCCTGCTGTCGGGGACCGTCCAGGAGACCCATTCGGCGGTCCATACGCTGGGGCTCGTCGGCGTCGGCGTCATCGTCCTGCGCGCGTTCTCGCTGGGCGGTGGCACGTTCACCGGCATCGAAGCCGTGAGCAACGGCGTCGGCATCCTGCGTGAGCCGCGTGTGGCCAACGGCAAGCGGACCATGCTGTACATGTCGTGCTCGCTCGCGCTCACGGCCGGCGGCATCCTGCTGTGCTACCTGCTGAACAACGTCCAGTTCCAGGCCGGCAAGACCTTGAACGCATCGCTGTGGGAGCTGCTGGTGCACGGCTGGCGCGTGGGCCCGTTGGACGTCGGTCCGGGCGTGGTGTGGCTCACGCTGTTGTCCGAGGGGGCGCTGCTGTTCGTGGCGGCGCAGACCGGGTTCCTCGATGGCCCCCGCACGCTCGCGGCCATGGCATACGACGAATGGGTGCCGAAACGGTACAAGAATCTGTCCGAGCGCTTCGTGACGCAGAACGGCGTCGTCACAATGGGGCTCGCCGCCGTCGTGGTGCTCGCCTACACGCGGGGCGCGGTCGATCTGCTGGTCGTCATGTACTCGATCAACGTGTTCCTGACGTTCACGCTCAGCCAGACCGGCATGGCCCGGCACTGGCTCGAGGTGCGGCATCGGGAAGCGCACTGGCGGCGCCGGCTGATCGTCAACGCGTTCGGGGCGCTGGTGACCGCGACGATCCTCGTGGTCACGGCGACGCTCAAGTTCCGGGAGGGCGGCTGGATCACGCTCGTGGCGACGACCGTGCTGGTGGTCGTGTGCTATGCCATTCGGCATCACTACGGGCGCGTGCGGCTGAGCCTGGCCTCGCTCGACGAGACCCTGCTCAATCTGCCGCTTCCCGAGCTCAAGGCACAGCCGGAGCTGTCCATCGACGGGCCCACCGCGATCGTGCTCGTCGAGAGCTACAGCGGCCTGGGCGTGCATACGCTGCTCTCGGTGCACCGGCTGTTCCCGCGGCTGTTCAAGAACTTCGTGTTCATCTCGGTGGGGCTCGTCGATTCGGCGCAGTTCAAGGGCGTGGACGAGTTGGGCGCGCTGGAGCAGAAGGTGCGGGAGGACCTCGAGCAATACGTCCGGATCACCGAGCGGATGGGGAGCTATTCCGAGTATCGCTACGCGCTCGGCACCGATCTGGTTCAGGAGCTCGAGTCGATTTGCCAGGACCTCATCCGGGAGTTCCGGCGCCCGGTGGTGTTCGCGGGCCAGCTCGTGTTTCAGCGCGAGAACCTGTTCACGCGGATGCTGCATCATGAGACCGCGTTCTCGATCCAGCGCCGCCTCCAGTTCCTGGGTATTCAGGTCATCATCCTCCCGATCCGCGTTTGGGAACGGTTGAAGTCGGCGTAACCGGCACGTCGTTCGAGGCACGCGAACCATGCGGCTCCTGCACCTGTTGAACGAACGTCTGCGCTCCAGGGCCCCGTCGTGGAGCGGCGTTGCGGTTGTCGCCCCGTCCGAGCTCCGCCGCATGGCCGCCGAAGTGGAGGACGGACTCCGCGACATCGACTTCGAGGAGGTCACCACGGAGGACCGGGTGACGTTCATCGAGCGCGCGGTCGCGTGGCAGGTCCGACAGGCGCTCCGCTGCGGGCGCTTCGACCTCGCGGTCGGCCTGGGTCGCTACGGGGCTCAGCGAATTGCGGAACTCTACGAAGTCGAGCTCGGGTTCCGGCCGACGCTGCCGTACGGAATTCCGCGGTCCGGCGGGAACGACCCCTGGGTGCATGGCTGACGGCGAGGGTGCCGCCGGCGCGTCGCGTCGGTGGCCGCACATTGATGTTTCATTGACGGCACCCGCGCCACTCCATGCGCTCTCTTGATGCGATCGCTGATCTAATCATATGGGTCGTCCACGCCGTGGACGGCGCATTCGAGGAGGCTGCATGAGGGACGTTGCCGTGATGGTCATCTTCGCCGCGTTCGGGCTGTCGACGCTGGCCCTGGTGAAGTTGTGCGACGCGCTGCGGAAGGCACGATGAACGCGCTCTACGTCGTGTGCGCCCTGATCGTGATCGTGTTGTTCGGCTACCTGCTCTACGCCATGCTGCGACCGGAGCGCTTCTGATGCCTGCGAATGGCTGGGTCCAGCTCCTGATCTATTTCGCCGTCCTCGTGCTGCTGGCGTACCCGCTCGGCACCTACATGGCGTGCGTCCTGGACGGCCGGCCGGCATTCCTGTCACGGCTGCTGGGCCCGCTGGAGCGGCAGCTCTACCGCGTGGCCGGCGTACAACCGGACCAGGAAATGACCTGGCGCCGCTACGCGTGGGCCATGCTGCTGTTCAACGCGGCGGGGTTGCTGCTGGTCTACGTCCTCCAGCGGGCCCAGGGCATGCTGCCCGCGAATCCACAGCAGCTGCCCGCGGTGCCCTGGCACCTGGCGTTCAACACCGCGGTGAGCTTCGCCACGAACACCAACTGGCAGAGCTACTCCGGTGAGACCACGCTCAGCTACCTCACCCAGATGCTCGGGCTCACGGTCCAGAACTTCCTGTCCGCCGCCACCGGCATCGCGGTCCTCGCGGCGCTGATCCGCGGCTTCGCGCGCCGCTCGGCGGAGACCATCGGCAACTTCTGGGCGGACGTGACGCGGGTGACCCTCCACGTCCTGCTGCCGCTGTCGACGGTGCTGGCGATCGTCCTCGTATCCCAGGGCGCGGTTCAGACATTCCATGGCACTCAGCACGTGGCGCTGGTACAGCCGCTCCGCGTCGCCGGGCGCCCACCCGTCGTCCAGCAGGAGGTCGCGGTCGGCCCGGCCGCCTCGCAGATCGCCATCAAGCAGCTCGGGACCAACGGCGGCGGGTTCTTCAACGTGAATTCGGCGCATCCGTTCGAGAACCCGACGCCGCTGTCCAATGTCCTCGAGCTGCTCGCCATCCTGCTGATCCCCGCGGCGCTGTGCTTCACGTTCGGCGCCGGAGTGGCCGACATGCGCCAGGGCTGGGCGATCTTCGGCGCGATGCTGCTGCTGCTCGTCGCCTTCACGATCCCGTGCATCGTCGCCGAGCAGGCGGGCAACCCGCGCCTCGCCGCCGTGGGAGCGGAAACCCGGGCGACCGGCGCGCAGCCGGGCGGCAACATGGAGGGCAAGGAGGCGCGGTTCGGGATCGTGAACTCGGCGTTATGGGCCACCGCGACGAGCGCCGCGTCCAATGGATCGGTCAATGCCATGCACGATTCGTTCACGCCGCTCGGCGGACTCGCGCCGATGATTCTCATCCAGCTGGGCGAGGTGGTGTTCGGCGGTGTGGGTTCGGGCCTGTACGGGATG
The DNA here is from genome assembly GCA_038231135.1 of Candidatus Eiseniibacteriota bacterium. Classification (GTDB taxonomy): domain Bacteria; phylum Eisenbacteria; class RBG-16-71-46; order RBG-16-71-46; family RBG-16-71-46; genus JANLWX01. Next base: position 25,136 of record JBBRLX010000016.1, on the reverse strand, counting down.
CTGATGTTCGCGATCGCCGCGGTGTTCATCGCCGGACTCATGGTGGGGCGAACCCCGGAATACCTCGGGAAGAAGATCGAGTCCTACGAGATGAAGATGGCGTCGCTGGTGATCCTCATTCCACCGATCACGGTGAAACTCGGCACGGCCCTCGCCGTGGCCACCGCGGCCGGCCGCGCCGGCATCTTCAATCCGGGCGCGCATGGATTCAGCGAAGTCCTCTATGCGTTCTCCTCGGCGTCGAACAACAACGGCAGTGCGTTCGCCGGACTGGGCGCCAATATGCCGTTCTACAATCTGGCGCTGGGGCTCGCGATGCTCGTGGGACGCTACTGGCTGGCGATCCCGACGCTCGCCATCGCGGGTTCGCTGGCGCTCAAGAAGAAGGTCCCCGTGGGCGCGGGAACGTTGCCGACCCACACGCCGCTGTTCGTATTCCTGCTGGTGGCCACCGTCCTGGTCGTGGGGGCGCTCGCGTTCTTCCCGGCCCTTGCGCTCGGTCCCATCGTTGAGCACCTGATCATGGGAGCCACGCAATGACGACGCTCCTCCACTCTCCGAGGCCGGCGACAGCCCGGCGGAACGGCAGGCGGTGAATCATGTCCAAACTCCAGGCGCGTCCGCTGTTCGAGCCGGCCATCATGCGCCGTGCGGCCGTGGACGCCGTCCGCAAGCTCGACCCCCGCATCCAGATTCGCAATCCGGTCATGTTCGTGGTGCTCGTCACCGCGGCGTTGACGACCGTGCTCGGCATTCAGGCGCTGGCGGGCCGTGGCGAAGCGTCGGCGGGGTTCATCGTCGCGATCTCGGTCTGGCTGTGGTTCACGGTGTTGTTTGCGAACTTCGCCGAGGCGATGGCCGAGGGGCGAGGCAAGGCCCAGGCCGAGGCGTTACGCCGCGCCCGGGGGGACGTGTTCGCGAAGAAGCTGGAGGACCCTGCGAATCACCTGGGCATCTCGGCGGTGCCCGCCCATGCCCTGCGCAAGGGCGACTTCGTGATCGTCGCCGCAGGAGACGTCATTCCGTGCGATGCCGACGTCGTGGAGGGCGTCGCCTCCGTGGACGAGAGCGTCATCACCGGCGAGAGCGCGCCGGTGATTCGCGAGAGCGGCGGCGATCGCAGCGCCGTCACGGGCGGCACCCGCATCCTGTCCGACTGGCTCGTCCTCAAGGTCAGCGCCAACCCGGGAGAGACGTTCCTCGATCGCATGATCGCCATGGTGGAGGGGGCGAAGCGGCAGAAGACTCCGAACGAAATCGCGCTCAACATCCTGCTCGCCGCGCTGACGCTGATCTTCCTCGTCACGACCGTGACGCTGCTGCCGTATTCGCTGTTCAGCGTGCACGTGGCCGGCGCCGGCACACCGATCACGGTGACCGCGCTGAGCGCGCTGCTCGTGTGCCTGATCCCGACGACCATTGGCGGCCTGCTGTCGGCGATCGGCATCGCGGGCATGGACCGGCTCACGCAGGACAACGTGGTCGCGATGTCGGGCCGCGCCGTCGAGGCCGCGGGCGACGTGGACGTGCTGCTGCTCGACAAGACCGGCACCATCACGCTCGGCAACCGGCAGGCCACCCAGTTCATGCCGGCGCCGGGGGTGACGCTCGAAGCGCTCGCGGACGCAGCACAACTCGCGTCGCTCTCGGACGAGACCCCGGAAGGGCGCAGCATCGTGGTGCTCGCCAAGGAACACCACGGCCTGCGGGAGCGGGACATCCACGCGCTGGGCGCCACGTTCATTCCGTTCAGCGCCCAGACGCGGATGAGTGGTGTGGATCTCGAGGGCCGCCGGATCCGCAAGGGCGCCGCCGACGCGGTGGAGGACTTCGTGCGCGACGCGGGCGGGGCGTTCCCGGCCCCGGTGCGCAGTGTGGTCGAAGCGGTCGCGCGCCTGGGCGCCACCCCACTGGTGGTCGCCGAGAACGGCACGGTGCTCGGCGTAATTCAGCTCAAGGACGTCGTCAAGGGCGGGATCCGCGAACGCTTCGCCCAGATGCGCGCGATGGGCATCAAGACCATCATGATCACGGGGGACAACCCGCTCACGGCGGCGGCCATCGCCGCCGAGTCGGGCGTGGACGACTTCCTGGCCGAGGCCACCCCCGAGGCCAAGCTGGCGCTGATTCGCGAACAGCAGGCCGGCGGGCGGCTGGTCGCGATGACCGGCGACGGCACGAACGACGCCCCCGCGCTGGCCCAGGCCGACGTGGCGGTGGCGATGAACTCCGGCACCCAGGCGGCGAAGGAAGCCGGCAACATGGTCGACCTCGATTCCAACCCGACCAAGCTGATCGAGATCGTCGAGACCGGCAAGCAGCTGCTGATGACCCGCGGAGCCCTGACGACGTTCAGTATCGCGAACGACGTCGCCAAGTACTTCGCGATCATCCCCGCGGTGTTCGTGGGCACCTATCCCGCGCTGCGGGCGCTGAACATCATGGGACTGAGCACGCCCGCGAGCGCGATCATGTCGGCGGTGATCTTCAACGCGGTGATCATCGTCGTGCTGATTCCGCTGGCGCTGCGCGGCGTGCGCTACCGGCCGCTGGGCGCCGCGGTCATCCTGCGCAACAACCTGCTGGTCTATGGCGTCGGGGGACTGATCGCGCCGTTCGCGGGCATCAAGGCGATCGACATGCTGCTGACCGCATTCCACTGGGTGTAGGGGAGATCATGCGCCACGAACTTCGACCCGCGATCGTGCTGCTGCTGGCGATGACGTTGCTGACTGGCGTCGTCTACCCGGCGGCGGTCACGGGCATCGCGCAGCTGGTGTTTCCGTTCCAGGCCAACGGCAGCCTGATCGTGCGCGCCGGCCATGCGGTCGGCTCGCGGCTCATCGGCCAGCCATTCGACGCTCCGCAGTACTTCTGGGGCCGGCTGTCGGCCACGTCGGCCGTGCCCTACGACGCCGCGAACTCCAGCGGCTCCAACCTGGGGCCCCTGAACCCGGCGCTGATCGACGCCGCGCGCGCGCGGATCGCGGCGCTCGAGGCCGTGGATCCCGCGGCGCGGACGCCGGTGCCCGTGGACCTCGTCACCGCCTCGGGCAGCGGGCTCGATCCCGACATCAGCCCGGCGGCGGCGGAGTACCAGGTCCCGCGCGTGGCGCGCGCCCGCGGGATGACGCCGGCGCAACTGCGCGCGCTCGTGCGCAGCCACACCCGCAACCGGACCTGGGGGCTGCTCGGCGAACCGACCGTCAACGTCCTCGAACTCAACCTCGCGCTCGACGCGGGCGATGCGGAGGCCAGACCCAGATGATTCGAATCGTCCGAGAGCCGCGCAGCCGGTGGATGCTCCGAATGGTCTGTGCGTGTGGTGTCGCGGCCGTCCATGCGATGCCGGCGAGCGCGACGCCATCCACGATCTTCTGGGCACCGTCGACGCCTCTGGTTCAACCCTATGGAGTGCTTCACACAACGTACGACAGCTACTTCGGGACACGAGCGGCGTATCCGGTCGACGCGGGACTGACCATGGGCTTGATCCCCGGCAAGATGTTTCAGGCTGAGGCCGGCTTCGATCTGTTCTATCCCACGCTCGATGCCGGGCGTCCGGTCTCCGTGCCCATCGTGTTCAACGCGAAGGTGGGCGCCCCGGAAGACGCCAACTTCAAGCGTCAGCCGGCGTGGTCGTTGGGAATCTTCGGCGCGGGACTCAGGAAGGACGTGAACGACCAGAACGAGCTGTATGCCGTCATCGGCAAGACAACCCCGCTCGGCATGGCTCAGGTTGGCGCCTACTACGGCACGAACGAGAAGCTGTTCCGTTCCGCGGCGGGTGATGAGGCTCGTTCCGGCCTGCTGGCCGGCTGGACGTCACGTGATGTTCGCGTGCCGCGGCTCAACAAGCTCGTCCTGGCGTGGGACATTCAAACGGGTCACAATGCCCTCGGTGCTACCGGCGGAGGAACGTATCTGTACTTCACGCCCGCCGTGGATCTGCTCATCGGACCGGTGTATTTCTTCGAGAAGGAGCTGCAACCTGGGGGCTCGCGCTGGATGTGGAGCATGCAGCTCGACGTCGATCTCGATCTCGTGTCCGGACGCAGACAGTAGCCGCGGCGGGCTGACCGCGGCCGCCGCCAGGGCATCACGGGATCGGCCGTGACCGATCGGCGGCCGAATCCCGACGAGCTGCTCGCGCAGATTCGCTCCGAGGAGGAGCAGGCCCGACGGGCCAAGTTCAAGATCTTCTTCGGCGCGTCCGCCGGCGTCGGCAAGACCTACGCGATGCTGATCGAGGCCCACGAGCGCCGCCGCGCCGGCGTCGACGTGGTCGTGGGTCTGGTCGAGACGCATGGCCGCGCCGAGACCGCGGCGCTCCTCGAGGGCCTCGAGGTCATTCCCCGGCGTGCCATCGAATATCGCGGCACGACCCTCCACGAGTTCGACCTCGATGCCGCCCTGGCGCGCCGACCGGGCCTGCTGCTGCTCGACGAGCTCGCGCACACCAACGCGCCGGACTCGCGGCATCGCAAGCGCTGGCAGGACGTCGAGGAGCTGCTGGGCGCCGGTATCGGCATCTGCACCACGCTGAACGTCCAGCACGTCGAGAGCCTCTACGACGTGATCGCGGAGATCACCGGCGTCCGGCAGCGCGAGACCGTTCCCGATTCCATCCTCGAGCGCGCCGACGAGATCGAGCTGGTGGATCTGCCGCCCGACGATCTGCTGCAGCGGCTGACCGAGGGCAGGGTCTACCTGCCGGCGCAGGCCGAGCGCGCCGCCGAGCATTTCTTCCGCAAGGGCAACCTGATCGCGCTGCGTGAGCTGGCCCTGCGTCAGGTCGCCACCCGGGTGGACGCCCAGATGGAGCGCTATCGCCGCACCGAGGGGATCGGCGGACGCTGGCCGGTGGGAGGACGGCTCATCGTCGGCATCGGCGATCCCGCGGCGGCACCCCGGCTGATCCGCGCGGCGCGGCGGCTCGCCGAGGGTCTCAAGGCGGAATGGGTCGCCGTTCACGTGGAGCGGCCCGTGGGTCCCGCGGTCGGGGCGGGTCGCGACCATCTCGTGGACGTGCTCGATTTCGCGGCGGAGCTCGGCGCCGACACGGCGCTGCTGTCGGGCCCCCGCGTCAGCGACGAGCTGATCGCGTACGCGCAGAGCCGGAACGCGTCGCGCATCGTCGTGGGCAAGCCGACGCGCCCGCGCTGGCGCGAAGCGCTGTCGGGCTCGCTGGTCAACGCGCTGGTCCGCCACAGCGAGGGCATCGACGTCATGGTCATCAGCGCCGACGCCGAGGATGCCGGCGTGCGGCGCACGCCGCGGGCCGCGGCGGCGCCGCCCCGCTGGCAGGACTATGGCCGTGCCGTGCTGATCATCGTCGCGTGCAGTGCGGTGGCCGCGCTGATGCGTGATCACTTCGAACGCGCGAACCTCATCATGGTGTATCTGGTGGGCGTCATGTGGGCGGCGGTCTCGGTCGGACGCGGGCCCGCGGCGCTGGCATCGGTGCTCAGTGTGCTGGCGTTCGATTTCTTCTTCGTGCCGCCGCACTACACGTTCGCGGTGTCCGACACCCAGTATCTGCTGACGTTCGCGGTGATGCTGCTCGCGGCGATGCTGATCGGCACCCTGGCGTCGCGGCTTCAGGCGCAGGTCCAGTCGGCACGGATCGACGAGCATCGTTCCCATGCGCTGTCCCGGCTCAGCGCCGAGCTGGTGGCGCTCCAGGATCGCGACCGCATCCTCGCGGCGGCGCTGCGCCACCTCCAGGACGTGTTCGAGAGCGCGGCCGTGGTGCTGCTCCCCGGCTTGGGCGGCCGGCTCGAAGTCGCCGCCGGGGACCCGTTGCTGCTCGGCGTCGACGCGCACGAGCGGGGCGTCGCCCAGTGGGCGTTCGACGCCGGCCAGTCGGCGGGGCTGGGCACCCCGACGCTGCCGGGCAGCCGGTTCCTGCACCTGCCGCTGCGCGGGGCGGGCAGCGTGCTCGGGGTGATCGCGATCCTGCCGTCCGACATCCGCCGACTGATGGTGACCGATTCGTTCCGGTTGCTCGAGGCGTTCGCGAATCATGCGGCGCTGGCGCTCGAGCGCGCGAAGCTGGCGGATCAGGCGGAGGCCGCGCGCGTGCAGTCCGAGACCGAACGGCTCCGCAGCGCGCTGCTGAGCTCGGTGTCCCACGACCTGCGGACACCGCTCGCCGTCATCACCGGAGTGGCGTCGACGATCCTCGAGGACGAGGGTACGCTCACGCCCGGCGACCGGCGCGAGATGCTGCGGACCGTGGCGGACGAGGCCGCGCGGCTGAACCGGCTGGTCGCCAATCTGCTGTCCATGACCCGTCTCGAGTCGGGCGCGCTCGAGGTGAAGCGATCGTGGCATTCGATGGAGGAAATCATCGGGGCGGCGCTGCATCGCATCGAACCCCTGCTGTCCGAGCGGCCGGTCACCGTCGAAACGGCGCTGGATCTGCCGCTCGTGGCCGTCGACGACGTGTTGATCGAGCAGGTGGTGTTCAACCTGGTCGAGAACGCCGTCAAGCACGCGCCCTCCGACACGCTGATCGAGATTCGCGCACGCGCCAACGACCCCATGCTCGAAGTGACCGTGGCGGACCGTGGCCCGGGATTGCCGCCCGGGGAGGAGGCCCAGGTGTTCGAGAAGTTCTATCGTGGAGAGGGTTCCCACCGCTCGGGCGGCGTCGGCCTCGGCCTGGCGATCTGCAAGGGCATCGTCGAAGCGCACGGCGGGCGGATCCGGGCGATGAATCGCCCGGGCGGCGGCGCCATTCTGTGGTTCGCGCTGCCGCTCGGCACGGGCGCTCCGGCCGTCGAACCCGAGGACTCCGAAGATCCACCGGGAGTCGCCCGCAATGGATGAGACCATCCCCGAACCACTCGTCCTGGTCATCGAGGACGAGCCGCAGATGCTGCGCTTCCTGCGACCCGCGTTGCGCGGGCATGGCTTCCGGATCGTCGAGGCGACGACCGGCCAGGACGGCATCGTCCAGGCGGCGAGTCACGCGCCCGAAGTCGTGCTGCTCGATCTGGGTCTGCCCGACATGGACGGGCTCGAAGTCACGCGCCGGCTGCGGGAGTGGTCGCAGGTGCCGATCCTGATCATCTCGGCCCGTGGCCGGGAGGACGACAAGGTGGCGGCGCTGGATGCCGGCGCCGATGACTATGTGACCAAGCCGTTCGGGGTGCGGGAGCTGCTGGCGCGGCTGCGCGTCGCGCTGCGGCGGTCCGCGCGCATCGGGGCGGGCGAAGGCTCGCGGCTCGTGATCGGGAACCTCGATCTGGACCTGGAGAAGCGGCGCGTATCGGTAAGCGGAACGCCGGTGCACCTCACCCCGATCGAGTACCGGCTGCTCACCGAGCTGGCGCGCAACGTGGGGAAGGTCATGACGCATTCGCACCTGCTGCGGCAGGTGTGGGGGCCCGGTCACGCGCAGGAGAGCCATTATCTGCGCGTGTACATGACCCAGCTGCGGCGCAAACTGGAGGCGAACCCCGCGAGGCCGAGGCTGCTGCTCACGGAGCCCGGCGTCGGGTACCGGCTGTCGGACCAGTGACCGCCCCATGGGGCAGGGAGGCTCGATCATGGCCGAACGGATGAACGACACCGAGCTCAAGTTCATCCGGATGGAGGAACTCCGGCGGATGCTCGAGAACGGCGAGCCGATCCAAATCGTCGACGTGCGGCCGGCGGCGGAGCGCGAGGAGTGGTCCATCCCGGGCAGCATGCACGTGGACGCGTACCAGGAGCTGCACGCGGGCCGCGAGCCGTCGTTCGAGGGTCTGCGGCTGACGACGGATGCACCGGTGGTCGCCGTGTGCGCCGCGGGGATCACCAGCCAGCCGGCTGCGCGCCTGCTGCACCGCCGCGGGTTCGACAGCTATTCGCTGGTCGGCGGCATGAAGGCCTGGAGCATGGCGTGGAACCTGGCGGAGCTCGCGGCGCCCGCGGCGCACCTCATCCAGGTGCGACGCACCGGCAAGGGCTGCATCGGGTACCTCGTGGCGTCGGGATCCGACGCGATCGTCGTCGACGCAGCGCTCGACCCCGAGCACTACCTGGAGCTGGCGGCTGGCCGCGGCTGGGTGATTCGTCACGTGCTCGACACGCACATCCACGCGGACCATCTGTCGCGGTCCCGCTCGCTGGCGAAGCACGCCGGTGCCATCTTGTGGCTGCCCGAGCAGAATCGTGTCCAGTTTCCGTATCAGGTGTTGCGCGACGGCTACGATCTAACGTTCGGATCGACGTCGCTGCGCGCGTCCGCCACGCCGGGACATACACTGGAGAGCATGTGTTACACGATCGGCGACCGCTGGCTGCTGACGGGCGACACGCTGTTCACGGCCGCCGTCGGCCGGCCGGATCTCGGCGCCGACCCGGACGCCGCGCGGCTGCGCGCCGAGTTGCTGCACGGCTCCGTGCGGCGGTTGCTGGATCTCGACCCGGAGCTCATGGTGCTGCCCGCACATTCGAGCACGCCGATCGCGTTCGATGGCGTCGTCGTCGGAGCGAGACTCGGCGACGTGCGCCGGGATGTGAAGCTGCCGGCGGCGGCGGCGGACTTCAGCGCACACGTGCTCGCGCACATCCCGCCGGTGCCCGCGAATCACCTGGCGATCATCGGGTTCAACGAGGCCGGCGAGCTGCCGGACGGCGACACCTCGGACCTCGAGGCAGGGGCGAATCGTTGCGCCGTGTCGTGAAGCGGGGGCCGGTGTGGCTGGGTTGTCTGTCGCTGTCGTTGGTGGTGTCGGCCGCTGCGTGCGGGCCGGACTCCCGCCAGGCGGCGCCGGAGGCCGGCGGGCGACCCGCGGCGATCGCGGCGCCGGGCGCGACCGGCAGCGCGGTCGACTCGACGCCCGCGACCGCCGAATTCGACTCGACATCAGTGGCGGCCGCGGCGGAAGTCGTGCGCGACTACTACGCGGCCATCAATGCCCGCGACTACCGGACCGCATATGAAGCCTGGAGCGGAGCGGGCGCCGCGAGCGGGAGGACGTACGAGCCGTTCGCCGCCGGGTTCTCGAACACGGCCCGCGTCGAAGCGACGATCGGCGTGCCCGGCCGCGAGGATGGCGCCGCCGGCTCACGTTACGTCGAGGTGCCCGTCACGCTCCGCGCCATGACGACCGCCGGCGCCGGGCAGCGCTTTGCGGGCCACTACGTGCTGCGCCGCTCGGTCGTCGACGGGGCGACGGCGGCCCAGCGTCGCTGGCACTTCGAGTCCGCGAAGCTCGTGGAGTTGCGGTGAGCCATGCGGCGCCGCGCCCCGGCATGATGCGTCCCCACAGGTGAGGACGGTCGTGCGTCATTCTCCGGCCGCCGCCCGCTGCCTCACGAGCGGCATGAACCCGACCTGCGGCAGCTCCACGTGGTCCGCGGGTGTCCGCCCCGCCATGAAGTCCGCGATCGTGCCGGCGACGCCGGGGGCCCGCAACTGCGACGAGTGCCCGCCGTTCGTCACGGTCAGCAGCCGGGCGTTCCGGAACCCCGCCATGATCTGCCGCGTCTGTTCGACGGGCGTGATGCCGTCCAGCGTGCCCGCCACGAACAGCACCGGCACGTCCGACCCGACCGGCGAACGGAACGCGTCGCCGAGATCGTTCATGCGCCAGACCTTGTCGATGTCGGGGAACGGGAAATTCATCGCGTCCCCGAGCCGCGCCGACTTCGCCTGGTCACGAATCGTCGCGGCGCGTGCCGCCGTCACGCCCGACGCCCCGTCGGTGGTGAACCACGCGAACGACACGCCGCCGCGGACGATCTGAATCACGTTGAACCCCAGCGACCACGGCGTCCGGCCGGTATCGATCTCGTCGAGCAGCTTGGGCAGATAGCGGAAATTGTCGGGGTCGTTGAGATAGAACTTGGCGATGATGAACCGCAGCGCGTAGCCGCCGACCTGCAGGGTGGTGTTGTGGACGTTGTCGATCGTCACCCCGACGGGCGCGTGGTCGACCCTGGCGAGTACGTGGTCGAGCGTGGCGAGCAGATCCGGAAACCGCTCACCCACCGTGGTGTCCGCCCGGGCCAGCGCGGCGATGCGGGCCAGGAACGCGTCCGCCTCGGCCGGCAGCTTGCGCGAGGTGTCCATGCCGCGCGAGCCGGCCAGCACCATGTGCGCGACGCTCATGGGATACGCACGCACGAAGGCCTGTGCGAGCTGCGTGCCGTAGCTGTGTCCAAAAACGTTGATCCGTGCGACCCCCAGGGCCTGCCGCAGCCGTTCCAGGTCCTCGACTGATTGGAGCACGGTGTATTGCTGCGGATCGTGGCCTGCCGCCCGCAGGCGATCGCGAACCATCTCGGAGCAGCGCGACAGATAGTCCAGGAATGCGCCGCGCGTGACCAGCGTGGCTGCGTCGACCCGTGGCGCTCCGACGGGCAGCAGCGTCGGCGTCGACTTCCCGCAGCCGCGCTGGTCGAACAACACCACGTCGCCCCCGGTCCGCAGGGAGTCGAACACGGCACGAAATTCCGGTTGCTCGAGATGCTCGGCGCTCGATCCGCCCGGTCCGCCGTGCAGATACACGGTGGGTGCGCCGGGATGTGGCGTGGTGGCCGGCAGCCGGATCACTTCGAGCTCGACCATGGGGCCACCCGGGTGTCTGGGGTTCTCGGGCAGCGTGAGGCGCGCCTCCTGCCCGGTGATCGTGCGCGGCTGGGCTTCGTGCGTGGTGTACGTCCAGTCGTGCCAGACCAGCGTATCCGCGCGAGCGGGAACGGCGAGGAGCAGCGATGCGGCAATGGCAACGGTGAGAAGGGTCATCGGTCGGCTCTCAGAACGAGGGTGGGTGGGTCAGGTACGCATGGAACGCACGGGACATCTCGAGCGCCAGCCGGGAGTCGGACAGGTTCACGGACGACGGGTGCGGGGCCTCGGCGAACAGGATCTTGTCGCGGCATGCCGCGAGCGTGAACAGCAGCCCCGTCTGCACCGCCAGTTCGGGGTCTGGATGGCGAATCTCGCCGCGGCGCTGCAGCAGGAGCCGCGCGGCCGCGTCGTACTGATCGACGCGCTCCCGCAGCGCGGATGCCGTCACCTGGCGGGGCTGCGACCGGGCGAGCAGCGCCACCGCCCGCAGCAATCCCCGGCGCCCGCGATAATTGGCGACCGCCAGTTCGAGGCATTCGCGAATCCGCTCCGCGAGCGTCATGCCGGCCCAGCGTTCGGGCGTGAGCCAGGCCGACATGCGCAGCGCGAGATCCTCCGAGTAGGAGGCGTACAGCAACGGCAGCAGGTCGTCCTTGCTGTGGAACCGGGCGTAGAACGAGCCGACGCTGACCCGGCTGCGCCGCAGGATCTGCTGGATCGAGATGTCCTCGAACCGGCTCTTCTCGAGGAGCTGTTCCGTGGCGCGCAACAGGCGGTCCAGTGTCTGCTGGCTGCGCGCCTGCCGCGGCGCCGATTTGAGCGATCCTGGGGTCGTCATAAATTAGAATATACATTCTAATTCTGTGGTTGTCAAGAGCCGGTTGACGGCTATGATTCAATCCGTCCACACGGCGAGCCGGTGCCCGAGCCCGCACGATCCCGGGGTGCAAACCATGACCGAAATCGCTGCTCCGCAACTCACGCCGCCGCCGCAGCCGGAACAGCTGACTCCCACGCTGACGCCGGCCCAGATTCAACGGGTCGCAGCGCACGGGCGGTCGCGCGCGGTGGGCGCCGGCGAGGTTCTGTACGACATCGGGGAGCCGAACCCGCGGATGTTCGTGGTCCTGTCGGGCAGCATCGAGATCGTCCGCCTCGCGATGGGGGCCGAGAGCATCGTGCTCGTCTATGGCCCCGGCCAGTTCACCGGCGAGGTCACGCTGCTGTCCGGCCGGCGCAGCCTCGCGCGCGTTCGGGCCGGAGCGGCGGGTGAGGTGATCGAGGTCGATCGTGACGAGCTCCTCACGCTGGTCCAGACCGACACCGAGCTGGGGGAGATCCTGCTGCGGGCGTTCGTGCTGCGCCGCGTGGAGCTGATCGCGTGCGGGATCGGCGACGCGGTGCTCGTGGGGTCCAACCACTGCCGCGGCACGGTCCGGATCAAGGAGTTCCTCGGGCGCAACGGCCATCCGTTCACCTACGTCGACGTCGACCGGGATCCCGACGTACAGGAACTGCTCGACCACTTCCACATCGGCCCCGAGGACATGCCGGTGCTGATCTGCCGCGGCGAGCGGGTGCTGCGGAACCCGGCGAATCAGGAGATCGCCGATTGTTTCGGCTTCAACGACGCCATCGATCTGACCCAGGTGCGCGACGTCGTGGTGGTGGGCGCGGGTCCGTCGGGGCTGTCGGCCGCCGTGTACGCGGCTTCGGAAGGCCTCGACGTGCTGGTGCTCGAGGCGGATTCGCCGGGAGGGCAGGCCGGCTCCAGCTCGAAGATCGAGAACTATCTCGGGTTTCCGCTGGGGATCTCGGGCCAGGAGCTCGCGTCCCGTGCCTATACGCAGGCCCAGAAATTCGGCGCGCAGGTGATGATCGCCCGGCAGGCGTGCAAGCTGTCCTGCCACCGCCGGCCCTACGTGATCGAGATGGAGGGCGGCCCGCCGGTGCCGGCGCGCACCGTCATCATCGCCACCGGCGCCCAGTACCGCAGGCTCGCGGTGGACAACCTGCCGGAGTACGAGGGCGCCGGCGTGTACTACGGGGCGACCTACATCGAGGCGCAGCTGTGCCGCGACGAAGAGGTGATCGTGGTGGGGGGCGGCAATTCCGCCGGCCAGGCCGCCACGTTCCTCGCGCAGACCGCGAAGCGCGTACACATGTTGATCCGCGGTGACGGCCTGGCCGAGACGATGTCGCGCTACCTGATCCGGCGCATCGAACAGAGTCCCACCATCAAGCTCAGGACCCGCACGGAAATCGTCGGGCTCGAAGGCCACCAGCACCTCGAGCGGATTCGCTGGCGGGACCGGTCGGGGACCGTCGAGACGCACGACATCCGGCATGTGTTCGTGATGGCGGGCGCGGTGCCGAACACGCGCTGGCTCGAAGGCTGTGTCACTCTGGACGACAAGGGCTTCATCAAGACCGGATCCGACCTGTCACCCGAGGATCTGGCGGAAGCGAACTGGCCGCTGCCGCGGGCGCCGCATCTGCTGGAGACGAGCCTGCCCGGCGTGTTCGCGGTCGGCGACATCCGGTGCGGCAATCTCAAGCGCGTGGCTCCGGCGGTCGGGGAAGGCTCGATCGCGGTGGCTCACGTTCACCAGGTATTGCGTGACTGAGAGGAGTGCTTTCGATGACCGTCGGAACCTGTGATCACATCGGCGGGATCAAGACGGTGCGCCATGCGAAGCGCCGGGAGTGCGAAGAGTGCGTGAAGATCGGCGCCACCTGGGTGCACCTGCGGGTGTGTCAGGAGTGCGGGGCCACGCTGTGCTGCGACGACTCGCCGAACCGTCACGCGAGCAATCACGCCCGGTCGACCAGGCATCCCGTGATCGCGTCGGCCGAGCCCGGAGAGCGCTGGCTGTACTGCTACCCGGACGATGCGTTCGCGGAGTATTGAGCCGTAATCCGCTATCGGAAAGCCCACTGTGTCCCTCGTGATCCGCACGCTCACCTATGGCACGCTGCTCGTGGCGCTCGTGCTGGATACTGCGACCGAAGCCGGCTCGCGCGGTGTCCAATCAGAACACCCGACACGGTCCGATCTTGCGTCCGGCATCTACACGATCTGTCCCACTGATACCGTACTCAGACCGGGCCGTCGCATCACTCTGATCCACGGTCTGGTGAATGCCACCCGCGACACGACGATCTACACGTGCTACTCCATCGAAGGCAGCGCGTGGCCGGCTGCCACCAGCCTGGGCGACCTCAATCCGCTGCCACCCGGTCATAGCGAACAGTTTCCGATCGTCCTGGAAGCTCCGGATTCGGCAGTCGCCGGGATCAATTGGATCACCTGGCGGGCGTCGTGCTTCACACGTCTCGGATGTACCTACGCGATCACGGTCCCGGAACTCGTCGGTGGGAGAAGCGTCCGCGTCGCCGCCGATCGCGTTTCGCTGTCGTGGGCGGTAGCGGACAGTTCGGCGGACACCGCGGTCGTTTTCCGTGCGGGACCGGATCGGACGTGGCGGAGGCTTGGCGAGGTATTCGCCGCGGTGGGGGACACGCTGCGCTACCAGGACCTCGACGTCGTCCCGGGTGCCCGCTATTCCTACCGCCTCGGATTCCCGGTCGAAGCACGTCAGATTTTTCGTGGTGAAGTCGATGTGTCGGTCCCCGCCATTCCGCTCGAGCTCTTACTGCTGACACGTGCGGGAGCCAACCCGGCAAGCGGTCCCGTTCAGTTGAGCGTCACCCTGGGCGATTCCGCGCCCGCCGAGCTCGAGTTGTTCGATGTTCGCGGCCGGCGATTGGATCGGCGACGGCTCACGGACGGATCCGGCCGCTACGAACTCAGTCTTGGGCGGGCGTTGGCGCCCGGGATGTACTTTGTGCGACTGGTCCAGGGCCGTCGGCGGCAATCCCTGCCGGTGTCGCGGGTGCAATAGCGCGGCTCAACCCCTCCCACGCACTCCCGCCACCGCCGCTTCGCCGATCACGGCGCGCACGCGGTGGGTGCCGCCGTCGTAGAGAATCGGGATCGCTCCGGCCTCGACGGGCGCGCCGTCCAGCGTGACCTCCGAGATTCCCCGCGACCGCTTCTGCGGGTTCTCGACCGACACCTCGTAGCTCGTGGCGCCGAAGCGCAGACGGACGGAGAATCCCGGCCACGCGAACGGGATGCAGGGGTTCAGGGCGAACGACGCGCCGCGGCGCTCCAGGCCGAGAATCGACTCGAGGCCGGCCCGATACATCCAGCTCGCGGATCCGGTATACCAGGTCCAGCCGCCACGGCCGGCGTGCGCGGGATGGGTGTACACGTCGGCTTCGACGACGTACGGCTCGACCTTATACAGAGCGACGTCGGCCGGCGTGCGGGTGTGGTTGATCGGGTTGAGCAGATGGAACAGCTCGACGGCCTCGTCGCCGCTGCCGAGGCGCGCCACCGCCATCACGACCCACAGCGCGGCATGCGTGTACTGCCCGCCGTTTTCGCGCACTCCGGGGATGTAGCCTTTGATATAGCCGGGGTCCTGCGCGGAGGTGTCGAACGGCGGGGTGAGCAGCAGGATGACGCGGGGGTCTCTCCGGATCAGGTGGGACCGCACCGAGTCCAGAGCGCGCTCGGCGCGCTGCGGGGGCGCCATGCCCGACAGCACCGCCCACGACTGCGAAATGGAATCGATCCGGCACTCCTCGTTCTGGGCCGATCCGAGCGGGGTGCCGTTGTCGAAGTAGGCGCGGCGGTACCAGTCGCCGTCCCAGGCCTGCTCGAGCACGACGCCCAGCCGCTCGAGCTCGCTCCGGTAGCGGGCGACGCGGACCTGGTCCCCGCGCGCCCGGGCCAGGACCGTGAAGTCCTTGAGGACCTTCGACAGGAACCAGCCCAGCCAGACACTCTCGCCACGGCCCTCCTGGCCGACGCGGTTCATTCCGTCGTTCCAGTCGCAGCTGCCGATCAACGGGAGGCCGTGCGACCCCGACGTGAGCCCACGCTCGATGGCCCGCACGCAATGCTCGTAGAGCGACGCGATCTCGCTCGACCGCTCCGGATGGCCGTAGGCTTCCAGTTCCTCGGGAACCAGCGGCGGCTGGATCAGGAACGGCACCTGCTCGTCGAGCACGCCCACGTCGCCGGATGCCGCGACGTAGGCGGCGGTGGCATAGGGCAGCCACAGCAGGTCGTCGGAGCAGCGGGTGCGCACGCCGGCGCCGGTGTGGGCGTGCCACCAGTGTTGCACGTCGCCTTCGAGGAACTGCCGGCTCGCGGCGCGCAGCAGATGCTCGCGATAGAGCTGGGGCGCGGCGAAGGTTAGCGACGTCACGTCCTGCAACTGATCGCGGAATCCGTAGGCGCCACCCGGCTGGTAGTAGGCGGTGCGCGCCCACAACCGGCTCGAGATCGATTGATACAGCAGCCAGCGATTCATCAGCAGGTCGAACGAGTCGTCGGGGGTGTGGACCTCGACCGCGCCCAGGATGCCGTCCCACAACCGCTCGACGTCGTCGAGGACGGCGAGCGCGGCGGACACCGAGCCGTGGGTCCGGATCAATCGGAGCGCCGCGTCGCGGTTCTCGCCCTGGCCCAGCAGGAATACGATCTGGCGGGTCTCGCCGGGCGCGAGCTCGAGCCCGACCTGGAGCGCGGCGCAGGGATTGAGCCCCGCCCCGAACGTGTTCGACAGCCCGTTGCGGGCGAGGGCCGCCGGATGTGCCACGGAGCCGTTCCGCCCGAGGAACTCCATCCGGTCCCCCGTCGCCGATCGCACGGGTCCGGCGTGGGCGAACGCGACCCGTTCGCGGAATTCCTGGTTGTAGGGATTCTGCGCCAGCACCGCTGAAGTGTCGGCGTCGAACTCGGTCCGGGTGTGGAGCTCGTCGCCCGCGCGGGGCGGGCACAGCGCCCACTGGTTGTAGCCGAACACGCTGAGGCGCCGCGGCCGATCGGCGAGATTCGCGAGCGTCAGCAGGGCGAATCGCACCGGTTCCGAGGGGTGAACGAACATCGCGAGCTCGTGACGGATGGCGTGCTCGGAGTGCACGTAGCGGCTCACGCCCGCGCCGTGGCGCACGAGCCACCGGCGGCCGTCGGGTTTGCGGCGCATGGGTCCGGGGGTGGCGCCCCACACTTCACAGGTCACTTCGTCGCGCAGATAGATCGCCTCGCCGGTCGTCTCGGTCACGGGATCGTTCGCGAACGGCGTGAGGCGGTTCTCGCGGCTGTTCACGGCCCATGAATAGGCGGGGCCGGCCGCGGACACGACGCTGCCGAATCCCGGGTTCGCGAGCACGTTCGCCCACGGCAGCGGGGTCTCGTCGTCGCCATTCAGCACGATTGCGTATTCACGGCCCCCACGGGTGAATCCGCCGAGCCCGTTCCAGTGCGTGAGGTCGGGAACCTCGATGTCGTGGCGGAGATCGTCCGCGGCCTCGGCCACGGGTACCGTCCCGAATTCGAGCTTCCCCGGCCATTCGGGCTCGTCGTATGGGCGGTCCAGGTGGTCTTCGATCG
This sequence comes from Candidatus Eiseniibacteriota bacterium, assembly GCA_038231135.1. GTDB lineage: Bacteria > Eisenbacteria > RBG-16-71-46 > RBG-16-71-46 > RBG-16-71-46 > JANLWX01. Next base: position 8,097 of record JBBRLX010000016.1, on the reverse strand, counting down.
TGCCACCATCGCCGCTCAGGACCGCGCGCGCCACGGACTGGAGCAGCACGTACTCCGCGTCACTCATGCCTTCGCGCCCGAGCAGATACGCACCGCCCGGGCGATTCTTCCAGGCTCCCCACGTGCCGCCCTCGAGCATGGCGCCGAGCTGATCGTGGATCTCGTTGCGATACCCGATCGGATGCTCGTTGAGAATCACGACATCGGCGGTCAGGCCCTTCATGCGCCAGTAGTCCTGGGCCCGCAGGACCTGGCGCACGAGCTGCAGGTCGTCCGCCTCGACGACCCGGACCAGCAGGATCGGAAGGTCTCCGGAAATGCCGTGGCTCCACAGGCCCGACTGGCCGAGCACGTTGCGCGCGAGCACCGCCGGACCCGCGCCCATCGAGCGGTCGGAATAGAGCACGCGCGAGGCCAGCCGCTCGTAGAGCTGCGCCTCCTCGAGCGGGATGCCCAGATGCCGCAGCGAGATCACGAGCTGGGTCGCGGCGAGTGTGAACGTGCGTGGCGCCGACGTCGGGTCCGCGTACTTCATGCATAGCGCGACCGCGGCCTCGCGGTCGGAGGCCAGCCCGGTGGCGAACGACAGGCGCGCGAAGCCCCCCGGCGCGATCCGGATGCGCTGCCTCAGGCTCAGGATGGGATCGAGCGTGGCGCCGGTGGTTCCCGTCAGCGGCCGGCCGTCGAGCGCGATCGGATTGTCGGGCCCCCGGCCGCGACCGATGAACCGAGCCCGGTCGGTCTCCCATTCCACGGCACTCTGGGTGCGGCCCTCCATGCTCAGGACGTGCACCGCCCATGCACCGGGCTCGCCGGGCGAGCGCTTGCGCCGGCCGCACAGCAGCGAGGCGGTCTCGGGGAGGCATTCGGTCTCGAGGAACAGCTTGCCGAACACCGGGTGGGCGAGATCCTCGGGCGGCGGGGCGAGCGCCACTTCGACATAGCTCGTCACCTCGAGCTCGCGCATGTACGGGCTGCGATTGGTCAACGACAGCCGCCGTACTTCGACGTCGTCCTCCGGCGACACGGCGATCTCGAGCAGCATGTCGATGTCCTCGACGCGCTGCCGGATCAGCACCTTGTCCGCGAGGAACGTGGTGCGGTACGAGTCCGGCTCGCGGAGCATCGGCTGATAGGTCGCCGACCAGGCCTTGCCGCTCCGCACGTCACGCAGGTAGAGGTACTGGCTGCCCGGATCCAGGACCGCGTCCTCGCGCTGGCGCGTGACCGCGAGCCCGCGGCACGAACTGGCGCCGCCCCCGGCGTTGGTCACCACCGAGACATAGCGTCCGTTGGACAGGAACGTCGCGTGCGGGTAGAGCGTGTGAGGCGTGCGGAAGCGCCGCGGCGACGTGAGCGGGATGGGCGGCGCGACATGCGTGACTTCGATCGGCCGCGGCCGGGTGATCGGCACGAAGCGCGGCACGCGCTCCTGCAACAACAGCGACGTCGCCCGCACCCGCGCGTCGGCGTGGAAGCGTGACACCATGAGCGAGTCCAGGATCGTGTTCGCGAGCGCGATTACGGTCATGCCCTGGTGGTGCGCGAAGAACGCCTTGACCGGCACCGCGTGGGAGGCGCCCGGGGCGGGCGCGGCCTCGTCCGCCTTGAACGTCTCGCGCGGCGTGTAGTCCACGGCCTCGTAGAAGCCGTACGGGCCCTCGGCGCCCTGACGCGCGAGTCGCCTAAGATTCGCCGCCGCCTCGGCGGGATCGACCATGGCGGCGAGCGCCGTGGCGTAGGGAGCGATGACCAGGTCCTCGGACAATCCGCGCTTGAGGCCCAGCTCGGGCACGCCGAACGCGCGATATTGATAGATCCCGTGCCGGTCCACGATGTTGAACGCCGACTCGGAGATCCCCCACGGCACCCCGTGAATGCGACCGTACTCGATCTGCGCGCGCACCACGGCTCCATAGGTGCGATGCAGCAGCGTGTCCGGATAGTTCCGCATGACCAGCAGCGGCATCAGGTACTCGAACATCGATCCGCTCCAGGACACGAGCGCCTGCACGCCGCCGATGCCCACCAGCGTGCGCCCCAGCTGGAACCAGTGCTCCTGCGGCACGTCGCCCTTGGCGATGGCCATGAAGCTCGCGATCCGCGCCTCGGAGGCCAGCAGGTCGTAGTACGACGGGTCGAGGCGCCCGGGACCATCGAGGTCGGCGAGCTTGTAGCCGATCGAGAACAGCCGGCGCTCGTTGTCGTAGAGGAATCGGAAGTCCATGGCGTCGGCGAGCGCCTCCGCCCGGTTCGCGAGCTGGGCCCGGCGTTCGTTCCACGATTGCGGCGTCACGGGTTCGGCCGGATCCCGCAGCAGCCGCAGCAGCACCGCGCCCCAGAACACCACCTCGGCGGATTCGGCGCCGGCGGGCAGGCGCGGCTGCAGCGACTCCAGGGTCTGGGCGACGACGCCCGCCGCGCGCGTCTCGCGCTCGGACGGAGTCTCCGAGTCGCGCACGTGCTCGAGCGTCTCCACGGCGCGGAACGCCGGCGCCGCGTGATCGAGCAGCGAACGCTTGTCCTGCGCCGGCGCCAGCGCTTCGAGGCTCTCGCGCAGCAGCACCGCGGCGTCGGCGATTCCGGCGGAGCGCCTTGGGCCCCGGGCCGGGGCCTCCTCGATCCGCCGCAGCCCCTCCGCCAGCGCCAGCAGCGACCCGGCCAGGTTCGCACTGTCGACCGTGGAGACGTAGCGCGGCTGGAGCGGGGCCAGGCTGCGGGTGTCGTACCAGTTGAGCAGGTGGCCCTGGTGCCGCTCGAGGCCTTCGAGCGTGACGAACGTGCGCTCGATCCGCTCCAGCGCGTCGCGCGCGGCGATCAGACCGAGGTCGTGTGCCGACAACGTCGCCAGCAACGCCATGCCGATGTTGGTGGGCGACGTGCGGTGGGCCACGCCTCGATCCAGATGCTCCTGGACATTGTCGGGTGGCAGCCAGTGGTCGTCCGCGGTGACGAACGTGTCGAAGTACCGCCACGTCCGGGCCGCGATGCTCCGCAGATAAGCCCGGTCGCGAGGCTCGAGGACGATCGTGCGCGACGCCGCCGGCCGGCTCATCCAGAACGCCACGACGGGGGAGAAGAACCACAGCGTCACCAGCGGGAGCGCGGCCGGCAACGCCTGGGGCCGGGCTGCTGCGGCGGCCGTGAACGCCGCGATCGCCACCGCGGGCCCAGCCCACATGCCGTTCGCGAACGCGCGCAGCCCCTGGCTGCGGGTCAGCCGGGTCGCCCGGGCCGCGACGACCGCCGCGGTCTCCCATTCGAGCAGCCTGCGCTGGGTGATGATCAGGCGCACCAGCGTGATCGTGATTGCGTGGATCATCTCGTAGGAGTGGTAGGCGAGCAGGGTGATCTCGAGCAGCACCTGCGCGCCCGCCACCTCGAGCTCCTCCCGCACGTCGCGCAGGAACACGAGCAGCGCCTGCTGCGGCGGCGGACCCCGCAACGCGTGGATCACCTGCGGATAGATCGGGAAGCTGATCACCGCGAGCGCCGCCAGCGTCCACGCCCACGGGACACCGGGCAGCCACGTCCACGCCGATGCCAGCAGGATCACCATCGCCGGAGCGACCAGACTGCGCCGCAGGTTGTCGAGGATCTTCCAGCGGCTGATGAACGGCAGGCGCGTGCGATCGAGACCGTGCCGCGTGGGCACCCACGGGAACAACCAGAACAGGATCTGCCAGTCGCCGCGCACCCAGCGGCGCTGGCGTCCGGCGTGGGCCAGCACGCTCGACGGGAACTCGTCGACCATCTCGACGTCGGAGACCAGCGCGGTGCGCGCGTACAGTCCCTCGAACAGGTCGTGCGACAGCAGCGCGTTCTCGGGCACGCGCCCGGCGAGCGCCGCCATGAATGCATCGACGTCGTAGAGGCCCTTGCCGGTGAAGATGCCCTCGTTGAACAAGTCCTGGTACACGTCCGAGACCGCGGTCGTGTAGGGGTCCACTCCCGTGTGCCCGGCGTAGACGCGCGCGAACAGCGAGCCCGCGGCGCTGGCCATCGTGACGCTGATCCGCGGCTGCAGGATGCCGTAGCCCCGCGTGACGCGGCCCGCCTCGGGATCGAACTGCGGGCGGTTGAGCGGGTGCAGCGTGATGCCGATGAGCTGGCGGGCGGTGTCGCGCGGCAGGCGCGTGTCGGCATCCAGCGTGATGCAGTACCGGACCTTCTCGAGGATCGACGGGTCCCCGACGACGACCTGGAACGACGTGTTCGTGGCCCCGCGCAGCAGGAAGTTGAACTCTTCGATCTTGCCGCGCTTCCGCTCCCAGCCCATCCAGGCGCTCTCGCGGGCATTCCATTGGCGCGGGCGATGCACCAGGTAGAACCGGTCTTCGCGGCCGTCGCCGTGACGGGCATTGAGCGCCCGGATTCCTTCGATCGCCACCGCGAGGATGCCCTCGTCCTGGGGCTGGGTCTCCTCGGTCGCATCGGGGAAATCGGTGAGCAACGCGAAATGGATGTGGGGATCCATGTTCCCCAGCGCCTGGACTTCCAGGTGCTCGACCAGGGATTTCGCGTTGCGGGCGCTGGCCAGCAGCGTGGGAATCACCACCATGGTGCGTCCGGCCTCGGGCACGCCGTTGCGCAGCTCGATCCGCGGCAGCCGCCGGGGGTGGGCGATGAAGTGCACCAGCCGGTGGACGATCGCGACCGCGAGCTGGCTGGCAGGGAGCAGCGCGATCCACCCGACCCAGGGCAGCAGGGTGGCCGATGCGCCGCGGCCCTGCGCGTAGGTGACCGCCGCGACGATGGCGGCCGCGGTGAGCAGAGCGATCGAACTCAGATACAGCAATGTCGCGTTGTCGAACACGGCGCGGCGGACCCGTTGGAGGAGCTTGGGCACATACGCGACGTCGACCTCGAACTCGTAGCGTCCGGGGCCGATCAGGTGATAGCCGATGTGCATGCTGACGTCACCGTGCGGCTGCTCGGCCGCCTGCCGGGCGCTCTCGATCGCGCGCAGCGCGACGCGAACCTGGGCCTCGCCCGTGGGCTCTGCCAGTTCTTCGACCGCCTGCCGGTAGCGGTCGCGGCTTGCGAAGTCCATCTGCCCGTAGATCCCGGCGGGGTCGCGCTGCAGCACCTGCTCCATCAGGCTCACGCGCTCGACCGTGCGATTCCAGTCGATCGTCGAGACCAGCCGCAGACTCGTGATCGAGTTCCCAGTCGACGCGTGTCCCATGGTCTGCTGCTGGTGCTCGGAGCGCACCGCCTCCTCGACGCTGAACGCCGTCGCGGTGAGCCGGCGGTCGAGCTCGATCCTGAGTTCCGCGACCCGCGGGCCGAGCTCGCGCATGCGCTGGAGCAACTGGACCACGAACGAGTTGGACAGCGTCTCCGGGAGCGTTGGGAGCGGATCTGCGTCCCGGCTCGACTCGAATCGCGCGAAATAGTGATCGGCCTGGGCGGTTCCCGCCCGGCTCTCCATGATCTCCTCGGCGAGCCGCCGCAGGTTCTCGAGCAGGCACAGCTTGAGCATGCTCGGCCACGCCCACAGCTCGCCGAGCGTGAGCGGCGCCACGGTCTGGTAGGCGCTGATGAACCGGGTGAGCCGGTGAAGATCGAACCGGGCGTCGCTATGGCGGATGAACTCGAGCGCCATCGCGTGCACGCGCGCGGTGCCCGCCAGTTCACGGGATGCGAGCTTCGGCAGCTCGAGGTAGTAACCCGACGGCAGGTTCTTGCGCACCTCGAGGAACTCGGCCTCGACGAGATGGAAGTTGTCGAGCAGCCATTCCGACGCCGGCGCCACCGCTTCGCCATGGCGCACGTCCTTCGCCAGCGCCTGGTAGGTGTGGCGCAGCACGCGGGCGTTGTCGTTGAGGCGGGGCAGCAGACGGCGGGACGGGCGGCCGGGATTGCGCGCCAGCGTGTAACTCGCCGCCAGAGTGCGGGCGCGCTCCTCCAGATGTTCGACGCTCAGGAGCTCGCCCCGGATGGGGCCGGTCCCGAAGGGATTCACGCTCGACGAAATCGGGAGGGTCGTTGGAACCAGCCTTCAGGTTGGCGCCGGAGGTGGGTGGCCAGGCCACAGCCGGCTCGGGACGGACAGATCGACGGTCCGCGAGGGATCCCGCAGGGCATCCATGCAGTCCGCCGACAGTCTAGGGCAGTGCGGGGCCGGGGGAAAACGTCGGTGAAAACGGGCGCTTTCCGCGACTTTGATCCGATCGATGAAACGCTGCCGTCGCGACCCGATGGGATGGAGATGCCCGGGCTCACGCGCACCGCCAAACCGGGTCCCCGATGACGAACGCGACCTCGCGCCCCACGGTTTCCACGTAGGCTATTTCGGGGTCCGCTTCTTCACCGTCGAGACCTTCGGTACAGCGCGCCGGCGCGTCGTGGTCGAATCCGATTTTCCCGACGGTGCTGGCTTCGACAGCAGCCGCTGGCTGGCGGCGGTCGTATCGAGCTTGGCCGGCGACGTGTTCTTCGACTTGGCGGTCGCCTCGGTTGGCTCGGCCGGCCCCTTGGCCGGTGGGAGCACGATTTTGTGCTGATCGATCTGGGGAATGCCAAATCGGAGCAGGTCAATCTTTACGTGATCGATGAGCGTCGCTTTGGCGTGCCGGTCGACGGCATAGGTGAAGAACTCGCCGCCACCGAACCACAACCGCATATGCACGAAGTGAAACACCTGGGCCGAGAAGACGTTCTCGGGCTTGACGGTGGATCCAGCCACCTTGTACTCACTGAACAGCTGCGCGACCTGATGAGGGGCTGGAATCGGGTTGAGTGGCGCCCCGGCGCCGCCCGTGCCGATGGAAATCAGGACCGCGTCCGGCCAGGTCAGGATGGCCCGTTGGTAGTCGTGTTCGTGCCCCGTCGCGAGGATGGCGATGCCGGCCTGGTGGAGGGCCGCCACCATGCGCTCCCGCCGAGCGACCAGGACACTGTCCCGCTGCCATTCTTCGCGATGGAATCCTGACGAAAACGGGGGGTGATGCATCATGACAATGACCGGACCGCGATGCTCCTTGATGCGCTCTACCAACCAGTTGATCTGCTCGGCTGAATACTTGATCTGCACTTCGCGCGTCCAGAGTTTGCCGGGATCGACGATGGGATTGGAGTCGAGCACGATCACGCGCACCCAACTGTCGGCCGTATCGAAGCAGTAGTAGAGCCGATCGCCCCCAACCGGCAGACCCGTCGCCGCCTGCCAGTTCTCGACTCCGTCCACGGTATCCGTCCGCTCGTGGTTACCGGCGGCTGGGAAGTACGGCACGCGCGAGTACAAGGGCTGGGTCAGGCGGAGGAACCGCTGCCAATGCGCCGGCACTCGTCCATCGTCAATCAGGTCGCCGCTGTTGAGCAGGAGGGAGACGGTTTGCCCGCGAGCGCGGAGCGAATCGATCTTGGCCAGTACGGCGCTGCTCACCTCGGTCTCCCGGCTCCAGTTCGGCATGTTGCGAATCTTGTCAGGTATATCGCGCAGCAACGCGAGATCCGGGTAGAGGCCTTTAACGATGGCCCAGGGAATGTTGACGAGGCCCGTGAGGAACTTGAGCGGATTGGGCGACAGCATGCGCTGGATGCGGGCGTACTCGGGCTGGAGCCGCACCGCGCGCCACCCGGGGCGGTTATCGCCAAGGACGATGATGTTGAGCGTGTCGGCCGTGTACCCGTCCCGCAGACGTCCCAGGTAGCGGCGGGTCGAATCCCCAGTGCCCGGTACCAGGCCGATCAGCGTGTCGCCAAACATCGGATGCCAGCTTTGGGCGATGTGGGAAGCGCCGTGGTGATCCCGGACCGTCGAATCCTTGGCGACAGGGGAGAGCGTGATGGCAACCGGCTGGAGTCGGCCGGTATGGGCGCAACTGCCCAGGCAGCTGGCCACAAGTATCGCGATCAGCACGCGCCTCGGAAGTGACGTTGGCCGGGGCGATTGCGTCGATTCGGCGCGTGATCGGCATTCCATGATGGAAGATCCCTCTTCGTGCTAGACCCAGAACCAGCGCGATTTCATAGCTGAGGCGGAAGAAAAAGCTCGAAAGGCCCGTCCAGAGCGGTTAAGAAGGTGGTGTTCGACGCCAGCTTCAATCGCCAAGGAGGGCCTTTCAAGTGAGCTCAGCTATACAGAGACGC